>NZ_QPMG01000003.1:0-276541 GCF_003336825.1 Proteus sp. CA142267 | reverse complement strand
TGGCGGCCATAGCGCAGCGGACCCACCTGAATCCATGCCGAACTCAGAAGTGAAACGTTGTAGCGCCGATGGTAGTGTGGGGCCTCCCCATGTGAGAGTAGGGAACTGCCAGGCATTAATTAAGACGAGAAAGCCAACCCAATGGGTTGGCTTTTTTGCGTTTGGGGTTTTTATATAGCTTATTAAATACTATGCTAAATTCTAAATACAAAAATGCCCTAAATTAGGGCATTTTTTATGATCTTTTAGCAAAAATTATGACGAGAAAATGCAGCAAGGACTGTTCTTTCTGATATTTCTAAATAGTCCTCCATTGCTGTTGCTGCTTCTTGGGCTTTTCCATCCATTAAAAGTGTCAAAATCTGTTCATTTTTCTCAATATACGGTGCATGTAGTAATTGAGGATCGTTTAATAAACCAAAGGCTAAACGTAATTCCGCTAAAATAAGCTGGTATTGTTTAAACAATCTAGGGCTGTCTGAAAGCTCAACAATTGCTGTGTGAAAATGCATATTACAGGTCCCTACACCGCTCCAATCTTGTTGTTCTTGAAAGACTTTTGCTTGATTAACACTATCTTGCATTCTAACAATAGCTGGATGCATAGGATAAGAATGTCGCAGAGCATCACATTCAATTAATCGTCTTACACGATAAATATCCATGATACTTGCCATATCCGGTACAGAAACAAAAACACCACGATTAGGTTTATAAGTTAAAAGCCCTTCTTGGGTAAGAACGCGAAAAACCTCTCTTAAAGTATTACGCGATATCTCTAGCGTTTCACTTAATGCCGTTTCTGACAATCTTTCACCAGGAGGTAATTCTCCAATAGTGATTTTTTGCCGAATAACATTTGCGACTTTTTGAGAAAGAATTTGTGGAGATGTTTTTTTCTGCATTATCTTCTGCTATTAGCTTAATAGAAGCACCTATTCTATCAGTGTGTTTTGTAATATATAACCTCTATTGTGTCACTCTGTCGTACTTCTCACTGTATCGAGTATGACTTTCTGTTTATTTCCATCAAAAAAACTTAATTTTTTGTCACGATATTTTAGTGATTAAACTTATTCTTTCTTCAAACTTGCGCACTATTTTTGTGCATCTAATCTTTTTATGCCTCATTTAGGTGCACATTTATGACTCATTAATTAAGCGTAATTGTCAATAAAATGTTAAAAATGCGATCTTCACTGCACTTTTATCATCCCATATTTAAATCTATTTGCTTATTTATTCATCTATTATTATTAATTGTTCAACAATCTAATATCAGGTGATTAACAATTAAGTATTCATGCTCAACAATGGCACGCTAATTGCCTTAGTAATAATAATTAAAATAATGATGATAAAGGGGGTAGCTAATGGCTACACAAGATTCTGCAAATACAACATCAAGTTCGTTTATAAAAAATAGACGTTCTTCATTGATAGCTGCCATTTTTTTAATGGCGACATCAGCTATTGGTCCGGGTTTTATTACTCAAACTGCAACCTTTACTGCCACTATGGGAGCGGCATTTGCATTTGGTATTTTGGCATCAATCATCATAGACTATGTTGTTCAGCAAAGTATTTGGCGAGTGATCACTGTCACCAATATGAGAGCTTCAGACATTGCTAACAAAGCAATACCTGGTAGTGGCTATTTACTTGCTGTATTAGTTATTTTTGGCGGTTTAGTGTTTAACGTGGGTAACATTGCAGGTGCTGGTTTGGGGCTTAATGCAATGGTAGGTCTTGATCCTAAATGGGGTGGGATCTTAAGTGCTTTACTTGCTATCTATATTTTCTCATCACGCAAAGCCAGTAACTTTATCGATCGTATGATTATCGTTCTTGGTATTGTCATGATCTTACTGACTGTTTTTGTGATGTTTGCCTCTAATCCTCCAATAGGTGAAGCATTAAGACAAACTGTTTTACCTGATGCGATTAACTTCGCAACGATCACTACAATTGTCGGTGGTACTGTGGGCGGTTATATCTGTTATGCTGGAGCTCACCGTCTTCTCGATAAAGGAACTACGGGTATTGAGAACATTGACGCTGTATCAAGCGCTGCAACCAAAGGAATTTTAGTCGTTGGATTAATGCGCTATATCCTGTTCCTTGCCATTTTAGGCGTAGTTGCCAGTGGCGTAACATTAGATATTTCTAGTCGCGCGGCTAACCCTGCATCTCAAGCATTTCAACATGCAGCTGGTTTAACTGGATTACGCATCTTCGGTCTTATTTTATGGGCAGCTGCATTAACGAGTGTTATTGGTGCTGCTTATACCTCAATGTCATTTATTACAGTATTTAAAAAAAGTGTTACTGAGCGTCAACGTAATATCGCAACCATTATTTTTATCGCTATTTCACTTGTCATTTATATGGTTATGGGAACAGCACCGGCTGCATTATTAGTCTTTGCAGGTGGTTTTAATGGCCTGATTTTACCTATTGGTATGACACTATTTATTTTTGTTGCATGGCGCCGCCAAGATCTCATGAATGGTTATAAATATCCAGCATGGTTGCTGTGGTCAGGTATTTTGGTCTGTGCGCTGACTTGGTATATGGGCATTATGTCCGTGGGTGCTATTTTCAACTACCTTAACATTGCTTAAGAGAACAATAATGATGATAAAAGCCGTTGATTTAAACAGTGATTTAGGTGAGAGCTTCGGTCAGTGGACAATGGGCAATGATGATGCGGTGCTTGAAATTGTCAGTAGCGCTAATATCGCTTGCGGTTTTCATGCAGGTTCACCGGATGGAATTTTAAAAACATTAAAGGCGGCGAAACAGCATAATGTCGCGATAGGTGCGCACGTTGCTTATCCTGACTTAGTCGGTTTTGGTCGTCGTAATATGGATATCGCCAGTGATGAATTAACCGCAGATGTGATTTATCAAATAGGTGCTTTGCAAGGATTGGCCAAAGCCGTGGGTTTGAGTGTGACCTATGTTAAGCCTCATGGTGCGCTTTATAACACAATTGCTCATGATAAACGTCAAGCACTTGCTGTTATTGAGGCAATACTTGCTGTAGATCCCCAACTGACATTAGTTGCTTTAGCGGGATCACCCTTGATTACACTTGCGAAAGAAAATGGTCTTCGAGTAATAGCCGAAGCTTTTGCAGATAGAGCTTATCATGCTGATGGTACCCTCGTTTCTCGTAAAAAAGAGAGCGCTGTTTTACATGATCCTGAACTTGTTGCTCAACGCATGTTACGGCTTGTGCAAGAAGGTGGTGTTGAATCAATAGAAGGCGTTTTTACTGCGATAGAAGCTGATTCTATTTGTGTTCATGGTGACAGTCCAGATGCCGTGGCTCTCGCTAAAAGTGTAAAAGAAATTTTAATTAATCATGATGTTAGCATTAAACCTTTTGCACCTCTGCGACTTAAAAATGAGGTGCAAAAATGACTCATTTAATGCAAGCGACTGCGGATGCAATTGCCAAAGCACAAGAAGCTCGATTGGCTATTCGCAATGGTTTAGCTATACCAACAGCAGGTATGGTTAAAGGAATGACTCAAGCTAACATGATTAGTTTACCTCGTGATTGGGCATTTGATTTTCTGCTCTACGCTCAACGTAACCCGAAAAGTTGTCCGATATTAGATGTTTGTGAATCAGGTAGTTATCGTACTGTTCTTGCGAAAGACGCCGATCTACGCACTGACATTCCTCTTTACCGTGTTTGGGAAAATGGCAAATTAGCAGATGAAATTACGGATGCTACTGAAATTTGGGCACAACATCCCGATCTTGTTACGTTTCTTATTGGTTGTAGTTTTACTTTCGAAACGCCCATGTTAGAAGCGGGGCTTGAAATTCGTCATATCACAGATAACTGCAATGTACCGATGTATAAAACGAATCGCTTGTGTCGTCCAGCAGGGCGATTAGAAGGTGAATTAGTGGTTTCAATGCGTCCTATTCCTGCTGACAGAGTCGCTGATGCGGTGATGATCAGTGGTCGTTTCCCTTCTGTACATGGTGCTCCCGTACATATTGGCTCGCCCGACGCTTTGGGTATTAAAGATATTATGTCGCCAGATTTTGGCTCACCCGTGAGAATTGAAGAAGGCGAGATCCCCGTCTTTTGGGCTTGTGGTGTGACTCCACAAGCGGCAGTGATGCGTTCAGGTGTTCCTTTCGCACTTAGTCATGCTCCGGGGCATATGTTTATTACCGATGTGCCCGATGCAGCTTATCACGTATAAGGGAGGAAGATACTTTGCGCTTTTTACCCGTTAACTTATCCCATTTACTTGTTGAGCTTTCCTCTTTAAAAGAGACGCTCGCATTGTATGAATCCCTTAAACAAGCGGATATTGCTGCTATTCAAGATATTGTGCCTGCTGCAAAAACACTCTTAATTCACTATACGCCATGGCTAATCACAGCTGAAGAACTTGTGTTTCAGCTTCGACAATTAGAAGTCAAAGCGGTATCAGCACGTCAAACACAATCATTAACGATCCCTGTTCATTATCAAGGTGAGGATCTTAATGAGGTCGCTGAATTATTAGGGATCGCTACCAGTGAAGTGATCCGCAGACATACAGAACAAACCTATCAAGTTGCATTCACTGGTTTTGCTCCGGGTTTTGCTTATTTGATTGCAGATGAAACTCAGCTTTATGTGCCTCGTCGTAAAACTCCTCGTACACGTATCCCCGCAGGGTCGGTCGGATTAGCTGGCGAGTTTAGTGGCGTTTATCCGCAACAAAGCCCCGGAGGTTGGCAACTTATTGGTACCACAGAAATAAAGATGTGGGATCTCTCACGTGAACAACCCGCTTTTTTATTACCGGGAAATGAAGTGCATTTTGTTGATGCACAAAAATCACCGATAACCGTTTCACTACCGGAGAAAAAAGCCGTAGTCGCTTCCTCGCTCTCATTGAATGATAAAGGGCTATATGTCATTTCAGCTGGGCTACAAACTTTATTTCAAGATGAAGGGCGTATTGGTGCTGCATCAATGGGAGTATCTGCTTCAGGCGCACTTGATAAACCCGCTTTACATGCGGCCAATCGTTTAGTGGGTAATCCCACAACTTTTGTTGCACTTGAGATAACCCAAGGTGGACTGACACTTAAAGCACGACAAGATTGTGTGATCGCTTTAACAGGGGCAGATTGTTCCATTACGCTAAAACATGAGTCGGGTGAGAATGAATTCTTATCTGGTTATCAACCTATTGATGTTCGCTGTGGCGATGAAATTATTTTAGGTATGCCAAAAACCGGTGTACGTAGCTATCTTGCCGTGAGAGGTGGGTTTGAATTACCAAAGGTGTTAGGTAGTTATGCATTTGATACTTTGGCACAAATTGGCCCTAATGCTTTGCAAGAAGGCGATGTACTTCATTTAAATAATGAAAGTACCTCGAATGGTATTCTTACTGATGAACAGCCGACATCAACACTACCAAAACAAGGTGATATCGTCACACTTGATGTTGTTTTAGGTCCCCGCACTGACTGGTTTACCACTGAAGCTATAAAGACATTAACCTCTCAATTATGGCAAGTGACACCACAATCTAACCGTATTGGGTTACGTTTATTGGGTGAAACACCTCTTGCGCGCGAACAACAACAAGAACTATCAAGTGAAGGTACCTGCATTGGTGCAATACAAGTTCCGATTAATGGGCAACCTGTTTTGTTTCTTAACGATCACCCGTTAACAGGAGGATATCCTGTTATTGGCGCAGTTGCTGAATATCACTTACCACTTGCAGGGCAGATCCCTGTTAACGCTAAAATTCGTTTTAATCCAATTACCGAATTTCAAGAATATTGATAGGAGAATGCCACTCATGACAACAATTAACCAAAAACAACGAGTGAAGCATAGAGTACTTATTGCCAACAGAGGTGAAATCGCTGTTCGTATTATTCGAGCTTGTCAGGACTATGGTGCAACTTCAATTGCTATTTATGCCAATGATGATATTGATGCACTACACGTTCGTCTTGCTGATGAAGCTTATGGACTCAATGGTAATTTGCCGAAAGAAAGCTATCTAGATATTAATAAACTCATTGATATTGCCCATAAAGCTAATGCCACAATGATCCATCCCGGCTACGGTTTTCTTTCCGAGCGAGCTGATTTTGCAAAAGCGGTACAAGATGCAGGATTTATTTGGATAGGGCCTAACCCAGAAACGATTGAAGTGCTTGGTGACAAAGTGAAAGCGCGTAAAATTGCACAATCTGTTGGTGCTCCTCTTGTAAATGGTACGGCTGATCCCGTTAATGACGCCAAAGAGGTTATCGATTTTGCTAAACAGTATGGTCTACCTGTTGCCATTAAAGCTGCTTTTGGTGGGGGTGGGCGAGGTTTGAAGATCGCTCATAAAATGGAAGAAATTGAAGAGCTCTACCATTCTGCTGTACGAGAAGCTGTAACTGCATTTGGTCGTGGTGAATGTTATGTTGAGCAATTCCTAGATAAACCTCGTCATATCGAAGCGCAAATTATCGCAGACAAACTGGGCAATGTTGTTGTCGTCGGAACACGAGATTGTTCGTTACAGCGACGTAATCAAAAGCTTATTGAAGAAGCGCCAGCACCTTATTTGACAGATGAACAACGTGAACGTATTCACCAGTCAGCTAAAGATATTTGTGCTAAAGCAGGCTATGTTGGGGCAGGTACAGTTGAGTTTTTATTAAGTGCAAATGGCACTATCTCATTTTTAGAAGTGAATACACGCTTACAAGTCGAGCATCCTGTTACAGAAGAAACGGCGGGTATCGATTTAGTGATCGAGCAGTTACGTATTGCTGAAGGTTTACCGTTAAGTATTGATAAAACGCCTGTTCCTCGGGGGCACTCTTTTGAATTTAGGATCAATGCAGAAGATCCCGCGAAAGGCTTTTTACCTACGCCGGGTTTAATTACGCATTTTTCTCAGCCTTCAGGCCCTGGAGTTCGTGTAGATAGTGGTGTTACTGAAAATAATCAGGTTTCACGCCAATTCGATTCTATGATGGCAAAATTGATAGTCACAGCTGCAACTCGTGAACAAGCCATTGCCCGAGCTCGTCGAGCATTATCTGAATTCAAAATTGAAGGGGTAGCAAGTGTATTGCCTTTCCATTGTGAAATGATGGAGCATGCCGATTTTACTGAAGATTTCAAAGTGCATACCCGTTGGATTGAAACAGATTTTCAGGCAAAAAATACCCATTTCCCTCGTAGTACACCTGCAAAAAATGAAGAGCTTGTTCGTACTTTTATTGAAATTGATGGCCGTCGTCATGAACTTGCTTTACCAGTTCAATTACTGTCACTCTCCGCGGTAATACCAACAGCAATTAATGCCAGTCATGAGAAAGAAGAGAATGAAAAAGCCGTCACGGCACCCATCTCTGGCGTATTACATAGCTGGATCTTAGCTGATGGCGATAAAGTCAAAGAAGGTGATGTTATTGCTATTATGGAAGCGATGAAGATGGAAGTTCAGGTAATAGCTTCTTGTAATGGAGTACTACTGCAAAAAGCGAAAACAGGTGATTATTTTTCAGCAGAATCGGTCTTAGCTGAAATAAATTAAATGTATTAAAAGTATCATATTGATTAATAAGAATAATATCTATCATTAATATCGGCCCTTTAATATGAGGTAATTTCATATTAAGGGGCTTTTTTATAATAACTTTATTTATATTCCTATTTGTTATATCTAATTCCTTTTGGTTATAAGTTATTTTGCCTATAATCGAAGCTTGTTAAATTTTAACCAAAAAGGAAATAAGATGTTGCTTTTAACACAACTACTTATCGGAGCTGCAATCGGGTTAGTTATTACAACGACCGGTGTAGGTGGTGGTGTTATTTTATTACCTGTTCTTATTTATCTTTTTGGTATGAATGCATTAGCAGCGGTTGCGACAGCAAATTTACTCTCGATGCTAATGAAGCTCTCATCTTCTTATATTCATTTTCGGTTAGGTAATATCCCATTAAAACCCGCACTATTGATCTTAGGGATAATGTTTCCGGCAACATTTTTAGCGAGTTATGGTGTGACATGGCTGGGATCACAACCTCAATATTACGATCGTGTTGAATCAGCGATTAATATTTTGATGATCGTTGCTATCGTATTTTCATTGATCTTATTTTTACAGCGAATGGTGAGAAGGTCAGCAATTTCAGATCCTCTAATTGCTTTATCACCACCTTCTACAGTGACTTTTTCTTCCTTATTTGTACCAGGAATGAGTGCAGGGTTTGTGCTTGGTGCAACAGGTGTCGGAGGAGGATTAGTGGTGTTACCGGTATTAATGCGTTTTGCTCAAATGGGTATTAAAGAGGCAATCGGCACTTCTATTTTTATTACCACGATCCTTTCTGGTGGCTCTGCTATTGCTTATAGCGCTGGTGGTTATACCGATGTTCACACAGCACTTATTCTCTGTTTAGGTTCATTACTCTCCATCCCATTAGCTCGCTATTTACTTGTGTATTTATCAGAGCGTTTTTTCCAATATTTAACACTGTCTTTTATTCTGATCAGCATCATTATGATGAGTTGGAAGTTAATAAATTAACTTAATGTAATATCGAGTGAGTCAATCTTTCTCTTATTACCTTTCGTTAGACTAAACTTATTCTATCATCATTAGATTAACTACTAAGAGTAAGTACAACGAGATGAATATTAAAACAGGTGATGAGTTTCTAGTTTATATGGCGCTGGGTGAAGAGAGCTATATGAAAGAGTATTACCGTGTGATTGAAATTGACTCAACGCTTTCTCAAGTGACGGGTAAATTGCTAAGAAGAACAACGGCTGATGACAAAAATATTGGATTAGGTCGTTGCGAGTTAGAAGGCGGTATTGAGCAATTTGCGTTAGAAGATATCTATCCTGTTAAAGAGTGACCCGTTATTGGGATCACTCTCCTTACTTAATTTGTTGCTTAGGCCGCGGGTGCATTCTCAGGTAATGCAGATTTTGGTAAGCCAAAAATTTTGTCAAATACCCAGTTATAAACGAAGGTATAACAAGGGATGATGATGATCAGCGCAAAGTCCATAACTAACGCTTGCCACAATGAAACATTAAGCCACCATGCAATCAGTGGAATTAAATAGAGCACCAGTGTTAGCTGAAATCCAATTGCATGTACTAGACGGCGTCTAAACGTTCGAATTCTCGAAACTTGTCGGCTCTCCCAAAATTCAAATATGCAGTTATAAATAAAATTCCAACTCACCGCGATTGTTGTGATCACCAGCGCTAATGGGCCTGTTACTATTGTTGAGCTATCAGCCAAAAGTGCAAGCCCGACTGATGAAATAACCCAGCCAAAAATTTCATAAGCTGTCACGTAGACAATTTTTCGTTTGATACCTTGCATTGTGCTCTCTTTTTCTGTGGATCTGTGTCGTTAAGCATCGTAAGATAAATCAGCAAGAATGATAGAAAAAGTTAGCTAGTATCAATTTTACTGAAACATCAGGAGTGAACATGCAGTTCTCAAGTGAACATATTGCGATATTTTTAGCAGTGATGGATAAGGGATCTTTCTCTGCGGCTGCACGTTCATTAAAACGGGTTCCATCAGCAGTCAGCATGGCAATTGCGAATATGGAAGCTGAATTAGGTTATGCGCTTTTTGAGCGTACATCACGAGAGCCTCAGCCAACTGAAAAAGCCAAAGCACTTGAACCTCATGCCAGAATGATTGCAGAGCAATTAAAATTATTACAAGTGCATGCACAAGAGCTTTCGATGGATCTCGAAAGTCTCTTAAATATTGGTGTTGCAGCTGATATTAATCCTGATTATCTATTACCTGCGTTATCTGAATTAACGCAACGTTATCCATTACTTAATGTGAATGTGATAACCGCGGCACAAGATGACATTATTGAGATGTTGCATTCACATAAAATTCAATTGAGTCTAGTTTATGGAGGCTTGTATGTGAATGGTGATGAGCAGTTTCAATATTTAGGCTCGGAGTCATTGGTCGCAACAATATCAGCAAGTCATATTGCATTGGCACACCCTGCAAGTGTGTTTATTGAAGATCTTGTGAATGTTCGCCAAATTATGATCGCAAGCCACACCAAAGAGCTAAGAGATGAGCGCTCATTAGTGGCGACGAATTATTGGCAAACAGATAGCTTTCAAATGGCATTAGGTATGGTTGAAGCAGGGATGGGATGGGGTAATTTACCGTATTCGCTGATTTATACTCAATTGCAAAAAGGTAAATTAAAACAGCTTCAGTTTAAGAATACGAAAAATGAATTACGATTGCCTATTCATGCTATGTGGCTAAAAGGGGAGTCGTTACAGAAAGGGGCGAAAGAGTTAGTTGAGCTGATGAGTACCCACCAGCCCATCGTACCTAACTTTAATTAATCGACGCGTTGTTGATGAACCCAAACAGCAACTTCAACACGGGATTTTAGCTTCATTTTTTTCAGTAGATGTTTTACATGCACTTTGACCGTACTTTCCGTGATATCAAGCTTACGTGCGATCATTTTATTTGATAACCCTTGCGCTATCAGTTTCAAAATATCGCGCTCACGCGGGGTGAGTTGTTCAATATCACGCTCACCTTCAGAGCGATCTTCACGTAAGGACTCGGCTAAAATAGGGGTTAATGCAGGGCTGACTACCATTTTTCCAGCAGCTGCCTGTTTTAGAGCTGCCAGTAATTCTTCAGGCTCCATATCTTTTAGAAGATAACCATCTGCACCACGTTTTAACGCTGTGACTAAATCATCACTATAATTTGATACGCTGAAAACAACGATCCGACCTGATAACGACTTTAATCGCAGTTGATCGAGCGTTTCAAAACCATTCATTCCAGGCATATTCAGATCCAGCAAAATTAAATCAGGATCTAATTCTTCAGCTAACTTCACACCTTGAATGCCATCTCCTGCTTCCCCAACGACAGTTAGTGTTGTATCAAGACTTAAAAGTTGTTTTACACCATTGCGTAGCATCGGGTGATCATCAATGAGTAAAATTGTCGCTTTTTCTGTGGGGGATCCCATATTATTCATTACGACTTGCTCCAATTTAGACAGGGTCTTTATGAGTAGTTATTAATGGAAATTTAACAAACACTTGAGTACCGCCCTGTTCGCGTACTTTTATAGTATAAGAACCATTTAAGCTATTTGCGCGTTCACGCATAATAATAAGACCATAATGATTTAATTTTTCGGGATTAGGGCTAATTCCTTCACCATTATCATTAATTTTTAGTTCAACCATGCCATTATTTAGAGATAAAGAGACTTCAGCCCAATTTGCATTGGCATGTTGCAAAATATTATTTAATGCTTCACGGACGATTTGAACAACGTGAATACTTTGGTGCGAATTCACACATTTTGCGGGTAATTGATAGTCAAAATTAATCGAAAAACCAAGGCGCTGATTAAATTCAGTCAGTGTACTTTCCAAGGCTGCAAGCAATCCCGGCTCAGTGAGTTTTAAGCGAAATGTGGTTAACAGTTCTCTTAATTGGCGATAAGCGACATTAAGCTCTTCTCGCATCTCTTTTAGTAGCTTTTGGCAATTATCCGGTAAGGTTTCTGACTGCATCTGCAAATAGCTAACTTGCATTTTTAAACAAGAAAGCGATTGAGCAATAGAGTCATGTAATTCGCGTGCAATTGCCGAACGCTCATCCATTAACAAAAGCTGTTGTTGTTGCTCATTTTGCTGTTCCATTGCCAGCATTGCTGAGATCTGTTTTGTCAGTAATAGCATTAAATTATTCTGTTCATCTGTCAGCGTTGTATGCTCTGGTAGGTGCATAACAAATAATCCATAGCGATGGATTTGATCGGCTAGTTCCCAATGCAATAGTTCACTGCGTAGTAAAACGGTGGCTGAAGCGGTTTCATCACAGCGTTCACATTGTAGATCTGGGCAATGTTCAGGGCGTGGTTGAGGTTCTAAACTGATCTCATTAAAGAGTGTGTGATGATTATCTTCATATAAACGTATCTGCAAATAAGCATCAGGAATGATTTGTTGAAGCTCAAATAATATCTGTCTTAATCGGGCACAAAGTGGCGCAGGAGAGTGTAATTGTTGGCTAGAATGATAGAGATAAGAGAGTACTTTATTTTTCTGTTGTAAGTCGTGTGTTTTTTCAACCACTCTTTTTTCTAATTCGCTATACAGCGTAGAGAGCTCTTCTGACATGGTATTAAGTGCAATACCCAATGTGGCAATCTCATCATGATGCGCACGCTGGTGGAAACGCGCTGAAAAATTACCATGACCAATCGAATTAGCCATCGCCATAAGTTGTTGCCAAGGATGTAATAAACGGCGACGGAAATGCCAAACAGAGCCAAACAGCAATAACAGTGTAAGCGCAGTGAAAATAAGCTGAGTATAAGCCACCAGCCTAATTTTTTGCTCTGTAAGTTGATCGATGCTTAATACTAATTTATCTAGCTGTGAAACAAAAAAGGCAACCTCTTGTTTGGCTTCATCGCGTTGTTGAGCATAAAGCAAAGTTGGCTTTAAAGTGTCTTTCCAGTAAGTATTTAATTGAGCATATTGTGATTGTAGCGATTCATTGCTTAGGACTTGAAGTAACTCACCACTGTCTAAGTCGGTTTCTAACTCGTGAAGATAATAACGATGTTGCTCATCTAGGGGTAAAGCAGATAGCAAGCGATAGCTTTGCATCCGTAGCGATCCAGATTTATTAATTGCATGAGCATTACCTTGTACACTCAAAATAATATGGTTAGAAATTGCCATTCCCACCACACCCAATAGAGTGAAAAGTAACATTAATATCGCTATCTGATTAATAATTGAAAAGCGGTAGTGCCATTGGATTTTATTTGTACTCATCGTTATTTTTCCAAATTTATTCTGGCGCTATATTGCCTTAAAAATACATCAAATGTCATATACTACTAAAGTATTACCCCTAAATATCTGATGGAGGTAATTTCACTTCTAAATTATAGCGATTTTATTTTAATTTATTAATTTAAAATGAAAAATTAATGATAATCCTATTAATACTTAGGTGTAAATAGCGACTTTAGCTTAAAAATCAAACAAATCTTTGCTTGATGCAGATCATGACTAATTAACAATTCTAATCGTACAAAGGTGCCAATCTAACCGTTAATCGAGGTTGTTATGGCACTCACTCAACACCCAGAAAAAATGAGAAAAGGGGTGATCGAAAATTGGCATCCTGAAGATAAAGCTTTTTGGGAAAAGACTGGTCAAAAGATCGCTTCACGCAATTTATGGATTTCTGTTCCTTGTTTACTTTTATCGTTCTGTGTATGGATGCTTTTTAGTGCAGTTGCAGTAAATTTGAACAAAGTAGGTTTTAACTTTACCACAGATCAGCTGTTTATGCTGACTGCACTGCCTTCAGTCTCTGGTGCTATTTTACGCGTTCCTTATTCTTTTGTTATTCCTATTTTTGGCGGTCGTCGCTGGACAGCAATCAGTACCGTCTTTCTCATCATTCCTTGTATCTGGCTTGGTTTTGCTGTGCAAGACAGCACAACATCTTATTCAACCTTTATTGTGATTTCACTGCTATGCGGTTTTGCAGGTGCAAACTTTGCATCCAGTATGGCAAACATCAGCTTTTTCTTCCCTAAAGCACGTCAAGGTGGTGCTTTAGGATTAAATGGTGGATTAGGCAATCTGGGTGTCAGTGTTATGCAATTGGTTGCGCCATTAGTGATTGGTGTTGGCGTATTTGCTATGTTTAGTGGCCCCGGTGTTGTTCAGCCTGATGGTTCACGTTTATGGCTAGAAAATGCTGCATGGGTTTGGGTTCCTTTCTTACTTATTCTGACCTGTGCTGCTTGGTTTGGCATGAACGACCTTGCGGCTAATAAAGCCTCTTTAAGCCAGCAATTACCCGTATTAAAACGTGGTCACCTCTGGTTGTTAAGTATTTTATATCTGTGCTCTTTTGGTTCATTTATTGGTTTCTCTGCGGGTTTTGCAATGCTTTCTAAAACCCAATTCCCGGATATCGTCATTCTACATTATGCGTTCTTTGGACCTTTGTTAGGTGCTTTAGCTCGCCCTGTAGGTGGTGCGTTATCGGATAAATTTGGTGGTATTAGAGTCACACTGATCAACTTTATCATCATGGCGATTTTTTCTGCTCTGCTTTTCTTAACACTGCCTGTAAATGGTGCTGGTGGCTCATTTATCGCCTTCTTCGGTGTCTTTATGGTGCTGTTTTTAACCGCCGGTTTAGGAAGTGGTTCTACATTCCAAATGATTGCTGTGGTGTTTAGAAAAATTACGGTTGATCGCATGAAAGCACAAGGTGCCTCAGATGAAGTCGCTCAAAAAGAAGCAGTAACAGAAAGTGCAGCAGCACTTGGTTTTATCTCTGCTATTGGTGCAATTGGCGGTTTCTTTATTCCTAAAGCCTTCGGTACATCACTGGCTATGACTGGCTCTCCTGCCGGTGCAATGAAAATCTTTGTTCTATTTTATATCGCCTGCGTCTTGATCACTTGGTTGGTCTATGGACGTAAACACAATAAACAATAATGACGAATTATACGCAATGTGAGAGCGCTCGCGCGCATTGGGAGAGTATCTGATGAGTAAGTTTCTCGATAGATTCCGCTATTTTAAACAGCTTGGTGATACCTTTTCAAAGGATCATGGCCAAGAGCTGAATGTTAACCGTGATTGGGAAGATGGTTACCGTAGTCGTTGGCAACACGACAAAATTGTCCGTTCTACTCATGGTGTTAACTGTACCGGCTCATGCAGCTGGAAAATTTACGTCAAAAATGGGTTAGTAACTTGGGAAACCCAACAAACGGATTACCCACGTACACGTCCGGATTTACCGGATCATGAACCTCGTGGTTGTCCTCGTGGTGCAAGTTATTCATGGTATTTATATAGCGCAAACCGCGTTAAATATCCAATGGTACGTAAACGCTTAATTAAACTATGGCGTGAAGCAAAAGCACAACATAGCGATCCTGTTGATGCATGGGCTTCTATTGTTAGTTCACCAGAAAAAACTAAAAGCTATAAGCAAGCGCGTGGGCGTGGTGGTTTTGTTCGTTCTTCATGGTCAGAAGTGAATGAAATCATTGCTGCTTCTAACGTGTTTACTGCCAAAGAGTTTGGTCCTGATCGTATTATTGGTTTCTCGCCAATTCCTGCTATGTCGATGGTCTCATACGCTGCAGGTGCGCGTTATTTATCTCTGATTGGTGGCGCATGTTTAAGTTTCTACGATTGGTATTGCGATTTACCACCTGCATCGCCAATGACTTGGGGTGAGCAAACCGACGTTCCTGAATCAGCAGACTGGTATAACTCTTCTTACCTGATTGCATGGGGTTCTAACGTACCGCAAACACGTACTCCAGATGCCCACTTCTTTACCGAAGTTCGTTATAAAGGAACTAAAACCGTTGCGGTAACGCCTGATTACGCTGAAATCGCGAAACTCTGTGATCAATGGTTAAATCCAAAACAGGGTACTGATAGCGCAATGGCGATGGCGATGGGGCACGTTATTCTTAACGAATTCCACGTTAAACGCCAAACTGAATATTTTAGTAACTACGTGCGCACTTACACTGATATGCCAATGTTGGTGATGTTAGATAAACATGATTCTGGCAAGCTAGTTGCGGGTCGTATGTTGCGTGCTTCTGATTTGGTGAATAATCTGGATCAAGAGAAAAATCCAGAGTGGAAAACCGTTGCTATTGATGAAAAAACACAACAATTAGTTGCTCCTCAAGGTTCGATGGGCTTTCGTTGGGAAGGTGCTGCTAAATGGAACCTTGAGCCTAAAGATGGCAAAAGTGGCGAAGATGTCACTTTACAATTAGGCCTTTTAGATAACCACGATGATATTGTGGATGTAGCATTTCCTTACTTTGGTGGCATCAAGAGTGAATACTTTGAAGGTGTTGCCCTTGATGATGTGATTGTTCATAAACTGCCTGCTAAGCGTATTACACTTGCGAACGGCGAAGAAAAATACATCACAACTGTTTATGATTTATTGTTAGCTAACTACGGCGTTGATCGCGGTTTAAATGATGAAAACTGTGCATCAAACTACGATGAAATCAAAGCATATTCACCAGCATGGGCTGAAAAAGTGACAGGTGTAGGTCGCCAAGATATCGCTCGTATTGCGCGTGAATTTGCAGATAACGCAGAAAAAACACACGGTCGTTCGATGGTGATTGTGGGAGCAGGTATTAACCACTGGTACCACATGGATATGACTTACCGTGGCATTATCAATATGCTGATTTTCTGTGGTTGCGTCGGTCAAAGTGGTGGTGGCTGGGCACACTATGTTGGACAAGAAAAACTGCGTCCACAAACAGGTTGGCTACCATTAGCCTTTGGTCTTGATTGGCAACGTCCGCCTCGCCATATGAACAGTACATCATTTTTCTACAACCACTCAAGTCAGTGGCGTTATGAAACCGTATCACCGACAGAGTTGTTATCACCATTAGCGGATAAATCACGCTTTAGTGGTAGCTTGGTTGATATGAATGTGCGTTCAGAGCGTATGGGGTGGTTACCATCTGCACCTCAATTAAACCTAAACCCTCTGTCTATTGCGAAAAAAGCGCAAGAAGCAGGTGTCAGTGCTACTGATTACACCGTTAATGCACTGAAATCAGGTGAAATTCGCTTTGCCGCTGAGCAACCGGATAACCCACAAAACTTCCCACGTAATTTATTTATCTGGCGCTCTAACTTATTAGGTTCTGCGGGTAAAGGGCATGAATATTTACTGAAATATTTGTTGGGAACCGAAAACGGTTTACAAGGTAAAGATTTAGGCGAGCAAGGCCAAGTTAAGCCACAAGAAGTGGAATGGCAAGATAAAGGCGGTGAAGGTAAAGTTGATTTAGTGGTGACTTTAGACTTCCGTATGTCAAGCACCTGTCTTTTCTCAGATATCGTTTTACCAACCGCTACATGGTATGAAAAAGATGATATGAATACTTCGGATATGCATCCATTTATTCATCCATTAACCGCAGCCGTTGATCCAGCTTGGGAATCTAAAACAGACTGGGAAATCTATAAAGGTATCGCTAAAACCTTCTCTAAATTGTGTGTAGGTCATTTAGGGGTTGAAACTGATTTAGTGACATTACCTATTCAACATGACTCTGCTGCTGAAATGGCACAGCCTTTTGATGTGAAAGATTGGAAAAAAGGTGAATGTGACCTTATTCCGGGTAAAACAGCACCACACCTTATCCCTGTTGAGCGTGATTATCCAAATACCTATGCTCGCTTTACCTCACTTGGGCCGTTAATGGACAAACTAGGTAATGGTGGTAAAGGGATCAGCTGGAATACACAAGCAGAAGTTGATTTCCTGAAAAAACTTAATCGAGTTCGTCATGACGGTGTGGCAAAAGGACGCCCAGCGATTGAAACGGCGATTGATGCAGCCGAAGTTATTCTCTCTTTAGCACCTGAAACTAATGGTCAAGTGGCTGTAAAAGCGTGGGATGCACTGAGTAAAGTGACAGGTCGCGATCATACTCACTTAGCCAAAGTGAAAGAAGACGAGAAAATTCGTTTCCGCGATATCGTTGCTCAACCTCGTAAGATCATTTCAAGCCCAACATGGTCTGGTCTTGAAGATGAGCATGTCTCTTATAACGCCTGTTATACCAACGTTCACGAGATGATCCCTTGGCGTACTTTAAGTGGCCGCCAGCAGTTGTATCAAGATCACGAGTGGATGCGTGCTTATGGTGAAAGTTTAGTGGTCTATCGTCCACCCATTGATACCAAAGCTATTGATGCGGTTAAAGGTAAAAAACCAAATGGTTTCCCTGAGAAAGCGCTGAACTTCCTGACGCCTCACCAAAAATGGGGTATTCACTCTACGTATAGCGATAACTTACTGATGTTAACGCTAGGTCGTGGTGGCCCTGTGGTTTGGCTGAGTGAAGATGATGCCAAAGAGATGGGAATTAGTGATAACGATTGGGTTGAAGCATACAACAGTAATGGTGCGTTAACCGCGAGAGCCATTGTCAGTCAACGTATTCCTGATGGCATGATTTACATGTATCACGCGCAAGAGCGTCAAATAAATCTGCCGGGATCTGAAATGACAGGAATGCGTGGCGGTATTCACAACTCTGTGACGCGTGTTTGCCCTAAACCAACGCATATGATTGGTGGATATGCTCAATTGGCTTATAGCTTTAACTATTACGGCACCGTGGGCTCTAACCGTGATGAGTTTGTTGTGGTGCGTAAAATGAAACAGATTGATTGGCTTGATGGTGAAGGTGATGCTTATCAACAGACCCTGAATGGACAGGAGAAGGCATAATGAAAATTCGTTCACAAGTCGGTATGGTACTGAACCTCGACAAATGTATCGGTTGCCATACCTGTTCAGTAACCTGTAAAAATGTTTGGACCAGTCGTGAAGGTGTTGAATACGCATGGTTTAATAACGTTGAAACCAAACCGGGTACAGGGTATCCACAAAATTGGGAAGACCAAGAGAAGTGGAAAGGTGGCTGGATCAAAAATATCAAAGGTAAATTAGTACCAAGAATGGGTAACCGTGTTGGTCTATTATCTAAAATTTTTGCCAACCCTGATGTTCCTGCATTAGACGATTACTATGAGCCTTTTGATTATGACTATGAGCATTTAAAAAATGCTCCAGAAGGCTCGTTACCGACTGCACGTCCTCGTTCGCTGATCACAGGTCAGCGCATGACCAAAATCGAAAAAGGCCCAAACTGGGAAGACGATTTAGGTGGCGAATTTAGCAAACGTGCGGCGGACAAAAACTTCGCCAATATGCAAAAAGAGATGTACGGGCAGTTTGAAAATACATTCATGATGTATTTACCACGCTTATGTGAACACTGCTTAAATCCTGCTTGTGTTGCGACGTGCCCAAGTGGTGCGATTTATAAACGTGCTGAAGATGGCATTGTGCTTATCGACCAAGATAAGTGCCGTGGATGGCGCATGTGTTTAACAGGATGTCCATACAAAAAAATCTACTTCAACTGGAAAAGCGGTAAGTCAGAAAAATGTATTTTCTGTTACCCACGTATTGAAGCGGGTCAACCAACACTGTGCTCAGAAACTTGTGTAGGACGTATTCGCTATCTGGGTGTGATGTTGTATGACGCAGATAAAATCTCACAAGCTGCCAGTGCGGATAATGAAAAAGATTTATACCAAAGCCAGTTAGATATCTTCTTAGATCCGTTCGATCCTGAAGTGATCAAAGCTGCTGAAGAGCAAGGTATTCCGTTAAGTGTGATTGATGCAGCGCAACGTTCACCTGTCTACAAAATGGCGGTGGATTGGAAGCTGGCATTACCACTGCACCCAGAATATCGCACCTTACCTATGGTTTGGTATGTGCCACCTTTGTCACCAATTCAATCTGCTGCCGATGCGGGTGTGTTACCGCATACCGGTGTACTGCCTGATGTCGAAAGCTTACGTATTCCGGTTCAATATTTAGCTAACTTACTGACAGCGGGCGACACGGCACCTGTGTTGTTAGCATTAAAACGAATGCTTGCGATGCGTCATTACAAACGTGCTGAAACTGTAGAAGGAAAAACAGACTTAAGTGCATTAGAACAAGTCGGTTTGACCGAAGCACAGGCACAAGAGATGTATCGTTATCTGGCTATTGCAAATTATGAAGATCGCTTTGTTATCCCATCGAGTCATCGCGAACTCGCAAGAGAAGCTTTCCCAGAACGTAATGGTTGTGGTTTTAGCTTTGGTGACGGTTGTCATGGTAGTGATAGCAAATTTAATTTGTTTAATAGTCATCGTATTGATGCGATTGATATCACATCAAGGACACCTCAAGATGAACGTCGTTCAGAGGAGAAAATATAGTGATCTCTCTGAAAGTCATTTCCCATCTCTTAGATTATCCCACACAAGAACTGTGGGATAACCGAGACGAACTTATCGATGCATTACAGGAAGCCGATGAACTTCCTGTGACTCAAGTTGCGAAATTAATGGCATTTATTCATGCCTTAATGCAACAAGAGTTGCTAGATGCGCAATCTAATTACAGTGAGCTTTTTGATAGAGGTCGAGCGCGATCACTGTTGTTATTTGAACACGTTCATGGCGAGTCTCGCGATCGTGGTCAGGCAATGGTTGATCTGCTCAATCAATATCAACAAGCAGGGATCACATTAAGTAGTCGTGAACTTCCTGACTATTTGCCTACTTACCTTGAGTACTTAACGCTTTTACCTACAACCGAGTGTATTGAAGGGTTAAATAACATTGCGCCTATTTTGGCTCTGTTAGGTGAACGTTTAAAACAACGAGGCAGTGATTATCACGCTCTCTTTGATGTGTTGCTTTGTCTTTCTCAAAGTGGATTAGAAGCATCGCAACTGACTGCTCAAGTAGAAAAAGAGCCTTTAGATGATACACCTGCTGCATTAGATGCTGTGTGGGAAGAAGAACAAGTGACGTTTCTTGGAGAAGGTACGCAGTGTGGTAGTGGCAAGATCAGCCAACATCAGCGTCGTTTTGCACAAGAGACCGCAGTTCAATATCTCAACGTTGGGAATTCGTTGGATACGGGAGTACAAAAATGAATTACATCAATATGTTATTTTTTGATATCTATCCCTATATTGCTGGTGCCGTTTTTATTATCGGTAGCTGGTTACGTTACGACTATGGTCAATATACATGGCGTGCCGGCTCTAGCCAGATGTTAGACAAGAAAAACATGCGCCTTGCCTCTAACTTATTTCATGTGGGGATACTCGGTATTTTTGCTGGTCACTTTCTGGGAATGTTAACACCACATTGGATGTATGAATCTTTCTTACCGATTGAATATAAGCAAATTATGGCGATGGTCGGAGGGGGGACTTGTGGCGTGTTAATGCTGGTAGGGGGCGTAATGCTGTTAAAACGCCGTTTAACCAACCCACGAGTCAGAGCCACATCTTCATTTGGTGACATCATGATTTTAACACTACTGGTTATTCAAGTTGCGCTAGGTCTGCTGACTATTCCATTCTCCGCCCAACATATGGATGGTAGTGAAATGATGAAGCTGGTGGCATGGGCACAATCGATTGTGACATTCCACGGTGGTGCTTCAGCAAACCTTGAAGGTGTTGCATGGGTATTTAAATTGCACATTTTCTTAGGAATGACGATTTTCTTATTATTCCCATTCTGTCGATTAGTCCATATTTGGAGTGTGCCAATTGAGTATTTAACTCGTCGCTATCAAATTGTGCGTAATCGTCATTAGTGAATACCTATCTCCTGATAGTAAGTTAGAGACCTTTTAGTTGCGCTTATCTCACCCCCGCCCGCGGGGGTTTTTTTATCTCTTTTTTCTCCGCCCTAAAACATCAACAAAATTTTTGAATGGTTAAAACAATAATCTTTAGATTCATTTAAGAATTATTGCACTTATAATTCTTTTCAACGAAACGAATTTATATAAACAAATAAATAGTTAATTAAATATCGTGATATTTAATTATATTTAAAGTTTACAATCGATTATTTATTATTAATGAATACATTAAAATGTAAATTTAAAAAGATCTGAATATTGTCATATAAATTTAGTGCTATTATTTAATTGAGTCTTACCTCTATTATACTATCGGAGATTATTATGAGCTTTAAATATCATCGTATCGATAAAAATAATGCTGCTGTTCTGTTGGTAGACCATCAAGCTGGGTTACTTTCTTTAGTCAGAGATATCGAGCCTGATAAATTCAATAATAATGTATTAGCATTAGCTAATGCTGCTAAGTACTTTAATTTACCTACCATTTTAACGACCTCTTTTGAAGATGGCCCTAATGGCCCTTTAATGCCTCAACTTGTCGAAATGTTCCCAGATGCTCCTTATATCGCTCGCCCAGGTCAAATTAACGCATGGGATAATGAAGATTTCGTAAAAGCGGTTAAAGCAACGGGTAAAAAACAACTGATTATTGCCGGTGTAGTTACTGAAGTGTGTGTCGCATTCCCTGCATTATCAGCACTTGAAGAAGGTTTTGAAGTCTTTGTGGTAACGGATGCTTCAGGTACTTTCAATGCCATTGCTCGTGACTCTGCGTGGGATAGAATGTCAAAAGCAGGGGCACAATTAATTAACTGGTTTGGTTTAGCTTGTGAGTTACACCGTGATTGGCGTAATGATGTTGAAGGATTAGGTGCGCTATTTGCTAACCATATTCCAGACTATCGTAATCTTATGACAAGCTATAATACTTTAACAAAAAAGTAAGCGGTTAATTTAAGTTTTACCTAAAAATAAGGCTTATATTCTTTTTCGATAAAGTTAATTTAATAGAAATTCATATTTATTAATTTATGAATATAAGCCTTTAATCCAAATGGAAAAAAAATGAAAAGAAAAATATTAAAAACCACTGCTATTGCAATGGCATTAAGCGTGGGTGTTGCACAGGCTGCTGAATATAAAGCAAGTACCGCAGAAGGTCCAATTAAAATAGTTAACTTAAAAGCGATGGAAGCACAAGTCCAAGCAAATATGGATAAAGGGGCTTTCGGTTATATTCGTGGTGGTGCTGAAGACGAAAATAATTTACGTTCAAACACGACGGCATTTGATAAAAAATATATTATGCCTCGTTCATTACAAGGCATCGAATTTTCTGACTTAGATTTAAAAACAGAATTTTTGGGTATTAAATTAGATACGCCTATTATTCAGGCACCGATGGCAGCTCAAGGGCTTGCACATCAACAAGGCGAAGTCGCCACAGCAAAAGGTATGGCAAAAGCAGGTTCTATTTTTTCATTAAGTACTTATGGTAATAAAACAATTAAAGAAGTGGCAGATGCTCAACCGGGTTATCCTTTCTTCTTCCAGTTGTATATGAGTAAAAATGATGCCTTTAACGAGTATATTTTATCTCAAGCAAAACAGTATGGCGCTAAAGGTATCATTATGACTATCGACTCTTCAGTAGGTGGTTATCGTGAAGATGATGTGAAAAATAATTTCCAATTTCCATTAGGTTTTGCCAACTTAGAAGCGTTTGCAAAAATCAGTGATGACAAATCGAAAACAGGTAAAGGTGCGGGTATTAGTGAAATTTATGCTCAAGCTAAACAAGCCTTCACCCCTGCAGATATTCAGTATGTGAAAAAAATGTCTGGCTTACCTGTGATTGTAAAAGGTATCGAATCACCTGAAGATGCAGATACTGCCATTAAAGCAGGTGCAGATGCTATTTGGGTTTCTAACCACGGTGGACGTCAATTAGACAGCGCACCAGCCACTATTGATGTATTACCAGCAATAGCAAAAGTGGTAAATAAACGTGTTCCTATCGTTTTTGATAGTGGTGTACGTCGTGGCTCGCATGTCTTTAAAGCATTAGCCAGTGGTGCAGATGTTGTCGCCGTTGGCCGTCCAATTCTTTATGGATTAAATTTAGGGGGCGCTGAAGGTGTAAATTCAGTTATCCAACATTTAAATAAAGAATTAAAAATTAATATGATGTTAGGTGGGACGAAAACAGTAAAAGATATTCAAGCTACTCAACTTTATACTGATGCTAGTTTCAATCAATAATTAACTTATTTAAGTTAAGAATAATAAAAAACCACGCTTAATATCGAGCGTGGTTTTCTGTCTATTTACTATTACGAAAATTTAATTTTGGGTTGGTGGCATATCACCAAAACAGAGGTTATTTTGATTATTAATACCGCCATCTGGAGACGAATAACCCAAGCAACCTAACATCGAATCAAAAATATTATGATGATAGAACGTGCGCTCTGCATCTTGATTACGTTTTAGGTTATCAAATAATTGCTTATTTTCAGGCTCCGCTAAATAGCTATCCGACATCCAAACTAAGAAAGGCACTTTAAATTGTTCTGGCGGTGCAATTTCTTTTGGTGTGCCATGTAAGCCACCTTTTTCGGAAATAGATTCTCCGTGATCGGAGGTATAAAACACAATGGCTTTTTTATCGCGTAATGTATCGAGTATGCCATCAATAAAATAGTCGGTATAAAGAATAGAGTTGTCATAAGCATTCACTAACTGCTCTTTAGTACACTCATCATCCACATTTAAACATTCAGGTTGGTACTTTTTGAATGATTCTGGGTAACGTTGTGAATACATAAAGTGAGAACCTTTAGTATGTAAAATCACTAAATGATTTCCCTTTGGATGCTGAGAAACCGCATTCGCCGTTTCAGCAATTAATAAGGTGTCATCAAGCTCTTTACCAAAATTGCTATTTTTTGCCGTCATCATCTCTTTCATTGCGTAGTTATTTAAATCAAGTTTATTGTAAAACCACAACTCGCTTTGCATTGAGAATAACTCTGATGACATACCTAATTGGCTTAATACTGAGAAAATATTGTTCTCTTTTAATGTCCGCTGATCGTTACTTTCAGTTCCATTTTCACGTACAAACATACATTTTAAAGAGAGTTTTGTTGCGGTATCACAAGAAATACCTTTAAAAGCAACAAGATTTTTTTCTTGGCTTAATAGCGGGTTTGTTTGACGCTCATATCCTAATAATCCCATATGATCCCATCTTGCTGTTTCACCAATAATAAAGACAACATACACATCCTCGTTAGCCTTTGATGGTTGGTATGTGAAGTGATCGGCAGGATCAAAAATATTTTTGCTATTAAACGTATCGTCATACTGCGTTATTGCATATTGGAATAATGGAATAATCCAATTTGTAGGTAAATAGGCATAACTTAAGCCACCACTATAACTTGGTAAATCTAAGTTATTTTTGATTTCATAGGCTTTTTGTTTTGAATCGAGTATTTTTAAATAGCCAAAAACAGCCAGTGCAATCACCAGCATTTTGGTAGTGTTTTTTATCCAGATTTTTTTCTTTTGTTGAGTCGTTAGATTTTTTTCTGGTTTTTTGCATAGCCAAATAAGAGCCAATGGCAAAACAGATAAACCAATAATCCAAATAATTACATTTGGGCTAACCAGCTCTTTAGATAAATCCGTATCTGTAGTTAGTGTTGAAATGATAATGCCATATCCAATGACTACATCATAAAAAGAAATATAGTAACTAGCACAAACACTCACGACGAGAATAAAAGAGGTAATTATTTTAAAAAAGAGAGTGCCGAAGAAAGAGAGTAATCGTAATAAGAAGAAGGTAAAGGCAATATTAACTGCAATTTCACCTAGGATATATAATGCATCAATGAGGGGGTTGTTTGTATTCTGTGTGCCATATCGGCCAATATAGACGGAAAGATTAAGAAAAAAACCAAGATAGACAGCTAAAAAAAGGGCAATGTTTTCTTTCGAAAACCTTAAAAACTTTAATTTTTGCATGTTCAATTATTATCAATTTATAAGGTGTAGAGGTCTTTATGACCGCGAAGTTGTTTTCAGGTTCAGTATTATGTGCTTTTTTTTATTGAAGTTTAAAAATTTTTTATTCGAATAACATTAATATCAAAATTATTAATTTTAAATAGTTCTAGTAGATAGGAATATTGATAGCGATATTAGAAGGTTGTCATCATTATATACGGTAAGACTTCGATAAAGGCAGATAAGAAAGCGTATTTATTATTTTGATTTCGCAGATGAAATGAATAAGTACTATTACGTTATAAGCGTTAATGTATAACGAATTTTGATAGAAACACAAATCGACATAAATATCGTCATTAGTGTCGAGCACTTCCTATCGTTTTGGTTTTCATTGTTTTCTTACTCACTCAATGGTTTTTATTTTTCTTTATTTTTCATTGCATTGTAGAAAAGTAAAAAAGCGTGCTTATTTGGCACACTCTCTGCATAGATAGAGGAGAGGATCAGGTAATAACCTGAACATTGATGAACACAGGAGCAATGTTGATGAAAAAAGTCATCACGGTCTGTCCGTATTGCGCCTCAGGATGCAAAATCTACCTGAAGGTGGAAAACGGTAAAATCATTGGCGCTGAAGGAGCCAATGGTTTAACAAACCAAGGTGAGCTGTGTCTGAAAGGGTATTATGGATGGGATTTTATCCATGATACTAAGATACTGACTCCACGTCTTAAAACACCAATGATCCGTCGTGAAAGAGGCGGAAAATTAGAATCGGTTTCTTGGGAAGAAGCGATTGAGTTTGCGAGTAGCAAACTTCTGGCTATCAAAGAGAAATACGGTGCTAAATCTATTATGACAACCGGCTCTTCACGAGGCCCAGGTAACGAAGCTAACTTCGTTATGCAGAAATTTGCTCGTGCGGTTATCGGAAATAATAATATAGACTGCTGTGCTCGTGTCTGACACGGCCCTTCGGTTGCAGGTCTGCAGCGTTCGGTCGGTAATGGTGCTATGAGCAACTCAATCGTTGAGATTGAGGATACCAAATGTCTATTTGTCTTCGGTTATAACGCCGCAGACTCGCATCCTATTGTTGCTCGCCGTATTGTTAAGGCGAAAGAAAAGGGTGCCAAAATTATTGTATGTGACCCTCGTTACATCGAAACAGCACGTTTAGCCGATTTACACTTAGGTTTAAAAAATGGCTCTAACATTGCGCTATTAAATGCAATTGCGCATGTGATTATTGAGGAAGGATTGCATGATAAATCCTTTATTGAAAATCACACCGAGCAGTTTGAAGAATATTGTAAATTAGTTGAAAGTTATACACCTGAATCCGTTGAAGAAACAACAGGTTTAAGTGCTCAAATTATTCGTGAAGCTGCGCGTATGTACGCAAAAGCAGAAACTGCAACAATTCTTTGGGGAATGGGTGTCACTCAGTTCTACCAAGGCGTTGAAACGGTTCGTTCACTGACTAGCTTGGCATTATTAACCGGTAATTTAGGTAAAAAATACGTCGGTGTTGGCCCTGTTCGTGGTCAAAACAATGTACAAGGTGCGTGTGATATGGGTGCATTACCTAACACGTTGCCGGGATATCAATACGTTACTGACGAAAAAGCGCGTGAGAAATTTGCTAAATTCTGGGGCATTGAATCCATGCCTGATGAAGTGGGCTATGCGTTAAGTGAAGTCCCTCATAATATCGATCACGGTTTATTAAAAGCTCACTATGTAATGGGTGAAGATCCACTGCAAACTGAGCCTGATTTAGCAACAATTCGTAGAACGTTTGAAAAACTGGATCTACTGATAGTACAAGATATCTTTATGACCAAAACAGCGTCGATTGCTGACGTTATTTTCCCTGCAACATCATGGGGTGAACATGAAGGTGTTTATACTGCGGCAGACCGTGGTTTCCAACGTTTCTATAAAGCCGTTGAACCTGTTGGTGATGTAAAAACAGACTGGCAGATTATCAGTTTGATGGCAACAGCAATGGGTTATCCAATGCATTACAACAATACCAAAGAAATTTGGGATGAGTTGCGTGAGCTATGCCCAATTTATTATGGTGCGACTTACGAAAAAATGGCGGACTTGGCGTATATTCAGTGGCCTTGCCCAACAGAAGATAGCCCAGGTACACAATATCTGTACGAAGGCGGTAAATTTGATACCCCTAATGGTAAAGGTC
Source organism: Proteus sp. CA142267 (assembly GCF_003336825.1). Lineage (NCBI taxonomy): Bacteria > Pseudomonadati > Pseudomonadota > Gammaproteobacteria > Enterobacterales > Morganellaceae > Proteus > Proteus sp. CA142267. The sequence goes on along the minus strand of NZ_QPMG01000003.1, from coordinate 248,907 downwards.
AATTCTTTACTTGTGAGTGGGCGCCACCAATTGACAAACTGTCTGATGAATTCCCAATGGTACTGGCAACAGTGCGTGAAGTTGGGCACTACTCTTGCCGTTCAATGACAGGTAACTGTAAAGCATTGGCAGCATTAGCAGATGAGCCAGGTTATGTTCAGTTAAATACTGAAGATGCCAAACAACTTGGCATTAAAGATCAAGAGTTGGTTTGGATACGCTCTCGTCAAGGTAAAGTGATTACGCGTGCTGCGGTTAGTGATAGACCAAATAAAGGCGCGGTATATATGACTTACCAGTGGTGGATTGGCGCTTGTAACGAACTAGTTGCAGAAAACTTAAGCCCAATTACTAAAACACCTGAGTATAAATATTGTGCAGTATGTGTTGAGCCAATCAAGGAACAGGCTCAGGCAGAACACTATGTGAAAACGGAATATAGCAATATTAAACGTCGTTTAAGAGAAGCTGCCGAGGGCTAATCTTACCTAATTAGTATTGTTTTTCTGCCTTAAGACCGAGTTTATTAACCTTGTGTTAGTAAGCTCGGTTTTTTTATGTTTTTTTACTGTTGTCTGGTCTTTTTCTCTTCAGTTTATCATCGAAAAATTACTTAACTTTTGCCTGAATATTCACCATGCGTTGGCTCACAATAAAAAAAGTAACATGTTACTTTTAACGTAATCCGTTTCTAAATCAAGTGGATAAATTGCTTTTTATTTAATGCCAGCGCAGGATGCTGCTATGGAAATGAGTGTAAGAAAACAACAACGAGATACCGTATGAAAAAACTCATTAATGCCCTACAAGCGTTTGGTAAATCCTTATATGGGCCTGTCTTGATATTGCCTATTGTCGGTTTATATATCGCTTTAGGTAATGTCTTTGGCAATGGCAATCTTGCGGAATATATTCCGTTTTTAAATCACCCGGTTATTCAAAGTATTGGGCAATTACTTGCAAAATCATCTGTTGCTATTTTAATCAATTTGGCACTGATTTTTGCTGTGGGTATTCCTGTTGGTTTAGCGAAAAAAGACAAAGGCTACGCTGGTTTAATTGGCTTAGTGGTGTTTGTTATTTTCACGAACGCCATGAATATTACGCTAACGCTACAAGGTAAACTGGTTAGCGCAGAAGAGATGCGAGCAGCTGGTCAAGGCATGGTATTAGGCGTCCAAGTTCTAGAGATGGGCGTATTTGCCGGTATTTTAACTGGGGCAATATCAGGGTGGCTTTATAATCGTTATTCAGGCCGTCAGTTTAACGGCATTATGGCTATCTACTCTGGTCACTGCTTTGTCGCCATTATTGCGATTCCATTCACCATTGCATTGGCTGTTTTAATGTGTGAAGTCTGGCCTTTTGCTCAGGCGGGTATTACTAAAATGGCGCTCGTTATTCATGATTCTGGTGCGTTTGGTGCGCTGATTTATGGATTCTTAGAACGTATTCTTATCCCAACTGGATTACACCATTTAGTCTATACCCCATTCTTGTATACCGAATTAGGTGGTGTTGCTGATGTTTGTGGCACAACTTACCAAGGTGCAAGAAATATCTACTTTGCTGAAATGGCGTGCCCGGAAGTTAAACAACTCAGTAGCACTGTGATTTGGGATGCGCGCGGTATTGCTAAAATGTTCAGCTTAACTGCCGCGGCAGCTGCCATGATCTCTGTGGCTAAAAAAGAGAAAAAGCAGATGGCGAAGGCGATTTTAATTCCTGCGGCTGCGACCTCTTTCTTACTTGGTGTAACAGAGCCTCTTGAGTTTTCCTTCCTATTTGTTGCCCCTGTTTTGTTTTTAGTTCATGCCGTATTAACCGGTATTGGCATGATGTTGTTCTACTTATTGGGTGTTCATGCGATTGGTGCGAACGGTGTCATTGATTTCATTCTATATAACTTGCCGTTAGGCACTGAAAAATCAAATTGGCCTATGTATATCGTGGTGGGTTTGATTATGTCAGTTCTCTATTTCGTTATCTTTAGAACCTTGATTTTAAAACTCAATCTTAAAACACCAGGTCGTGAAGAAGATGATGAAGAGACGCGTTTATATAGCAAAGAAGATTACAAGAAAAAAGCAGAAGCAGTCACTGCCCCTGAAGAAACTACTCAAACTATCAATGAGTTAGGTGAAGAGATTATTGAAGGACTCGGTGGACGTGACAATATTGAAGTGGTTGATAATTGTTATACCCGCTTAAGAGTCATTGTTAAAAATATCGATGCAATTCATGAAGATATCTTGAAAAAAACCGGTGCTAAAGGCGTTGTGCGCCACGGTAATAATGTTCAAGTTGTTTATGGATTACATGTAAAAAAAATGCGTGAAGCGGTCGAAGCCGCACTTTAATAGGAGAAAGAAAGATGACTAAATCACCCTTTATCTTAAGTATTGCAGGCGGCGGAAGCACCTATACACCGGGAATTGTAAAAAGCTTAATGGTACGTTTAGAGGATTTTCCACTGAGTGAAATTCGTTTATATGACATCGATCAAGAGCGCCAAGATACCATCGCCCCAGTCGTTGAAAAAGTGATCCGTGATCATAGTGATACCATTAAATTTACAGTGACAACGGATGCAAAAACCGCGTTTGATGGTGCTCATTTCGTGTTTGCTCAAATGCGTGTGGGTCAATATAAAATGCGTGAACAGGATGAAAAAATCCCGTTACGTCATGGTGTTGTAGGGCAAGAAACCTGTGGACCTGGCGGGCTTGCTTACGGTTTACGTACTATTTTACCTATGGTTGAGTTAATTGATTTAGTTGAGGAATATGCCTCCCCTAAAGCATGGATTGTAAACTATTCAAACCCAGCCGCGATTGTTGCTGAAGGTGTACGTCGTTTACGCCCTAATGCTCGAGTATTGAATATCTGTGATATGCCTGTTGCGGCGATGCGTAATATGGCAGCCGTATTAAATGTTGATCGCCATGATTTAGATGTGGACTACTTTGGCCTAAATCACTTTGGTTGGTTCACTTCTGTCCGTGTAAAAGGTGAAGAAAAACTGCCCGAATTACGTGAACATATCGCTAAATTCGGTCTTTTAACTGAAGATGCTGCTCAAACTGATCCACAACACTCTGATCCTTCATGGGTGAAAACATGGCGTCATATTCAGCCATTAATGGAAGCATTCCCTGAATATATTCCAAACCCATATTTGCAGTATTACTTGATGCCAAATTATATCGTTGAGCATCAAGATCCAGATTACACCCGTGCAAATGAAGTGATGGATGGTCGTGAAAAACGTTTGTTTGAAGCAGCGCGTGAATACAAAGAGACAGGTATTTTACCTGATGCTTTCCACGTTGGTGTTCATGGTGCCTTTATTGTTGATGTAGCATGTTCTTTAGCTTTTGATTTACGTCAGCGCCATTTAGTGATTGTTGAAAATAAAGGTGCGATTGCAGATTTACCTTATGATGCAATGGTTGAAGTGCCGGCATATATCACATCTCACGGGCCAGAGGCTATTCGTGTTGGCGACATTCCGCGTTTCCATCGTACTTTGTTAGAGCAACAATTGGCATCAGAGCAATTGTTAGTGGAAGCAACGCTTGAAGGTAGCTACGAGAAAGCACTAGAGGCGTTCACACTGAATAAAACAGTGCCAAGTGTGATCCACGCTAAGAAGATCCTCGATGATATGATTGAAGCAAATCGTGAGTATTGGCCTGAATTACGTAAAGCTTATGTAAATGGTAAGCATGTTTGATCTCAAAACTTGCTGTTAATGAGTAATTGAATAAGAATGCTGTTCTATCACCAGAACAGCATTTTCCTTTTATGTTGGTAAGGACGATGTATCAATAAGGTAACAGGTATGTCGGCACGATTATCATCTTTACTATCAAGAGCAACAGAATTAACCCGTGCAGAATATCGCATCCTTTCCTATTTAATTGATAATCCGACACAAGTCGGTAAACTTACCATTAGAGAACTTGCACAAGCCAATTTTGTTTCAACAACGACCATTATGCGTCTTTGCCAGAAATTAGGTTTTTCTGGTTATAGTGAGTTGGTGTATTACTGCAAACAGTTGTTATCCACGGCTGAAAAATCCCATCAACTGAAAAGTGATGAAAATGAGGTTGCAGAGCCGCTTTTTGATCAGTTTTTGGCGAATTATTTAAAGACTTTCACCTTAATTTCAGATGAACGAAGACAAGCTTTTGCTGATTTAATTAACAGTAAGAACTCATTTTTTATTTATGGTGCAGGTTTTTCCCATATATTTTCAGAATATATCAGTAAGCGGTTACAGCTGATTGGTAAAGATGCTTTTCTTTCTGGACTCAGTGACAGTAAGAATATCTTTATTAACAATGCGTCACGCTATACGGTTTTTATTGCGATATCTCGAAGTGGAGAGACAGAACAAGTTGTTGAAAAGGCGAGAATAGCAAAAAGTATTGGTATGAAGATTGTTGCCTTTACTCGAGCAAGTGCCAATCCATTGGCTGAACTTGCTGATATTCATTTCCCCATCTATGACGATGCAGTGAATTATCATTGTGACACTATCGAGAGCTCGTCTTTTGAATCAAACCTTGTCTTGATGATTGATTTATTACTCAGCCGAGCTCAACGATTTTAGTTGATGTAATAACGATTTATGACTAAGCAACTGACTGATTTAAATAAAGCGTTAAGGGTAAATCAGGATGTGCATTCATTGAATCGAATTTATGTGATGGGTGAGCATCAACTGTGGGGTAACGAGATAATAAAACGATAAAATCTTGGTAAGCCTGATTTTTATTATCATGAGTAAAAATAGGTGTACCACTATGATTTAATTCATTATCTGCAATTAATAATACATCAAGATATTGCGCATTATTGTGTTCATAAAGCACATTTTCAGGGGCGATTTCTTGCCAAGGTGTTCCTATGGCTTCTTTCGGTGAATGCACACGTAAAGCACCTGTATTATCTTTAACGTTATTCTTATTCATCATCACAATCATGGTGTGATCAACGCCATCTTTATGAACGCCTTCAATTGAAAGTTCACTTAAAGAATCTGGTTGAGCAATTAACCTTAAATGGAAAACAGTGGATATTGATTTAGGCGAATTTTGATCTGTTAAGTGACGTGGTGTAAATGTATTACCCTGAATTAATAGCATTTTTAATTTTAATAGCGCTTGATAAGCCGTATTGCTCTGCCAGCGATCATCAAGCGCTCTAAAATGCCTTTGTGCGCCACTATCCTCACGAATAAATCCATCTTCTTCAGTGAGAACAAAAGGTTGGTACTCTAGTCTGGAGATCATTTCTATATCATTATCAAAAAGGTAGCGTCCAGTTCGAGAGTGACGAAATGAAAGCGTTGGATCTTGTGCTAAATAGTCACCATATTCCATTAGTGCATTAATATCTTTCTCTTCAGCACCTAATTGTTTTATTAAATCAATGACAATATCTTGAGGAATAAAAACATATTTATTATTTTTGTACTCTTTTCTTATTTCACTAATTTTATTTATAAGCAGGCTATTCATATAATATGCTCCATTGATGGTTTATATTATTAATAATTAATTAGAGGAATAAATAAAAAACATAATCAAATGAATTATAGATGCAGATAAATAAGTTTCAAATATATAAAAAAAGAGTGTCATTAATGACACTCTTTTTAAATAAGTAATTATTTCAGAATTAAAGTATTTCTGGAATTGAAATACCTAAACGTTGCATCCGTGATAATAATGTTGTTCTTTTTAATCCTAATTTTAAAGCGGCACCTCTAGCACCAGCAACCACGCCATTGGTTTCTCTTAATGCTTGAATGATCCTTTCTCGCTCCTCATCATCACTTTCTGGCGCATTAGTTTGCATACGCTTTTCAATAGATGAAGGTTGAGATAGCACCTGTTTTAAACGAGAGGGTTTATTAATATGAAGCTCTTTTAACTGAAGGTTTAGTGTTGAACCTCGCGTTAAAATAACTGCTCGTTCAATAATATTTTCAAGTTCACGAACATTACCCGGCCATGGATAAAGTGTTAATTGTTCCAATGCATTAGCTGGAATACAATCTATTTTTCTATCCATTCTTCGCGCAATTTTTTGCGTGAAATGTTTTGCTAAAAGCGGAATATCTTCAGGCCGTTCTCTTAGTGGCGGAATAATAATAGGAAAAACATTAAGGCGATAATAAAGATCTTCTCTAAATTCACCTTCATCCGTTAAATCATGGAGATCTTTATTGGTTGCCGCGATAAGTCTGACATCCACAGGAATAACTTTATTACCACCTAATCTTTCTATTTCGCGCTCTTGAAGAACACGAAGCAATTTAGGTTGTAATTCAATGGGCATATCACCAATTTCATCTAGAAATAGCGTACTTTTATCCGCCATTTCAAATCGACCAATATGCGTATTTGTTGCACCTGTAAATGCACCTTTATCGTGACCAAAGAGATCACTTTCTAAAAGACCTGAAGGTACTGCCGCACAGTTCATTTTTATCATCGTCTTATTTTTTCGCTGACTTAGACTATGAATAGCGCGTGCAATTAATTCTTTACCAGTCCCTGTTTCACCTAATATAAGAACGGTACTATCACTTTGTGCCACTAACTCAATTTGTTCGAGCACATTATGCATAGCATCGCTTTGATAAATAAGCTCACTAAAGCATGCATTATTATCTATCTGTTCATTAAGCCAAATATTCTCATTCTTTAAACTATCTTTTAAATGTGTTATCTCTTCATAAGCGGCGGCATTTTCAATGGCAATACCAATACGTGCCGCAATTTGTTGAAGCAATTGGCAAGTATCGTTAGTAAAAACGCTTCCTATTTCATGCGCTAAAATTAATAAACCAAGAGGTTTATGATTAAAAGCCAGTGGCAATAACAAAGCCGTCTGCATATTTTGCTTAACTAGACGCTTAATCAAAACATCTTCCTGATCTTCTTTATTAATATCAATTAAGACAGGTTTATTTTGATTAATAATTTCTTCGGCTTTGTTATTCGCGCTACTGAATTTACGTTGTTGGCGAATGACGGATTTCCCAGTCTGATAACGACTAGAATAAAGAATACCTTCATTACTATTTTGTGATGAGGTACGGCATAACATAAGACTAATATGGTTCAGTCCAAAAAAACGATGTATTTCTTTAGAGACTTCAGAAATAAGACCATCCATGTCTAGATGAGCTAATACAGAATTTGTGATATCAACCAATATTCGATATTGGTTACGCTCATTACGAAGGCTCTCCATAGTTTCAGCATTGTTACTGCTTAATTTCATGACACCACCGATTGCCCTAAAAAATTAGCTATATTGTAGTAGGTTTATAATAAATTTATATCAATGACTGAATCATTTTTGATCCAACCCGCTATTTTTGTATATGTCATGAAACTTAAGAATATAAACGAATCAAATCATTATGCAATCAAATATATAGCGATTTATTTTATCGTCAAAATTGTCGAATAATTTGACGAAGTGACTTATTTATTAATTAATAATCATTTTTATTTGAAAATTATTTAATTGAAAAATAAGGAATACTTATATCAAAAATATATTGGCATGAACCGTGCTAGATTCATTCTATTGATACTCTAATTATTACTCTTAATTAGAATAACTCGTTGCATTTATCGCCATATATAACGGCTATATATAACAAAAAGCAGGAGAATATGATGAACCGTTTCATCATTGCAGACCCTAAAAAATGTATTGGTTGCCATACTTGTGAAGTGGCTTGTGTCGTGTCACATCAGCAAGCAGACCAAGATAATTTAGCCATTGACCAAATTAGTGAGCAAAATTTTCAACCTAGAATTCATGTGATCAAAGGATTCTCAATCAGTACAGCAGTTGTTTGTCACCAATGTGAAGATGCTCCTTGTGCCAATGTGTGCCCAAATGGCGCTATTATTCATAACAAAGATTATTACTATGTCGATCAGGAAAAATGCATCGGCTGTAAAACCTGTGTGCTGGCTTGTCCTTACGGCACTATGGAAGTGGTTTCTCGTCCAATTATGCGTAAATCAACTGCACTTAATGCGATTGAAGCATTTAAAGCAGAAGCAAACAAATGTGATTTATGTCACCACCGTGAAGCGGGCCCTGCATGTATTGAAGTTTGCCCAACTCACGCTTTAGTGTGTATTGATAGAGATGCACTTGAAGAGATGGTTAAAGAGCGTCGTCGTAAAGCAGCTTTTGAAACCGGTGCTGAATTGTTGTTCTAAGATCAATAATAAAGCAACTATGTGCTGATACTATAGTTGCTATTATTTATCCTGCTTCAATAAGGTATCGACATGCATGAAATCACGCTTTGCCAGAGCGCATTTGAGATAATAGATTCTCAAGCTAAATTAAATAATGCAAAAAAAGTAAAAAGCGTATGGATGGAAATTGGCGCATTATCTTGTGTTGAAGTCAGCGCACTTGAATTTTGCTTTGACATTGTTTGCAGAGACACCCTTGCTCAAGGCTGTGAATTACATATTGAGGTTATCCCTGCAAAAGCATGGTGTTGGGATTGTCATCAAGTTGTCACTGTTTCAACCTTTAATGCTGGTTGCCCATCTTGTGGTAGCCAGAATATGCGCGTTGAAAATGACGATGCAATGCGAATAAAGCAAATAGAGATCGAATAGGGGTTGTTATGTGTCTTGGTATTCCAGGTCAGGTTGTTGAAGTTGGAAAAACAATCACTGAAAATGCGATGGTCGATGTTTGTGGCGTTAAACGAGAAGTGAATATTGCACTAGTCTGCGAAGGTGAGCCTTATACGATGATTGGCAAATGGGTGCTGGTGCATGTTGGTTTTGCCATGAGTATCGTCAATGAAGAAGAAGCAAAAGAGACTCTGGATGCTTTGATGGCAATGGGCGAAGTGGAAGACGATGTTTCTGCTTTTCTTTATGGTGAAGAGGGCGCACCGAAGAAAAACTGAGTTAGTTTTGTACTATTGCACGATTAATTTCTTTTTCTTATACTTAGCCTTCATCTTTCGAAAGCTGGGACGACCCAGCTTTTTGTCTTTGTATTCAGGGGACGACCCCAACTTATCGAGTAGGGGAAGTTATGTCTTGGATTATCCTTTTTATCGCGGGTTTATTAGAGATCGTTTGGGCTGTCGGCCTTAAGTACACACACGGTTTTACGCGTCTAACACCAAGTATTATTACCATTAGTGCTATGGTTGTGAGCATGGGAATGTTGTCTTATGCCATGAAAGGCTTGCCTGCGGGTACGGCTTACGCAATTTGGACCGGTATTGGTGCAGTGGGTACCGCAATTTTTGGTATTTTGGTCTTTGGTGAGTCCGCGAATATCTATCGTTTACTCAGTTTAGCTATGATTATTTTCGGTATTATTGGGCTGAAATTAGCGAGTTGATTATCATCAGTTTTCCATAAAAAAGCCACTCAATTCAAAAATTGAGTGGCTTTTTATCTTACGTATTAATCAATTACAGTGTAAATACACCAATGATAGCGATAACGCTGATAATTGCTGCACCACCATAAAATACCCATTTGCTTGCAGGTACATGCACTTTAAAATCGTGCAGAGTATGGTGAATACGGTGTAATGCACACCAAACTGGCAGAATGATCATTAGCAGTAAGAACAGACGACCAATGATGCTTTGGCTAAATGCCATAATACGTTCGTAAGTAAATGCTTCTGGCGCAATACCCATAGGGATTAGGATACCGAGCAGGATGATGATTGCCGGAGAAACAATCGCACTCCACATACCACCTGCACCAAATAATCCCCAGAAAATAGGTTCATCAGAGCGCTTAGGAAGTTGATTCTGATTCATTATTTCCTCCTGGGTTAAATTAACGCCACTGCCAGAATAGCGGCAGTAACAACGATAGTGACACCCCAGAAACCACGAACGATAGGTTCTTGCGGCATTTTTTCATCTTTAACAACGATAACCACTGCTTTTGGTGCAAGTTTGAACCAAGTCGCAGAGTGGAAGACCGTTGCAATCAGGGTCACAATGTTAATCAGCATTACAATTGGGTTGCTCAGGAATCCAACGAAACCTGCCCAACTTTCTGGTCCATTTTTCAGTGCGAATACACCAAACAGTACAACCAGACTGAACCAAAGTTGTGGAAGACAAGTCCCTTCACGGGTGATATAGAAACGATAGAATCCAAGTTTCGTCCACCAGTTTGGTTGCATGCCACGAACATAAGGCTTACGTTTTGTTGTCATGTCTTGTTTCCTCCTTAACGTGGTTTCAGCATCGCAATGACAAAGTCTTGCGCACTGGCTGCTTTACCTTGCTGAATAGCGGCAGCAGGATCCACATGTTTTGGACAGACTTCAGAACAGTAGCCAACAAAGGTACAAGACCAGACACCGTTCTCACCATTTAACTGAGGCATACGTTCTTTTGCCCCATGGTCGCGACTATCTGTGTTGTAACGTTGAGCTAATGTAATCGCTGCTGGGCCAATAAACTCAGGGTTTAGACCAAACTGCGGACATGCTGCATAGCAAAGACCACAGTTGATACAACCAGAGAATTGGTGGTATTTCGCCATTTGAGCCGGAGTCTGTTTATTCGTCCCTTCTGAAGGCTTACGATCATTACCGATGATATAAGGTTTAATCGCTTCTAAGCTTTCAATAAAGTGAGTCATATCGACAACAAGGTCACGCTCAACTGGGAAGTTACCCAGTGCTTCAACTCTTACACCGTCTGGATATTCACGAATAAACGTTTTACAAGCTAATTTAGGCACTTTGTTGACCATCATGCCGCAAGAGCCACAAATCGCCATACGGCAAGACCAACGGTAAGAAAGATCAGGCGCTAAATTGTCTTTAATATAACCCAATGCGTCCAGTAATGAGGTTTGCTCATCATAAGGAACGTCATAAGTGACGAAATGAGGCGCTTCGTCCGTTTCTGGGTTATAGCGCATGACTTCCATTTTAATGTGCTTCATGTCATCAGCCATTCGCTTTCTCCTTATTCTGCTTGTCTTGTGCAGTCGCTTCACCACCATAGACACGTTTAGCAGGAGCAGATTTCGTGATCTTCACATCGCTATATTCTAAACGAGGGGCACCTTCTGGGTTATAGAACGCCAGAGTATGTTTCAGGAAGTTCACGTCATCACGCTCAGTACAACCTTCGTCAAGACGTTGGTGTGCACCACGAGACTCTTTACGATTGATTGCGGAATGAGCCATACATTCAGCGACATCTAAACCAAAGCCAAGCTCAATTTTGTACAGTAAATCTGTATTAAAGACGCTACTGGTGTCTTTAATTTCAACGTGTTTGAAACGTTCTTTTAATTCAGCCAGTTTATCAACGGTTTTTTGCATTAAATCAGGTGTACGATAGATACCGCAACCTTCTTCCATTGATTCACCCATTTCATCGCGAATTTGTGACCAGCTTTCAGAACCTTTTTGGTTCATCAGATTTTTCAGGCCATTTTCGATATCACGAGTACGAGCATCTAATGCTGATGCATTAGCTGGTGCTGCTTCTTGAGCACAACGAACCGCTTCTTCACCGGCAAGACGACCGAATACAACCAGCTCTGCCAGTGAGTTAGAACCTAAACGGTTAGCGCCGTGTAAGCCAACAGATGAACATTCACCCACCGCAAACAGACCTTTAATACGAGTCTCAGTTTGTTGGTTAGTTTCGATACCACCCATAGTGTAGTGAGCAGTAGGACGAACAGGGATTGGTTCATTAACTGGGTCAACACCCACATATGCTTTTGCCAGTTCACAAATAAATGGCAGACGTTCATGAAGTTTTTTCGCACCCAGATGACGTAAGTCAAGATAAACAACGTCACCACGGTGAGTTTTGATGGTACGGCCTGCGCGCCACTCATGCCAGAAAGCTTGAGAAACTTTATCGCGAGGGCCTAATTCCATGTATTTATTTTCTGGTTTACCTAATGGGGTTTCTGGTCCTAGGCCGTAATCTTGCAGATAACGATAGCCATCTTTATTGACCAGAATACCACCTTCACCACGACAACCTTCGGTCATCAGGATACCTGAACCTGGTAGGCCAGTTGGGTGATATTGAACAAATTCCATATCACGCAGTGGAACACCATGACGTAAAGCGATACCCATACCATCACCAGTAACAATACCGCCATTGGTATTGAAACGATAAACACGTCCTGCACCACCCGTTGCCATAATGACAGCGTTAGCACGAATTTGAACTTTCGTACCTTCCATCATATTAATCGCAACAAGACCACGAGCGTGACCTTCATCAACAAGAATATCGAGAACAAAGTGTTCGTCGAAACGTTGAATTTGTGGATATTTTAAGGATGTTTGGAATAGGGTATGTAGCATATGGAAGCCGGTTTTATCGGCTGCGAACCAGGTCCGTTCGATCTTCATCCCACCAAAACGTCGGACGTTGACTGACCCGTCTTCTTTACGGCTCCAAGGACAGCCCCAGAGTTCTAGTTGAGTCATCTCTGTTGGACAATGCTCAACGAAGTAATCTACGACATCCTGTTCACACAACCAGTCACCGCCTGAAACGGTATCATTGAAGTGGAAATCATAGGAGTCGTGAGCCTGAGTCACTGCTGCTGATCCGCCTTCTGCTGCCACTGTGTGGCTACGCATTGGGTAAACTTTTGAGATCAGAGCAATTTTCAGTTGAGGATTCGCTTCCGCTGCAGCTATTGCTGCTCGTAAGCCTGCGCCCCCGGCTCCGATTATCGCTATATCGGCATTAAAGGTTTGCACTGCGCTTCTCCATTGTTCAAGTGAAAATTGGAATAATTGTCTAGAATTCAATTCACTGACATTATTAATTTGTAATGCTATTTTTTTAAGCTATCCGTAACGAAATTGTTTCACTGCCTTGTGACTGCGCTTGATAACATCTTTATTATCATTGACTGTAATTTTAGTATAACGAAATGTAGGGCTCCGAAATTTGATATGAATGATGGTTTTCCCGTATTTCGCAAAAAAAGTGTGATCCACGCCAAGAATTCTGGGTTTTGATAATAAACTACCAGAGAAACTTGAAGTTCAAATAAAATATATTTTTCTAAATTGAAAATTATAAATAGTAATGAATAGCCTGCTTTGAAAGTATAGATAACTTTAATTGAAAATGACAATGGTTTTTTATAACGCATTGATTCTAATCTATAAATGTTTTTATGATTCTTAAGTCTAATTTAAATTAATAAAAACAGATTCAAAAATTTAAAATAAATCTTTTACTATTTATCTAAAACAAATCGGTTTGTCTTGTTAATTGTTAATAAAATATTAATAATATTTCTAAAGGTTTTTAATACTAATCAAAATACGTAGATTTAAATAGAAAGTTAACATTGAAGTTTAGATCAGGTTAGCTATTTAAATATAAGCACAGTGTTAGTTTATTGTTATTTGTAATTGAGAAAAAGAATTATTCTAATTAACTTCTATTATAAAAATAGTGAAAAATCACTGAGTTTCTTACTCTAAATTGGTGTTTATTTAAACGATAAGAAGTGCCCAAAAGTAGATGTTTTGTAGAATTACATTTATTTGTCTTATGTGTTTTTACTTAAAAAATGAAAAGATTAGTGAAAAAATATAAAATGAAATCCCTCTTTATTAGCAGAAATTTGTCTGTTGAAGAGGATGCGAGTAAACTGCACGCTTTGTTTTCTGTTGGAGTTTTTCGTTCATGAGTGAAATCGCGGATTGGCAGCCAAGCGCCTCAATCGCCAACTTGCTAAAAAAGGCGAAAATAGTCAGTAATATTAGGCGTTTTTTCGCTGATCGTGGTGTGTTAGAAGTTGAAACGCCTATGATGAGTCAGGCTACCGTTACCGATGTTCATCTTTGCCCATTTGAAACCCAATTTGTGGGGCCAGGCGCTTCTCAAGGGCTGAAACTTTATTTGATGACAAGCCCTGAATACCATATGAAGCGTTTATTAGCTGCAAACAGTGGGCCGATTTATCAAATGGGGCGTTGCTTCCGGAATGAGGAAGCCGGTAGATATCATAATCCGGAATTTACGATGCTAGAGTGGTATCGCCCTTGTTTTGATATGTACCGGTTGATGAATGAAGTCGATGATTTACTGCAAGAAGTCTTAGATTGTGAAACATCAGAGTCACTCTCTTATCAACAAGCATTCTTGCGTTATCTCGATATCGACCCTTTATCTGTTGATAAAGAAAAATTACGTGAAGTGGCTGCAAAACTGGATTTATCAAATATTGCAGATACTGAAGAAGATAAAGATACGCTACTTCAATTGCTATTTGTTTCTGGGGTTGAACCTCATATCGGTTTAGAAAAGCCAACCTTTATTTATCATTTCCCTGCGTCACAAGCCTCATTAGCTGAAATTAGCTCTGAAGATCATCGTGTAGCGGAACGTTTTGAAGTCTATTTTAAAGGTGTTGAATTAGCGAATGGATTTCGTGAGTTGACGGATGCTCAAGAGCAACGCCATCGTTTTGAACGTGATAACCGTCAGCGAGTGGCAATGGGATTACCAGAGCAACCTATTGATGAGCGCTTTTTAGCTGCGCTTGAAGCTGGATTACCAGAGTGTTCTGGTGTGGCTTTAGGAGTTGACCGTCTCATTATGTTGGCGCTTGGTTTAGAGCATATTAGCGATATCATTGCCTTTCCTGTTTACAGAGCATAAGTTCATCTATTGATGAGAATTAAAAAAGAGAGCCTAGGCTCTCTTTTATTTTTTTGATTTTCGGTTTTGCCTTCGCTTTTCTTCTGCTTCAAGCGCTTTTTCTTGAAACTTCGCAAATTTATTCCCTGTTACGTCTTTTATATAGCGATAATTAATAAACCAATACGTAATACATGATAGTAAAATAACCCACCAGATTAAGAGTAGTTTTAATGCAGAGTTAACACCGAGTATTAAATTAAAACTAATCAAGACCATTAAGCTGACAAATACCGAGCTAAATAACCCTCCTGCAATTTGTGGCATATATTTTTTTAAAGGAGTAATACTTATTAATGGCAAAATAATCGCCATTGAAAATAATGTACCAAAAGTGGCAAGCATAATAATCATGATGGGATCACCAAGACCTAATATCCAATCGGTGATACCAAAAAATGAAAAAGGAATTTCTATCATAAAGTTGCCTCCTTACTCGGATAGAAAAGAGGGATATCTTTAAAATTAAAAATCAATTTAAACAACACATTTGGGAAAATATGTATTTCAGTATTATAGAGTGTGACGGATTGATTAAAAAACTCACGTCTATCTGCAATACACTCTTCTAACTCTTTAGCTTGTGCTTGTAATACGTATAAATTTTTTCCGCTGATAAGTTCAGGGTATTTTTCAGCAATGATAAGTGATTTTTTTATTTGAGGTAATAACTGATTAGCTAAATCAACTTTTTGGTCTAATACATCTGAGCGTAAATAGTGCTCTCTATTTTCAGCTAATTTTTCAAATAAGGCTTTCTCATGATCCATCGTTTTTTGTGTAATCACTATCAACATGGGGATCAAATCGGCTTGTTTTTTTAATAAAACATCAATATTTGCAAAGGCTTTATAGCAATTGTTCTTTAGCATTACCATGTTGTTATAAATCATCACTAATTGGCGTATTAAAAAATAAACCAAAGTGAGAATAAAAATGATGAAAATAAGCCATTCCATATTAATCAATTACCAAGATGAAGAAGTGCTATTAAAATAAAGTGTTAGGATGCCATTTTGGTAATCCATTGGTATCACTAAAATGGATAAGATAATAAAAAGAGCAATAATAACGATGATGGCCGAGTTACGACGAAAAGGGCGTGCTTTGTTCCAACGAACAACATAATCTTGTGGTGATAAACCTAATAGGTAGTGAGGAGCATTGTGTGTGATAACAACTTCATCATTGATAGGTTCTGCATTACCTATCAATAAATAAGTGGTATCAGCTTCTAAGATGTACTCCTTAAAACGTTTATTGTTATATTCCAGATCTTGGTGAGGATCGATGCCAAGGTGAATTAACGGTTTGTCAGCTGCAAGAACTTGAACCGAGCCTGTATCATCAGTCATAGTAAAATTGTTGATCTTTTTGTCACAGAGTGTTTGGCGATAGCTTTTCTTACCTTCTTTATCTGTGGATATGTCATATTCATAATAGCAATAGCCATAGCACTCTTTTTTACCTAGGCGACTTGTGAGTTTTTTACCCGCAGTTATCTTGCCTTCAATTTCAACAAGCCCAATGGCTAAAGAGCGAATTTTAGATGTTGCTAGAATTTTTTGAAAACGTAAAAAGCGCTTTTCAGGTGTTTTTTTGGCAATTTGATAAACGAACATTAAAACGAAACTTAAAAAGAACAATCTATGGTCAATAAAAAAGCCAAAGCTTAAAAAGAGCAGTAACAGGCTAATAAATACGGTGTTAATCAGTGCTGAAAATTTAGACTCACCTTCCATTTGTAATTGATGATAATTTTTTATCGCCTTTTCACCAATATTTCCAATATGATTTGAAATACCATAGGAAAATATCAAAATGACAGCGAATGCAATACAGGAGATAAGATTAACAACAGAGTCTTCACCACTAGGATAAAGGCCATTTCCTCGCGAAAAAAACAGATAATTTCCAGCAGCAAAAGTGATCCCTAAAAAGGGAACAATACCCAAATTGTTCTTCTTTTTTTGAGCGCGTTTACTGCGTAAAAAATAGATTAATGCGCCGACAGCACAGCCGATAAAAAAATAAATTAACACTGCAATTTATCCTTAATGCGGTTATTTAACTTATTATTATTTAAATCTGATGCCTTCAAATTTCATTTCTTCTTTTGGTATTTCGAGTAATTGCATACGCTCAAAGCGGAAAAGGCCGGCAATTAAGCTATCAGGAAACATCTCTATTGCGGTGTTGTAGTGAGTTGTTGCATCATTAAAACCTTCACGACGTTGAGCAATTTTATTTTCTACGTCACTAACACCAGTTTGAAGTAATGCGAGTTGTTCACCTGAAATTAACGTCGGATAATTTTCAGCAAGGGCAATCATGCCTCGTAGCGCTGTATTCATCTCATTTGTTGCACTAATTTTTTCATTAATATTTTGTGCTTTAAAATAGTGCTGTCTTGCGTCACTTAATGCAATAAATACACTTTTTTCGTGCTCCATTGCTTTTTCAGCTACCGCCATTAATTGAGGAATTTGGTCGGCTCTTTGTTTTAAAATAACGTCAATATTCGCAAACTGATTACTTACTTGATTACGTGTCGCAATAAGACGGTTGTAAATTGAAATTCCCCAACCAATAAAAAGAACGATAAGAATAAGTAAAATAATAGCCATTATTGTCATAATGATCCCTTCCTCTAAATATTTAATAAATAATGATAGCTAAATTAAAAAGTGATTATGATTTTTTAATTAAATTATTTGAGTAAGTTAGAGAAAGATGAAGAAATATACAATCAGAAAGGGCGCAAATCTTACAAGAAAGAGTATCTACTTGTCATACTTCAAGTTATAGCATTGTTGACTGTATCACTAGCACTAGCCACATACTCATGTATGTGGCTAGTGTTTCATTCACTTGTCGCCTAGCTGTATTTTGAATTATTTAGCTTGTTTTTGTAAGAACTTAACCCCTAAATCAGGGAAGTCTGTAAAGACACCTTCAGCACCTGCTTGGTTATAAATGATGTCGTAAAGTTGATCACCGTCTTTGGCGTATTTAGGAAGTTTATCAATACGAACAGTAAACGGATGAATGGTTAGTTTATTCGCGTGAGCATCTGCTGCCATACCCGTTAAGGTGATTTTTTCTGGCGTTGAATCTGCTTCAACTAACATATGATAATCAGGGCCAATAGCATCAGCATAAGTTGAAATTTCTTTCATTGCACCCGGCTTAAACATCCACTCATAGCTGTAGTTTGTCCATGTACCGTCAGGCTGTTTTTCATACGTCTCATTCCAGTCGGTATAAGCAATTAGCTGAACAAGTTTTAGATCCATGCCCATTTTTGGCATCAATTCTGTTTTGATGCGTTTTAGGTCGTTAGCATCGAATGATTGTAGATAAACATTGTCGGTTTTTTTCGTATAACCGTACTGTTTAAGCACTTCCAGTACTTTAGTGGTAATGTCTTTACCTTCTTGTTCATGGAACCAAGGTGCTTTGATTTCAGGATAAATACCAATATCTTGACCTGTTGATTTGTTTAGACCTTGGATAAATTCAATTTCTTCTTGGAAAGTATGTACACGGAAATCCGATTTACCCATAGGGAAACGGTTTGGATAACTTTGGACTTTTTTACCATCAACAATGTCAAAACCTTCGGTAAATTTCAGTCCCTTAATTTCTTCAAGGGTAAAGTCGATAGCATAGTAACGGCCATCTTTTCTTGCTCTATCAGGATAACGATCAGCCACATCTGTTACACGATCAAGATAGTGGTCATGTAAAACAACTAATTCGTTGTCTTTGGTCATCACCAAGTCTTGCTCTAGATAATCTGCACCTTGGGCATAAGCTAATGCTTTGGCAGGAAGCGTATGTTCAGGCAAATAACCACTTGCACCACGGTGAGCGATAACGACCTTATCACTTGCCGCTTGTGCGATTGCACTTAAGGATAGAGTTAAAAGAACGCCTGCAACTAACGGTTTTATTCTAAAAGATGTACTCATAAAGCTGCTCCATTTTAATTCTACATACAATAAAGTTATGTACAGTTGGCAATAAAAAAGCCACATCAAAACAGTTGATGTGGCTTGGTTTTTAGAGATGAGATTTAACTAATTTCATAAATAATCAGTTAGTGATTATTCGTATTTCTGAAGCATTTCACGTTTGTGTTTGGTTTCGGTAACCATCACGATAAGTAATAACACAACAGACAGTGCACTACCGCCGATCATGACCATAAAGCCGCCATCCCAGCCGAAGTAGTCAACTGTGTAACCTACGATAGCACTCGCCGCAACAGAACCACCTAAGTAACCGAATAAACCGGTAAAGCCTGCTGCTGTACCTGCTGCTTTTTTCGGTGCAAGCTCAAGAGCATGCAGACCGATCAACATAACAGGGCCGTAGATTAAGAAACCAATGATTAACATACACGCCATATCAACATTCGGGTTACCCGCTGGGTTCATCCAGAATATGATAGTTGCGATAGTGACTAAGGTCATGAAGAACACGCCAGTTGCACCACGGTTACCTTTGAACACTTTATCTGACATCCAACCACACAGCAGTGTGCCCGGAATACCTGCGTATTCGTATAAGAAGTAAGCCCATGAGGATTTATCCATTGCGAAGTGTTTTACTTCACGTAGATAAGTTGGTGACCAGTCCAGCACGCCATAGCGTAGTAAGTAAACGAACACGTTCGCAATTGCAATCATCCACAGAAGTTTGTTAGGGAACACATACTTCATAAAGATTTCTTTTGCTGTCAGTTCTTGTTCGTCAGTTTCTTTATAATCAGGTGGATAATCGTTTTTGTACTCTTCAATTGAAGGTAAACCACAAGATTGAGGGGTATCACGCATTAATGCGAATGCAATCATTGCAACTAAGATTGCTGCAAATGCAGGCATATATAACGCTGCTTTCCAGTCGTTAAACCATGCCATACCTAATAAGAACAGTAATGGAGGTAAACCACCGCCGACGTTATGCGCACAGTTCCAGATGGAAACGATACCGCCGCGTTCTTTCTGTGACCACCAGTGAACCATGGTACGTCCACAAGGAGGCCAACCCATACCTTGGAACCAACCACAAAGGAACAACAGAACGAACATAATCATAATGCTCGAAGTTGCCCATGGCACAAAGCCCATAACTAGCATCACTAAAGACGCTAAAATAAGACCTGCAGGTAAGAAATAACGTGGGTTAGCGCGGTCAGAGAACGATCCCATAATAAACTTAGAGAAACCATAAGCAATAGAGATCCCTGATAACGCAAAACCTAGATCCCCTTTTGAGAATCCCTCTTCTACAAGATAAGGCATTGCTAACGCAAAGTTTTTTCTTACTAAATAATAAGCAGCGTAACCGAAGAAAATCCCCATAAAGATCTGCCAACGTAGACGACGATAGACGGGATCTATCTGCTCTTTTGGCAAACGCGCTTTATGTGGCGCAGGTCTAAACAGACTTAACATATTAGCCTCCGATGGCTTTTATTTTAATATGTTGATATTAAATAATGACAAAACGAACAGTGAAGTTATCAAAAAATTTTCTTTAACGAACTTAATAGTAAACTTATACAATCAAATTTACTGTGAGGTATTACTCAGTTGTCGAATAATTTTTCAAGATGTGCAATTTTGAGTGATATGTTAACTTTATCAAATACTTTTTGTTAAATAATTTGTGATTGGTGTCACATATGTGGTTTTAATCTTTCACTCGTGAGCGTTTCTCTTTCGTTTTTGCTCATTATCAAACATTAACCACATTTTTTGTGTATCTTATACACTATAATTAACGCTAAAGAATAAATAAGCGTTTGCTGAATGTAATGTGAGAGGGCATCTCTATGATGAGCGGTTCACCAGTGACAGAAACTGATGTCATTATTATTGGTGGGGGAGCAACTGGTGCGGGCATGGCAAGAGACTGTGCACGCCGTGGATTACGTTGCGTCCTGCTAGAAAGACATGATATTGCAACCGGTGCAACCGGTCGAAATCATGGATTGTTACACAGTGGTGCGCGTTATGCAGTAACAGACCCAGAGTCAGCGCGTGAGTGTATTGAAGAAAACATGATTTTAAAACGGGTCGCTCGTCATTGTGTTGAAAAAACGGATGGCCTTTTTATTACCCTTCCAGAAGATTCTTTAGAGTTTCAACAGACCTTTATTCAATCTTGCCAAGCTGCAGGGATTGATGCTCAAGCGATTTCACCCGAAGAAGCTATTCGCTTAGAGCCTTCTGTTAACCCTAATTTAATCGGTGCGGTTAAAGTTCCTGATGGCACAGTTGATCCTTTCCGTTTAACGGCCGCAAATATGTTAGATGCCCGCGAACATGGCGCTCAAGTACTGACTTATCATGAAGTCGTTGGACTTATTCGTGAAGGTGACCGTGTTAAAGGCGTGAAAGTTTACGATCATCAAGCGAAAAAACTGTATGAAATTCGCGCGCAAATAGTGGCGAATGCTGGAGGGATTTGGGGACAAAAAATCGCTGAGTATGGCGAGTTAAAAGTTCGTATGTTCCCAGCCAAAGGTGCATTACTGATTTTAGGTCATCGTATTAACAATATGGTGATCAACCGTTGTCGTAAACCTGCGGATGCCGATATTTTAGTTCCTGGCGACACCATTTCATTGATTGGTACAACATCAACACGAGTACCTTACGATGAAATTGACAATATGTATGTCACTCCTGAAGAAGTCGATATTCTTATCCGTGAAGGTTCAATGTTAGCGCCAAAACTGGCTCAAACTCGAATTTTACGTGCTTATGCAGGTGTGCGTCCTTTAGTGGCAAGTGATGATGATCCATCTGGTCGTAATGTTAGTCGTGGTATTGTTTTACTCGACCATGCGCAACGTGATGGATTAGAAGGCTTCATTACTATTACTGGCGGTAAATTAATGACTTACCGTTTAATGGCTGAATGGGCAACAGATAAAATCTGCGAAAAATTAAATGTTTCTGCAAAATGTACCACAGCAGAAGAAGCTTTACCTGGCTCTCGTCAGTCAGCAGAGCAGGCATTACGTAGCGTTGTTTCATTACCTGCGCCAATTCGTGGTTCTGCGGTTTATCGTCATGGTGATTTAGCTAATAAATTATTGAGCAATGAGCGTAGCGATAAGAGTTTAGTTTGTGAATGTGAAGCCGTTACTGCGGGGGAAGTTCGCTATGCAGTTAACTCTTTAACAGTCAATAATTTACTTGATTTACGTCGCCGTACTCGTGTGGGTATGGGAACATGCCAAGGTGAACTTTGTGCTTGTCGTGCAGCGGGTTTATTAAACCGTTTACAAGTTACTACTCCTCACGAGTCAGAACAACAGCTTGCCCATTTCTTAAATGAGCGTTGGAAAGGTATTCGACCAATTGCTTGGGGTAATGCATTACGTGAAAGTGAATTCACCAGCTGGGTTTACCAAGGTTTATGTGGTTTAGATGCTGATATGATTGAAAAAACAGCTTCAGCGGAGGCAGATAATGAAATTTGACGTCATCATTATAGGTAGCGGACTTGCAGGTTTAACCGCAGGTATTCGTCTTGCTGAAGCCGGTAAGTCTTGCGCAATTATCAGCAATGGCCAAAGTGCACTGCATTTTTCATCGGGTTCGTTGGATCTATTAACTCATCTTCCTGATGGTTCATTAGTGACTCAGCCGAAGAAAGCTTTAGCAACATTGGCTGAACTTGCCCCTAAACATCCTTATAGCCGTATGGGTGAAACGCAAGTTTCAACTTTAATTGAACAGGCTCAAACATTACTGGAAAGTACAAAAGGCCTTGAATATCAAGGTAGTGGTGATGAAAACCATTATCGTATTACACCTGTTGGGCGTTCACGTATGAGTTGGATGAGTCCAAAACGTGTACCCACTCATGGTGTTGACCAAGCACTGCCGTGGAAAAAACTGGCGGTTGTTGGAATTGAAGGCTTCTTAGATTTTCAGCCACAATTTGCAAGTAATACGCTGAATGAACAGGGGGTTGAGTCTATTCCTTATCATATTCATTTACCGCTATTAGACAGATTACGTGATAACCCAAGTGAATTTAGAGCAGTTAATATTGCTCGTTATTTAGATAAGCCTGAAAACACCAAAGCGTTAGCGGAAGAGCTGAAAAAACATATTGATGACAGTGTTGAAGCGATTATTTTGCCTGCATGTATCGGGCTGGATGCAGAAGAGCCTGTGACGCTACTTCAACAACTTGTGGGTAAACCTATCTGTTTATTACCGACACTACCGCCATCACTATTAGGTATTCGTTTACACCAAGCATTAAAACTGCGTTTCCAAAAAGCTGGCGGTTTAATTATGCCGGGCGATCGTGCAGAACAAGTTGATTTAATTGGTAATAAAGTTACAGGTATTCATACTCGAAACCATACTGATATTCCCATTCGTAGTGAACATGTTGTATTGGCAACAGGCAGTTTCTTCAATAATGGTTTAATTGCAGAGTTTGATCGTGTCTATGAACCTTTAATGGAGCTTGATTTGCTAGAGACATTACCACGCAATGAGTGGACACAAGTGAATGTCTTTGCAAAACAGCCTTATATGCGATTTGGTGTTGATACAGATAGTCAATTAAGACCGATGAAATACGGCGAGGTCTTAGAGAATGTTTACGCTGTAGGTGCTGTATTAGGTGGGTTTGACCCTCTTAATGAAGGTTGTGGTGCGGGTGTTTCAATGATCAGCGCACTTTATGCAGCGCAACAAATTTTACAGCACAATAAATCAGAACAGACCACATCTGCGGTTGTGGAGGCAGCACAATGAGTTTACATGATAACAGTTTTGAAGCGTGCATTAAGTGTACTGTTTGTACTACTTACTGCCCAGTTGCAAAAGTAAATCCACTTTACCCAGGCCCTAAACAAGCTGGCCCTGATGGTGAGCGTTTACGTCTAAAAGATCCGATGCTTTATGATGAAGCATTGAAATATTGCACTAACTGTAAGCGTTGTGAAGTTGCTTGTCCGTCAGATGTGAAGATTGGTGATATCATTTCGCGCGCGAAACTGAACTACAATACGAAAACACCAAAACTTCGTGATGCTATTTTAAGTCATACGGATTTAATGGGAACATTATCAACGCCAATGGCGCCGATAGTAAATACCATTACAGGATTAAAACCTGTACGTAAGATCTTGGATAAAGCACTTAAAATCGATCATCGTCGCGAATTACCAAAATACTCTTTTGGTACATTTAGAACGTGGATGAAAAAACAAGTTGAAGAGCAAGCACGCTTTAAAGATCAAGTAGCCTTCTTCCATGGTTGTTACGCTAACTATAACCACCCACAATTAGGGAAAGATTTAGTTAAAGTATTCAACAAAATGGAGATTGGTGTTCAGTTATTAAAACGCGAAAAATGTTGTGGTGTTGCATTAATTGCGAATGGTTTTGTTAAACAAGCTAAAAAACAAGCCGCAGTAAACCTTGAATCGCTGACAGAAAAAATTGTTGAAAACAATATTCCTGTCGTTGCAACATCATCAACCTGTACTTTTACTATTCGTGATGAGTATGAACATATTCTCGATGTTGATACATCAAAAGTACGTGAAAATATTGAATTAGCGACACGCTATATTTATCGTTTATTAGAAGAAGGTCGTGAATTACCACTGAAACATACCCCGTTAAAAGTGGCATATCACACACCTTGTCATATGGAAAAAATGGGATGGACAGCATATTCCATTGATTTGATTAAACGTATCCCAGGTGTTGAGGTCATTGTTTTAGATTCTCAATGCTGTGGTATTGCCGGAACTTATGGTTTTAAATCTGAAAACTACGATGTTGCTCAAGGCATTGGTGCAGGTTTATTCCGCCAAATTGAAGAGAGTGGCTGTGATTTGGTGATTACAGACTGTGAAACCTGTAAATGGCAAATTGAGATGTCAACGACGAAAAAATGTGAACACCCCATTAGTTTACTGGCAAGAGCATTATAAGTATTGCCTATTAGATAATAAAAAAGTAATTGATTACTAAGATAACAAGCAGCTAGGGAATAAAAGAGGATCTTTTATTCCCTTTTTTATTTTTAGTAAAAAAGATGAAATATAAGATAATAAGGAAATTAAATAACCTAACACTGTGGGTCACAGGTTATTTAAATACTCCCATTTTTAATGAGAGATATAGGTATTTTGATAAAGCCAAATATTTTGGACTTTTTTAAGTGTGATATTTTGCCCATCAGTCAGCGAAAGAGCTTGTCTTCCTGGCTCGTTAATAATTGGAATATCTAATGCATTAGCTAATACTGTAGTATTAGATAGAGGATTCCCATGACTTAATAAAATCCCTTTGATCTTGTTGGTATCAAGAGCCATTAATGTTGAAGGATGAAGCTGTTTTGTCACTAAAATTGCGTTTGTATAAGGAGGATGCGTGATTGGAGGAGGAGCAGAAGTTAAATAACGCAGTAATCGAGATAAAATATCATCTAAATCACTTTCACGAGCACGCATATTATCATCATCCATTTGCGCGTAAGTATCTATTAAATCAATAAATGTCTGCTGTAAGGCAAATTCAGCATTGCAGTGATGTTTGCTTATCATGCTACATACAGTCAGTTGTAATTCGGTATTTTCTAATAAGAAGCGGTGACTAGAAAAAATATGAGCATATTGTTCTCCAATCTTGCGATACGCTTCTTCAGTTAACCAGTCTATATCCTTTTTGGATCGCTCAATCGCTTTCACGAGACGTTTTTGCTCTTCAAGTAATAAATGAGAGGATATTTTTTTACGAGGGATCACGAAACGATGATAAGGGTATAGCCAAACAGGTGCGGTGATAATTCTGACGGGTTCGTAATTTGTGTTTTTAGGGTGAATATTAAAATTAGGAAGATTTTCACCTAATTGCAGTTTTTTAATTGTAATAGTTTTATGTGCTGCTTTTTCTGCTTCTTCAAGTGAAGCGCCTAGCGCAATACTATTGGCTGCAGCCAAGGTGCCTTCAACAATCGGAGCTGAACTTAACGCAACATTTGTGGCAACGTTATGCTCAAGATTAGCGATGGCGAGTGCTGCGTTTTGTGCTGAATGATAAGTATCGAGTAAAACGAGTACACCTTGTTTGCTATAACACTTTTTAATTGCAGTGAGTATAGTTTCTGGCGACACTTCATTAGCAAGATCAGAAGGTGTTTGGTAGTTGGTCGCAATGGCAATTTTTACTTGGCGATCTACAGTCTGATTAACGAGCTCTTTGATACCATTGGCGAGCGTAAGGCTCTTTGAAACTAATACAATACTGACCATAAAACACCCTTTTTTGTA
The DNA here is from genome assembly GCF_003336825.1 of Proteus sp. CA142267. Taxonomy (NCBI): domain Bacteria; kingdom Pseudomonadati; phylum Pseudomonadota; class Gammaproteobacteria; order Enterobacterales; family Morganellaceae; genus Proteus; species Proteus sp. CA142267. Next base: position 222,811 of record NZ_QPMG01000003.1, on the reverse strand, counting down.
AATGCAAACAGGGAGATAAGCACTCCCTGCTTACTCAGGCCTTAATAAAGCCATTCCCGTCCTAATTGGTCGGCAGTTAAAATTGCGGCATAAACCTTATCGGAATCAACATCAAATGGCATGTTGTAAATAGTCTCACCTTCAGCACAACTTAACTCAGCAACCGCCATGATTTTTTCATTTAATTCATCGCCTGTTGCATTGATACCCAACTCTTCTAAAGTGACAGGCAGCCCGACTAAAACACAGAAATCAAGGAACTCTTCTAACTCTTCTAATGGGCTGTTTTCTAACACTAATTGGACTAATGTACCAAAGGCAACTTTTTCACCATGATACATGTTGTGACACTCTTCTAATGCCGTGAATCCATTATGAATGGCGTGGGCAGCCGCAAGACCCGCACTTTCAAAACCGATACCACTTAAAAAGGTATTAGCTTCAATAATATTTTCTACTGCAGTTGTACAAACACCACGGCTTACCGCAAGTTTTGCTTTATAACCATCTTCTAAAAGGGTGTTATAGCAAAGTTCAGCTAGAGCTAGGGCTGCAAGTGTCGATTTACCCCCTGCCATGGTCTGTTTTTGGGCATGACTGCAAGCTCTCGCTTCAAAGTAGGTTGCTAAAGCATCCCCCATACCTGCTACTAATAAACGAGCTGGTGCAGAAGCGATGATATTAGTATCCATCACGACAACGTCAGGATTAGTTGGGTAGAAAAGATAACTATCAAATGCGCCTAATTCAGTATAAATCACAGAAAGTGCACTTGTTGGTGCATCAGTGGAAGCTATGGTTGGGGAAATAACGACAGGAAGTTGGCATTTATAAGCAACAGCTTTGGCAGTATCAAGTGTTTTACCACCACCTACGCCGATGATCACAAGAGAAGCTTGTGCTTTTGCAAGTTCAGATAGTCGATTGATTTCGTTGTGTGTGCATTCACCATTAAAAAGTTCGAAGTGTCCATTAACTTCATACTGAGACATACTATCTTTAACGGTACTACCGACAAGTTCCATAACAAATTTATCGGCAATAATCAGTGCTCTATTACCAAAAGGCTTCGCGTATTTACCAATATGATAGAGCGCGTCTGGCCCTTGAATATACTTAGCGGGGGATTGAATAACTTTTAACATAATAGACTCCTACTATTCGCAAAAGAGAGTAAAAAATCCTTATGGTGAGACTCGTCATCCCAACTGACATATAACAATATGGAGACGTTCTAAGAATACATTAACAGTTTAATGGGTGAATAAAATAATTTATTGTAAATAATTAAGACTTTTTATATTAGCATGTGAAAAACATCCTAATAATGCTATTTAAGCAATATTTCGTGAGTTATTTAACTAATCATGCTAATTAATTACTATGAGAAATATTTACGAAAAATAATAAATTATTCGAATCAGAATAAAGCTTCATAAAATTGGTTTATGAAGCTTTATTATTTGAATTATGCACTTATATCATTATTTTTTTTGCGAGGTGATCCAGATTATGAGCGAATTTCAGCATAATCTTGTTTTTGATTTTCTTGTGCGAAAAAGTTGCGCAAAATAAAATTCAATAAGACACCATACGCAGGTAAGAAGAACAGCATACAAATGGTTAATTTAAACACGTAGTCAACTAATGCAATTTCAACCCAATTCTCCGCCATAAATGCGTCAGTACTACGATAAAATGCAATAAAGAAGAATGCGAGTGTGTCGAGTAAATTACCGAAGAACATTGCTGCACTTGGCGCTACCCACCATTTTTGTTGTTGTCTTAAACGATTAAAGACAGACACATCCATTATTTGACCTAACACATAAGCCATAAAGCTTGCTGTCGCAATTCTTGCCACCATAATATTAAAATCAGCTAATGAGGCAAAACCCTGCCAACTACCTTGGAAGAAAAGCGTTGAGATCAGGTAAGAAATCGCTAATGCAGGTAGCATAACGGCGGTAATGATGCGTCTGGCAAGTGGTGCACCATAAATGCGAACCGTTAAATCTGTTGCCAGAAAAATAAACGGAAAAGTAAAGGCGCCCCAAGTGGTATGGAAACCAAAAATGGAAATAGGTAATTGTACAAGATAGTTACTAGAAGTAATTATCAGTATGTGGAACAAAGAAAGCCATAACAGTGCCACCGCTTTTTGGCGGGGAGTAAACGTATACATAAATTGTACCTTTTTAGTGATTGGGGTGAGGGAACCCAATAAAACAGTGATTTCTCTCTTAAATGAGAGGATGCGCATAATACGCCTGTTGCGCAACAAAAGCAAAGGTTAGGCGGAATACCTTTGTGCTTAATGTGCCGTGATGTGAACACGAAAGCGAGATATAATAACGAAATCTGTCAGTGTAAGAAGAATGGTTAATAGAATGAATGCTCAATTTGATGATGCAACCAAGACATTAGATACGCTAGGACTACGTTGCCCTGAGCCTGTGATGTTAGTACGTAAAACCATAAGAAATATGGCATTAGGTGAGACGTTATTAGTGATTGCTGATGATCCTGCCACAGTGCGTGATATTCCTGGCTTTTGCCGATTTATGGAACATGACTTATTAAATCAAGAGACGCAATCTGCACCTTATCGCTATCTTATCCGTAAAAAAGAGAGCAATCTGTAATTTATACTGTAAATATTGCTTATAATCGCGCTAAAAAATAACCCAAACTCCATATACTGAGGTTTGGGTTTTGTTATTTTAGCGTGCTTACTCTTTGTTTGATGCGCTAATTTTTACTCTTAACAGTCTTACGGCATTGGCTGTTACCAGTGCTGTTGCCCCAGAGTCAGCAAGAACAGCAACCCAAAGCCCGGTAATTCCTAATAAGCTTGTTACTAAAAATATCGCTTTTAAACCAAGTGCTATTGTGATGTTTTCACGGATAATTTTACGTGTTGCACGAGATAACTTAATAATTTCAGGTAAGCCAGTTAAACGGTTATGCGTTAATGCAGCATCAGCTGTTTCAAGTGCAACGTCTGTACCGCTTCCCATCGCGACACCAATGGTTGCAGCCTTCATTGCCGGTGCATCATTGATACCATCGCCCACCATCATTGTGTTATGCGTTTTACTGATCTCCATTACTGAAGTCACTTTATCTTCAGGCAGCAATCCTGCTCGGAAATCCATACCTAGTTTTTTAGCAATAGCCGCGGCTGCTCTTGGATTATCACCTGTTAACATAACGGCATTGATGTTCATCTCTTTCAATAACTTCATTGATTCGACAGCATCACTGCGTAAGGTATCTTGCATAGCAATAACACCGATAAGCTGACTTTCTTTTAATACGACAACCACGGTTTTGCCTTCATCTTCAAGGCGTGCAACTTCTTGTTGCCATTGAGAAGAGAGTGATGTGGTTTCTGATAATTGAGAAGGTGCACTCACCAGAATATGTTGGCTATTTAAATAACCTTCAATTCCTTTACCTGCTAGCGCTTTACGATCTTCTGCTTCAACAACAAGTACGCCTTCATCTTGTGCTTTATTGATAATGGCTTTTGCTAATGGGTGATGAGAGCCAATTTCTACGGATGAAGCAAAAGTCAGTACTTCTTTTTCATTAAATCCGGTTTCAGCCACAACATCAGTAACTTGAGGTTTCCCTTCTGTTAATGTGCCTGTTTTATCTAATGCGATAGTGTTAACAGTACCTAATTGCTCTAATGCAGCGCCACCTTTGATAAGCGCTCCGCGTTTAGTTGCAGCCGCTAATGCTGAAGTGATGGCTGCTGGTGTTGAGATAACTAAAGCACATGGACAACCAATCAGTAATAGGGTTAAACCGCGATAAATCCATGTTTCCCAAGGTTGTGAGAACAACAGTGGTGGAACAATGATAACCAGTGCAGAGAACAGCATAATCGCAGGCGTATAGTAACGACTAAAGCGATCAATAAAGCGTTCAATTGGGGCTCTACGCTCTTCAGCTTCTTCAATTAATTGCAAAATACGGTCGATAGCATTTTGCCCTTGTTCAGATACCACTTTCATCTGTACAGATCTATCGACAGATAAACAACCAGCAGCGACTTTTTCGCCCTGTAAACGTTCTACGGGTACTGATTCGCCCGTTAATGCACTTTCATCAAAGCTCGCAAACGCACTGACTAATTCTGCGTCTGTTGGCAAACGTGAACCCGGCGCAATTTCAATAATGTCGCCCGGACGTAATTGCGCAACAGGAACAGTTTGTTTTTTACCGTCTTTGACTAATGTTGCTTCTTCTGGCACTAACGCCATTAATGCGCTCACACCACGACGAGCACGTCCTGCGGCATAAGACTCCAGCATTTCACCAATCATAAACAGCAAAATAACCATTGCTGCTTCTTCGGTTGCATTAATAAATAGTGCACCAATTGCAGCGACACTCATCAATGTTTCAATAGCAAACGGCGTACCACTGCGAATAAGTTGTAAGGACTTTTTCACAATGGGGAATAGACCAATTAAGGTTGTTGCAATAAAGGCGGCTCGACCTGCTTGGGGATCAATAACCTCGGCACCCCAGCTAATCGCCATTAAAAGCGCCAAAACAATCACAAATGAGCTCTCTTTCAAGAAACTCTGCTTCACTACTTTTGGGGATTGAGGCGATGAGAGATCAAAAAGCTCGAAACCAGCACTGTTAATAGCCGCAATGACATCAGCGCGTAGATCACTATCAGCATCAACGACTAATTTTTCGGTGGCAAAAAGGACTTTTGCTTGTTTTACACCCACAACTTTGAGTGCTGCTGTTTCAATTTTTTGAGCGCAACTTGGGCAATCCATACCTTGCACTTTCCAGCTAAAGCGCTGTTGTGCAATCTTTTCTGGCTCAATATTTGAGACAGGGGCGTTGATATCACAGCTTCCATGAGCGTGGTTGTGCCCATCATGATCATGTTCGTGGGAGTGTCCGTGGTGGTGCTCATCCTCGCATTCAGGATCACTTTTATCTATTTTGGTATGAGAATGCCCACTTTCAGTATGTGAGTGCGTACTATTCTTTGTGTGACCAGAACAGCATTGAGAGCTTGAGCAGCAAGCATCGGTATGTTTATGATTATCGTGTTGATGAGCATGTTTAGTCATAACTGGCTCTCCTTGTTCAACAAAGTAAAGTCTAAATTTATCTATCTGATAAGTACTTTACAGCTTGGAGTAGAGTCCAGAGTCAAGATACCGAAGGCATATTCATTGGCAAAAAGTGCGAATTAGTTCAAAAAATTAACCCCTTGATTTAAATGTTTAAAACAAGGGGCTGGATTTAAACTAAAGGAACAGTGCTCTGACAATAAAGAAGTGACCAATAAAATAACAGGCGCTGACAAGTCCTTTAGAAGCTGAAAATGAGAAGCGGAAGCGGTTGATTAGCCATATTGAGTAAGCAATCACTAACAATAATGAGCCAATCATCACTGATAAGTTGTAATCATTACTTAAGTAGAAGAATTTTTCACCCGCAACCCAAAACATAGCAAATGCGGCTAGTAAAGTTAGAGAAGCTGGAATGGCTAATTTATCGAGCTTAGTCCAAACAATGGCTAGAATGATGATGAAAGCAAGAATAACGATCCCAAGTAAAGGAAGATAGAACGTGAGTTGTAATGGTAGTAAAAAACTCACCATATAAAGTATGTAGCTTAGAAAAACTAAGGCAAGAGAAGGTAGTAAATACTTACCATCAAACATTCTTAAGATATCAGAAAGCAGTGTCGCTAATAACGCACCGACAATAAGGTAGCTATTAATATTGTGTTCGGGAACTTGCCATGCCCAAAGCAATAAAAGCAGTAGTGTGATAGGACGGAACAGCCATTGTTGCCAATTAGGGCCTCGATATGCGGCATCGATATAAAGCCATCCGGAGAATAATACGGCGAGAAAAGGCCAACTCATAATATCTTCCTTATATTCAGAACTGTTTTATTATTCATAACAGAAAGATTAATTTAAGAATAGCGGTTAATGACGAAACTGATGGACTTATTAAAATAATATAAAGCACACTGTTTTTTTAATCCATATAACGATAGGAATTAATGTAATGAATAAAGCGGCTATTTTAGGAATTGCGGTACTAGTGATTATTATAGCGTCAGCAACTTATCGTTTTTTCGAGCAAAGAAAACAGCGGATAAATGACGATAATTCACCAGTTACACTCTATATGGTTGAAGTAATTGATAAAAAAGAAGTTGCAGCAAATGAACGACGTTCAAGAGAGAATGATGTAAATGGCCCAGAAACAACATATTATTATCAAGTGACCTTTCGTTTAACCACTGATGATCGTAAAGATTTAGTGTTAAAAATGGATAAATCAGCTTATCAAGATATCGAACCTGAAATGAAAGGGCGTTTGTTTATGCAAGGCAGTCGTTTTGTAAAGTTTGAAACCGATATGCCAAGTGATGAGCCAAATAATAAATAAAAGAGAATATTTATTACTTGGCAACCTCTGGGGTTGATTATCGACCCCAGATAATTGCGAGGATATGACAATATTTACGGCTGTGGTTTAGTTTTATTCTTCTGTTTTTCTTCGTATTCTTTACGTAATTCTTTTTGTATTTTTAAGAGTTCAAAGATCCCAAAGAAGAAAATGCGAAACTGTAATGCCGTTGAGGGTTTTTGATCTTTAGGTTGTCCTGCTTTATACATAACGATTTGTAATCCATGCATAATTACCATAAAAATCAATGCAATATCCATAAAGTATTTTAGAGGCTTAGGAAATGGGGAAATAATATTTAAAAACAGAAAGCCCCAAACACCGACCATTAAAAATCGGCCAAAAAAGATTAACATAGCAGCTCCATAAAAAATTAAGCAGATAAACTGCGAATAAAAAGACGATACGCGACTTGCCCTGCGATCTTCTCTCTATGCAATGTCCAATGAGTCGGAATTGTATAAGTCTGTGCTTTAACTTCTTCCTCAATATAAATATAGCAATCTTGTGCTAACCAACCGTTATTTTCTAATAATTGGATAGTGTCTGACAACATGCCTTTATGAAAAGGAGGATCTAAAAAAACGACATTATAAGGCGAGCCTTGTTTAGCAAGATATGACAATGCACTGTCTTGAATGACATGCCCATTGTTGGCATTAAGTAAGGTTAAATTTGCGATAATTTGTTGGGCAACTGCACGTTCATATTCGATAAACGTGGTTTCACGAGCATAGCGAGAAAGCGCTTCAATACCTAAACCACCGCTTCCTGCAAAACAGTCGAGGCAACGAGCATCTTGGATAACGGGCATTAGCCAATTAAAGAGCGTTTCTTTTACTCTATCCGTCGTTGGTCGTAATCCTTGGCTATCGAGAACAGGAAGTTTACGACCACGCCATTTTCCCCCAATTATTCTGATTTGTCCCATTGGGGCTTTTTGTGGTTTTTTGGCCATATTATTTTAATTTATATCGTTTAAACGTGAGTTTTGGAGTGTCTTTTGGAATAAGGAATTCGTGTCTGTTGTTATCTCGATGACTTCTCTTGATTTAATCTGGAATAATTTACCATAAAATTTGTATAAAAGATGCGTTTATCCATGATCAAATGATAGACTTCATTATTATTTTCAATATCGTCAATGTAATCGCGCCATGATTTAGTGCGAGGAGTTTAGTAGCTAATGGCAAAAGAAAAAAAAGGTTTTTTCTCGTGGCTCGGTTTTGGGCGTAGCAAAGAAGAAAATATTGAGCAAGAGAAAGAACAGCAACGCTTAAAAGAAGAGCGTTTAGAACAAGAACGTTTGGCAAAAGAAGCTCAAGAAGAGGCGGCTCGCCAAGCGCAATTAGAAGCAGAGCAAGAACGTTTAGAAGCAGAGCGCCAAGAAGCGGAACGTGTTGTGCAAGATAGATTGGCACAAGAAGCTGAAAAACAACGTTTAGAACAAGAGAAAGCCCAGCGCCAAGCAGAAATAGAAGCAGAGCAAGCGCGTTTAGAGGCAGAGCATGCAGAACAAGTTCGTTTAGCTCAAGAAGCACAAGCTCAACGCCTTGCGCAAGAAGAAGCCCAGCGCCAAGCCGAACTTAAAGCGGAACAAGAACGTGTAGAAGCAGAGCGCCAAGAAGCGGAACGTGCAGAACAAGTTCGTTTAGCTCAAGAAGCACAAGCTCAACGCCTTGCGCAAGAAGAAGCACAACGCCAAGCCGAACTTAAAGCGGAACAAGAACGTGTAGAAGCAGAGCGCCAAGAAGCGGAACGTGCAGAACAAACTCGTTTAGCTCAAGAAGCACAAGCTCAACGCCTTGCGCAAGAAGAAGCCCAGCGCCAAGCCGAACTTAAAGCGGAACAAGAACGTGTAGAAGCAGAGCGCCAAGAAGCGGAACGTGCAGAACAAGTTCGTTTAGCTCAAGAAGCACAAGCTCAACGTTTAGCGCAAGAAGAGGAAAACGAACGTCTCGCTATTGCGCAAGCCGAAGCTGAAGATATTGAATCTTTACGCGAAGAAGTGCTGGCAGATAAAGTTGTTGAACAAGAGAAACCTAAAAAAGAAGGTTTCTTTAGCCGACTGAAAAAAGGCTTACTGAAAACTCGCCAAAACTTAGGTTCAGGATTCCTTGGCCTATTTCGTGGTAAGAAAATTGATGATGAGCTGTTTGAAGAGTTAGAAGAGCAACTCTTAATTGCTGATGTGGGCATGGAAACCACAACTAAAATTATCACTAGTCTGACTAAACATGCCACTCATAAAGATCTTAAAGATGCTGAAGCCCTTTACGGTAAATTACGTGAAGAGATGAGCGATATTTTAAGTAAAGTCGATAAACCATTAAATATTGAAGGTAAAAAACCTTTTGTTATTTTGATGGTTGGTGTTAACGGTGTTGGTAAAACAACCACAATCGGAAAATTAGCGCGACAATACCAAGCTGAAGGTAAATCTGTCATGTTAGCTGCAGGTGATACATTCCGTGCAGCAGCGGTTGAACAGCTACAAGTTTGGGGTGAACGTAATAATATCCCTGTTGTGGCACAACATACTGGGGCTGATCCTGCATCTGTTATTTTTGATGCGATTCAGTCAGCCCAAGCAAAAGGTGTCGATGTTCTTATTGCTGATACCGCAGGACGATTGCAGAATAAATCCCATTTAATGGAAGAGCTGAAAAAAATCGTTCGAGTTATGAAAAAATTAGACGAAGAAGCACCACATGAGGTGATGCTGACGTTAGATGCAAGTACCGGACAAAATGCAGTTAGTCAGGCAAAACTCTTTAATGAAACAGTTGGGCTAACTGGGTTAACATTGACTAAACTCGATGGTACAGCAAAAGGGGGCGTTATCTTCTCCATTGCTGATCAGTTTAGTATTCCTATCCGTTATATTGGGGTAGGTGAAGGTATTGAAGATCTACGTCCGTTTAAGGCCGACGATTTTATTGAGGCTCTGTTTGCCCGCGAGGAGTAGTTTTAATGATCCGCTTCGAACACGTCAGCAAGGCTTATTTAGGTGGAAGACAAGCATTACAGGGGGTTGATTTTCATCTTCGCCCTGGTGAAATGGCTTTTTTAACGGGTCACTCTGGCGCCGGTAAAAGTACATTGCTTAAGTTAATTTGTGGAATAGAACGCCCAAGTGATGGCGCTATTTGGTTTGCTGGTCACGATATCAGTAGACTAAAAAATAGTGAGATCCCTTTTCTTCGCCGTCAAATTGGGATGATCTTCCAAGATCACCACTTACTGATGGACAGAACGGTTTATGACAACGTTTCTCTTCCCCTGATTATTGCTGGCGCAAGTGAAGAGGATATTCGACGAAGAGTTTCAGCCGCTTTAGATAAAGTGGGACTATTGGATAAAGCCAAAAATTATCCTATACAACTCTCTGGTGGTGAACAACAGCGTGTCGGTATTGCGCGCGCTGTTGTGAATAAACCGACTGTTTTACTCGCAGATGAACCAACAGGTAACCTCGATGGTGAGCTTTCAGAAGGGATCATGCGCCTTTTTGAAGAGTTCAACCGTGTTGGCGTAACAGTGTTAATGGCGACGCACGATATGTCGTTAATAGAACGTAGAAATTATCGCATTCTTACATTAGGGCAAGGCAGAATGGTGGGAGGACAAAATGGCTAAAGCAAAAAGTTCCCGTAAATCAATGCCAACGCCAGGTGCAAAAACCAAGGCGCTAAAAGGGGGAAGACGCGAACAGTGGCGCTATGCATGGCGTAACACGATGGCAGATTTTTTACGCCAACCGCTTTCCTCTTTTTTAACCGTAATGGTTGTCGCGATATCTCTTACCTTGCCTAGCATCTTTTATATTGTGTGGAAGAATGTCTCAACAGCGGCAGAACAATGGTATCCAACACCACAATTAACTGTTTATCTTGATAAATCTCTTGATGATTCATTAGCTGAAGCCACAATCAAAAAAATTGAAGCCTTAGAAAAAGTCGAAGATGTTAACTACCTTTCGCGACAAGATTCGCTAGTGGAATTTCGTTCTTGGGCTGGCTTTAGTAGTGCGTTAGATATGTTAGAAGAAAATCCATTACCTGCGGTGGCGATTGTGACACCCGTTATGGAGCCTAGCGATCAACAACTCATGGTGAATTTGCGTGATACTGTAGCGAAAATACCCGGGGTTGATGAAGTAAGAATGGATGATAGCTGGTTTTCTCGGCTTTCAACGTTGACGTCATTAGTTGGGCAAATCGCCTTGGTGATTGGTACATTGATGGTTGTTGCCTTGTTACTGGTGATTGGTAACAGTGTACGTCTCAATATTTTCAGTCGCCGTGACACCATTAATGTGATGAAACTTATTGGTGCAACTGACGGCTTTATTATGCGTCCATTCCTTAATTGGGGATTAATTCTAGGCTTTATTGGTGCCGTATTTGCCCTGATCTTTTCAGCTTTACTGGTGTGGAAGCTCTCTGATGTAGTTACTCAAGCCGCGACCGTGTTTGGGACTTCATTTTCTATTTCAGGATTAGGTTTTGATGAATCTATCATTCTTATTCTTGTTGCTATGACAATTGGTTGGCTTGCTGCATGGCTGACGACAATGCAACATTTACGTCAATTCACACCGGAATAGTGAATTCTCATTATCCTCTAATAATGAGAAGATATTTTTTATCAGGCTGGGTTACGTTAATATCGTCACCCAGCCATTTTATCGACGCCCCGTCTCTGGCATAATAATGCGCGCACTCTTTTCTATGATAAGGCAACGGTCATATTTGCTATCGGTGATAGAAAAGTACAAAGATATGTAAACATAGATGCGAGATGAACCTTTAGTCTTTATGCTGGTCAAATAGTCGTTATGATAAAAACACATCGTAAAAAACATTAACTGACTTCCTATTTAAGCTATATTTAGAAGGCTCATCTACTTTCCCTTACAGTGATAATTTTAATTATTTATTTGATTTTCATGAGGATTTGAATGACTAAAGAAATGCAATCCTTAGCATTGGTTCCGCAAGGCAGCATCGAAGCGTATATACGTGCAGCCAATTCCTATCCGATGTTAACCGCAGAGGAAGAAAAGGAACTCGCTGAACGGCTGCATTACGATGGTGACTTGGATGCGGCAAGAACGCTTATCCTTTCACATCTGCGCTTCGTTATTCATGTTGCTCGCAGCTATTCAGGTTATGGCTTACCACAAGCTGATCTTATCCAAGAAGGTAATATTGGTCTGATGAAAGCGGTTCGTCGTTTTAACCCAGAAGTGGGTGTTCGACTGGTCTCTTTTGCTGTGCATTGGATCAAAGCTGAAATTCACGAATATGTGTTACGTAACTGGCGTATCGTGAAAGTAGCGACCACAAAGTCACAACGTAAACTGTTTTTTAATCTGCGAAAAAATAAAAAGCGTTTAGGTTGGTTTAATCAAGATGAAGTGGAACTTGTTGCAAGAGAGTTAGGCGTATCAGAAAGTGATGTCCGAGAAATGGAATCACGAATGTCAGCACAAGATATGGCATTTGATATGACTGCTGATGATAGTGATGATTCACATCCTATCGCCCCTGTACTCTTCTTAGAAGATAAGTCTTCTGACTTTGCCGACGGCATTGAAGAAGATAACTGGGATAATCATGCAACGGATAAACTAACATCAGCAATTGAAACTCTTGATGAACGTAGCCAAGATATTATTCGTGCTCGTTGGTTAGATGATGATAATAAGTCGACATTGCAAGACTTGGCGACAAAATACGGTGTTTCTGCTGAACGTGTTCGCCAATTAGAAAAAAATGCGATGAAGAAATTGCGTTTAGCGATTGAAGATTAATCACATTTCAGACCAAGCACACTCTCTCATAAAGTAGAGTATGTTATAAAAGCGATATGAAAATATCGCTTTTTTATTGCTTGGAGAAAAAAACGTGAAAATAGTTATCGCCCCTGATTCTTTTAAAGAAAGTTTAAGTGCGAAAGATGTTGCGATGGCAATAAAACAGGGTTTTTCACGTTATTTACCTAATGCGCAATATTGTTGTATTCCTATGGCGGATGGTGGCGAAGGAACGGTGACATCGTTGGTGGATGCAACGCAAGGCCGTTTTATATCGACACCAGTGTGTTCGCCTTTAGGTAAACAAGTAACTGCAACTTGGGGGCTTTTAGGGGATAACACCACTGCCGTGATTGAAATGGCACAAGCTTCTGGTCTTCATCTTATTCCTTCATCTCAACGCGATCCCAATTTAACGACCAGTTATGGTACGGGTGAATTAATTAATGCTGCACTTGAAATGGGCGTTAAAAAAATCATATTGGGATTAGGTGGCAGTGCCACAAATGATGCGGGTGCAGGAATGATGCAAGCGCTCGGTCTAGGTCTTAAAGATAAGTTTGGTACATCTTTGCCTTTTGGTGGACTTGCATTAGCACAACTTCACTCTATTGATATCACGACTCTTAATCCTAAACTAAAAAATATTGAAATTGAGATTGCCTGCGATGTAACAAATCCGTTGTGTGGAGAGAAAGGGGCATCCGCTATTTTTGGTCCTCAAAAAGGAGCGACCAAAGACGATATCGCGCAACTTGATAATGCATTACACCATTTTGGTACTTATCTTGAGAAAATGACGCAACGTAGTCTTATCAATATTGCCGGAAGTGGTGCGGCAGGAGGATTGGCTCTGCCTTTGCTTGCATTTACGCAAGCAACACTTTCGCAAGGTGTTGAATTGGTGGCTAATGCTGTTGAATTAGAAAAACAGTTAATTGATGCGGATTTGGTAATAACGGGTGAAGGTCGAATGGATAGCCAATCGGCACAAGGTAAAACGCCAACAGGCGTTGCTTTGCTCGCAAAAAAATACCACCTTCCTGTTATTGCTTTAGTTGGTGGCTATTTACCTGATTATGATGTAGTTCATCAGCAGGGTATTGATGCTGTTTTCTCTATTGTACCAGGTGTTTCTACACTGGCTGATGCACTTCATAATGCGCAAAAGAATTTGAGTGAGACGGCTTATAATGTGGCTAGACTTTATACTACTTGTCATACTTCAAGTTGTAGTTACTCGTCATACTTCAAGTTGTAGCGTTGTTGACTACACTCACTCGCACTAGTCACATTACATCTTGAATTATTTAGAGTAAGAACACTGTCAAATAGTTAGGGTGTAAATACGATCTTGTGGTGATGCACTAAATTGATGATGTGCTAAAAAAGCATGTGCAATATCATACCCGCTTTCTTCTGCTGATAAGCTTATTGCCTGCCAGCAGTGAATATCAGGATAAACAGATAAGCATTGTGTCAGTAAATAATGCCCAACACCGCGACGACGTGTCACTTCTCTGACCATAAAATCACTAATAACCGCTTTTTTATCCGATAATTTAACCCAGCAAGCAGCTAATAATCGCTCATTAAATCTCGCCACAAAGAGTATATTCTCGTTGTTGATCTCGTTTTTTAGGGTTGATTGATAACGTACATCTTGCCAAATTTTGCCTAAATCAATACGGTCTTGTTCAGAGAGTTGTGTCAGTTTTTCAATGGTCAGTTTCATGAAATATCCTGTTAGTTTGCAGTTTTTTTTTCTTTTAATGAAGACATTAAGCTCTTAATGGTGAAACACAATGCCAAACTCGTTAAGATCACACAAGAATAAAAGACATACTCATAATTATTGTCAGTCACAAAATAGACCGAAATCATAGGGCCAGCAGCCATTCCACAATAACGAATAAAGTTATAAATCCCTATTGCAGTTGCTCTCATCGAGCCAAAATAACTTGCTAATAATGTCGTGTGCGTTGGCATGGTTAAGCCTAAAGAAAGCCCATATAACACGGTTAAACCAAGCATTATCGGTAGTGAGATTTGCCAAAATAGTGCAAATAACGCCAACATAATCAAATTGATACAAGAGGTGAATATCACTCCATATTCAACACTAAATAGATGGCAAACTTTACGATAGAGATAGCTACCTAAAATAAGCGCAATCGACATTGGTACATATAATCCACCAATTTCAGTACTGTTTAACTGATAGAGATAAAAGGCAATCGAAGGTAAAAATACCAAGAGGCAAAAATAGTTATAAAACACCATAAAACTCATTACAAAAATGGATTTACCCGCAGGCGCAGTGAGCACTTGTTGCATTGCAGATAAGCTTTTAAAGGGATCTTTTGGCTCAGGGCGAGTCTCTGGTAAATAAAAGAGATGAGTAATAAGCAATATGGCACCGACAACCGCTAAGAAAATAAAAATACCTTGGTATTGATAGTGTTGCGCTAAATATCCTCCTAATAAAGGGCCACACGCAGGCGCTAACGCTAATAGCATTTGATACGATCCCATTGCTTTAGCGCGATCGTTTCCTTGATAAAGATCGCCAAGAATAGTAGCGGCAACCACGGGAATAGTGGCGATACCAATAGCTTGGATCACACGCCAAAAAATTAATAAGTTTATAGAGTCAGACCAAACACAACCCAATGCACCCACAATAGAAATTGCTAATCCACTGAGTAAAATCGGTTTTCTTCCCCATTTATCAATCAATGAACCATAAAATAGTTGCATAACAGCCATCGCAAAAGTAAATGCAGATACCGTCAGATTAACTAGTGATAACGTGGTATTAAATTGCTGTTGGATCAAGGGAAGTACAGGGGTATAAATATTTTGTGCTAAAGAGCCTAATAGTGCGCTAAAACAAATGAGATAAAACAAACTGCGGATTGATAATTTCATTACATTGCCTCTTATTATCTATTTTGTTTCCATGGAAACAAAATAGATAATAGCGATATTTTGATTATTGTAAATACTTTTGATACTATTTTATAAAATATTTTTTCCAAGGAAACAAAATGGTAAAAGAGAATGTCACAACACAAGATTTACTAAAAGGGTTAAGTGATTTTTTACATCTTAAAGATGAGCGTGCTGATAGTAACCATAAAAAAGTATTAGAAGAGAATGGGTTAGATAATTATTCACTTACAGAATTGCATGTGATCCATTGTATTGGTGAAGAGAGTATGAGAAATCTCACAACCATCAGTGAATATATGTCTATGACACGAGGGGCTGTCTCAAAAATTTGTAGTCGGCTACAAAAGAAGGGAGCTATTGAAAAAATAAAGTTGGCAGATAATCAAAAAGAAATATTTTTTATCTTAACAGCTGAGGGAGAGCATCTTTTTCATGCTCATGAGGTGTTACATCAACAATCTCAAGCAAAATGGTCTGCGTTATTTGAGCAATATGATCAGCAAGAGAAGCAGACGATTAAACGCTTTTTTAGCGATGTTGTGGGTCGTTTTCGTTAGTCGTAACAGATAAACCTGAAAAGAAAACCCCCATACCATGAGATATAGGGGCAAGATAATTATTTCTTATCTTCAGCGATACGATTACGGATATTATCAGCACGCTCTTTTGACGGTGGGTGAGAATCAAACATACTTGAATCACCACCACCTAATTTAGCGAGTTTTTCAAAGCCTGTAACTAAACCAGCAGTATTTACACCACGTTTTTTTAGTAGATCATAAGAGAAGTTGTCAGCTTCTGATTCTTGGTGCTGAGAGAACTGAGCGTTAATTAATTTTTGGCCCATTTCAGCTAATTGTGAGCTACTTAATTGTGCTGCAACGCCACCTGCTGATGCCGCTGCTGTACGTGCAGCAACTGTTGCGTGAGCAACTTGAATGGCTTTACGGGTATGACCTAAAGCAACGTGACCCATTTCATGACCTAAAACGCCTTCAACTTCGTTATCAGTCATCATATCCATTAAACCACTGTAAACACGTACGCAGCCGTTAGCCATAGCCCATGCGTTCACATCTTTAGTCATGTAAACTTTGTAATTTACTGGTGTGCCATTAACTTCATTACCTAATGCTTTAGCGATGTTATTTAAGCGTTTGGTGTAAGTGCTATTGGCTGGAGCAACTTTATTTTGCGCATCCATCTCTTTACAAGCATCATTCGTTAACGCTTTGATATCGTCATCGCTTAATGTCGCTGCTTGGAAAAGTTGAGTTCCTGATTTGGTCAGCATATCTGTATTCATGTTTTGGCAACCAGAAAGTAGCGCTGCTGATACCATCACCGTAGCAAGTAATTTAATTTTCATTTTTAATTAAGTCCTTTTCTGCTTCGCAGTTTATATAATTGCAGATCAAATTCGAGCAGAAGAATAACAGCGCTTATCTATCGGTGCAATATAAGCATTTTATGTGAGAAATATTATCTCAATATATATTCTTCTCTTTTTCAGCAAAATTGTATTATTTCTTATCTTCTTAATAGCAAGAAAAAAACGGATTAATAATTTTAACCTCTTTAAATTTAAGAGAATTAATTGATAAATTAAACTTGAGAAGGTAGATTTTCTTAATGTAAATATTATATAGATCATTTAATTGTACTCACTTTGAGAGTGAGTGAATTTGTTTTTCACTTATTTGGAATAATATGAAAGTAACAGTGTGCTTAGAGATGATTTTTATTTGTTTTAATCTGACAAATTTTATATTTTTAATATTTATTACTTAGTGGTAAATAAATAGCGACGTTTAAAGCATCGCTATTCAGATTAAACCGAAAGTGAATAAAGTGATATCAGCGTTTTATGACACCATTAATTCATTGATAAGCATAAAAGGGCGATTAATACGCTTTCCTGATTGTTGATTAAAGAAATGAAGATTTTCTGGGTGAATGGTAAGACCTATTCTATTACCAATTTTCACACCATGATCGTTTGGCGCACGAATAACGAGAGGTTGTTTCTGCTTATCGTAAGTAGTGGCATAAATTAAAACATCTGCACCAAGTGCTTCAATAAACTCCACATCAACATGAAAAAGAGGATGTTGATGGCTAATAATCAAATGTTCAGGACGTAAACCCAATTTAATGGCTTGATAAGGAAAATGCTGAGATGAAACGGCAATATGCCCATCAGCGACTTCAATCACACCATGATTAATCGGAGTATCTAAGATATTCATTGCTGGTGAGCCCATAAACGTAGCCACAAACACGGAGGCCGGGCTTTCATAAATATCTAACGGTGTGCCTACTTGCTCTATATTTCCTTGATTTAAAACCACCAGCTTATCGGCTAATGTCATCGCTTCTACTTGATCGTGTGTCACATAAATAGAGGTTGTAGAGAGTTTTCGCTGTAATTTTTTGATCTCCAAACGCATCTGTACCCGTAATTTAGCATCAAGGTTAGAAAGAGGTTCATCAAATAAAAAGACTTTAGGATCACGAACGATGGCTCTTCCCATTGCGACACGTTGGCGTTGTCCCCCTGAAAGCTCTTTGGGTTTTCTATCAAGTAAATGGCTGATCTCCAGCATTTGGGCGGCATTGGTAACGAGTTCTTCAATCTTTGCTTTGGGTATTTTTCGATTACGTAAGCCATATGCCATATTGTTATAAACCGACATATGAGGATAAAGAGCATAGTTTTGAAACACCATGGCGATATCGCGTTCACTAGGTTCGTGCTCATTAACCCGCAAATTATCAATAAATAAATCACCTTGTGTAATGGTTTCTAACCCTGCAATCATTCGCAGTAAAGTCGATTTACCACAACCGCTTGGGCCGACTAATACCACCATTTCACCTTGCTCAATAGAAAGATTTAATTTTGAAATAGCTTGATGACCATTTGGATAACACTTTTCTAAATTTGTGAGAGTGACGGTTGTCATGTTATTTCTCCGTATCAATAAAGCCTTTTACAAAGGCTCTTTGCATTAAAATGACAATAAGGACGGGAGGCAACATTGCAATTAACGTGGTTGCCATGATCTTATTCCACTCAACAACACCATCAGAAACCGCAACCATCTGTTTAATGCCCATGACAATGGTGTAGTAGTGAGTATCTGTTGTGATCAACATTGGCCAAAGATATTGGTTCCAGCCATAAATAAAAGTGATGACAAATAGGGCTGCGATATTGGTGCGAGAAAGAGGAAGTAAGATGGTGAAAAAGAATTTAATAGGGCCTGCACCATCAATTTTAGCGGCTTCAATTAATTCAGGAGTGATGGTAAGAAAGAATTGGCGAAATAAAAAGGTGGCTGTGGCACTGGCAATTAATGGAATGGTTAAACCTGCATAAGAGTTCAACATATTGAGATTAGTGACAACCTCAAATGTAGGCATAATGCGAACTTCAACAGGTAGCATTAACGTAAAAAAAATAGTCCAAAAGGCCAACATTCTTCCCGGAAAACGAAAGAAAACGACGGCGTATGCCGATAAAATTGAGATTGTTAGTTTCCCGATGGTGATCACTAACGCCATAATCAATGAATTCAATAACATGCTATTAATTGAGATAGTGCTATTTTGCGTAGTGCCTGCTTGTGAGAATATCGATTTAAAAATATTGAAGCCTTCAGCACCAAACCAAAGAGGAGAACCAGTAGCAAATTCGGTGTTTTGATGTGTTGTTGCCACAAGTGCAATCCAGACAGGGAACGCAACAGAGAGAATGCCAACAATAAGAATAAAGTGGCAAAAAGCATGAAATAAAGGTCTACGTTCAACCATCAGTAAGCCACCTTTTTCTCAACATAGCGAAATTGAATAATGGTTAAGATTGCGACAATAAACATCAAAATAACAGATTGTGCGGCGGAAGAGCCTAAATCTAATCCCACAAAACCATCGTTATAGACCTTATAAACCAGTGTTGATGTGCTACTTCCGGGGCCACCTTGCGTCATCGAGTGAATAATGGCGAAAGTATCAAAGAAGGCATAAGCAAAATTAACCACGAGTAAGAAAAAGGTGGTAGGAGAAATTAAAGGAAAACTGATCGTTATAAATCGCTTAATCGGGCCACTACCATCGATAGCGGCTGCTTCTAAAAGCGATTTAGGCACAGATTGTAATGCGGCGAGAAAAAACAGAAAGTTATAACTCACTTGTTTCCATGTCGCCGTTAAAATCACCATCCACATAGCATGATGTGTATTCAGTACAGGATCCCAATTAATGCCTATTTTCTTTAATTGTTGGCTTAATACTCCAATCGTGGGATCAAGCATAAATAACCAAAGAAAGCCTGCAATAACTGGAGCAATGGCATAGGGTGAAATTAAAATGGTGCGATAAAAAAGCTTGCCTCGTAAAATTTGTTCGGCAATACCAGCCAAAACCAGCGCTGATAACATAGATAAAAATACAACACTGGTACTGAAAATAAGCGTCGTGATCAAACTATCAAAGTAATAACGATTGCTAAAAAGTCGCTGAAAATTTTCAAAACCAACAAATTCTCGACTCAGCCCAAATGCATCTTCTAATTGAAATGACTGAAAGAAAGCTTGCCCAGCAGGCCAAATAAAAAAGATAAGCGTGATAGCTAATTGAGGAAAAATCAGCGCTAGAGGTAACCATTTTTGTTTGAAATAAATGGATTGAGAAGCCATACAATATCCAGTAAATCGATAAAAACAGAAGGCGAGCTATTTTGCTCGCCTAATACAAGTGACTATTGTTGAGCACGTTCAAAACGGCGTAACTGCTCATTTCCACGTGTAACTGCATTATCTAATGCAACTTGAGCACTCTGTTTTCCTGACCACACTTTCTCTAACTCTTCATCAACGATTTCTCGAGTTTGTAGGAAATTACCAAAGCGTAATCCTTTTGAGTTTGCGGTAGGCTCTGAGGTTGTCATTTGTAATATTGCGGTGTCAGCTCCTGGATTTTGCTGATAAAAACCCTGTTGCTGTGTTAACGCATAAGCTGCTTTAGTGACGGGTAAATAACCCGTTGCTTGGTGCCAATCGGCTTGAACTTCAGGGCTTGAAAGATAGGTAAAAAATTTGGCAACACCGTTATATTCGGCATCTGGACGCCCAGACATAACCCATAATGATGCGCCACCAATAATGGTATTTGCTGGTTTTTGTACAAGAGTATCGTCGTAAGGCAATTGGCTAACACCAATATCAAGATCTTTCATGTTCTCTTTAATGCCTGCAAAACCCGCGGATGACTCCATCACCATTGCGCACTCTTGGGTATAAAACAGAGGCATTGCATCTGATTGACGTCCGCCATATTTGAAAATACCAGATTTCGACCAATCTGCCATTTGTTGAATATGCGCAACGAAAGGTGCTTTATTAAATAAGAAGGTGGTATCAAAACCATCGAAACCATTATTTTTTGTCGCTATAGGTAAATTATTGCGGGCACCAAAGTTTTCGATTTGTGTCCACGATTGCCATGTGGTGGTAAATCCGCATTTAACACCAGAATCGAGCAATTTTTGAGACACAGCTTCCATCTCTTTCCATGTCTTAGGTGGCTGTTCTATGCCAGCTTTTTTAAAGAGTGTTTTGTTGTAATAAAGCACTGGCGTTGAACTATTAAATGGCAACGACATCATTTTGCCATCGCTGGTGGTGTAGTAACCCGTGACAGTTGATAAATAACTATTAGGATCAAAAGGTTCGTGGGTTTTTTCCATTAATTTATAAACAGGAAAAACGGCTTTTTTAGCGCCCATCATACTGGCTGTACCCACTTCAAATACTTGTACAATAGCAGGTTGGTTTTTAGCGCGAAATGAAGCCACTGCACTGGTCATTGTTTCAGCATAAGTGCCTTTATAAACAGGTTTTATCTCATATTCAGATTGACTGGCGTTAAAATCAGAGGCGATTTGATTGACTTTCTGACCAAGTGCACCTCCCATTGCATGCCACCATTCAATTTGTGTTTTTGCGTGTGTGGGAGAAGTAAATAACGCCATAGCAACAGCAAGACCTGTTATTGATTTTATCGACATGCAGAATTTCCTTTTTAATCGAGAGTTAAAGGTGCAATCTAATATGCAAATTACCCTAGATGTTATTTATGACAAAAGGGTGACAATTAAATGAAGATATATTGATGGTCTGACTGTCAAATTGCTGTCATAAATGGTTGTCATGATGTCGGCACAAATGAAAAGGAGAGAGAAATGAAGATAGCTGCTCACCGAGGTTTTTCTGGAAAAGCACCTGAAAACACACTGGCTGCGTTTAAAATGGCGATTGATTTCGGGTGCGAATGGATTGAAACGGATGTGCAATTAACCGCGGATCATGTTCCTGTGCTTATTCATGATAAAACAGTTAATCGTTGCACGAATGGGCAAGGTGCTGTGCGTTTTCATACCTTAGATGATTTACATCGCCTTGATGCAGGAAGTTGGTTTAGTTCACTCTATCAAGGTGAGAAAATTCCTTCTTTAAGACAAGGATTACAGCTCATTAAGCGTTCAGGAACAAAGCTTAATATTGAGCTGAAAACGTGGCCCGATGATGATGTTGAGCGTTTATGTTTAGCGGTTTCTGACATGATAAAAAGTGCAGATATTCCGAATGAGCAAATTCTATTTTCTTCTTTTGATACACATGCACTTATTGTTATGAAACGATATCTGCCTTTTATTCGTAGAGGGCAATTATGGGATGAGATCCCTGATAATGCGCTAGAAACGCTAAAAGCGATTGATGGTTTTAGTGTGCATTGTAATTACAAATACCTTACGCAAGAACAAGCGCAATTGTTAAAACAAGCAGGCTATGAAATTTATTGTTATACCCCGAATGATCCGGAAGAAGTGAAAGATTTTGAGCAATGGGGTGTTGATATGCTAATTACTGATATGCCTGATGTTTATCAACCGGATGTTTATCAAATAGCAAAATAAAAAAGTACTAACTATCCCGCTCACTTGTATTAAATAAGGCGTTATTGATGTGTTTGATAACGCCTTTCATTCCCTTCTTTGTGCATTGCATTTATAGAAATTAAATAAGAGAAACGTTGAGTAATAGATGTTTTCTTTACATTCTCTGCTATTATCCTGCGCAATTAATGAATAGATATTGTTCAACACAATAATGTTTATCTCATTAAAAATAAAAATGGGAAAATGGTTAGCAAATATGGCGACCTTATCAACCCAACCTCTAAGAGTAGAGGTGTGTTATTTCTACTTTAATTGCCAATAATATAATTGAGAGTGAAATATGAAAGAACTCGTTGTTGTTGCCATTGGAGGCAACAGTATTATTAAAGACAATGCTAGCCAGTCTATCGCTCATCAAGAACAAGCAGTACAAGAGGTTGCAGCCCATATTAGTGATATGGTGGCTGAAGGGTATAATATTGTTTTAACACATGGTAATGGGCCACAAGTTGGGCTTGATTTACGTCGCGCTGAAGTGGCGCATGTGCAAGAAGGTTTACCGTTAACACCATTAGCCAATTGTGTTGCAGATACACAAGGCGGTATTGGTTATTTAATACAACAAGCGTTAACGAATAAGCTTCGTGTTCAACAAAGCAAACAAGCGATCACCCTTATCACACAAGTTGAAGTCGATAAAAACGATCCAAATTTTGTTTCTCCAACAAAACCTATTGGTGCATTTTTCTCAGAACAAGAGATGATGCAATTAAAGCAAGAAAATCCTCAATGGCATTTCGTTGAAGATTCTGGTCGTGGTTATCGCCGTGTTGTTGCCTCTCCATTTCCACAACATGTTATTGAATCTAAGGCAATTAAATCACTGTCAGAATGTGGCTATGTTGTGATTGCAGTAGGTGGCGGCGGTATTCCAGTTATCAAAAATGAACACGGTAATTACCAAAGTGTTGATGCGGTTATTGATAAAGATCTGTCATCGACATTGCTCGCAAAAGAATTACATGCAGATATTCTTATCATCACAACGGGTGTTGAAAAAGTTTGTATTCATTTCGGCAAACCAGAACAGAAAGCATTAGGCGAAACGTCGGTTGAAGAAATGACACAATATATGCATGAAGGGCATTTTCCTCCGGGCAGTATGCTTCCTAAAATTGAAGCCAGTCTCTCATTTTTAGCTGCTGGTGGAAAAAGAGTGATTATCACAACGCCAGAAAAATTGGCTTCAGCCTTAAAAGGTGAAACCGGAACACATATCGTTGCTTAATTATCTTCATAAGTAGTATTTAATTATTATCCTTGATAAGCGCCTTATTTGTAAAAAGTAAGGCGCTTATTTTATATGAGTCTTAAATATAGGGCGTTATTGAGTAGGATGATTAGCGGGATAAGCTTTCGCATAATGACGAGGATTTAATCGTGCAAATAATCCTATAGTCACAATCACTAAAATGGCATGAAATGCCCATGCATAAGTAAAGCTTCCATCAGGTTGGCGTAATAGCACCGCAATTAATGGTCCGAAAGCAGCAATAATAAAGCCACCACCTTGCATTAATGCTGACAGAGCACCTGCTTGTGCTGGATCAGGAATATGATCGAGAGCGACAATCATCATCATAGAAAAACAGCCCCCCAAACCACAGCCTAAGAATATACTCCAAAGATAAGGGGCACTCATCGGAATAACCATAACCGAGACAAAACCAATAAATTGGCTTATTAATGTTATCGTAAGCCAAAAACGCCTGTCGTGATTTTTAGTCGCCAAGAAAGGAATAATTAAAGCGGCAGAGGCCTGGAAAAGAGAAAGAATAGCAACAAGTGAGCCACTTTGGGCACTTGGCATTCCTAGCGATTGGTAGAATGGCGCTAACCATGTCACAACAGAGGCATAACCTGCATTAACGCAACCAAATCCTAAGATAAGTAATCCTGTTCTAGGACGCCAAATTAAGGTATTTAGTGATATTTTATTGGCAGAAGTGGCGCTATTTTTAATAGAAAAAAGGATCGCGATAAATGCAAATCCTGCGGGAAGCGCAAACCACGCTAAAGCACTTTGCCAATGGTCATAAGTCACAGTGAGAAGAGGGGATAATTGTGCCCCGAGTGCGCCTCCCCCCATTAGCATAGCGGAATATAAACCCATCATGATAGGTGTTCGATTTCCAAACCACCCTTTAATAATGCCGGGAAATACCGCTTGAATATAGGCGACGCTTAAACCACAAAAGAGAGCTGTTAGTAATAGCTGATTGCCATCAGAAACATAGGCTCGAGAAAAAGAGCCCATCAGAAGCATTAGCATTGCGACTAAAAGCCCTTTACGTACTTGAATATAAGGTTGTAAGAAAGGAACGATTAATGCGCCTATTCCCATTAAAAGCATGGGTAATAGTGTAAGTAATGAGACTTGACTATAACTCATTCCTGTTGAGGCAATAATATTGTCAATAACAGGGCCGGGGCCGGTTAAGAAAGGGCGTAAATTTATCCCAACTAGAATAATAGTGAGGACAATCTGCCATATTTTTTTTCTTGGTAAGGCAGTCATTGTAATTCCCTGATAAACATAAATATTGTCTATTGTATAGACAATATTTATATAAACAAATGACAGATATTCTATTTGTAGAATATCGTCTTGATAATAATCTTATTATTATCAATTCACTTGGTAGATCGCCTACCTATTTAAGCCGTATATTTAAGTTTCCACTGTTTTATTTGGCTTTTGGGGTTAATTAATGTGAATTCATAGTGTTCAAAATGAGAAAGCACTTTTTTAAATTCAACCGTCGCTTTATCTAAATCCCATGATTTAGGGAAGTAAAAACCATCAAAAGAAATATTTTCTAATCTTGCAATAAATTGATGGATAAACTCATCAAATCCACCATAAGTTAGTGCGATTTTTCCACTCCAATTAATGTGATAAGTGTTATCTTGTTGACGTTGGAAGTGAATTTGATGATTTTTACATTCATCATGTCCTAATAAATAAATACTGAATGCAGAGATTTCTGTTGGCTCATCGTCGTCTTCAGAATGATTTATTTGTGGTGCAGTATCAAGATTAAATTGGTGCGTGATAAAATTGTCAAAATCAAAAGGAACTTCGCCTGTACTCAGTAAAATACCTTTTTCATCTGACCAAAATGTTGAAGAGAGGGTGCAACGATGATAATTATCCCAGACAATTCTAGATTGCCAATCAACAAGGCTGGTATATTCTTCCTCATCATCTAGCTCATCTTCGTCTATATCATCAGGATAATCCTTACCTTCACTTAAATAGTAGCTGGCACTTCTAAGATGCAGATCAAACCAAAGTTGGCCATGTTTATCTAATCGCCCAGACCAGACAAATTCTTCAATGTTATGAGGTTTAGGGTAAGCGCTATCAATAAATGTAATGGTACGTGAAGGTGTTGTCATGATTATCGTCTTGTTGGTATCGGATTTTTATCACGTATCTAGAGTGATAGAAATTAGCGAAGTTATGATAAAAATAAGGTAAAGATAAAATACCATAAATTGAGCGATAAAATGGAAATCAAATCAGAGAGGATAGAATGTTAACAACATTAAATCAGTGGCTACCAATACCTTTATGTCCGATAGAACGAGGAGAAGATCAGGAATGGCTACTTATTGATAATCGATACACCTTTCCTCAAGACTATATTGAATTTGTCACGCAATATGGTTCAGGACACATAGCCAACTTTATTACGTTATTTAATCCATTTAGTGAGAATGAATATCTTAATTTCTTTCAGCAAAAAGAGGCAATCCTTAAGGATTTTAATTCGTTAATACAGGCTGATCCTGATTATTATACTTTTCATCTGTACCCTAAAAATAATGGGCTTTTGCCTATTGGAGAGACAGATAATGGAGATACTCTGTTTTGGGCTGTTTCATCCAATAATAGCAATTTATGGACAATGGCAATTATTCCATCCAGAGCCTCTGAGGTGGAATTTATTGCAGAAAATCTGACAGGGTTTTTAGAAGGTGTGCTATCAAAACGAATTCGTTGTCAGTCATTTCCTACAGGGTTTCCATCAGAGAATATAACGTTCATTTCAAACAACTGATGGGTTATTTGCCTATGGGTAATTGAGTTACTAGATATGTCGTGGCAAGCCCGAGAAGGATAGAGATGCTAAAGCTAATAAGTGTACCTAACATAACATATTCTGTTAGTTTTTTATCTTGGTCATTTTGTAACTCACCAAATCTAAATATAGATTTGGCTGCTAATAAAAAACCAATTGCTGCAAATTGGTTTAAAAGAATGAAGGTTAAAATAAGTATTCTTTCCAAATAACCAATAGATTGACCAGCAGAAACGAGCGTTGAGCCTTCTTCTGCGACAGGTGTCCATTTCTTGAGTAACATATAAATAAGGATGGAAATCGGCTTTAAAATAATGATGTAGGCAAGAATAACAATCAAATATTTATAGTTAATATTTTTAAAACTAAGATCATGGAATATTTGAGTATTTTGATCAATTAATATTATCCATAAAAAGGTAATTACGAATAAATGAAGAGCTTGATCAGTAATAAACCATTTTAAAGAGTTATCAGTATAGGATTTTCCAAGATCGAAAAGATAGTGTGTAATTAATACAATTACACTGTAAATGAAAATAGAACCAAAACTTATCTCTGTCATTAAAACGAGAATAATAAAGGTTATCCCACCTTGCAGTAGTGAGTGCAAGTAAAGCTCTTTAGATTTGTAATGTAGAGTATTTCGCGCTTCTATCCATGCTTTAGGTTGTAAATAAAAATCAAAAGCAATATGAGCAATATAGAGAGAAATAAGAAGTACGAAATTATACATATCAATAAGCCTTGTTAATTAAATAATTAAAGTATTGAATATATTCATCTATTAACTGGTAGTGGCTAGCATTTAATAATCTAGTAATATTACTTCTCGATTTTTTTAATTCATCAGCGATAGCATAGTGAGATTTATCTTTATTGACCATGTATTTAAGTAAAACTTGCGCTTGTGCTCGAGTAATTTCTTTGAGTTGCACATTTAAATACTTAGTGACTAAGGTAATGTTTTGTTGAAAATCTGAGCTAGATGCCGATATTGTCAAAATTTCACCTTTCATTTTATCGAGTCCTTCACCAGATAAAATAAAGGCCTCACCAATTGAAGTTCTTACATCATTACGCAATGAGTCAATTTTGCCGATGCCAATACTTTGACGAGCACTGATTTCTAGATTTGACGTTTTTAGTGCCAATTGGATGACGATAGCGACTTTGATAGCATCCTCTGCTTGTAAGCAAACAATCTGGAAAGAATCGCCACGGTATCGATCATATTTAATTGGTAACTGTTCTGAGAGTAGCTGAACTGTTTGCTCCAAAGTGTAGAGCATAAGATCATAGTTTTGGATGGGGATATTTTTAGAATCAATGATATCACCTGTAATGACACTTACGATGTCTTTATTCATCTTTTGGCTCTTATTATTTTATGGAATAAGTATCATGTTACCACATTTGGTAACATACTGACATGTTACCATATTTGGTAACATGTTCATTAACGTTATAGAGAAAGTGTGAAAAATAAGCAACAAAAAAGCCTTTCCTGGAAAACCAGAAAAGGCTTTTTATAAAAATAGACCTAACTGACTAGGATCAGTTCATGCCGTATTTTTTCAGTTTCTTACGCAGTGTGCCGCGGTTAATGCCCATCATTTGCGCTGCACGCGTTTGGTTGCCACGGGTGTACTGCATTACCATGTCCAACAATGGCTGTTCAACTTCAGCCAATACTAGCTCATATAAGTCATTAACGTCTTGACCGTTTAATTGAGCAAAATAGTTCTTCAGTGCTTGTTTAACTGAGTCACGTAAAGGTTTTTGGGTCACCTGATCTTGTGAATTTACGGTGGCAACTGTTAGTACGTCTGAATTTACGCGTTGTTCGAACATAGTTCTGTCAGCTCTTTTATTTATTTACGCAAAAAATTTTCGAAATATGCTTCCAACGCCTCCAGCTGTTCGCTGGCATCCTCTATGGCGTTGAAGGAGCGCCGAAACTGGTCATCAGGGGCATGTTCCTTGAGATACCAAGAGACATGCTTGCGTGCAATGCGAGTTCCTTTGCCTTGACCGTAAAAGTCGTGCAACTCACGCACATGCTTTTGCATTATTTGTTGTACCTCCGCAATCGGCAGAGGGGGCAACAGTTCACCTGTGTCCAGATAGTGCTGGATTTCCCGAAAGATCCAGGGTCTTCCCTGAGCAGCGCGACCGATCATCAAAGCATCGGCTCCAGTGTAGTCTAATACTGCTCTGGCTTTTAGCGGGTCTGTTATGTCTCCATTCGCAATAATGGGAATAGAAACACTCTGCTTAACTGTCCGAATGCTGTCGTATTCGGCTTCCCCTTTGAACAAACACTCGCGTGTGCGTCCATGAATAGTGAGAGCCTGAATACCACAACGTTCAGCCAATTTGGCAATCTCTACACAGTTACGTTCATCAGGTGACCAGCCAGTACGGATCTTGAGAGTAACAGGAACATCTACCGCGTTAACCACAGCAGAGAGGATCTCTGCGACAAGGTTGGGATGACGAAGTAGTGCTGAACCGGCTAGCTTTTTATTCACCTTTTTTGCAGGACAACCCATGTTAATGTCGATAATTTGAGCGCCACTATCTGCGTTTATTTTCGCAGCCGCCGCCATATCAACGGGATCACTTCCTGCAATTTGTACGGAGCGGATCCCCAATTCATCACTATGTACCATTCGTAATCGAGACTTGTCTGTCTGCCAAACCTGAGGATTGGAAGAAAGCATTTCAGAAACTGTCATACCCGCACCCATATCATAGCAAAGCGACCGAAAAGGTCGGTCTGTAACGCCAGCCATGGGAGCCGCGATAAGGCAATTTTTTAACTGATACTGTCCGATTCGCATAGATGAAAAGAGGGCCAAACTGTGACTGCAAGGGCGCGTATATTACGCATTTTTTGCCAGATATGAAAGGACAAAGTTTAACCAAATTGCGAAAAAAAGTTACTTTTTTACACTTGATTTTTTATGAATTGATTATTTAATTAATAAAAACATGATGTTATATGTTTTTAGAAAATTAAAAATTGATGATATAGAATTGATAAACAAGTGAAACTAAGTAGAGTTTATCAGGCAAAAATGTGATTAATGCCTGATAAACAATAATTAAGTGAAATTTTAACGCAATGAGATTATCTCATTTTGGTTAATATTTGTTCGGCATTATTTTTTCACGCCGGTAATACGACACCACTCTTCTTTTTCAGCAACAGGATCTAAGTTAAATAATCCTTCATAGGCAGCAGCTACACCTTCTGCTTGTGTCGCTAACACACCTGAAAGACCTAGATGTCCACCTTGGCGAGGCAGTGTGCTGATAACAGGTGCTAATTCACGCAATGGACCTGCTAAAATATTGGCGACTACAACATCAGCGCTGAGGTTATCAGGCTGGTCTTTTGCAAGATACAGTGTGAGTGCGTCAGAAACACCATTACGCTGTGCATTATCACGACTTGCTTGGATAGCTTGAGGGTCGATATCAATACCAATCGCTTTTGCTGCACCCAGTTTTAATGCCGCAATAGCTAAAATGCCAGAGCCACAACCGAAGTCGATAACCGTTTTACCCGCTAAATCTAAACCATCAAGCCACTGAAGGCATAATGAGGTGGTAGGGTGGGTACCTGTACCAAATGCAAGACCAGGGTCTAGCATGACGTTAACGGCGTTAGGATCAGGCACTTCACGCCAGCTTGGGCAAATCCATAAACGCTCGCCAAAACGCATCGGGTGGAAATTATCCATCCATTCACGTTCCCAATCTTTATCTTCGAGTTGTTCAACTTTGTGCAGGAAACCTTGACCGAGTAATGGCGTATTTTCTAACATCGCCACAACGATTTTCATGTCAGTTTCTGCATCATATAAACCGATGACGTCAGTATCACCCCAAAGACGAGTTTCACCCGGTAAAGGTTCAAAGATAGGGGTATCGTGACTATCTTGGAAAGTCACTGAAACGGCACCGCTTTCAACCAATTCATCACCAATAGCTTCTGCATTAGCGGCGGTTGCATTAAGTCTTAATTGTATCCAAGGCATAATTAGTCTCTTTAAAAACGAATTCACTGTAATGATGCTGATTGGGGCAGAGTATGCTCTCCAAATCGATTAGCCACAAGAAACGCGACTAAGCTCAATAACAGTGATGGAACAATGGGGTGGAATCCAGCTATCTGGAGATTAAATGTCGCAAGGGTAGCGTAGAGTGTGGCACCTGTGAGCATGCCCGCAATCGCACCATAACGGTTGGCTTTTTCCCAATAAAGCCCAAGAACTAAAGGCCATAAGAAAACCGCTTGTAGGCCACCAAAAGCAAGTAAGTTAAGCCAAATAATCATCGATGGTGGGTTCCATGCTGCAAATAGCAGTAACACACCTAAAATCAAGGTGGAAAGGCTTGATAAACGAGAAATACGTTTCTCATTCGTGATCGCATGCGGGGCGATATTGAGATAGAGATCTTTGACTAACGTTGCTGATGATTGTAACAGTTGCGCATTAATCGTCGACATAATGGCAGCCATGGGTGCCGCAAGAAAAATACCTGCTGCAATAGGTGGTAATACTTCAACCATCAGTGTTGGAATAACTTGATCAGGAACCATCAGATCAGGAATGATCGCCCGACCTAATGCGCCAGCAAAGTGCATACCAAACATCAGTAATGACATCACAATGGTACCAATGATGATCCCTTTATGCATGGCTTTACTGTCTTTGTA
The DNA here is from genome assembly GCF_003336825.1 of Proteus sp. CA142267. Taxonomy (NCBI): domain Bacteria; kingdom Pseudomonadati; phylum Pseudomonadota; class Gammaproteobacteria; order Enterobacterales; family Morganellaceae; genus Proteus; species Proteus sp. CA142267. The sequence continues at coordinate 191,720 of NZ_QPMG01000003.1, read as the reverse complement.
AGAGATGCAACGTACCGCAGTATGTGGCAAGCCGATAACACCAAAACAGACCAGTACCCAAAATGAAGCCATAAATGGGCCACTTAAAATACCATCCGCCCCTTGGGGAGATGTTAACGCAGGATCGATGGCATTGAGTTTTTGTATCGCAATATCTAATCCACCTGCTTTATAGATGATGGCAAACAGGAGAATAAAAGTACCAAGCAACATCACAAGGCCTTGTAAGGCATCGTTTAATACGCTGGCTCTAAATCCACCAATTGCAGTGTACAACGCAATGGAGATCCCAAAGATCAGTAAGCCGAATTCATAAGGAATGCCTGCCGCAGTTTCTAATAAGCGCGCTCCACCAATAAATTGCACTGTCATAGCGCCGACAAAAGCGACTAACAAGCTTAAACTGGCAAACCAGACTAGAAAACGGCTTTTGTAACGCGCATAGAGCATATCGTTTAAGGTTACGGCATTATAACGGCGCGCTAAAATGGCAAATTTTTTCCCTAAAACACCCAGAGAAAGCCAAATAGCGGGAAGTTGGATCATCGAAAGTAATACCCAACCGATACCGTATTTATAGGCAGCACCCGGCCCACCAATAAAGGAGCTGGCACTGACATAAGTTGCAGTGATAGTCATGGCTAGCACGAAGCCACCCATTGAGCGGTTACCAAGAAAATATTCGTTAAGAAACTCGCCTTTTTCGCGCTTACGATAAGCATAAGCCGATAACAGAAAGACCAGCAGAAGGTAGCCAATCAGTGGCACTATGACCTCAGTTTGCATCGTCATGCTCATCTCCTAACGGCATATCTTTGAAAAAGTAGCGCACCATCAGATAGCACAACAGAAAAAACAAAACAGGTAGAAATAAGCATGAAAGCTCAAACCAAAGAGGTAAACCAGTAATGCCTAGTGTGTTATCAGGTAAATAGGCGGTAATTAACCAACCCAACAAATACATAAAAGTTAAAATTAGGGCCCAAAGGGCTTCTTTGTGGGCCTGAACAAAACGTTTGTCCATCTGTTCTCCCAATCTTAATAGGGTTAAAAATGATGGGAGGATTGTACGGGAAAGTGAGTATTGATTCAGTGAAAATTAATCACAAAGTCGCGAGAGGATATTAAAAACGGATTATCTTATTGTTTTAAAAGGATTAGTGATCATTTTCTATTAAGAGAATAATAGAATAGAGATAGGTTTATATATTAATCAACAAATAAACTATTGAAATAATCGCCATAAGCAGGGGGTTAAGATAATGAAAATAGGATAAAAGAAGAGCAGACACTAAAATAAATTAATCAAAAGTGGTACTCTTCTTTGTTTTACTCATCTCATAAATTAAAAATTAAAGAGCATTTTTTATTCTTTCTAAACCTTCTTTGATAATGGTGCGAGGGCAAGCAAGGTTAATACGAATATAGTTATCGCCATTACTTACAAACATATTTCCACCTTCTAATAAAACGCCTGTTTTATTAGCAAAATAGAGTGAAAGTTGTTGGTTATCGACATCTTCAGGTAAATAATCTGCTAAATTAATCCATGCTAAATAGGTTGAATCAGGTATTTTAAAGTTTGCTTTTGGAAAATGAACTAGAGTAAATTCTTGTACTAATTTAAAGTTATCATCGAGATAGTTTCTTAATTCTTTTAACCATTCATCACATTGAGAATAAGCGGCTTTTGTTGCAACTAAACTTAATGGTGAAATAAAGTCATCATAAAGACGAAGCCACTCTTTTTTTACTTCTTCATTTTTAATAAAGATATGAGACATCAGATTACCTGCAAGATTAAATGTTTTGCTTGGGGCCATGCAGGTGACAATTTTCTCATAATGAGGAAAGAGTTTAGCGATAGGTGTGTGCGTCACACCGTTACGTAATAAATCACAATGTATTTCATCTGATATCATCCAAATATCATTTTCAATACAGAGTTTCCCCATCTTAATTAGCTCTTCTTCAGTCCATACTTTACCTGTTGGATTTTGAGGATTACATAAAATAAAGAGCTTAATATTGAGTGATTTATCTTTAATTTTGCGTTCCATATCAACAAAATCGACAGCGTACTCACCGTCTTCTTCTAATAAATCAGAGTAGATCACTTGGCGAGAATTATAATCTCCCGCTTGTTTAAAGGGGGTATAAGAAGGCGTTTGAATCAGGATGCTTTCATCTTCTTTTATTAATAAAGGCACTAGGCGATTTAACGCAGGAATAATACCTGGTGATAATACGATTTCACTCGGATCAATTTCCCAATCATAATGTCTTTGACACCAGTCTTTAAATATTTGGTAATACTCATCATCATACACTTTGGTATAACCTAATATTTTTCTATCAAGGCGCGTTTGAATGGCATCAAGCACTTCAGGAGGCGTAGAGAAGTCCATATCCGCAACCCACATTCTAATAAACTCATTATCAGCAAAGGCAAATTGCGCGTCTTTATCTGCTTTAAAAATATACTGGCGCCAACCATCATAATTTAAAGCATCGGTATCTTTTCTATCTATAATTTCGTCAAAGTTATATTTCATGGTTAAGCCTTTAATACATCTAATTTAATTAAATAAATTTTAAGAAAGGGGAAATACAAAGCAGGATGCCTGTAAAGATAATTAAATACAGTGATCCCCCTTTATAGCGGTGCAATGAGGGTACTTTGTAAACTAAATAAGCAGGAATAAGACAACCTACAATCCCGAAAATAGGACTACAGATTGAAGTGAATATTAATACTGGCAGATTAAGAACAATGGCTCCCCACGCAATAACGACAGTAAAAATGACAATACAGAGCGAGAGGATTTTCTGATTAATTTTTTCTGCGGGAATAATACGAGTAAGAGCATTCATAACTAAGCCTTGTACTGCTTCTTTAAAGCCTAGATAAACCCCAAAGAATGCGGTCATTAATGCAAAGATATTGAGTGTAACGCCAACGGGAGTCACGTATTTAGCCGCATCACCTTCAATAAATTGTGCTGCGATCGCTAGTGCAGAAATATTCTGCTCATAGGCTTTAACCGCTTCATCATGTCCAATGGCAAAAGTAAAAGAAACAGCATAGAAGAAGACAACACAAAATAGTGTACCGAAAGAGATATTCATGGCTCTTAAAGCTTTGTATCGAGCGACTTCAATCGATTTATTTTTAGCACGATAAGAAATTACCATCGGGCTAAGGGATTGAATAAAGAGTATAGAAGTGAGCGTAAAAGGTAGGGTAATAATAGCGTTTTTAATTAATAGGCTAAAAGGTGGGAAGGTATCGATATTTTTCGACAGATCCCACATGCTGATCATCATGACACCCAGCGCAAACACAACCAATAATTTAGATAACACCATAAAGCTTGAGATTTTAAATAATAACTCTTCACTTCGTGATGCAATTAAAACGAGAAATGAGATAAGAATTAGGCCATAGAATGGATTTTCTGACAGTAATCCTTCTGTTATGCCAAAGGTGTGTAGGTAAGATGCTGTATCATTAGTCAGCGCTGTTGGATAAGCAAAAATCCAAATCACTAACATCAAGAAGTAAAGTAACCCTAAAAACATTCCCCAGTTTTTACCAAGATAACCTTCGATAACACTAGGGTAGTCTTTACATTCTTTAGAGTCGGCAAGGGTATTAATAAACAGGCGTTGAAAGAGGTACATGGCAGGGTAGCCAATAATAGAAGAGAGCAAAAATACCCATAATCCAATTAAGCCAACTTGCACAGGTAAGAACACAATACCAGCACCAATTGCCATCCCAATACTGATAATAATCCACCCCATATCAGTATTATCGAATCGAGTTAATTTTTTCCATTCTTCTTTTGAGAGAGAGGCCCTATCAACTTTTTGTTCTAATAAGGTCATACATGTAATCCCATGTGAAAGTAAAATTTATAGTATTTGTTTTGTTAAGTTTATTTTTGGAACATGATTTCTAATCATTTTGTATTAGCTGAATAACGATACTTCGAGAATTATTTTAGCAATTAGTGTGATTAATTATTTTTCCATATTGGAAGCTAGGTGGACTTATTTATTAATAAAATTCGCTAAAATTGAGTTATTAATTAATTATCTTTGATAAAAACGTTATTTTGATTAATGTCACAGGGGTGCAAATAGGATGGATCTTGACAAAACGGATATGGGGATCCTTAAGCTGTTACAAGAAGAAGGGCGATTAAATAATGCAGAAATTGCTAAGCGTGTTTTTTTATCTCCACCGGCTTGTTGGAAGCGACTTAAGGCATTAGAAAAGGGAGTGATAAAGAGTTATCGAGCGATAATTGAACCTAAGCATTTAGGGTTTAATTTTTATGCATTTATGAACATCACGTTAGATCTGCATTCTGAAGATAATATGGCGCATTTTGAACAAGAAATAATGAAAATTGATAATGTGATTTCTTGTCATAATATCTCAGGTCGATACGACTATATGTTGCAACTGGTCGTTAAAGATATGGAAGATTTTCACAACGTTTCAATGATGAAAGTGCGTGCCATTGGTAATATTAAAGAGATGAACACCAGTTTTAGCATTCGAGAAATAAAACCTTTTAAAGGGTTTCCTATTAAATAAATGCCCATCAGAAAATCTGTAATAAAAAAGGCATAGTGAATAAACTATGCCTTTTCTTGTTAAGCGAGAAAGATTATTTCTCAGCTAAACCTAAACGTTTTTCAAGGTAGTGAATGTTTGTACCACCTTTTTGGAAATTCTCATCATTCATAATGAACTGGTGTAGTTCAATATTGGTTTTAATACCATCAATGATAAGTTCCGCCAACGCATTCTTCATGCGAGAGATCGCGATTTCGCGTGTTTCACCGTAAGTGATCAATTTACCAATCATTGAATCATAGTGAGGTGGAACAGTATAACCTGCGTAAATATGCGATTCCCAACGTACGCCAAATCCACCTGGTGAGTGGAAGCGAGTGATCGTACCTGGGCTTGGCATGAAGGTTTTTGGATCTTCTGCGTTGATACGACATTCAATTGCATGACCATGAACGTTAATTTGATCTTGCGTTACTGATAAAGGTAAGCCTGATGCAATGCGTAACTGTTCTTTGATTAAGTCGATGCCAGTGATCATTTCTGTTACTGGATGTTCAACCTGAATACGGGTGTTCATCTCAATAAAGTAGAATTCACCATTTTCATACAGGAATTCGAATGTACCTGCACCACGATAGCCGATTTCAATACATGCGTTCGCACAGCGTTCGCCGATATTTTTACGGATTTCAGGGGTAATACCCGGTGCTGGTGCTTCTTCAACCACTTTTTGGTGACGACGTTGCATTGAGCAATCACGTTCAGCCAAATAGATTGCATTACCTTGACCATCAGCCATAACTTGAATTTCAACATGGCGTGGGTTTTCAAGGTATTTTTCCATGTATACCATGTCGTTGCTAAATGCCGCTTTTGCTTCCGCACGCGTCATTGTAATGGATTGTTCTAGATCTTTTTCAGAACGAACAACTCGCATACCACGTCCACCACCGCCACCAGAGGCTTTGATGATAACTGGGTAGCCAATACGTTTAGCAATTTCAATATTTTTTGCAGTGTCGTTACCTAAAGGACCATCTGATCCTGGTACACAAGGAACACCTGCTTTTTTCATCGCTTCGATAGCAGAAACTTTGTCACCCATTAGGCGGATGGTTTCAGCTTTTGGACCGATAAAAATAAAGCCTGAGCGTTCAACTTGCTCTGCGAAATCAGCATTTTCAGACAGGAAACCGTATCCTGGATGAATGGCTTGTGCGCCACTGATCTCAGCCGCTGCAATAATTGCAGGGATATTTAGGTAACTTTTTGCTGAAGCAGCGGGACCAATACAGATAGTCTCGTCTGCCAGCAGAACGTGTTTTAAATCACGGTCTGCCGTGGAGTGAACAGCAACTGCTTTGATCCCAAGCTCTTTACATGCTCTTAGGATACGCAGTGCTATCTCACCACGGTTGGCAATGAGGATTTTTTCTAGCATGGACCTGCCTCGTTATTCGATAACAAAGAGTGGAGCGTCAAACTCAACGTTGTCGCCGTCTTGGCAAAGGATAGATTTAACAACACCCGCTTTGTCAGATTCAATCTGGTTCATCATTTTCATTGCTTCAACGATGCACAGAGTATCGCCTACATTGACTTGCTGACCGACTTCAACAAATTTCTTAGCTTCAGGGCTTGGTGAGCGGTAGAACGTTCCGACCATTGGTGAACGTACAACGTGACCGCTGATTTCTTGCGCTGGTGTAGCTGCTGGTGTTTCTGGCGCTACAGGCGCAACTGCATTTGCTAATGCAGGTTGTGGTGCCACTGGTGCCGCAAAATATTGCTGAGGAGCCATTTGACCCTGAAGACCAGAGTTACGACTAATACGTACTGACTCTTCACCTTCAGAAATTTCCAGTTCAGAAATGCCAGACTCTTCGACTAGCTCGATCAGTTTTTTAATTTTACGAATATCCATGAGTTGATTCCGTACTCTTTTTGATGTTTTTTATTAAGACAAGCGGCTGACCGCTGCCTGTAAAGCAAACCGATAACCTTCTGCACCTAATCCACAGATTACGCCTGTTGCGATATCAGAGAGATATGAATGGTGACGGAAAGGCTCCCGACTGTAGACATTGGAAAGGTGAATTTCAATAAATGGAATATTCACCCCTAATAATGCATCACGCAGTGCAACACTGGTATGCGTGAAAGCTGCAGGGTTGATTAATATATAATCGACATTACCCCGAGCTGCATGAATTTTATTTATCAGCTCAAATTCAGCGTTAGACTGAAAATGACTGAGTTTCACATTTAATGCCTGAGCATCTGCTGACAAACTTTGAACGATATCATCCAGAGTTAAGTGTCCGTAGGTTTCCGGCTCTCTTGTTCCAAGCAGGTTTAGATTCGGACCATTCAGGAGCAAAATATGAAAATTTTCCGACATTATGCTTCTATCTCCGTCAATTCGTCAACGAAATGACAAAATAACCTGTGCTTTTCGTTTTGTCATCTTTTATTGTATCCAATGCTACGATACATATCACAAAGTCCGACATTATAGACATTTCACAGAAGATAACAGCAAAATACTGGTCTAATCAGGGTATGAAGGGTTTATTTTGATGAAAAGTTAAAAGTTTTTACAAGATTGTAAATGCGAGAAAGCAAAATAAACAGGTGCCTAAAAAATAATCATAACACCACGTTATTTATTGATGTCACTGGAAATCTAAGCTTCTTTGAGATTAATCATCAATATATATCATAAATGTGATCTGCATCACAATTCAATATCTCTACTACACACAAAGAAGCTTATTCTGGCATTAAATAAGGTGAATTAACGCCAGAAATAAGCAGATAAAAACCGAAAATTAGAGTTTTACTAAGGTTCTGCCTGTTACCTGATTATCCATAATCATTTGGGCATAACGAGGAACCTCATCAAGCGTAATTTCAGTCGTTGCTTGTTGATAGAACGTTTCTGGCAGTAATTTTAATAAACGTTGCCAAACTTGAGCGCGTTTTTCAGCTGGGAAATAAACCGAATCAACGCCTTGTAAGCGAACATTGCGTAAAATAAAAGGCATGACTGTCGTTGGTACAGAGAAACCACCTGCTAATCCACAAGCTGCTACTGTTCCGTTATAGTTTGTTTGTGACAGAATATTGGCAAGAATTTGCCCACCTACAGTATCGATTGCACCCGCCCAGCGTTGTTTATCTAAAGCTCTACCCGCTGATTCAAACTCTTCACGAGTGATAATATTTTTGGCACCAAGTTTGCGTAAATAGTCATGGTTACTTACTCTGCCACTTAATGCGGTAACTTGGTAACCTAATACTGTTAGCAAACTAATGGCGGTACTTCCGACACCACCGCTGGCTCCTGTGACTAAAATATCACCACTTTTAGGTGTGATACCGCCTTGTTCTAATGCCATTACACAAAGCATGGCAGTAAAACCTGCAGTCCCAATTGTCATGGCATTTTTTAAAGAGAGCCCTTCTGGTACTACAGTTAGCCAATCGCCTTTTACACCTGCTTTTTGTGCAAGCCCACCCCAGTGACTTTCACCTACATCCCAGCCAGTTAATAAAACATGTTGACCAATATGGAAGCGAGGATCTTCCGTGTGATGAACGACACCTGAAAAATCGATACCCGGTACCATTGGGAATTGGCGCAGTATTTTTCCTTTGCCTGTGATCGCGAGTCCATCTTTATAGTTAAGCGTTGAGTAATGGATATCGACAATAACCTCATGAATAGGAAGTTTTTTTTCATCAACACTCTGTACGCTGGCACTGAGTTTGTTGTCATTTTGTTCTACTAATAATGCTTTCATCTTGACCCCTCATCGATTTCTATTTGTGTCATGATAGGTGATTTTTTAGACCTCGTCGTGATTGTGCACAATATCTATTGTAATAATGAGACAAATAATCCTTTTTTAGTGTATAAACGGGGGTTCTACGTTTATTGGTGCAGAGATTATTCTGAGTTTTATATCTTGGTTATTAGATAACACCGTTAATGGTTTACGATTGGGTGAAAATTAGCATTTCTCTTTATTGCTCGAAATAAAGATAATGTGTTGCCTTAGAAGTATTCGAGGTGGGTACTCTGGTTGTTATCTCAGTCAAATTTTGCCGGTGAAACACCATTTAATATCAATAGAGTGATAATGCTTATTCAAATGAATAAATTTTATTTGAACTTGCAACGAGACTTTTGAGTCACAGTTTGGCAACGAAGTGAGATTTTTCTTTATTGATGTGAGCGTTGTTTGTATTGTTACATAACTTAAATATGAACAGCGTAGGATCGAAATTATGCGTTAATCGTTCTAATTAGCCCATTTTTATGCAGTTTTTTTCTGCTCCAATTGGGAAAAGTAACGTAGAATATTGTGCCTTTAAGATTATTTACGTGTCCACTTTAATTTAAGTAGTGAATCGCGCCTTGTCGCTGCTTATTGTGGTTGATAGAGTAGACGGATTTTTCCGTCCCGGCTTGCAGGATTATCCTTTCGTATGTTTAAAAAATTTCGTGGCATGTTTTCCAACGATTTGTCTATTGACTTGGGTACCGCCAATACCCTTATTTATGTCAAAGGACAGGGTATTGTTCTCGATGAACCCTCCGTTGTCGCTATTCGTCAAGATCGCGCTGGCACATCAAAAAGTGTTGCAGCTGTAGGGCATGAAGCCAAACAGATGTTAGGGCGTACACCTGGGAATATCGCTGCTATCCGTCCAATGAAAGACGGTGTGATTGCTGATTTTTATGTAACCGAAAAAATGCTTCAGCACTTCATAAAACAGGTTCATAACAATAGCTTTATGCGTCCAAGTCCTCGTGTATTAGTTTGTGTACCCGTTGGGGCAACTCAAGTAGAACGCAGAGCTATCCGTGAATCAGCATTAAGTGCAGGTGCTCGCGAAGTGTTCTTAATTGAAGAACCTATGTCTGCAGCAATCGGTGCAGGTTTACCTGTTTCTGAAGCAACAGGCTCAATGGTGGTTGATATTGGTGGTGGTACAACAGAAGTTGCTGTGATTTCATTAAATGGTGTCGTTTACTCTTCTTCTGTTCGTATCGGTGGTGACCGTTTTGATGAAGCTATCATTAACTATGTGCGTCGTAACTACGGCTCACTGATTGGTGAAGCAACCGCAGAACGTATCAAACACGATATCGGTTCAGCTTACCCTTCTGATGAAGTCAATGAGATTGAAGTTCGCGGTCGTAACCTTGCAGAAGGTGTACCTCGTAGCTTTACATTAAATTCTAATGAAATTCTTGAAGCCTTACAGGAACCATTAACAGGTATCGTAAGTGCAGTTATGGTTGCATTAGAACAATGCCCGCCAGAATTGGCTTCTGATATTTCAGAGCGCGGCATGGTATTAACTGGTGGTGGCGCGTTATTACGTAACCTAGACCGTTTATTAATGGAAGAAACAGGTATTCCTGTGATTGTTGCTGAAGATCCACTGACTTGTGTTGCTCGTGGTGGTGGTAAAGCATTAGAAATGATCGATATGCACGGTGGCGATCTGTTTAGCGAAGATTGAGATTAATTCTAACAAGGGAGAATGGATTCCCCCTTGGTGAGAATATTAACGCCTGTTCTTTTACTTCTCCGTGTGAGTGATCTTAGAGTTTATGAAGCCAATTTTTAGTCGGGGCCCTTCCCTGCAACTAAGATTAATAATCGCCGTGGTTGTCGCTATCTCTTTATTGATTGCTGATAACCGTATTGGTGCATTTTCTAAAGTTCGCCAGTATCTTGATACTGCTGTTAGTCCCTTCTATTTTCTTGCAAATGGCCCACGTCGTTTCCTTGATCAAATTTCAGAAACATTTGCCACGCGTGAGCGTTTACAGTTTGAGAATCAGGCGTTAAGAAAAGAGTTGTTAGTTCGCAGCGGAGAAAGTCAATTACTTGAACAATTTAAGCAAGAGAATGCCCGTTTACGAGAATTACTTGGTTCACCATTACGCCAAAATGAACAAATGACAGTGACGCAAGTGCTGTCTGGTAATAGTACGCCTTATCGAGATCAAGTGGTTATTGATAAAGGAACCAATGATGGCGTCTATGAAGGACAACCTGTTATTAGTGATAAAGGTGTTGTAGGACAAGTTATTGCCGTAAGTGAGCTTACGAGTCGTGTTCTATTAATATGTGACACTTCTCATGCATTACCGGTACAAGTTTTGCGTAACGATATTCGAGTTATAGCTTCTGGTGCGGGTTGTGCCGATGATTTATTGTTAGAAGCATTACCAGCCAATATTGATATTCGTGTAGGCGATGTTTTAGTGACATCAGGATTGGGCGGTCGTTTCCCTGAAGGGTATCCTGTTGGTGTAGTATCTTCCGTTAAAGTAGATAATCAACGGGCTTATTCCGTGATTAATGTTCGTCCATCAGCAGAGCTACAGCGTTTACGCTATTTGCTTTTATTATGGAATGCATCAGATAAAACGGGAGAGCCACCTCTGCCTTCAGAGGTTTATCACGCTGCCAATGAGCGTTTAATGCAATTGATGCCTCAAGTATTACCTAATTATGAACAAGCAGGGCCACCGCTTCCTCGTTCTATGTCTCAAGAGCCGTTAGACAATACGGCTGAAGGGACTAACGGAACCGCAACACCAGCAACAACACCTGCTGCAACAAATACACCTGCTAATACCAATAGAAGTAGGTAGACACGATGAATCCATATCAAAGTCGTGGACGTTGGGTTGTTTGGCTCTCTTTTCTTGTCGCATTGGTTTTACAAATTATGCCGTGGCCAGAACAATTAGCCGTGTATCGACCAATTTGGCCTATGTTGTTTCTTATTTATTGGATAACAGCTATTCCTCATCGTATCAGTGTCGGAACCGCATTTGTCTTGGGTATGATTATGGACTTAGTCCAAGGAACGACCTTGGGTGTTAATGCACTGGCCTATACTTTAGTGAGTTATGTCATCGCTTTTAAATATCAACTTTTTTGTAATTTAGCGTTATGGCAGCAAGCCTTAGTGGTGATGTTAAGCGTTGTCGTTGTTGATCTTGCTGTATTTTGGGCGGAATTTTTACTTTCACCAGTGACTTTTCACCCTCAAGTATTCTGGAATAGCCCAGTCAGTGGTATTCTTTGGCCATGGCTTTATTTTTTGCTTCGCAAAATCCGTCACCAGTTTTTAGTTCACTAAGTTATTGGATCATGGCGGTCACTTTTGCGTTACCGTCATGAGGACATTATTTGTGACCACGCTTTACCTTGCTTCCAGCTCGCCAAGAAGACGTGAACTTCTCGCGTTATTAGATATTGAATTTAGTATTATCACGCCAGCAATTGATGAAATTTGGCAACAAGGTGAAAAGCCAGAAGAGTATGTTCTTCGTTTGGCAAAAGAAAAATCACAAGAAGGTGTAAGACAAGCACCTCATGATTATCCCGTTTTGGGCTCTGATACTATTGTGGTTCATGATGGTCATATTCTTGAAAAACCTCGTGATAAAACCCATGCCACACAAATCCTACGTTCACTTTCAGGCGCAACACATCAAGTGATGACAGCAATTGCTATCTCTAATAGAACACGCACATTGAGTCAATTAGTCGTCACACACGTCACTTTTAGAGAGATGACAGAGAGTGAGATTAGCGCGTATATTGAGTCAGGAGAGCCAATGGATAAAGCTGGCGCTTACGGTATTCAAGGAAAAGGAGGCCGTTTTGTTCAACGGATTGAGGGGAGTTATCATGCAGTTGTCGGATTGCCTCTTGTTGAAACCGAAGCGTTGATAGCTCAATTTTCGTCTCTAGCTAATGAGAAGGAGATTTCATGACAGCTGAGTTATTAGTGAATGTGACGCCATCTGAAACTCGTGTTGCCTATATTCGTGGAGGCATACTTCAAGAAATCCATGTCGAAAGAGAAGCTAAACGAGGTATCGTCGGAAACATCTACAAAGGTCGGGTAAGTCGCGTATTACCCGGGATGCAAGCTGCATTTATTGACATCGGGCTGGATAAAGCCGCTTTTCTACATGCTTCTGATATTATGCCTCACACTGAATGTATTGCGGGTGAAGAGCAGAAGAAATTTAATGTTCGTGATATTGCACAACTGGTGCATCAAGGACAAGACTTAATTGTACAAGTGGTTAAAGATCCTTTAGGAACAAAAGGTGCTCGCCTTACCACTGATATTACATTACCTTCTCGTTATTTAGTCTTTATGCCTGGCGCATCTCATGTGGGCGTTTCTCAGCGAATTGATAGTGAAGAAGAGCGTGAGCGCTTAAAACAACTCGTTGAAGAGTATTGCGATGAAAATGGCGGTTTTATTATTCGTACAGCGGCTGAAGGTGTTGGCGAGCATGAAATTAAGCAAGATGCCGCTTTTCTTAAACGCTTATGGAATAAAATTATTGAGCGTAAGAAAAGAAATAAAACTCGCATTCAAATTTATGGCGAACTGGCTTTAGCACAGCGTATTTTACGTGATTTTGCAGGTTCTGAATTAGATAGCATACGAGTTGATTCTAAATTAACCTACAATCAATTACAGGAATTTATTGGTGAATATATTCCTGAATTAACCGCTAAACTTGAATTACACCAAGGCAATCAGCCTATTTTTGATCTCTATGGTGTAGAAAGTGAAATTCAACGGGCTTTAGAGCGCAAAGTTGAATTGAAATCAGGTGGTTATCTAATTATCGATCAAACTGAAGCAATGACCACTATTGATATCAATACAGGGGCATTTGTTGGTCATAGAAATTTAGAAGAAACGATTTTTAATACTAATATTGAAGCAAGCCAAGCCATTGCTCGTCAATTACGGTTACGTAATTTAGGCGGTATCATCATTATTGACTTTATTGATATGAATAATGATGAACATAAACGCAGAGTATTGGCATCACTTGAACAAGCACTAAGTAAAGATAGAGTGAAAACAACGATTAATGGTTTCTCTCAACTTGGCTTAGTGGAAATGACACGTAAAAGAACTCGGGAAAGTCTCGAACATGTTCTTTGTGATGACTGCCCAACTTGCCAAGGGCGAGGTACGGTAAAATCAGTTGAAACGGTTTGTTATGAGATTTTACGTGAAATAGTACGCGTGCATAAAACGATTGATGCAGATCGCTTCTTGGTTTACGCCTCTTCAGCAGTGGCAGACACATTAAAAGGCGATGAGTCACATGCATTAGCAGAGGTTGAAATTTTTGTCGGTAAACAAGTGAAAGTGCAAACTGAGCTACTCTATAGTCAGGAGCAATTTGATGTGGTGATGATGTAATGGATTCGCCTTCCTAATGAATATGATGGCAGAAAGGAGACAAAAATGAAGCGGCTGCCTAAATACCTGTTAGTGATAACAGTTTTTTGCCTCATCGTTTTTGCCTTGGTATTAAGCGGATTTCGCTACTTTCTGCCTCGCTTAGATAGTTATCGCCCTGAAATAGAATCGTATCTTACGAAGCAACTCAATAGCCCTGTCTCCATGACAAAGATTATGGGAGAGTGGCAGAATTTTGGCCCTGATATTCAAGTAGAAGGGCTGAATATTACCAATAAAGATGTGAACGTTACGGCAGAAAAAGTGACTTTTTCTTTTGATGTTTGGCGTTCATTATTCGCATTTCGCCTTCATTTTCGTGAATTGACCTTTGAGCAGTTATATGTTAATTACCATCGCCCTATTTTTACTGGGCAAAGTGGGGATATAACGTTAACTGAACCAGATGATATTTCTTCCATTTTTCTTGAACAGTTTGATCGCTTTAAATTGATTAAAAGTCGTTTTGTTTTTTTAACCCCTTCAGGAGACACCAGTACATTACATGTGCCTGAATTGATGTGGTTAAATCAAAAAAATCGTCATCGTGCTCAAGGTGAAGTCACTCTTGATACACCGGTTAATCATTATGGCGGATTAAAGGTGCGTCTTGATCTCTATACCACAGAGAACGGTTTAATCGATAACGGCAAAGTATTTCTTACCGCAGATGATATTGATATCTCACCTTGGCTTAGTCAGTGGGTAAAAAATAATAGCGGATTAGGTGAAGCCAAAGCGAGTTTATCTAACTGGATTGAAATTACTCAAGGGCGTATTACCGGAAGTCAATTGCAAATTCATCAAGGTGAAATGGATTGGAGTAGTGATGAAACCTCTCATGCATTAAAAGTTGAAGACTTAATATTGCGAATGAGAAGGCAAGAAAATGGTTGGCTTGCAGATATTCCTTATACTCGAAAAATTACCATGGATGGTGAAGAGTGGCCTGATGGTTATTTAGCGGTTCTTTATCAACCAAAAGAAAAACAACATGATGAAGTATGGCGTATTCGTGCCAAAAATATTGAGTTAGATAGGCTATATGCTGTATTGCCATTATTCTCTTTTTTAACACCTGATTTTGTTCGTCAATGGCAGTATCGCCAATTTTCTGGGATGGTTAATGATTTTGCATTAGATCTCACGCCTGAGCATTTCGAGCAAAGCGCGATTAATCTCTCATGGGAAAATGTGGGTTGGAAGCGTTGGCAAGAGATCCCTTCAGTACAACATTTCAGTGGGCAATTAAAAGGTAATATGCAACGCGGTGAACTTAATTTCGCGTTAGCAAACAGTGAAATAGATACTGGTGAATTGTTTAAAGCACCGCTGAATATTGAGAAAGGGAAAGGCACAGTTTATTGGACTCATTCTGGAGATGACTTATCTCTTTGGAGTGAAGGGTTAGATGTTCAAGCTACATCAGCATGGGTTACGGGTGATTTTCGTTACGAGAAACAAGGTGAAGATCAGCGTCTTTCTATACTCTCAGGTGTAAGAGTTACAAATGCAGGAGATGCATGGCGTTATCTGCCAGAGGAATATGTTGGTAAAGAGCTGACACAATACCTCTCAGAGGCGATTATTGCGGGTAATATCGATAATGGAACCTTTATTTTCCATGGTGATCCCGCCGATTTTCCTTTTGATAATCACAAAGGGCGGTTCCAAGTGTATGCCCCTGTTAAACACGCCACCTTTAAATTTGATAGCGAATGGCCCGCATTATTCGATCTAGATATTAATTTAGATTTTAAAAATGATGGGCTATGGATGTCTTCTGCACAAGCGAAAGTGGGTAAAGCCACTGCCACAAATTTAAGTGCAGTGATTGAGAGTTATCGACAAGAGAAGATCTTAATTAATGCAGATATTCAAGCTACAGGCGACGAGCTGAAAGAGTATTTCTTAGATTCTCAAATGGCGAGTATAGGTCATACACTTGAAGAGCTTAAAGTCGCAGGGAAAATCAATGGTACATTGAAATTAGATATCCCATTTGATGGTGAAGATGTGATTGCTTCTGGTGATGTTAATTTAAAAAACAATGATGTCACATTGAATTTTATGGATACCACCTTACAGGGCGTCAATGGACAATTTCGTTATCACAATGACAAACTTGAGAGTGATACATTAACGGCTAATTGGTTTGGGCAGCCTCTCGCTTTCTCATTTACAAGTCACAATGATACGGATAATTATCAGGTTGATGTAGGCTTGAAAGGTCAATGGGATATTCAAAAAATTCAAGGATTACCTAGCGATATTCAACAGAAATTTAGTGGTGTATTTCCTTGGAGTGGTAACGTTAATGTTAAGATCCCCGAAAAAGGCGATGTCGATTATCAAGTCGATTTAACCGGAAATATCAATGCATTAAATAGCAAATTAACCGCACCTGAAACGCAAGATTTAAAAACTTCACCGCCTATTGTTATTTCTGCAAAAGGCAACAGTGAAACCTTAAGCGTGAATGCCAGTGCTGAGAAACAGTGGAAACTTAATAGCCAATGGGCATTAGGAAAACAGTTACGATTATTACAAGGTAACCTTGTTTCTTCTTCTATTAAATTACCAGAATTGAGTTCACAACAACGCTTAACTATTGCCCTTAAAGGATTAGAGGGTGATAAATGGTTGCCAACATTAATGGCTTTTTCATCTTTAACGCCATCTGAAAATGAAATCACTTTTCCTGATAATGTGCACATCAGTTTGCCTGATTTAAATTTTGCAGGGCAAAAATGGCGTGATCCGCAAACTGAAATTATGCGCGTTAGTGACGGTGTAAAATTTGCATTTTCAGGAAATGAATTACGAGGCGATGTGTTTATTCCTGAAGCATCGGCACCTTGGCAAGTGAATATTAATTATCTCTATTTTAATGCTGTTTCTTCTACCCAAGAAGAAAAAACGTTAAAAATGGCGAACGCTCCTGATCCTAATGCATTGAAATTTTCAGTAAAAAATATCCCTTCTATTGATTTTGAATGTCGAGAATGTTGGGTGAATGGCCTGCTTTTAGGGCAAATTCAAGGTTCATTAAAGCAAAGTAATGGCACATTGCTTTTAACTGGCGGTAAATTAGAAAATAGCAGTGGCGAGCTACATGTTAATGGCGAATGGTCTGATGATATCGCAGGAAACAACATCACAAAGCTACAAGGTAAGCTAAAAGCAGATGAAATTGATGAAATGGCTGCTTACTTTGGCTATATCGTTCCTATTTTGCAATCTCCTCTTTCTGCTGATTTTTCATTACAATGGCATAATACGCCGTGGAATTTTGATCTTGCGACCTTAAATGGCGATATCAAATCTACTTTAGGTAAAGGGCGGATAGAAAAAGTGAATGTCGGACAAGCCGGTAAGTTACTTCGCCTTGTGAGTTTCGATGCACTTTTACGTAAATTACAGTTTGATTTTAGAGATACTTTCAGCGAGCATTTTGAATATGACTCGATTAAGAGTGAAATTACGATTAATCAAGGTATTATGAATGCTGAGAGTGTCCGAGTTGATGGTGTTATTGCCGATATTGCGATAAGTGGGAAAGTGGATTTACTTGAACGTAAAATGGACCTACAAGTTGTGGTAACGCCAGAGATTTCAGCAACAGTCGGTGTTGCTACTGCATTCGCTATAAACCCAATTGCAGGCGCCGCAGTGTTTGCGGCATCAAAGGTTCTGGGGCCACTCTGGAGTAAGATTTCAGTTATCCGTTATCATGTGACCGGAACTATGGAACAACCCAAAATTGACGAAGTACTGCGTCAGCTTAAGGAGAATCAGGCGTTATGAAAAAAGTTAATGTCGCACTTTTGCAACTTTGTAGCGGTAAAAACACAAAAAATAATCTGGCGCAAATTGAGCAACAGATTAAGCAATTACCCGATTCAGTGAAGCTTGTATTAACACCTGAAAATGCGTTACTTTTTTCAAACTCTAAAGATTACCATAAACACGCTGAAATTCAGGGAGATGGGCCTTTACAAAATGCTATCGCTAAAATGGCTCAGCGTTACAAAGTATGGATCTTAGTCGGTTCTATGCCATTGATTAGTCGAGACTCTCCAGACCAAATTACCAGCAGTAGCTTGGTGTTTGATGATGAAGGGGTTATTCGCGCTCGTTATGATAAAATCCATATGTTTGATGTCAGTATTGATGATGAGCAAGGCGAATATAATGAGTCTTCTATTTATCAACGCGGTGAGCGCTTAACCGTCGTTGATACTCCCGTTGGGAAATTAGGTTTAACGATCTGTTATGACTTACGCTTCCCAGGTATTTTCCAAGCATTAAGAGAAAAAGGTGCCGAGATAATCTCTGTGCCAGCTGCTTTTACCCGTTTAACAGGAAAAGCACACTGGGAACCTTTATTACGTGCTCGTGCCATTGAGAATCAGTGTATTATCTTAGCGCCAGCACAAGTGGGTACACATGATACGCGCCGGACTTGGGGTCATACTATGGCGATTGATGGCTGGGGTAAAGTCTTGAAAAAGAACCCTGATGCTGTCAGTGCGCTAACGCTGAATGTTGACGTCGAAAGTTTACACGGTATGCGTGAACAGATCCGTGTTGTAAAACATAACCGTTTTCGCCCGAAACTGACCCACTTAATCAAAAAAGTTAAGGATAAAGAAGAATTATGAGTTTAGCTGTTGTCAGCGAAAGTCTGTTGGAAGCAAACAAACTTAGTTTAGATGATTTAGCATCAACACTAGAGCAGCTTGCACAGCGTCAAATTGATTATGGTGATCTTTATTTTCAGTCAAGTTATCACGAGGCTTGGAGCCTTGATGATCAGATTATTAAAGATGGCTCTTACAATATTGATCAAGGTGTTGGTGTTAGAGCAATTTACGGTGAAAAAACCGGTTTTGCTTATGCTGACCAACTAACGCTTAACGCACTTAACCAAAGTGCTCATGCTGCACGAAGTATTGTTCAGGCTAAAGGTAATGGCCGTATCCATACTTTAGGAGCTATTCAACATTCTCCGCTATACAGCTTAAATGATCCTCTGCAAAGCCTTTCTCGTGAAGAGAAAATTGCATTATTGCATGAGGTAGATAAAGTCGCTCGTGCTGAAGATAAACGCGTTAAACAAGTTAATGCGTCATTAACTGGTGTTTATGAGCATGTGCTGGTTGCAGCAACCGATGGTACGTTAGCCGCTGATGTGCGTCCTTTAGTTCGCCTTTCTGTCAGCGTGCTGGTGGAAGAAGATGGCAAACGTGAGCGTGGCGCAAGTGGTGGCGGTGGTCGTTTTGGTTATGACTATTTTTTAACTAAAGTGGATGGTGAAAGCCATGCAGTCACTTATGCTCGTGAAGCAGTACGTATGGCATTAGTGAATTTATCAGCGATTGCAGCACCAGCAGGAACAATGCCTGTGGTATTAGGTGCAGGATGGCCAGGTGTATTATTGCATGAAGCTGTGGGTCATGGTTTAGAAGGTGATTTCAACCGCCGTGAAACCTCTGTATTTTCTGGTCGCCTTGGTGAGAAAGTCACTTCCGAGCTTTGTACGATTGTTGATGATGGCACTCTTGAAGGCCGTCGAGGCTCTGTTGCTATCGACGATGAAGGTGTTCCGGGTCAATACAATGTCTTAATCGAAAACGGCATCTTAAAAGGCTATATGCAAGATAAGATGAATGCACGTTTAATGGGTGTTTCACCAACAGGAAATGGTCGTCGTGAGTCTTATGCACATCTTCCTATGCCTCGTATGACAAACACTTATATGTTAGCAGGCAAATCTTCGCCTGAAGAAATTATTACTAGCGTTGATCGCGGTATTTACGCACCAAACTTTGGTGGCGGTCAGGTTGATATCACATCAGGTAAATTTGTTTTCTCAACCTCAGAAGCTTATTTAATCGAGAATGGAAAAATAACAAAACCAATTAAAGGGGCAACTCTGATTGGTTCAGGTATTGAAGCCATGCAACAGGTCTCTATGGTGGGAAATGATCTCGCTTTAGATAAAGGAGTGGGCGTTTGTGGTAAAGAAGGACAAAGCCTCCCTGTTGGTGTCGGTCAACCTACGTTGAAGCTTGATAAGATCACCGTAGGCGGTACTGCTTAATCTTTGTTATAGTTATTTATACGTATTAATTAAACTCCATCTTTTGATGGAGTTTTTTATCCTAGCGACAGTGAAGGTGCTAATTTATGGGTAAACGTTTATTACCAGTTATTATTGTTATTGCTGTTTTATTTGGTGTTCTCTATAAAGGTTTGCTTCCTGAAGCGAAAATATCATCCTCTTCATCGCCAGTTTCTGTTCCAACATCATCAAGCAATAGCAGCAATAAACCAGCACAACTCCCTCTTTCTATTGATGAAAAAACACAAGCCAATGCAGTGGCTAACTATTTACAACGTCATCAACAGCTACCGAGTTTTTATCTCACTAAAAAACAGGCAAGAGAACAAGGCTGGAATGCGAAAGAAGGTAACTTATGTGAAGTTTTGCCGGGAAGAGCAATTGGTGGCGATCGTTTTATGAACCGTGAAAAACAGCTACCAGAAGAAGCAGGACGCCAGTGGTATGAAGCTGATGTGAATTATCACTGTGGTCATCGTGGTAGCGACAGATTGCTCTATTCGAATGATGGATTGATTTATGTCACCACCGATCATTACCGTACAATGACAAAGGTTGCTCCTTAATGAAACAGGTTATCTTCGATTTTAAGATACTAGTAGATAGAGATGCTTTTTATCAGGATTTTGCACTGCAATTTCAGTTAGATGATAATTTTGGCGATAACCTAGATGCATTATGGGATGCATTGGTGGGAGGAATAGAATTGCCTGTCAGTATCGTTTTCAAGCATCTACCTCATCATTCCCGTGATTTTCAGCCTTTAGTGGAAGTGATGCAAGAAGCACAAAATGAGCTTGGTAAAGACGTATTGAGCTTTCATTGTGAGCATAAAGCACAAAAGTAATTAAGAGCAAAAAGTACGCCCTGAAAATCGCAGTGATACTGAGTTTACACTGCGTTTTCAGGATGATCAGGTTTTATGCTGATTCTGATAAATCTTTTAGATATTGAAATAGTAAGCGGAATGATTTTGGTGGCTTATTCGCTTCTTTTTCTTTTTTCGCATTACGGATAAGTGTGCGTAATTGTTGACGATCGGCCATTGGATAAAGCGCCACGACTTCTTCAATCACTTCATTGCCACCTTCGACAAGGCGAATTCGCAGATCTTCTAGTTTATGTAACACTAATATCTGTTGGTTGTGACGGTTTTTCAGTTTATCGAGCGCTTGGCGGATCGGATCTTCGTCCACATTGCGTAGTAGTTTTCCAATATATTGAATTTGGCGACGGCGTGCTTCACGCTGTACTTTTTGTGCTAATTGAATAGAGGCTAATAATTTCTCATCTAATGGCACACGTTCTAATTCTTGCGCACTTAATTCAACTAATTCAGTACCCAGTTTTTTGAGTGCTTCAGCATCACGTTTAATTTCGCTTTTGCTGACCCAGATGATTTCGTCCTCTTCTTCCTCTTCTGACGACGTATCGTCAAATTCAGGATTGAGGTAATGCCACTCTTCAGGCTGCTTTGCCATAATAAAAATTCCTGTTGCAGAGTAAGCCGGGAGTGTGATTTGGTGAATGACCAAAAGCCCGACGGGTGATAACATTCATATATCTTCTATTGTAACTGGGAAAATCGCTTGTTGACCACCTGCCAATTGATTTACTTTGCTAAAAATAAGTAAAAAGTGATGTTCTCCTTAGGAAAAATGGTTCTCAATGAATAATTCAGATCAGGTAAAACAGCTTGAAGACGCCGTCTCACTCGCATTAGAGCTAGCTGCAAAACAGTGTGATAGTGCCGAAGTCGCTATTAATAAATCGACGGGCATAAGTGTGAGTACGCGTTATGGTGAAGTTGAAAATGTTGAATTTAACAGTGATGGTGCTTTAGGCATTACGGTTTACCAACAACAACGTAAAGGTAGTGCATCTTCAACAGATTTAAGTCCTGATGCAATTAAGCGTGCTGTACAGGCCGCTGTGGATATTGCGCGCTACACTTCTGTTGATCCATATGCAGGACCTGCTGATCAAGAGCTATTAGCTTTTGATGCGCCTTTCCTTGATCTTTACCATCCTACCGAGGTAACGGCAGATAAAGCGATTGAATTAGCATCAAGAGCAGAAAAATCCGCTTTAGATAGCGATAGCCGTATTATTAATACCGAAGGAGGCAGCTTTAATAGCCACAGTGGAACCCGTGTATTTGGTAATAGCCTTGGCTTATTAAAAAGCTATTCATCTTCACGCTATTCTATGTCGAGTTGTGTTATTGCTCGTGATGGTGAAGATATGGAGCGTGATTATGCCTACACCATTAGTCGTCGTTTTGATGATCTAGAATCACCAGAATGGGTAGGTCAAGAATGTGCTCGCCGTACTTTATCTCGCCTTGCACCTCGTAAGCTCCCAACTATGAAAGCCCCCGTTATTTTTGCAGCCGATGTTGCGACAGGTATTTTTGGTCATTTGGTTGCGGCAATCAGTGGTAGCATGATTTATCGTGAGTCTTCTTGTTTGCTCGATAGCTTAGGTAAGCAAATTTTCCCTCAATGGCTAAATATTCAAGAGCGTCCTCACTTAATGAGAGGCTTGGCATCAACACCGTTTGATAGCGAAGGTGTGCGCACAACAGATGCCGAAATCATTAAAGATGGCATATTACAAGAGTGGCTATTAACCACTTATTCAGCAAGAAAACTGGGTTTAAAAAGTAATGGTCATGCTGGTGGGATACATAACTGGTATATCCCAGGGCAAGGTTTATCGTTTGATGCGTTGTTAAAAGAGATGGGAACAGGTCTTGTTGTCACTGAATTGATGGGACAAGGCGTCAGCACAGTAACGGGTGATTATTCTCGTGGCGCGAGCGGTTTTTGGGTTGAAAACGGTGAAATCCAGTACCCTGTAAGCGAAGTGACTATTGCGGGTAACTTAAAAGATATGTGGGCAAATATTGCCGCTATGGGTGATGATATCGAGATGCGCAGTAATGTTCAGTGTGGATCGCTGTTATTACCAGAAATGAGTATTGCAGGTGAGTAAATTTTAGAGAGTTATCGCGACCTTTAATCTCAGCCCGCAATGGGCTGAGATATCGCGTTTATCAGTGAGCTTTTCAATTTGAGAAGATAAAAATAAGACGCGAACCTTCAGCTCTGCTTAACGGTGTAATTCACCCGCAGCTTCAGGTTGGTATAGAATTTCTAATACTTTAACCTTGGTTTCAAGGCCATTTGGTAGCTTCCAACTGATCTCATCATCAATCGCTAAACCTAGTAGCGCAGCACCCATTGGTGCCATAACGGAAAGTTCAGTAGTGCTGTCTTTTAATGAAGCAGGA
Organism: Proteus sp. CA142267; assembly: GCF_003336825.1. Lineage (NCBI taxonomy): Bacteria > Pseudomonadati > Pseudomonadota > Gammaproteobacteria > Enterobacterales > Morganellaceae > Proteus > Proteus sp. CA142267. The sequence goes on along the minus strand of NZ_QPMG01000003.1, from coordinate 168,386 downwards.
TACACTAACGTACGAGTACGCTCTTCATTATTTTTTAAGTCCATAAAACGGACTTTGCTGTTCATTGTGACAATATTAGCAGGGATATCAGCTGGTGTAACAATGTCAGCACGATCTAACTCTTCATTCAATGCTTCAGCAATCGGGCTATCTGCAAATGCCGGTTGTTCAAGTAATGAATCTAAACGTTCTGCATCAAGTTCGTTGATGATAATTGTTGGCTTTGTCATACCACACTCCAATTTATTCCAATGCAAAACAACACCCCCACGGGTGAGGTGGGGGTGTTGTTAAACTCATATAAGAGATAATAGGCGGTTCTGTATAAAAAAGAAAGAGACAGTGATCACAGTCTCTTTCGGGTTATTTAGTTAAGAAATGCTAATCTATTGTTTTCTATTACGATTATTCTTCATCAAACCCCGATTCAAATAATGCGATAATAGCATTAATAGCTTCATTTTCATCACTACCAGTAACTTCTATATCAATTTGACTGCCTTGCTCTGAATCTAACATCAGCATAGCAATCACACTATCCGCTTGTGCTTCAACCCCTTCGTTGTTGCGTAAAATGACGGTTGATTGAAATGTTTTTACTAAATCAAACAATTTCATCGCAGGTCTTGCATGCATACCGAGTCGATTTTTAATCGCAACTTGTCGATATTGGGTCATTTGCGTTTTTCTAGTGTTCTGTGGCGTGATTGTACGTTTTTCCCTCTAGAACGGAAATAATCTGCGAGTTGCTCTGCAACATAAACAGAACGGTGTTTACCTCCCGTACAACCAATCGCAACCGTCAAATAACTACGGTTATTGGTTTCTAACATCGGCAACCAAAGTTCAAGGTAGCTTCTAGTTTGATAAATAAAGTTATGAACTTCGGTGTGTCTATCTAAGAATGCCGCGACAGGGCGATCAAGACCTGTCATTGGACGCAGTTTAGGATCCCAATGTGGATTTGGTAAGAAGCGCACATCAAAAACATAGTCTGCATCAATAGGAATACCATGCTTAAAGCCAAATGATTCAAAGACCATCGTCAGCTCACGTTCACGCTTACCTAATAAGCGAGTACGCAACATTTCTGCGAGCTCATGAACTGACATCTCAGAAGTATCAATGATGAGATCAGCGCGCGATCGCAATGGCTCAAGTAGATCACTTTCGGTATCAATTGCCATTTCTAATGAAAGGTTCTTGGTAGAAAGAGGGTGAAGACGTCGAGTATCACTATAACGACGAATTAAGGTATTTCTATCTGCATCTAAAAATAAGAGTTGTGGAGAATATTCAGCGGGTAAACTTTCCAGCGCTTTTTCGAAGATCTCCGGCGACTCTGGCATATTTCGGACATCAATACTGACTGCGGCAGCAGAAGCATCACGTTCAGCCAGTGTTTTTGCTAGCTCAGGTAAAAGATCAACAGGTAAGTTATCAACACAATAAAATCCCATGTCTTCAAGCGCACGCAAAGCGACTGACTTACCTGAACCAGAGCGTCCGCTGACTATCATCAGCACCATGAGGTAGCTCCCCTATAATTTCCCAGTGATGAATATCATTCCACTGTATGCTATTCGCGTCCTACTAAACCCGTAGGGGTTATTCTGTGATAATCTGATAAAGCTCTTCATCACTTTGTGCGGAGCGTAGTCGGCGACATAAGTTTTTGTCTGCCAACTGTTTTGCAATCAAAGACAGTGTGTGTAAATGTTCCTTACATTGTGTCGCAGGAACGAGTAATGCGAACAACAAGTCGACAGGTTGATTATCAATAGCGTCGAAGGCAATAGGTTCGCTTAGGTGAAGAAACACACCAACTACTTTTTCTGTTTCATCACTTTCAATACGTCCATGAGGGATAGCTAAACCACCCCCAATCCCTGTTGTACCGACTTTTTCGCGCGTCAATAAAGCTTCAAATATCAGTGTTTCCGGTAAATTAAGTGCTTTTGCTGCATTTTCACTGATAATTTCTAACGCGCGCTTTTTACTCGTGCAATGTACATCATTATGCGTACATGCCAGAGAAAGTACGTCGCTAATATTCATCTTTGTATCGTTGTTCATTGTCTTATTCACTTAGACCAGCAAACCAGATGCCACAAGGTGACATCTGGTTTTTTGTTACTGATATTGATTAGGCGTTGGCTTAAACCGAGTCATAAACAACGCAGTAACTTCGCCGATTGTATCCCCATTTTACAATGGGAAATGAATTAATGTTGTCTCAGTTTATCTTTGTGTTTGGTTAATTGACGAGCCAGTTTATCCATTAATCCATCAATTGCTGCGTACATATCTTCTGCTTCCGCAGAGGCATGCAATTCACCGCCATTAACTTGAATGGTCGCTTCCGCGATTTTATTAACTTTCTCGACTTTCAGGATCACCTGAACGTTATTAATTTTGTCAAAGAACTGAGGTAATTTCGCGCTTTTTGCTTTGACTGTATCACGCAGAGCATCGGTTAATTCAATATTATGACCAGTGATTTGAAGTTCCATAGTGTCTTCCTTCTCAATTATGCTCAAACCAACTCTTTGCGTTGATTTGAAGGCGGGATGGATAATGACTCTCTATACTTCGCAACAGTGCGTCGAGCAACTTGTATTCCAAGTTCTCCAAGCATATCAGCCAGTTTACTATCACTAAGTGGTTTCGCTGGATTTTCTGCTGCGATTAGTTTCTTCACTAAAGCCCTGATTGCTGTTGAAGAGGCTTCGCCTCCGCTATCAGTATTCACATGGCTAGAGAAAAAATACTTCAATTCGAAAATTCCTCTTGGGCAATGCAAAAATTTTTGCGTTGTCACTCGAGAAATGGTGGATTCGTGCATTTCAACCTGTTCAGCAATATCTGCTAACACAAGAGGTTTCATATGCTCTTCACCCAATTCGAAAAATGCCTGCTGTGTGTCAACAATGCAATGAGCGACTTTTAATAATGTCTCATTACGGCTTTCTAAACTTTTTATCAGCCATTTGGCTTCTTGTAAATTGTCACGAATAAATTTTCCATCGCTCTCATTTTGAGTCGATTGACTCAATGCCGCATAGGTCTCATTTATTCGTAGGCGAGGAATGCTATCTGTATTTAACTCAACTTGCCAGCGTTCACCTGATTTTTTTACCAGTATATCTGGAATAACATACTCTGACTCGCCTGTATCAATACTTAATCCGGGCTTAGGATCAAGAGACTGGATCATCTCAATAACAGATTTAAGGGTCTCTTCTCGCAACTTCGTTTGACGCATCAATTGGCGAAAGTCACGGTTACCTAGCAATTCTAAATATTGGCTAATCACTAACTGCGTTTCTTTAAGATAAGGTGTTTCTGTTGAAAAAGCGGATAGCTGAATCAAAAGACACTCTTTTAAATCACGCGCAGCAACACCTATAGGATCAAAGCGTTGGATACGTTTTAATACAGCCTCGACTTCATCAAGCTCTAACTCATCATCGCCCATTCCAGCAAGGATGTCATCTGTTGTGACAGTTAAATATCCTGTTTCATCAATAGCATCGATAATACTTATTGCAATAGCTCTGTCTGTTTCTGAAAATGGAGTGAGATCAGCCTGCCATGTTAGGTAATCTTGCAATGAAGCAGTTGTTTCGCCTTGATACAGTGGAAGTTCATCATCAGTATAGTCATTACTGGTGCCAGAAGGTGTGCCTGCGGTGTAGATCTCTTCCCATTGAGTATCTAAAGGGAGATCATCAGGCATCTCTTTTTGCTCTAAAGCATCCAGCGTATCGAACTCTTCAACTTCGTTTTCAGTTGTTGTTTCTGTTGTGGAGTCTGACTGATTTTCTGTATGAGAGGTATCATCTGAAACGGGATCTTGTTGATCATCGTCTTGTTCTAGAAGTGGATTAGACTCAAGCGCTTGCTGAATTTCTTGTTGTAATTCAAGCGTCGAAAGTTGCAACAAACGAATAGCCTGTTGTAGCTGTGGCGTCATGGCCAGTTGCTGACTAAGACGAAGTTGCAGACTTTGTTTCATAATAATGCGATGAGTCCTTTGCTGTTGTCATCCATGACAGAGTAAAAGTGAATCAAAGATTACAGGCGGAAGCCTTCACCTAAGTAAACACGTTTAACTTGCTCATTTTCAAGAATTTCTTCTGGTGAACCATGAGCAATAAGGTGACCTTGGCTGACGATATAAGCACGTTCACACACATCTAATGTTTCACGAACGTTATGGTCAGTAATTAGCACACCTAATCCATAATCACGTAGATGCTGGATAATTTTTTTAATATCTAATACTGAAATAGGGTCAACACCCGCAAAAGGTTCATCTAATAAAATGAATTTAGGGTTCGCTGCCAATGCCCGCGCGATTTCAACACGGCGACGTTCACCCCCTGATAATGATTGCCCTAAGCTGTTACGTAAGTGGCTGACATTAAACTCTTCTAGCAGCTCTTCTGCACGGTCTTTCCGTTCTTCAGGTGTTAGATCATGGCGGATTTCTAAGATCCCCATAATGTTGTCATAAACGCTTAAGCGTCTAAAAATAGACGCTTCTTGAGGAAGATAGCCAATGCCTTTACGTGCTCGTTCATGTAACGGTAACAGCGTAATGTCTTCATCATCAATTGTAATACTACCTGCATCACGAGCTACAATGCCAACAACCATATAAAATGTGGTTGTTTTACCTGCACCATTAGGTCCAAGTAAGCCGACAATCTCACCTGAATTAACGTTCAGGCTCACATCACCGACAACGGTGCGCCCTTTGTATGCTTTCGCTAAATTTTCAGCTTTTAACAGCGCCATAAAGTGTTACTTACCTTTGTTGTTAACACCAGGGCCTTTCTCTTGCAACTGGGAAGGCAGTAAAACAGTAGTTACTTGTTTACCTTTACCGCTAAAAGCTTCCATTTGCTGAGTTGGGACGAGATAAGTGATCTTATCACCGGTGATATTACTGTCTAATTGTTCAAGATAGGCTTTACCCGTTAAGGTCATTAGCTCTTTATCCATTTCATAGGTCATTTTCTCACCACGACCTTTGATAGGTTTGCCATCATCTTGTAACTGATAAAAAGTCACAGGGTTACCAAACGCTTCTATTACGATCCTTTTGGAGTCACCGCCTGGGCGTGTGACAACAACTTTATCAGCACGAATATCGATAGAACCTTGTTTGATCACAACATTTTGCGTAAAGGTTGTGACGTTTTTTTCTAGATCAAGCGACTGTTTCTCTGAGTTCACAACAATAGGTTGTTGTGTGTCATCTTTAAGCGCCATCGCAGGTACACTTATCGCTAAAAGTGTACCGATAATCAGTGTATTACGGATTTTTTGATTCATTAGGGATCTCATAATAGGTGTTTACCTTTTCAATCAGCTCTGCACGTTTCTCGCGCAGATTGCCTCGCATTTTTAAGCCGACTGATTTCAGTCCGACGCCGATAATAGTCACTTCATCATCAGAGGAAACATCCTGTGTATCCAAATTTGCAATAGCATTGTCTGTGCTTATTCTCTGTAGCTGAGAATCATCTGTTAAGCTATCAATTTGAACATCGCCATAAAGATAGAGCATTTTACTGTTTGTTAGCTTGGCTTTATTTGCGCGTACTGTCCATGTTGCATCCCCTGTCGGTGAATAGGTAGTTAAGACAGGGTTAGTAAACCATGTAAACTTTTGCTGAGCATAGTTTTTGACATCATCAGCAACAAGTTTATATCCGAGTATACCTGTTGGCTCGTAAACAAAAGATATCGATGATTTGGATTGATAGGTTGGCTGACCATCATCAACAATCTCACCATCACCGAATTCAGTGTTATTAGTATAGTTCCAGCCAATCAGCCCAAGGGCGATAATGGCAAGAATTAAGGTAAACCAGGATTTTAATTTATTCATTCTGTATCGTTATACGTTAAATCGAAAGACCTTTAGCTTCTTCAAGCCGACCTTGCGCTAAAAGGATTAAATCACACAATTCTCGTACTGCACCACGACCACCCGCAATGCGTGTCACGTAATTTGCACGAGGTGTAAGTAATGGATGTGCATCAGCTACGGCGACAGAAAGCCCCACTTTTTCCATTACAGGTAAATCAATCAGGTCGTCACCAATATAGGCTGTTTGTTCAGGTTTAAGGTTTAGTGTATCTAACAGTTGTTGATACGCCAAAAGCTTATTATGCTGACCTTGGTAAAGATATGTAATGCCAAGAGTTTTAGCACGATCTTCTAACAGTTTAGACTGACGACCTGTAATGATAGCAACCTCAATGCCGGATGTAAGCAAACAACGGATGCCATACCCATCACGGACATTAAAGGCTTTTAATTCTTCGCCATTATTGCCCATGTAAATGAGTCCGTCCGACATCACACCATCAACATCACAAATCAGCAATTGGATTTTTTCTGCTTTTTTGATGATTTGCTCACTTACTGCACCATAACAAGTTTCTATCATTGTATTCATTTTTATCCTTTGAACGTTATGAATAGCTTATACAACACCAGCCTGTAATAAATCATGCATATGTAAAACACCTAACAGGATATCACTATCTTGTTCTGTTACTAATAGTGAGGTGATATGTTTTGCTTGCATTAAATTTAGTGCTTCAACCGCCAAGCAATCGGGGCGAATACGAATACCGCCTCTTGTCATAACATCTGATATTTTGGCATTGTTAAGATCTATCCCTAAATCAAATATTCTTCGTAAATCACCGTCAGTAAAGATACCGTTGATCAGCATACTATCATCACAAATAACGGTCATACCTAATTTTTTACGGGTTATCTCGACAAGGGCTTCACGTAAAGTGGCGTCTTTAGTGACGCGTGGAATATCCGCCTCTTTATTCATTAAATCACTGACATGAAGGAGTAATTTACGGCCTAATGCACCACCTGGATGAGAAAGCGCAAAATCTTCAGCCGTAAAACCTCGGGCACGTAACAGTGCGATCGCGAGTGCATCTCCCATTACTAAGGTTGCCGTTGTACTGGTTGTTGGTGCAAGGCCTAAAGGACAGGCTTCTTTAGGTACTTTGATACAAAGATGAATATCAGACGCTTTCCCCATTGTACTTTGAGGAGTGCGTGTCATACAAATCAGTGTTATCTGTTTACGTTTAAGTACTGGGATCAGCGCGAGGATCTCGCTGGCTTCACCTGAGTTTGAAATTGCCAGAACGATATCTTTTTCTGTTACCATGCCTAAGTCACCATGGCTTGCTTCACCGGGATGAACAAAGAAAGAAGGTGTTCCTGTGCTGGCGAATGTAGCCGCAATTTTATGTCCAATATGGCCAGATTTACCCATACCCATAACAATGACTCTACCTTGGCAGTGGAAAATTTTTTCACAGGCAAGAGTGAAGTCATCATTGATGTATTGTTCTAGTTCAGCTAACCCATCACGCTCAATATGAAGGACTTTTTTACCCGCTTGCTGAAAATCAAACTCGGTCATTTTTTTGTACCATTTATTTTAGGTTAAGAGAGAATGTGCGACGCACAACACCGTAATATAAACAATAAAGCAAACTAACAAGAATATCCCTTTTCCTCGATTAAGGCGTCGTTTACGCCCTAATGAAAAGAGAGAAAACAGTAAACTGGCGACACCAAGCACTGCAAAGCTAAAATAAAATGTGTTGATATTAAATGTGCTTGGTGAAAGTAATGCTGGCATTCCTAACACAAAAGTTAGATTGAAAATATTAGCACCTATAATATTCCCTAATGCTAATTCATTCTCGCGTCTTAGTGCTGCCACAATAGTTGTGGCTAATTCAGGTAGGCTGGTTCCAATAGATAGCAAGGTTAAACCAACAAAAAAGCCACTAAGATGATACTGTTGCATTAAAATAAAGACATTATCCAATATCATTTGAGTAGCAACTGGAATAATAAGTAAAGCAATCACAACCCAAAAAAGTGCAACAGAATTACGGGGATTTGTCTGTAATTCGAAACGCGTTAAGGTTTCTAAAGGTAATACGTGACGCTCTTGTGTTAGTGTTTTATGCATCGTTTTTATCATTAGAAAGATGGATGCAAAACCAATAAAAAAGAGTAGCGTACCTTCTCTAAGCCCTAAGTTTCCGCTAGAAACGATAATGCCAACGAGCATGATGACTATAATCATCAAAGGAAGCTCTTTTTTGAGCACTGCGGATTGAATATTCATGGGATAAATCATCGCGCCAATACCTGCGATGAGAAGAAGATTGGTGAGTGTAGAGCCAATGGCTGTCCCGATAGCAATATCAGGTAAATTATGCACAGCGGCATCGGTTGAAACAAAAAGCTCAGGCAGTGAAGTACCTGTGCCTACAATTAAGATACCGATAACGGCTGGTGGGATTTTTAACGATTGCGCAAAAACGCTCGCACCATAAACTAATCGGTCTGATGCATAAACGAGTAGCATCAACCCAAAAATTAAAAGAGACAAAGTAATCAACATGCCATCAGTTTTCCAACAATGAGCGAATAAAGAAAAAACCAATAAGACAGGGCTGATAAAAAAACATATTGTCAAAAGGTTTTGCTAATTAACCATATTTTGACTAGCCAAGCACGAAAAGTAAAATTAACCGTGCAATAAATTGCTAAATAGTGGTGATTTCTTTGTAACATAGTGAATGACCTGCCAAAATAGCGTAAAAATTCGTTTATGCAGACAGGCTTGAGGATGTTTTATTCATGAACGCACAATCTGACAATCTAATTGAAGTGCGCAATATGAACTTCACTCGCGGTAGCAGAAAGATCTTCTCTGAGATTAATCTTGTTGTACCAAGAGGAAAAGTGACTGCGATTATGGGCCCTTCAGGGATTGGTAAAACAACCTTGTTACGCCTAATGGGAGGACAAATTCTCCCAGACAGTGGTGAAATTTGGTTTGATGGCGAAAATATTCCTGCGCTATCACGCTCTGCGTTGTATCAGGCAAGAAAGAAAATGAGTATGCTTTTTCAATCAGGTGCACTGTTTACAGACATGAATGTGTTTGAAAATGTGGCATTTCCACTAAGAGAGCATACAAATTTACCTGAAGCATTGATCCGTACAACGGTGATGATGAAACTTGAAGCTGTAGGTTTACGTGGTGCGGCAAGTTTAATGCCTTCTGAATTATCAGGAGGAATGGCGAGAAGGGCGGCATTAGCAAGGGCTATTGCGCTTGATCCTGAACTGATTATGTTTGATGAGCCATTTGTTGGGCAAGATCCAATCACCATGGGTGTGCTTGTTAAGTTAATTGATGAGTTAAATCATGCGCTTGGTGTGACTTGTGTTGTGGTTTCCCATGATGTACCTGAAGTGTTAAGTATCGCAGATTACGCTTATATTGTTGCAGAGCAGAAAGTCATTGCTCAAGGTAGCGCACAAGAATTACAGGACAATCCAAATAGGCAAGTAAGACAGTTTTTAGATGGTATTGCTGATGGCCCTGTACCATTCCGTTTTCCTGCGGGAGATTATCAGGACGACCTATTAGGACGAGGAAATTAGTACGTGGTAAATTTATTATCTCGCATTGGCGTTAGAGCGTTAGCGATTTTTGCAACCTTCGGTAGAGCTGGCATCATGCTCTTTCGAGCATTAGTCGGTAAGCCTGAATTTCGTAAACAGTGGCCTCTGTTACTGAAGCAGCTGTATAACGTAGGCGTTCAATCCTTATTAATTATCATGGTGTCTGGCTTATTTATTGGCATGGTGTTGGGATTACAAGGCTATCTTGTTTTAACAACCTTTAGTGCTGAAGCTAGTCTTGGCATGATGGTCGCACTTTCATTGTTAAGAGAATTAGGCCCAGTTGTTACGGCATTATTATTTGCGGGTCGTGCGGGCTCGGCTTTAACAGCTGAAATCGGCTTAATGAAAGCCACAGAACAAATTTCCAGTTTAGAAATGATGGCTGTCGATCCTTTAAGACGTGTCGTTGCGCCCCGTTTTTGGGCGGGTCTTATTAGTATGCCATTGCTTTCACTTATTTTTGTTGCCATCGGTATCTGGGGGGGAGCAATTGTAGGTGTGGATTGGAAAGGGATCGATGAAGGCTTTTTCTGGGCATCTATGCAAGGTGCCGTTGAATGGCGACTCGATTTAGTAAACTGCTTTATTAAAAGTGTCGTTTTTGCTATTACCGTCACTTGGATAGCGCTCTTTAACGGGTATGACGCAATCCCAACATCAGAAGGGATTAGCAGAGCAACAACACGTACCGTTGTTCATTCATCGTTAGCCGTATTGGGTTTAGATTTTGTGCTAACAGCACTGATGTTTGGGAACTAAGTCATGCAAAGTAAAAAAATTGAAGTTTGGGTTGGTCTATTTGTTTTGATTGCGTTAGCTGCCGTGATTTTCTTATGCCTTAAAGTGGCTGATATTAAAGAAATGGGTAATCAACCGACTTATCGCGTTTATGCCAGCTTCGGTAATATTGGTGGGTTAAAAGAACGTTCCCCAGTTAAGATTGGTGGTGTGGTGATTGGCCGTGTTTCTTCTATCACTTTAAAAGAAGAAGATGAAGGGAATTATCGCCCTGAAGTCGCGCTCGATATTCTGAGCATTTATGACCACATTCCAGAAAGTAGCTCACTGTCTATTCGTACATCGGGTTTATTAGGTGAACAATTCCTTGCATTGAATTTAGGCTTTTATGATGAAGCATTAGATTCTACTCTGCTCAAAGACGGAGGACGGATCACAAACACCAATTCAGCAATGGTATTAGAAGATCTGATTGGTCAATTCCTTTATAAAACGGGTGATGGTGATGGTTCAGCAAAATCTGAATCTGAACCGACTGAAGAACATCCAGCATTACCTTAATCATTAATTCCTATACGATGCACTTATACATTTAGCGTCATAAATGCATCGTATTATCGAAACCCTATTTGAGGAGAAGCGAACGTATGTTTAAACGCTTATTGATGGTCGCACTATTAGTGATAACACCTTTTGCAATGGCAGTCGATAAAACCAATCCTTACGCATTGATGGAAGATGCGGCGCAAAAGACTTTTAGTAAATTAAAAAATGAACAGCCTGAAATTCGTAAAAACCCTGAAGTTTTACGTCAAATTGTTCAGCAAGAATTATTGCCTTATGTACATATTAAATATGCGGGCGCATTAGTGTTAGGACCGCATTATCGTAATGCAACACCTGCACAACGTGAGGCTTATTTCACGGCATTTGAAGCGTATCTTGCTCAAGTATATGGTCAAGCATTAGCGATGTATGAAGGCCAAGAGTACCGTATTGAGCCTGCAAAACCTTTCGCAGATAAATCAACTTTAACTATTCGTGTCACTATCATTGATACAAATGGTCGCCCACCTGTTCGTCTTGATTTCCAATGGCGTAAAAATAGCAAAACAGGCGAATGGCAGGCGTATGATATGATTGCTGAAGGTGTCAGCATGATCACAACAAAACAGAATGAGTGGTCAGATATTTTAAATTCTAAAGGTGTTGATGGTTTAACAAAACAGTTAGAAATCAGTGCTAAAACACCAATTACACTGGATGAGAAAAAATAACATGTCAGCTTCGTTAAATTGGGAAAAAAAGGAGGGTGTCCTCTATTTCCAAGGAACGCTAGATCGTGAAACGTTATTGCCTGCTTGGCAGCAACGTAAAGCATTATTAGCTGATATTAATATCATCGATATTTCTGCCTTAGGACATATTGATTCAACAGGATTGGCGCTTTTTGTTCACTTAAAAGCAGAAATGGAAGAGCAAAATCGTCAATTTATTATTCAAGGCGTAAGTGAGCGTTTTCAGACCTTAATTACACTCTATGATCTTGATGAAATTATGAATATTGCCTAATACAGATTTTGAGTAAAGGTATTAAAAAGCCCCCTTCGTGATACTTTTATCATTAAGGGGGTTTTTGATGGTTTAAGAGTAGAGCGGATTCCATTAGGATAGACGACTGATTATTATTTTAACGTTGAGATTGAGCAATTATGGATACAAATGAAATCAAACAAGTATTAATGGACAGCCTGTCTTTAGATGAAGTCATCGTCAATGGTGATGGTAGTCACTTTCAAGTTGTCGTTGTTGGCGCAATGTTTGAGGGAATGAGCAGAGTAAAACAACAACAAACCATTTATGCCCCTTTGATGGAATATATCGCAGATAACCGTATTCACGCTTTGTCTATTAAAGCCTACACACCTGAAGAGTGGAAGAGAGATCGTAAACTTAACGGGCTTTGATTCAGTAGGTATACAGCGTACAGCAAAATAAAAAAGAGAGTTCTACAGATGGATAAATTTAGAGTACAAGGGCCAACCTGTTTATCAGGTGAGGTCACTATTTCAGGCGCAAAAAATGCCGCACTACCAATCCTGTTCGCTGCGATCCTTGCCGAAGAGCCAGTAGAATTAACGAATGTTCCTAAATTAAAAGATATCGATACCACGATTAAGTTACTTAATCGCTTAGGAACTAATGTTGAACGCAATGGCTCTGTTTTCGTTGATGCTCGTAACATTAATGAATTTTGCGCTCCTTACGAATTAGTAAAAACCATGCGTGCTTCTATCTGGGCTTTAGGCCCGCTGGTGGCGCGTTTTGGTCAAGGTCAGGTTTCTTTACCGGGTGGTTGTGCCATTGGTGCTCGTCCTGTTGATCTGCATATTACAGGTTTAGAGCAATTAGGTGCTGAGATCACACTGGATGAAGGTTATGTGAAAGCACGTGTTGATGGACGTTTAAAAGGCGCGCATATCGTCATGGATAAAGTGAGCGTGGGTGCCACTATCACTATTATGACTGCTGCAGTATTAGCTGAAGGCAAAACCATCATTGAGAATGCTGCAAGAGAGCCTGAAATTGAAGATACTGCAAACTTCCTCAATACATTGGGTGCCAAAATCAGCGGTGCAGGCACAGATAGCATTACTATTGAAGGCGTAGAGCGTCTTGGTGGTGGTACTTATCAAATCCTACCTGATCGTATTGAAACAGGTACTTTCTTAGTTGCTGCTGCGATTTCTCGTGGTCGTGTTGTTTGCCGTAATGCGAAACCTGACACATTAGATGCTGTGTTGGCTAAATTACGTGAAGCAGGCGCCGATATTGAAGTTGGTGAAGATTGGATAAGCCTTGATATGCATGGTAAACGCCCTAAAGCAGTGACATTGCGTACTGCGCCACATCCGGGTTTCCCAACTGATATGCAAGCACAATTTAGCCTTTTAAACTTAGTGGCTGAAGGTGCAGGAATGATCACTGAAACTATTTTTGAAAATCGTTTTATGCACATTCCTGAGTTAATCCGTATGGGTGCTCACGCTGAAATCGAAAGTAATACTGTGTTATGCCACGGTGTTGAAAAACTTTCAGGCGCGCAAGTAATGGCAACGGATTTACGAGCTTCTGCAAGTTTAGTACTTGCAGGTTGTATTGCTCAAGGCACAACCATTGTTGATCGTATTTATCATATCGATCGTGGTTATGAAAATATTGAAGCTAAATTACAAGGGTTAGGGGCAAAAATAGAACGTTTGCACTCTAATGACTAATTTATTTTAGTTATCCTTTTTTAGTCATTTAAAACCATAGCGCATTGTTGTGCTATGGTTTTTTTTGCGCATTATTTTAATAAGACTCTCAATAGAATAGGATAATTCATAAGGCATTTCTTTCGTAGCAAGATACAGTAAGAAAAACAGACCTGTGTTATAAAAATCATTATGTGCTAAAAGGAAGGAATATATATGCAGGTAACAAGGAAACAAGAGCGCCTAGTTCGTCAAGCACTGGATGAATGGCAACAATCTGGTGAGATTTCAGAACAAGAATATCAGCAATTAGGAAGTACATTGCACCGAATTCCCTTTGATTGGAAACGGTTGAGTCGCTATGCATTTTGGATAGCAATGGTGTGCTTGATTATTGCTGCTGGCAGTATCTTTAGTGATAGTGAATTAATTTATTATCTCGTTGAGATTTTTAGTGTTTCTGAAATTATGCGAGTAATATCTCCTGCACTGATTGCTTCAGCGCTCTATTTTTGGGGATTTAAACGTCAGCAAAAAGAAATACAGTGGCATTACAGTACCGAATTTATTCTCTTTTTAGGTGTGATGTTTACGGCTATTTTTCTTTGGCAACTGGGAGAATTACTGGATACAGGAAGTGGCCATATTGCGCCTCTCTTTTTAATTGGCTGTGCCATTTATGGTGCAATTGGATTTATTAGTCGCTCCTCATTGGTGTGGTTATTCTTCTTATTGATGTTAGGAAATTGGTTTGGTGCTGAAACGGGCTATGTCTCTGGTTGGGGCGCTTATTGGTTAGGGATGAATTATCCTATCCGTTTCGTCTTCTTTGGCGCGATATTATTAGCAGGCTGTTATTTCCTACAAAGTGTGTTGGTACACCGTCGTTTATTTACCATGACAAAAATAATGGGGCTGACCTATCTGTTTATTGCGTTATGGATAATGTCTATTTTTGGTAATTACGATCCTGATACTTGGTATCGTACTTCAAGTGTGAATTTGTTACCTTGGGCACTGTTATTTGCAGTCGTTTCAGTTATCTGTATTTATATTAGTCTTAAAACAGATGACGGTATGTTAAGAGGTTTTGGCCTAACATTCCTTGGTATAAACCTTTATACCCGCTTTTTTGAATATTTCTGGAATAGTTTACACAGTGCGATTTTCTTCTTTATTTTGGCAGTTTCACTGATTTTTATTGGAAGAAAAGCCGAAAAGATTTGGCATGCTGTTGAAAATAATTCAATGGCCAATAAAGAGAGTAAGAGCGAATAGTATACTTAATAATGTGATAGGAGAGCCCATCCTATGGAAAAGCGAAGTTGTCATCTTCCTTTAGAAGTGAGTTGTGTTGCGTGCCATTATTTTGTTTTCAAAGATAAAGATGAGGCATTTTTTGAGATCTGCCCCGTATGTGGTTGGCAAAATGATGGTACTAAAGAAGGGCAATATAGCGGTTGTAATCACAGCACATTAGAGGATTATCGCAATACTGAAAGCTTTAAAGAAAATTGCTTACAAAGTGCGACGTTTTATATGAAATCTCCCTACTAGCCAAGCATAGGGAGATTTTTTGTTAGTTATGATTCTGGTTGGTATTCAGAAATAGTGACATCAACATTAATCTCATTACCTTCCCGTAATAACGTGACAGGTAATGCCGTACCAGGGCGTGTTTCTGCAATGTAATCCATCATTTCCATCGCGGAGGTTGCTGGCGCATGATTAATACTAAGGATGATATCACCTGTTTTTATTCCGGCTTTATCTGCTGGGCCATTTGGGGTGATCCTAAAAATGCGTAACCCTTGAATTTGCTTAATATCGGTATTTGATGAGCGAATTCTTGGTAATTCTTTTGCTGTAATACCAATAAAGCCACGGATAACACGACCATCACGAATTAGCTTATTCATAATTTTAACTGCAAGTTCGGTCGGAATAGCGAAACCTAACCCTTCGGCTGTAGGGCGGTATCCATTATAGCTTCCTGAATCAAACGTCATGGTATTAATGCCTACAAGTTCACCTTCAGTATTAATTAGCGCACCACCAGAGTTACCTTCATTAATTGAGGCATCTGTTTGTAGGAAATTTTGGTAACGTGTTGGACTTAATCCAACACGCCCCGTAGCACTGATGATCCCTTGTGTAATAGTTTGCCCAATATTAAATGGGTTACCAATAGCCAGCACAACATCACCTACATGAGAAATTCGTTTAGTATTAATGGGAATTGTAGGGAGTTTATCGGCATCTATTTTTAATACCGCAAGATCAGTTAAAGGATCGGAACCGACAAGTAAGCCTTCATAAAGATCACCATTTTGGAGTGCGATAAGGATCTGATCAGCGTTATTGATAACATGTTGATTTGTCAGAATATAACCACGACCATCCATAATAACGCCAGCGCCTAGAGATGTTAGTTCACGGCCTTCTTGAGAAAAACTTCCCATCGTACTGCTATAAACATTAACAACCGCAGGGGCAGCTCGTCGTACCGCGGTGTTATAGCTAAAAGGCGCATTGAGAAAATCACCATTAAGTAGGCGTTCAATAAAAATAGGGCGAATTGAAGGGACTGCAATCAAAAGAATTGCTGCTGTGAGAAGACCAATTAGTGTTGATCGCAGTAACTTAGTTAACATAAAAATCCTGTATTTATGTCTGACTGTGAAATTATTCGCGTAGGAGCGGTGAGAATAGCATAGTTTAACTTATGAAAGCATCGCTCAGCGCATAAAATCCCCATTTTAAGCCAATGACTCTTATCAAAAATAGGTATAAAAAAAGCCCTATAATGGAAGTTATAGGGCCAAAGAAATCAATAAATTAGATAGGTGAAAAGCTTACTTCTTAGCGCGGTGTATTACGTAACAGCAGGTAAATTTCTTCATTACCACGCTGAATATTCAATGCAAGAACAGGCGGTTTAGCGTCAATTGCTTTGCGTAAATCGCCTAGTGAGGTGATTGGCGTATTATTGATACCAATAATAAGGTCGCCTTTTTGCAAACCTGATGCCGCAGCCGCGGAATCTTTCTCAACAGAATCAACAGCAACTGCTTTAATTTGTTTGTTTAAGTAGTTACTTAATGTGGCACCTTGTAGTGCAGGAGAGAAGTTATCTGCGCGAGTTGCATCTGCCGATTGTTTCTCTAATGTCACTTTAACATCCATTGGTTTACCTTGACGGATCAAGCCAATTAGGATCTCTTTACCCGGAGGTGTAGTCCCCACTTTAGCTCTTAATTCAGCAAAGCTATTGATACGTTTGCCATCAACTGAAATTAAAACGTCACCCGGTTTAATGCCTGCTTTTGCAGCGGATGAATCTGGCATGACTTCGCTAACAAAAGCACCGCGTTGTGCATCAATATTAAAGGATTTCGCCAGATCAGAATTCATTTCTGTACCACGAATACCTAAGATGCCACGTTTAACTTCACCATGAGAAATCAGTTGTTGGCTAAGATCTCGCGCCATATTACTTGGGATGGCGAAGCCGATACCGATGTTGCCACCACCCGGTGCTAAAATAGCAGTGTTAATTCCGATTAACTCACCATTTAAGTTAACGAGTGCACCACCAGAGTTACCACGGTTGATTGAAGCATCAGTCTGGATAAAGTTCTCTAAACCTTCAAGATTTAAACCGCTACGACCTAATGCAGAAATAATACCGGATGTTGCCGTTTGGCCTAAACCAAATGGGTTACCTACTGCAACAGCAAAGTCACCAACACGTAATTGGTCAGAGTCTGCCATTTTAATTGCGGTTAAGTTAGTTGGTTTTTCAATTTGCAGTAATGCGATATCTGTTTGTGGATCGCTACCAATTAATTTTGCACTAAATTCACGACCATCATTAATTTGTAGTTGAATTTTATCTGCACCATCAACAACGTGATTGTTTGTTAATACATAGCCTTTTTGTGCATCAATAATGACACCTGAGCCTAAGCCTTCAAAAGGGCGAATACTTTGTTGTTGTGATGGGAAGTTTGGACCAAAGAAGAATTTGAATTCTTCAGGCACTTGCTGGCTTTGTACTCGTGTTCCTGAAACGTGCACACTGACAACAGCAGGTAACACTTTTTCTAACATCGGTGCAAGGCTTGGCAGTTGTTCGCCTGATGGCATAACTGCAGGCAGTGCCGCCATACTGGTTGCTGGAATAGTAGAGAGTGAAAGTCCGACACTCATTGCTAACGCACTAAGTAATAATTTTCTTTTTTTAGTCAACATGAATTAGAGTCTCTTGATACAGTTATCAAAATAAAAGTTATTGCTCAAAATGAGCTCGATGTCACTAAGACCTGTACTGACAAAGGAAAGTTCATTAAGACATGATGTGCTCTGCTTCCTTTTACATGGATTTACAAGACAAAAGCTATCTTTAAAACCATAGCAAATAATTGTCATTTTATGATATTTAGTAGAAAGAAAAACGCCACAATAAATGTGGCGTTTTAATATTAACTGTCTTTTTTCTCTGTGGGTCTGAACAATCCAGATGCCCCTTCGGAGTAATCACGAGGTGGCATTTTTATTGGAGATTGATCATTAGCCGCTTCTGACTCACTTAATCGGTAATTAAATGGATTTTCTTGAGCAGGCATATCAGGCATGAGCTCATTAGAGCTTTTTGCCATATGTTGATAAAGCTGACGGTAATCTCTCGCCATGTTATCTAATAGTTCAGCACTTCTAGCAAAGTGGCTGACAAGTTCATTGCGATAAGTATCAAGTTCTTCTTTTTTCGTGTCTAACTCTGCTTTGATAGCATCTTGTTGGCGAAGGGTGCTGTTACCGTAACGCATTGCAAGTGCGCCGATAATAAGACCGACAACTAATCCAATCAGTGCATAAACCCAAACCATGGCAACTCCTTTTCATCTAATAGTGAGGACGATGGATTCTTATAACATCATAACCGCTAAAAGGCATGGGTGGAATAATATCCTTAAGCTTAATATAAAATTCGTGTGTTACGTTGATGTTAAAACAATTCTTAATGCTTATAATAGAGGCATTCGACAGACACAAATCAGTATGTCAGAAAATTAAGGATAAGAGGGCATTCATGACTGTTAGTACGCCGTTATCACTTTATGAAGCCGCATTGAAGCAAGGTGATTATCAACCTGATGATGTTCAGAGAAAAACTGTTCTCCACCTTCAACAGATATACCATGCATTATTAAAAGAGACTCCACCAGAAAAAAATTCGCTAACACAGCGATTATTCGGGCGAATTCGCACAAAAAAACAGATTGTTGCACCAGAACGTGGTTTATATATGTGGGGTGGTGTTGGACGAGGTAAAACATGGTTGATGGATATGTTTTATCAAAGCTTGCCGACAGAGCGAAAACTTCGCTTACACTTCCATCGCTTTATGTTACGTGTTCAAGAAGAACTGAGAAACTTACAAGGGCATGAAAATCCGTTAGATATTATTGCTGATGGGTTTAAAGCACAAACCGATGTGCTCTGTTTTGATGAGTTTTTTGTTTCTGATATTACTGATGCAATGATTTTAGGTACCTTGCTTGAAGCGTTATTTGCCAGAGGTATCACGCTGGTGGCAACCTCAAATATTCCACCTGATGAGCTTTATCGTAATGGATTACAACGTTCTCGTTTTTTACCTGCAATAGAACAAATCAAACATCATTGTGACATTTTAAATGTTGATGCAGGTATTGATTATCGTCTTAGAACATTAACGCAAGCGCATCTTTTTTTATCTCCGCTTAACGATGAAAATCGTCAGGAGATGGATAGAATTTTCATGCATTTGGCAACCAGTGAACCACAAGTTGATTGTACCTTAACCATTAATCATCGCCCTATGAAAGTAAGAAAAGCGTCTAATGGTGTACTCGCTGTTAATTTTTCAACCTTGTGTATGGAGCCGCGTAGTCAGCTTGATTACATTGAACTTTCTAAGCATTACCACTCTGTTTTGTTATATGACATGAAACAAATGGGAACATTAAATGAAGACGCCGCACGTCGGTTTCTAGCGCTTGTTGATGAATTTTATGAGCGTAAGGTGAAACTTATTATTAATGCAAATGTAGAAATGAATGAGATTTACCAAGGTGATTTTTTACGTTTTGAATATCAACGTTGCCTATCTCGTTTACAAGAGATGCAAAGTGAAGAATATTTAGTTCAACCACATCTCGCTTAATTTTTAATTCTTGAAGAAAGTCATCTTTCATTATGGTAGGATGACGCAGGTTAAGTTGCTTGATGTTTTTTTTCTATGAAAATAGAAAGCATTAGGCAGCTTACAAGCGCTCTGGAAAGGAACAATTCTTCTCTTCAGGTAGCAAGAATTTATCAGTCAAATCAGAAAAAAGTGCCAGATTCGTTTTTTTCGCTGAAATATTGAAAAAGAATTCAATTGTTTTTCAATTATGACTCGATTTTTTTTTCTGACTTCTCTATAATCTTGCGACCCCACGTTGCAGCAAGTTTTTTATTTCCCAAAAAACTCGCATTTTAGAGTCAGCAGTGCTACTCGAAGGGGTAGGTTTGCTGGACACAAGAGTCGTGTGAACCTCAATAGTATTTGAACCGAGCGTTCACCAACGTGTAACTAAACATTGGGTAATTTTCAATAATGAAAACTTTTACAGCTAAACCAGAAACCGTAAAACGCGACTGGTACGTTGTTGATGCAGACGGCAAAACTTTAGGCCGTTTAGCAACTGAAATTGCTAGCCGTTTACGCGGTAAGCACAAAGCGGAATATACTCCGCACGTTGATACTGGTGATTACATCATCGTTTTAAACGCTGAGAAAGTAGCGGTAACTGGTCATAAACGTACTGACAAAGTTTACTACCGTCATACTGGTCACGTAGGTGGTATCAAACAAGCGACTTTCGAAGAGATGATCGCCCGTAGTCCTGAGCGTGTAATCGAAATCGCGGTAAAAGGCATGCTGCCAAAAGGGCCTCTGGGTCGTGCGATGTACCGTAAACTGAAAGTTTACGCAGGATCTGAGCACAACCACGCGGCACAACAACCGCAAGTTCTGGACATTTAATCGGGATAATAGGCAATGGCTGATAATCAATACTACGGCACAGGTCGCCGCAAAAGTTCTTCCGCACGTGTCTTCATTAAGCCAGGTAGCGGTAATATCGTAATCAACAAACGTAGCCTAGAAGTTTACTTCGGCCGCGAAACAGCACGTATGGTTGTTCGTCAACCGCTGGAATTAGTTGATATGCTGGGTAAATTAGATTTATACATCACTGTTAAAGGTGGTGGTATTTCTGGTCAAGCTGGCGCGATCCGTCACGGTATCACTCGTGCACTGATGGAATATGATGAGACTCTACGTTCTGATCTGCGTAAAGCTGGTTTCGTAACCCGTGATGCGCGTTCTGTTGAACGTAAGAAAGTGGGTCTGCGTAAAGCACGTCGTCGTCCACAGTTCTCTAAACGTTAATTTGTTATCTTTTAGATATCAATTTGATGTTGAAAACCCGTCTTCACAGGCGGGTTTTTTATTTTTGACTTATTTGTGTTTATTAATAATAAAAACATAATGTTGCTAAAGCATGATGCTATCACTCATACAATAGGCTTTATGTAAGATAGCAGTAGGTATTAAAAAGTGTATTTTTTAGATGTTATCTCTAAATAATTTCATTTTTTGATATTATAATCTTAGTTTTAAGGTAGTATGGCATATTATGTTGAATTATTTGCATTAGCCCCCCTAAGTAACATGAATTCTGATAGAATAGCAGGCTTTGGTGTCTTTCTTTCTATGACTTCACAATGTTGCCAATGGGTATATCGATAGTAATACCTGTAATGAGTTTGAAAGTCATACCAAAATTATTATGACAATAATGATTATTGAATGATTATTTTGGTATTACTTGATAATGATATGTGCCGCAAAGACAGGTGAGTTTTTAACCCTGTAAAATATGATTATCCCACGATAACACTGTTATACAGGTAGTTACCCAATGCAGTTAGTAACTTAAATATTTATTTAGGTCTACTGCGTTTGTGTGCTTGTCTTTTAGGAATGGGGAAATGGAAGGAGCATTGTGCTAATTCATTTCTTTAATTGATTAACTTGGAGGTTTTCATGGCTGTCGCTGCCAACAAACGTTCGGTAATGACTTTGTTTTCCGGTCCGACTGATATTTTCAGCCATCAGGTCAGAATTGTCCTAGCGGAGAAAGGTGTCAGTGTTGAAATTGAACAGGTTGAAGCTGGTAATCTTCCACAGGATCTTATCGATCTAAACCCTTACCAAAGTGTACCGACTTTGGTTGATCGTGAGCTGACCCTGTATGATTCACGCATCATCATGGAATATCTTGATGAACGCTTCCCTCATCCTCCTTTAATGCCAGTTTATCCTGTTGCTCGTGGTAGCAGCCGTTTAATGATGCATCGCATCGAGCATGATTGGTATTCTTTAATGAACACCATCGAGAAAGGAACAGAACAGCAAGCAAATGCTGCTCGTAAACAGTTAGCAGAAGAGCTACTGGCTGTATCTCCTGTGTTTAAAGAGTATCCTTACTTTATGAGTGAAGAGTTCAGCTTAGTAGATTGCTACCTAGCTCCTCTGCTATGGCGTTTACCAGTCCTCGGTGTAGATTTAAGTGGCGCTGGCGCTAAAGATGTACAAATTTATATGCAACGTGTTTTTGAGCGTGATTCATTCCTCGCGTCATTAACCGAAGCAGAGCGTGAGATGCGCTTACCTTCAAGAGGGTAATAAAGTATGGAGATTATGGATATGTCTCCGCGCCGCCCGCATTTATTACGTGCGCATTATGACTGGATCATCGAAAACGATTTAACTCCACACTTAGTTGTTGATGTGAATATCGTTGGTGTCCAAGTCCCAATGGAATATGCGCACGATGGTCAAATTGTACTAAATATTTCATCTCGTGCAGTAGATAACTTAGAGTTAACGCCGTATCAGGTTTTATTTAGTGCAAGCTTTGGCGGCATACCTCGTAAAGTACGAGTGCCTATGGCTGCTGTTATGGCTATTTATGCGAGAGAAAACGGTGCGGGAATGATGTTTGAGCCAGAGCCTGCTTATGAATCTGGTGCATCATTACAGTTTGCTGAAGATGATAGTGAAGAGAACGATATAGCTCCGGCTAGCGAAGGTTTATCTCTCGTTACTGATAAAGCTGTTGAAGCTGATACCTCTTCACCAGATGATGATCCAGAACCACCTCGCCCAACAGGTCGTCCAGCACTGCGCGTTGTGAAATAAGAGATTATCTTATTAGTATGAATAAAAAGCCCAGTTCACTTGAACTGGGCTTTTTTTATGTACAAAAAAAGCGCTCTATATTGCTATAGAGCGCTTTATTGGATTGTATTACTGATAAATTATTTCAGTAATTCTTCTAAACAACCGGTGTAAAGATTAACCGCAGTCATTAATTGTTTTTCATCGAAATCAAAGCCTGCTTGGTGGTGACCTGCTGTTCTATCCGCACCAACAACGAAGTACAGTGATTTACCACCACAACGTTGTACACGTTTTGCTAATACTGTCGCATCTTCACTACCACCGAATGGGCGAGTAGCAACCGCCGTTAGCTCAGAATGTTTACCAACAACTTTGGTCATAACATCAATGAGTTCTTGGTCATTTGTCAGGTCAACGGCTTCACCCATGATCTCGCTTTCCATTTCTAACTGGAAGCTATGTGCTGCGCCTTCAGCCATACGTACTGCATTTGCAGCCATAAAGCTGTTGATCTCTTCGTTTTCACCGCGAACTTCAATTTGCATCTCAGCATTAGCTGGGGTGACGTTACGGCCTTCACCGGCTTTTAATACACCGATGTTGATACGTGACATCCCTTTACCATGACGAGAAATACCTAGCATTTGTGTTGCTGCGTGGCAAGCACCTGCTAACGCATTACGGCCTAATTCAGGCTCGGCACCTGCGTGAGATGGCGCACCTTTAAAACGGAAGTCATATTTAGTGGTACATAAGAAATGTGTTGGGTTGATAACAATTTCACCACTGTTTGCGATAAAGCCTAAGTGCGCACCTAAGAAGTAATCTGCATCATCGGCAATACCACTTTCAGCCATCGCACGAGCGCCACGAACACCTTCTTCTGCTGGTTGGAATAAGATTTTAACTTTACCAACGACTTTATCTTTATTCTCAACTAACCAGTGAGCAACACCTAAACCGATAGAAATGTGCCCATCGTGACCACAAGCGTGCATTTCGCCAGCGTGACAAGAAGCAAAGTTCTCAGCATGAGGGCGATGTTTAGTTTCGGTTGCTTCGTTAACACCCACACAGTCGATATCAAAACGCAGTGCTACTGTTGGACCTGCTTTACCACTGTCAAAGATGGCCACACAGCCTGTAAGTTCTTTCATCTCATCAAGCAGTGCTTCATCAACGTTGTGTTTTCTTGCAATAGCCAGCCCTTTCTCAACGACTTGGCGACGACGACCAAAAGCGAACTCTTGGTTGATAACTTCAGGACCAACTTTAACTTCTAAACCTAAGCTACGTAATTCTTTAACGATTTTTGCTGTTGTAAGAAATTCAGACCAACCAATTTCTGGATATTGGTGAAATTCGCGACGCCATTTAATTAATTTTTCGAGAGTAAGAGCTGACATATTCATTTCTCCACTTATAGCATGAATAACGCAACCGCGATGACGCCGATAATCATACCTGGTGCAGTACGTTTTGCGATTTCCATAGGGTTAATGTTTGCAAGGCCAGCACAAACAATCGCTGCACCTGCCAGTGGTGACATAGTACGACCTAACGCGCCAGATAATGCCGCTGCCATACCCATATCAGGGATTTCATAACCGAATTGTGCAGCATGAGGTGTGACTGTTTCGTTGAATGCGAATGCTGCTGCGTCACCAGAGCCTGTGATAATACCCATTAAGAATGGCCCTAAAGTACCACCCCAGCGAGCAAATTCAGGAGAATGAGTTAAGAAGTTGATGAACGCGTCGATTAAACCAGATGCTTTCAGACCAGCTGCGAATACTGCAGCTGCAATGATGATACCTAATACATCACCATAAGCATTACCCATACCTTTAAAGAACTCTTTCGTAATTTGAGCCGGGTTAGTTAATGTGATGAACAGGGCATAGATAGAACCGATTAACATTGCTGCAGGTACTGACAATTTGAAAGTGCTAAATGTTTCAAAGAATGGCAGAACTAACAGGATTAATGGAATAAAAGGTGCTGTTGCATATAAGTAGTTAGGACGAACAGCTTCTGGCGTTGCTTGTGCTGATGAAGAAGATGCATCACCAGTAACAGAAGCCATTTTGAACTCTTTTTTCACTAAAGCGACAACAGCAAGTGAAACTGCAGCAATACCACCAGCCATTAAGCTGTATGGGCTATGGCGAGCGATTAAATCAACCACTTCCATATTTGCCATGTTAGCAACGAAGGCATTATGCGACATACCTGGGCTTAACATTGAACCGATAGTACCACATAATACTGCACCACCGGCGATAGCTGGGTGAATACGTGCTGCGATTAATAATGGAATGAGTGTTGCACCTACCGCAGCTGCACAACCTGCCGCTGATGGGATTGCGATATTAATAAAGTATGTTACGACAACAGTGGCTGGAATAAGGAAGAAGCCCAGACGAGTCATTACTTTTGATAAAACATGGACCAGATGCATATCGCATTTGGTATATTTCATAACATAAGCAAAACCCATACTCGAACAGATTGCTTGAATTAATGATGAAGACACCATGCGCTCGCTAAATGCGGTAAGCGCATCTAATGGGCTCAGACTTAAGATACAGAGTAATAAGCCGGCACCAATTAGCACCATTCGGGTTTCATATTTTTTTATTAGCAAATAGACAGTTACGATAATAACTGCTACTGCGATAAGTTGCATCACCATAGTGATCCCCTAGTTAATTATGACAATTTTATGAAAACGAACCTAACATCAATAAATTATATTTTTCTGTAAAGTTATTAGGTGACTCCATTATGAAGTTGGTAGATTGACAATATTTGATTGTTATCAAATTTAATAGCCGAAATAAAATCTATTTTTTTAGACTGTGATGTTATTAACAAATGCCGTAAAACAATTATCATTAAAAGATGACGGAAAGGTTAAATAAAAAGAGATAAAGTAAAAAATACGAAAATAAATTATATTTACTATAGATCAAGAGTGTTATTTTGATACAAAAAAGAATATCGCTTTTTATCAGGCTATTATTCTAGAAATTACATTAAATGGTAATGAGAATGATTAAATGGTAATGAGAATGATTAAATGGTCAGATATCTTGATAATCCTTAAATACTATTTATTAATTTCACCAATAATATTGAAAAATTATCCCACTTAAATTAAATGGGATAATAAACAAGAGAAATTGTTATTTTAAATAACGAAAATAAAAAATATTTAGCATGATAAATATCGTAATATGCCTTCAGCTGCCTCTCTTCCTTCTGCTATTGCAGTAACAACAAGATCAGAGCCTCGTACAATATCCCCCCCTGCAAACACTTTAGGGTTTGTTGTTTGATTTGGTATTTCTTGATTATCTGAAATAATAATTCTGCCTGAAGATGCATATTCAATATTATTTTCATTTAACCATGGGTAATGTGCAGGTTTAAAACCAAATGCCAGAATAACCGCATCAGCAGATAACACATGTTCACTTCCTTCAATAGGAGTTAATGTTTTATCGCCTTGAGTTTTAATAACGCGGATACCAACTACATTATTTTGGTTATCGACTTCAATATCGATAGGTTGAAGATTAAATAAAAATTCGCCACCTTCTTCTTTGGCATTTTTTACTTCACGTTTTGAACCTGGCATATTGCTTTCATCACGACGATAAACACAAGTAACTTTATTTGCACCTTGTCGAATGGCAGTACGGACACAATCCATTGCGGTATCACCTCCTCCTAATATCACCACATTTTTATTTTTAAGGTCGATATAAGGTGTTTGAGGATCTTCATCATAACCCATTAAATAACATGTATTCCCAATTAAATAAGGTAGTGCGCTATAAACACCATTAGCATTTTCATTAGGAAAATGACCGCTTAAACTGTGATAAGTGCCCAATCCAAGAAATACAGCGTCATATTGTGTTATTAGGGTATTTAGGGAGACATCTTTGCCTATTTCCGTATTGAGGCAAAATTCGATACCCATTTCACTAAATAATTCGCGGCGTCGGATCATCAGTGATTTTTCGAGTTTAAAAGAAGGGATCCCAAAAGTAAGTAGCCCTCCAATTTCTGGATGCTTATCATAAACAACGGGTTTCACACCTTGTCGAATAAGAACATCTGCACAAGCAAGACCTGCGGGGCCTGCACCGATAATTGCGACCTTTTTATCGGTCATTGTGACGTGAGAAAGATCAGGCCGCCATCCTTGTGCTAAGGCGGTGTCATTGATGTAACGTTCAATATTGCCAATTGTGACTGCACCAAAATCATCATTCAGAGTACAAGCGCCTTCGCACAACCTATCTTGAGGACAAACACGCCCACAAATTTCAGGCAAACTGTTTGTTTGATGAGAAAGCTCAGCAGCCTCAATAATACGTCCTTCGTTTGCCAGTTTTAGCCAGTTAGGAATGTAATTATGAACAGGGCATTTCCATTCACAATAAGGATTACCACAGCCTAAACAACGATCGGCTTGTGCGGAGGCTTGTTGCAGTGAAAAAGCTTCATAGATTTCAACAAATTCAATTTTTCGAATTGCTAATGGCTTTTTGGTCGGCTCAACACGATTTAAGTCGATAAACTGATACACATTCTGACTCATAATATTCTCCTATTGTGCCTGAACGCGTAATTCAGCAGATGAACGACGAGGATGGCCAAGCAACGCATTAACATCACTGGATTTTGGTTTCACCAATTTGAAATGTTGTGACCAATATTCCCATTGTGAAAGTAATTTTTCACCTTGTTGTGAGCCAGTTAGTCTGACATGTTCTGCAATCATGCCACGTAGATGTTCAGCAAGAATGGCAAAGGATGCTACAGGAAGCAACTCAATCGATGAAGTGTTGATCCGTTGTGATAATGTGAGATCTTCATCTAATAGATAGGCAAATCCACCAGTCATTCCCGCACCAAAATTAATCCCTGTTTTACCCAGAACACAGACAATACCACCCGTCATATATTCACAACCGTTATCGCCAACACCTTCAACGACAGAAATTGCGCCAGAGTTTCTAACAGCAAAACGCTCCCCAGCCAAGCCTGAAGCATAAAGTTTTCCACCTGTTGCGCCATAAAGGCAAGTATTTCCCATAATGGTAGCGTGATGACTTTTAAATGCAGAGCCAACAGGAGGCAAAATGACAATACGGCCTCCTGCCATACCTTTACCAACATAATCATTAGCATCACCCACTAAGGTTAATTCAACGCCTTGTGCATTCCATACACCAAAGCTTTGACCTGCAGTTCCGGTAAAATAAAGTTTAATTGGTGTGGCAGATAAGCCACTTTCACCATATTTCTTGGCGATAATGCCTGATAATGTTGCTCCCACGGAGCGATCTGTATTACGAATATCAAAATAGTGTGTTTGGCTTTTTTGTTGTTCAATAGCATCGTAGGTTTGAGCAACAATCCGCTGATTTAACTCGCCTTTATCATAAGTATGATTATTTTCTTGGCAATAAAGCGCATTGCCTGATGGTGAAGTTGCTGTTTCTAACAATCCACTTAAAGAGAGTTTTTGCTGTTTACTGCTAACACCTTCTAGGCATGAAAGCAGATCAGTTCGACCGATTAAATCGGTGATTTTTCTCACGCCAAGTAGCGCCATTAACTCACGAGTTTCTTGCGCAATAAAACGGAAATAATTGATAACACGTTCAGGTAATCCATGATAATGGTTACGACGGAGTGTTTCATCTTGGGTAGCAACACCCATTGCGCAATTATTTAAATGGCAGATGCGCAGATATTTGCAGCCTAATGCCACCATTGGCCCAGTACCAAATCCAAAACTTTCTGCGCCTAAAATTGCCGCTTTAATAATATCTAGACCTGTTTTTAATCCACCATCAACTTGCAAACGAATTTTATGGCGTAAATTATTTGCCACCAGCGCTTGTTGAGTTTCAACTAAGCCTAATTCCCAAGGGCTACCGGCATATTTTACGGAAGTTAAAGGGCTCGCACCTGTACCGCCGTCATAACCCGCAATGGTGATCAAATCTGCGTAAGCTTTAGCAACCCCTGTAGCAATAGTACCTACACCTGGCTCTGACACTAGTTTTACAGAAATCAGTGCAGTTGGATTGATCTGTTTTAAGTCGAAAATAAGTTGTGCTAAATCTTCAATAGAGTAGATATCGTGATGAGGAGGCGGTGATATTAGGGTAACACCAGGTACGGCATAACGCAGTTGCGCAATATAAGGTGTCACTTTATCACCGGGAAGTTGTCCGCCTTCACCGGGCTTTGCCCCTTGTGCGACTTTAATTTGTAAAACATCCGCACTCATTAAGTAAGAGGGTGTTACGCCAAAACGACCAGAGGCAATTTGTTTAATACGAGAGACTTTATCGGTACCGTAACGTGCTGGATCTTCGCCACCTTCTCCTGAATTTGAAAAACCGCCCAATGTATTCATCGCTTGCGCAAGAGCTTCATGAGCTTCTCGGCTTAATGCCCCAATTGACATAGCGGCAGTATCAAAGCGTTTAAATAACTCAGTTTCAGGTTCGACTTCTTCAATCGAAATAGGCGTTGTCTTGTTATTGAGAACTAACATATCGCGCAAGGTTGTGATTGGGCGCTGTTGCACTAGATTTGCGTAATGCTGATAGTCAGTATATTCCCCGCTATTTACCGCTTTTTGTAGTGCTTGAACGACATCAGGGTTATAAGCGTGGTATTCCCCTTTATGGGCGTATTTTAATAAACCGCCCGCTTCTAAAGGATAACGGGCTAACCAAGCTCGCTTAGATAGATTAAATAAGTCGTGCTCAAAATCGCTAAAATCAGCGCCATTAATCCGATTATCAACGCCTGCAAAACAGAGCTCAACAACCCTATCATTTAATCCGACTGCTTCAAAAAGTTGAGAGCAACGGTAAGACGCCACGGTTGAAATACCCATTTTAGACATGATCTTGTACAACCCTTTGTTTATGCCGTTGCGGTAATTAAGCATCACTTTGGCATAGCTTGCTTGCAGGATTTTTTTATCAACTCGTTGAGCTAAAGATTCATAAGCAAGGTAAGGATAAATAGCGGTAGCACCAAATCCAAGTAGTACGGCGAAATGGTGAGGATCACGGGCACTGGCAGTTTCAACAATGATATTGGCATCACAACGTAAATTATTGTCTACCAACGCTTTTTGTACTGCACCAACTGCCATAAGAGCAGGAATAGGTAGTCGCTCTTTAGTGATATTTTTATCGGATAAAACCAATAACACCGCACCACTATGAACTTCCTGTTGCGCTTTTGCACATAATTGGCGTAATGCAGTTTCTAGGTTGCATTCTGTTGGTTGATAAGTGATATCAAGATGAACGGAGCGGTAATAAGAACTTTCTTGATTAATAAGCTGTTGAAAGTCGCTATAAAGCAAAATAGGCGATTTAAAGCTCAGTCTATGTGCTTGACCTTCCGCTTCGCAAAACACATTCATCTCGCGTCCAATGCAGGTCGCTAAAGACATGACATGGGCTTCTCTTAATGGATCTATAGGAGGATTTGTGACTTGCGCAAATTTCTGTCTGAAATAGTCATAAATAAGGCGAGGGCGTTGAGAAAGTACAGCAAATGGGGTGTCATCGCCCATTGAACCTGTCGCTTCTTGCCCATTTTCTGCAAGTACATGCAAAATGCTTTCAAGCTCTTCTTGGCTATATGCAAACTGTTTTTGATAAGTGGCTAATAAGGTGTCATCAAAAGCGCGTTGTCCGGTGGCCTGTTGTTCCGGTAACTCTTCAAACGGCGTTAAGCGTTTGACATTGCGCTCTAGCCACAGTTTATAAGGATGGCGTCTTTTTAAATCCTCATCGGTTTCGGCAGAGTGAAGAATACGTCCATGATGAGTATCGATAACCATTAGCTCGCCGGGACCGACGCGTCCTTTTTCTTGCACTTCATCAGGCTGATAATCCCAAATACCAATTTCAGAAGCACAAGTAATGATATTATCTGCGGTAATAACATAGCGAGCAGGGCGTAAACCGTTTCTATCTAGCGTACACGCAGCATAACGACCATCTGATAACACAATGCCCGCGGGGCCATCCCAAGGCTCCATATGCATTGAGTTAAAATCAAAAAATGCCCGTAAATCATCATCCATCTGTGGATTATTTTGCCATGCAGGTGGCACTAACAACCGCATTGCACGAACAATATCCATACCGCCATTGAGAAAAAGCTCTAGCATATTGTCGAGTGAACTTGAGTCTGAGCCACTCTCATTCACAAAAGGGGCGGCACTTTGTAGATCAGGAATAAGAGGTGTATGGAATTTATAGGCACGTGCTCTAGCCCACTGGCGATTGCCTGTAATGGTATTAATTTCACCGTTATGCGCTAAATAACGAAAAGGTTGTGCAAGTGGCCATCTGGGAGTGGTGTTAGTTGAAAAACGCTGATGGAACAAGCAGATTGAAGATTCCATCCGTAGATCTGCGAGATCGGTAAAAAAGCGTGGTAGATCGATAGCCATACAGAGGCCTTTATAAATCGTCACCAAATTAGAAAGACTACAAATATAAAAATCATTATCAGTAATGCGTTTTTCAATGCGTCTGCGAGCAATAAAGAGCCGTCTTTCAATATCACTTATCCGCCAGCCTGCGGGGGCATTAACAAAGACTTGTTCAATTAAAGGAAGAGATGAAAGAGCGATACTACCTAGAATATCCGTGTTGATAGGGACTTTACGCCAGCCCACAATAGAGAGTGTTTCACGTTGAAGCTCTTCTTCAATAATAAGGCGACATTGTGTCGCGATATTAGGATCTTGGCTTAAAAATAGCATTCCAACAGCGTAGTTTTTGGCTAAATGCCAGCCTTTTTCTTCAGCGACTAATTGAAAGAAGCGATCGGGCTTTTGTAAAAGTAATCCACAACCATCGCCCGTTTTACCATCAGAAAGAATGGCTCCTCGATGTTGCATTCTGGCGAGACCGTGGATTGCATTTCTGACAATTTTATGACTGGCTTGCCCTTTAATATGCGCGATCAACCCAAATCCACAATTGTCTTTTTCCTGTGTCTTTTGATAGAGCATTTTTTTGCTTCCTACTTAGTTTACTGGGCACCTCAAAACAGAGCGCAAAAGGAACGTTTTGGCTCAAAGTATGTAGGTAAATTTATGGGTGCTCATCGGGTGATGTTGTGTTTGCTTAGCTTGGAGTGTTTTTTATATTGCTACGCAATGCCTTTTCAACTTATCGATAAATAAAAATGAGGTCAATGTGTGAGGAGATTTGACTAGAATAAGATAAATAAGAGTTTTTTTATTTTAATATATTGATAAATAAATAAAATGTTCATTTTTTGAAGGAGGTGAACACCTATTTTTAGTGTGAGTTATATCACTTTATTTAAGCCATTTCGCTTTATCACATCCTTTAATGATAAAAGTGAGTAGGTAGTTATTCTAATGATTATAATAAATTTAGTTTTTTATTGTTTTTATACAATTTGTATAAAAAAAGACAAATTGAATTTTTTCTAATAAGGTCTATTTATCGTTGATATCGATATCGTTTATGCAATTAGGTTTTGCATTATTTTTATGAATACATATATCGGAGAGGTTCTTGTTAAGAGAAAATAGAGGGTTAAATCAAACAAAGTAATGAGAAATAACCACTCTTAGCAAGATTTCTGAATGTTCGCCACTGCGCCAATTCATTTTTGGGTTATCATTCCATAGATTCAATATATTGGAGTTTTCAATGAAATTGCTCAAAGGGCTTGCCCAATACTACGTTGACTTAATGATGAGGCTGGGGCTAATTCGCTTCTCATTATTGTTGGCTTCTGCATTAGTTGTTTTAGCGATGGTTGTTCAAATGGCGGTGACATTCTTGCTTGCAGGTGATGTTACCAGTATTGACCTTGTTCGCTCTATTTTCTTTGGGCTGATTATTACGCCTTGGGCTGTCTATTTTCTCTCTGTTGTGGTTGAACAACTTGAGGAGTCACGACGCCGTTTATCTCGTATGGTGGATAAACTGGGGGTAATGCGCCAGCGCGACTTAGAGCTTAACTCTCAATTAAAAGAGAATATTGAGCAATTAAACTTGGAAATTCAAGAGCGTGAAAAAGTTGAAAAAGCGCACCTTGAACTACTCGAAAAACTAAAAAGTGAAATGAAGCGTCGTGAATTGACGCAAATCGAGCTTGAACAGCAATCCTCACTTTTACGCTCATTCCTTGATGCCTCTCCTGACTTAGTTTATTACCGCAATGAAGATAATGAATTTTCAGGATGTAACCGCGCGACGGAATTACTGACAGGCAAAAGCGAGAAGCAACTTATCGGTTTAACACCACTTGATGTTTATGACGAAGATATTGCAATAAAAGTGATGGAAACAGATGAGAAAGTCTTCCGTCATAATGTGTCACTCACTTATGAGCAATGGTTAGTTTATCCGGATGGGCGCAAGGCTTGTTTTGAGCTACGCAAAGTGCCGTTTTATGATCGTATTGGTAAACGTCATGGCTTAATGGGCTTTGGACGTGACATTACAGAGCGTAAGCGCTATCAAGACGCGTTAGAGAACGCGAGCCGTGATAAAACCACCTTTATCTCAACAATCAGCCACGAATTGCGTACACCGCTAAATGGTATTGTTGGGTTAAGCCGTATCTTATTGGATACCGAGCTTTCGCCAGAACAACTCAATTACTTAAAAACCATCCATGTGAGTGCGATTACGTTAGGAAATATTTTTAATGACGTGATTGAAATGGACAAAATTGAGCGTAGAAAAATTCAGTTAGATAATCAGCCAATTGACTTTACTGAATTTATTTCTGATTTAGAAAACCTGTCTGGACTGTTAGTACAGCCAAAAGGATTGAAATTCACACTGGAAGCAGAAGAAACGCTACCACATAAAATAACTTCTGATGGAACTCGATTACGCCAGATCTTATGGAACCTCATCGGTAATGCCGTGAAGTTTACCCAAGAAGGCGAAATCAAAGTGCGCATTTGGCAAGAAGCGCCAAATAAGTTGTTCTTTGAAGTAAAAGATAGCGGAATTGGTATTCCAAAAAGTGAGCTGGAAAAGATCTTTGCCATGTACTATCAAGTCAATGATAGTCAAGGTGGTCGTTCTGCAACGGGAACGGGTATCGGACTTGCCGTCTCAAAACGCCTAGCACAGCATATGGGCGGTGATATTCGTGTTGAAAGTGAGTTAGGTGAGGGTTCTACCTTTACCCTCTCTATCGTCGCTCCTGCGGTTGAAGAGCATCACGATATCGAAAGTGATGATGAGCTCTTATTACCAGCTTTAAATATTCTGCTTGTAGAGGATATTGAACTCAACGTAATTGTTGCCTGCTCTGTTTTAGAAAAATTGGGTAATACCGTTGATGTAGCAATGACAGGGCAAGAAGCATTATCGATGTTTAAGCCTGATGAATATGACTTAGTGCTATTAGACATTCAATTACCGGATATGACAGGGTTCGATATTTCAAGAAAATTACGTCAAGAATTCGACAGTAATGAACTTCCTCCTCTTATTGCTTTAACTGCAAATGTTTTGAAAGACAAAAAAGAGTATTTGGATGCGGGAATGAATGATGTGCTAAGTAAACCACTTTCTGTGGATGCGCTTACCGCGATTATCAATAAATTCTGGGGGGATGGTGCGGTTTCTGTGCCATGTAATGAGTCATCGGAATTGTTGAATAAAAATGAAGAATTATTAGATATAGACATGCTGAATCAATACATCGAACTTGTCGGACCTCAATTAATCACTGATGGTCTAGATGTTTTTGAGAAGATGATGCCAAGTTATATGTCTGTCCTTGAATCTAACCTAACGGCTCGTGATGAGAAGGGGATTTCTGAGGAAGGGCATAAAATTAAAGGTGCAGCGGGTTCTATAGGTTTAAAACATTTACAGCAACTCGCTAAACAGATCCAATCATCGGAATTACCTGCTTGGTGGGACAATGTACAAGAGTGGGTAGATGAGCTAGAAAGAGATTGGAGAAAGGATGTGGAAAGTTTAAGAAACTGGTTATCAGACACTAGAAAAAAATAACCCCAACCGAAGGTTGGGGTGCGCGAATACTGCGCCAACACCAGGGAAACTTTTCTATCCACTTTTTTTGATTCTCATTACATAGGCGAATAGGATGAAACTATTCCATACATCATACAAGCAACAAAATAGCAAAGATAAGTTTTTTTGTTACAAGAAACATTTAAATATGTGATGCCGATTGGTGTTTACACCTATAAATGGGTAACTAGTAATCTACTACAAACGGAGAAAGATATGAAATCAATTGCGGTAATTTTAAGTGGCTGTGGTGTGTTCGATGGGAGTGAAATTCATGAATCAGTGCTCACAATGCTTGCTTTAAGCCAAAATAATGCTGAAGTTCATTATTTTTCACCTAATGATTTGCAACCAACTGTAATTAATCATATTACAGGTGAGGAAAAATCAGAAAAAAGGAATATGATGGAAGAATCTTCTCGTATTTCTCGTGGAAAAATCTCCCCTTTATCAGAGGCAAAGGCTGAAAACTTTGATGCTGTCATTATTCCTGGTGGTTTTGGTGCGGTGAAGAATTTATGCAATTTCGCAACAAAAGGGAGTGACTGTGAAATTAACAAAGATCTCTTAAGATTTGTACAAGCGATGCATCAGAAAAATAAACCATTAGGGCTAATGTGTATTGCACCTGTAATGTTACCAAAAATGTTAAATTCTCCAGTAAAATTAACAATTGGAAATGACGCAGAAACAGCACATGCAATCGAAAAAATGGGTGGCATCCATATAGATTGCCCTGTTGATGATATTGTTGTTGATGAAAAATATCGTGTTGTCACAACACCTGCGTATATGCTTGCACAATCTATTGCACAAGCACAGGTAGGTATTGAGAAACTGGTTAAGAAAGTCCTTGAAATGGCATAAAGAGTAGGTAAAAACAGCAGATGGTACTGGTGAGAAAGTTAAAGAAACTATTAATTATTTTAATTGCTTTATGGCTGTTAACAGTTGTGCTGTTTTCTTTTTTACCTGTGCCTTTTTCTGCTGTTATGGTTCAAAGACAAATTTCTGCTTGGAGTGAGTTTGATTTCTCTTATGTATCACATTCCACTTGGGTGGGTGAAAAAGAGATAGCATCAGTGATGTATTTAGCCGTGATTGCTTCTGAGGATCAAAATTTTCCTAAACATTGGGGCTTTGATTTTGATGCTATTGAGAAAGTTTTCAAAAAAAATTATAACAACGGGAAAACATTACGTGGTGCATCGACTATTTCTCAGCAAACTGTCAAAAATCTTTTTTTATGGGATGGTCGTAGTTGGATAAGAAAAGGGCTTGAGGCGGGAATGACGCCCGTTGTTGAGCTTATTTGGTCAAAAAAACGTATTTTAACCGTATACCTGAATATTGTTGAGTTTGGTGATGGGATCTTCGGTGTAGAGCAGGCTTCCCAACACTATTTTAGAAAGCCAGCGAAACAACTCACAAGTCATGAAGCCGCATTACTAGCGGCAGTATTACCTAATCCGCATATTTACCATGTAAATAAACCTTCTGCTTATACTCTAAAGCGGCAACAGTGGATCTTAAATCAGATGCGGCTAATGGGGGGAATTAGCTTTTTAAAGAAAAATAATTTGTCATAACTCTATAAGGTTTAAAATATCTTTCTATTAGGCTCAGCAATCTTCTCTGATAGCTTTGTTATCGTAGAGGGATCGTTAGATTGGCGAGACTGAATACGAAATTGTGAAGGCGTCATGCCGTATTTACGTTTAAAAGCATCGCAAAAATAGGCATTACTGCCAAAACCACAGCGATGGCTTATTTGAAAAACAGAGTAATTAGAAAATGTCAGGTAATTTAAAGCAATTCCCATTCTGACATCCAGTAATAGCTGGCAGAACGAGACACCTTCTTTACTTAAATGCCGACGTAACGTTGATGGCGTTGTGAAAAGCGTTTTTGCCACATCTTCTAAATGCCATTTTCTTTGCGGATCTTGCGTAATTAAATGCGTAATTGCCTGATTTTTCGGCTCATCATAGTTAAATCGGAAGATATTTAAAATATCGATACCTTCTTGATATACCGCCATCAAAATAAAAAACAAACATTGCTGCATAAACATGGTTTCTTGAGATGGAGAGCCATGTGGAAGTGGTAAGCACTGTTTTAAAATTCCAAAATTACTTTTTATCACTTCAGGCGTTGATAAATGGTAAGCAGGTAGGTGGCTTGTTAGTGGTGAACTAGATTTAATTAAAGGCTTTAGTAAAGAGAAAACAGATTGAAGCTCTGTTTCACATAACACAAGCGTGTGTAGTTCAATCGATTTATGCGTAAATTGGCTGACTATATCGCAAGAGACTTGACTGTATTTTGGAATAATAAGCGTTAAATGGCTGGATACATCAATAGTTTGTCCATTGATGCAAATCGTACCTTTTGCGCCACTAACCATCGCTATCATCGGGTTTTCGATGTAAAACGTTTTTAAAGACATTTGGTTAGAGGACAGGATGTGTTTGTATTCCATGATCTCCAATATACCGTAGGCAAGTTAAGCATTAATCTTGCTTAAATGAACAATACTCAAAATTAGCTCATTTGTTGTATAAACTGATAAGCCACGTCTAGAATAATAAATAGAGAGATTATTCTAATTTAAATTAGTGTTGTCATGCAAAGCAGAATGAGAGTGAAGCAGAATATAATCTTGTTGATAAAACATGACAATATAGATATCTGCTCATTTTTTACATTTATTTTAAACAGTGTCATTTTTTCTAAATAAATTGCTATTTATTCAAAACGCATTTTTCGTAATAAGGTGTAGAATCGCGCGTCACAGACGAAGGAGATTATCCTGTTCTTAGGATATCACTGTTTGTCTTTTATCCACACCCTATCCAACATTCATTAGCTTATTTTCTATTTGATTTTGAATGACTCAATCTTATGGATAGCGCTGTATGTATTCACGTATTTTCCTGATTTATTGATAATTTTGCCGAGTTGGCAGGAGTGAGTATGTCTGACTTTTCAGGGAAGGGTTGGCTTGCTGAAATTGTTTTACGTTATGAAGTAAAACGCGAAATAACACGTCTTACAGAAAAGCGCCATATCGGCCCATTAATGGTTCAGCGTCCTTTTTATCCTGAGCAAGGTATTGCACACACTTATTTGCTTCATCCCCCAGGCGGTGTGGTCGGTGGTGATAAACTATTGATTAATATTGATGTGCAACCCCAAGCACATGCATTGCTCACAACACCCGGAGCCACTAAGTTTTACCGTAGTGCTGGCGGTGTTGCTCGGCAAGTTCAAACCTTAAAAGTGGCAGCTAATGGTTTTTTAGAGTGGTTACCTCAAGAAAACATCTTTTTTCCTGAATCCCAAGTTCGTCTAGAAACACATATTCATATTGCATCTACCGCCAGATTTATTGGCTGGGAAATTCAATGTTTTGGTCGTCCAGTTTTAAATGAGTGGTTTGAAGATGGCAATGTAAAAGGGCGTTTAAATTTCTATATCGATGAAAGACTGACATTAACTGAGTCGCTTTTTGTCGATGGTTTACAAAAAAGATCGGCTGCCATGCGTGAGTTTCCGATGCTAGGATCACTTTATATCTATCCCGCAACGGACGAATTAAAAAACCTTATTCAACAAAGTATCGAGGCTTCCTCTGCTTCTTACGATCATGTTATCGAATATGGTTTAACGGATGTAGACGGTATTTTAGTTTTACGGTTATTAGGCTCGCAAACAGAGCCGATGATGGCGTGTTTTGCTCAAGTTTGGCAAACCGTCAGACAACACTGGTTAGGGTATTGCCCTGAGCCGCCTCGTATATGGGCGACATAATCGTTAATTTTAGGAGCAGAAATGGAATTAACACCAAGAGAAAAAGATAAATTACTGCTTTTTACAGCGGGTCTTGTTGCTGAAAGACGTTTAGCGAAAGGGCTCAAGCTTAATTATCCTGAAGCGGTTGCACTTATTAGTTGCGCCATTATGGAAGGGGCAAGAGAGGGTAAAACTGTTGCCCAATTGATGAGTGAAGGACGCACTGTTTTGACGGCGGAACAAGTCATGGAAGGCGTGCCAGAAATGATCAAAGACATCCAAGTGGAATGTACATTCCCAGATGGTACAAAACTTGTTTCTATTCATGATCCTATTGTGTAGGTAATAACATGATACCCGGTGAAATTAGAGTTAACCAAGCATTAGGCGATATCGAACTTAATGCAGGTCGAGAAACAAAAACAATACAGGTTGCCAATCATGGCGATAGACCCGTGCAAGTCGGCTCTCATTATCATTTTTATGAAGTGAATGAGGCGCTGAAATTTGAACGAGAAGGCACATTAGGTTTTCGTTTAAATATTCCAGCGGGCATGGCGGTTCGTTTTGAACCAGGGCAAAGCCGTACTGTTGAATTAGTGGCTTTTGCTGGAAAGCGTGAAATTTATGGCTTTCATGGCAAGGTGATGGGTAAATTGGAGAGTGAGAAAAAATGAAAACTATCTCACGTCAAGCTTATGCAGATATGTTTGGTCCAACAACTGGCGACCGTCTGCGATTAGCCGATACTGAGCTTTTTCTCGAAATTGAAAAAGACTTCACCACTTATGGCGAAGAGGTCAAATTTGGTGGTGGTAAAGTTATTCGTGATGGCATGGGGCAAAGCCAAGTTGTCAATGCTGAATGTGTCGATGTGCTTATTACAAACGCCATTATTTTAGATCATTGGGGTATTGTAAAAGCGGATATCGGTATTAAAGATGGCCGCATTGTGGGTATCGGTAAAGCGGGTAATCCTGATGTTCAACCTAATGTAGATATTGTTGTAGGGCCTGCCACAGAAGTGGTTGCAGGTGAAGGCAAAATTGTTACCGCTGGTGGCGTTGATACGCATATTCACTTTATCTGCCCTCAACAAGCACAAGAAGGTTTAGTGTCTGGTGTCACCACGTTTATTGGTGGTGGTACAGGGCCTGTTGCCGGAACAAATGCCACCACAGTAACGCCGGGTATTTGGAACATGCATCGCATGTTAGAAGCCGTTGATGAATTGCCTATTAATGTGGGTTTATTCGGTAAAGGCTGTGTGAGTCAACCAGAAGCGGTTCGCGAGCAAATTGAAGCTGGCGCTATTGGTTTAAAAATCCATGAAGACTGGGGGGCAACACCGATGGCAATTCATAACTGCCTTAATGTTGCTGATGAAATGGATGTGCAAGTCGCTATTCACTCTGACACCTTAAATGAAGGCGGTTTCTACGAGGAAACAGTGAAAGCGATAGCTGGCCGAGTGATCCACGTTTTCCACACAGAAGGCGCGGGTGGTGGGCATGCACCCGATGTAATTAAATCAGTCGGTGAGCCGAATATTCTGCCTGCTTCTACTAACCCAACAATGCCTTATACCATTAACACTGTAGATGAGCATCTTGATATGTTGATGGTTTGCCATCACCTTGATCCGTCTATTCCTGAAGATGTGGCTTTTGCTGAATCTCGTATTCGCCGTGAAACTATCGCAGCAGAAGATATCTTACATGATATGGGGGCTATTTCTGTTATGTCGTCAGACTCACAGGCAATGGGACGCGTAGGTGAAGTTATTCTTCGTACTTGGCAATGCGCACATAAAATGAAATTACAGCGCGGTACATTAGAAGGTGATACCGCTGAAAGTGATAACCATCGTATTAAACGTTATGTGGCGAAATACACGATCAATCCTGCTTTAGCACATGGTATTGCACACGAAGTTGGCTCTATTGAGAAAGGTAAATTAGCGGATCTGGTTTTATGGGAGCCGGCTTTCTTTGGAGTAAAACCAGCGTTGATCATGAAAGGTGGCATGGTAGCTTATGCGCCAATGGGTGATATTAATGCGGCTATTCCAACACCTCAGCCTGTGCATTATCGCCCAATGTATGCTTGCTTAGGTAAAGCGAAATATCAGACGTCGATGATCTTTATGTCGAAAGCGGGGATCGACGCGGGTGTACCTGAAAAACTAGGCTTAAAGAGCTTAATTGGTCGTGTTAAAGGCTGTCGTAACATCACTAAAGCTTCGATGATCCACAATAGTTATGTGCCTCATATCGAGCTTGATCCTCAAACCTATATTGTAAAAGCTGATGGTGTGCCATTAGTGTGTGAACCTGCAACGCAATTACCAATGGCACAACGCTATTTCCTCTTTTAATTAGCGTTTACCGAGAATGTAGAGAATGAAAAGATTTACTCAACTTATTGATAAACAAAAAGCGCTTGAATTAGTAACGCCAGAAACACAGGCTCTTACTTTATGCTTAACGATGGATGAAAGAACCAAAAGTCGTTTAAAAGTGACGTTAAGTGATGGGCAAGAAGCAGGGCTATTTTTGCCTCGCGGTACGGTGTTAAAAGAGGGTGATATCTTACTGTCAGAAGATAATACGCTAGTTACAATTGAAGCGGCAAAAGAGCAAGTTTCAACGGTATATAGTGACGATCCACTGTTATTGGCTCGTGTTTGTTACCACTTAGGTAATCGTCATGTTCCATTACAAATCGAAGCGGGTTGGTGTCGCTATTTTCACGATCATGTTTTAGATGATATGGCGAGAGGTTTAGGTGCCAATGTGGTTGTGGAGTTAGAGAAATACCAACCTGAGCCGGGCGCTTATGGTGGATCGTCTGGTGGTCATCATCACTCTCATGATGACCATCACCATCATCACTAATTATTTGAATAAGGGAGCTTATTGATGCTTGCAGATCTGCGCTTATATCAATTAGTCAGTCCTTCTTTACCAGTGGGATCGTTTACTTATTCTCAAGGGTTAGAGTGGGCGATTGAAAAGGGGTGGGTTTGTTGTCCTCAAACATTAGCAGACTGGCTAAGTGCCCAAATGACCGGTACTTTAGCAACGTTAGAGCTTCCTATCTTACGGCGATTACAAGAAAATTTAGCTCAAGCTAAAATGAGCGAAGTGAAGTATTGGTGTGATTTTATTGTCGCAAGTCGCGAAACTAAAGAGTTGCGACAAGAAGAGCGCCAACGAGGTATCGCTTTTGCTCGTTTACTTCCTCAATTAGATATTGAGTTAGATGAAACCTTACAAGCTTGTGTAAAACAGACACAACTCATGGCATTTGCGTTAGCGGCTGTGAAATGGAATATTTCTGCTGAAAAGTTATGTTGTGCTTACGCTTGGGGTTGGCTTGAAAATACGGTGATGTCAGGAGTGAAACTGATCCCTTTAGGGCAAAGTGCGGGGCAGAAGATATTGTTTACATTAGCAGAGCAGATCCCTGCGATTGTAGAGCAATCTGCACATTGGCCCACTGAAGATATTGGGAGTTTTACACCGGCACAAATTATTGCCAGTAGTCGTCATGAAACACAATACACTCGACTTTTTCGTTCATGAGAAACCTATATGCAAGAATATAATCAACCACTGCGTATCGGTGTTGGCGGCCCTGTTGGATCAGGCAAGACAGCACTGTTAGAAGTTCTTTGTAAAGCAATGCGCGATACTTATGAAATCGCAGTAGTCACTAACGATATTTATACTCAAGAAGATGCTAAGATCTTAACGCGAGCTGAAGCATTAGATGCCGATCGTATTATTGGTGTGGAAACAGGGGGATGTCCTCATACTGCTATTCGTGAGGATGCCTCAATGAACCTTGCGGCAGTTGAAGAATTAGCGATGCGCCACAAAAATCTTGATATCGTTTTTGTGGAAAGTGGTGGTGATAACTTAAGTGCTACCTTTAGCCCAGAGCTTGCTGATTTAACCATTTATGTGATTGATGTGGCGGAAGGGGAAAAAATTCCACGTAAAGGTGGCCCAGGTATTACTCATTCTGATCTGCTGGTGATCAATAAGATCGATCTGGCACCTTATGTTGGCGCCTCATTAGAAGTGATGGAAGCTGATACTGCTAGAATGCGTCCAGTGAAGCCTTATGTTTTCACAAATCTAAAAGAAAAAGTGGGCTTGGAAACTATTATCGATTTTATTATTGATAAAGGCATGCTAAGACGCTAACAGTTTGTTGAGAAAAGGCGAGTTTTAGTCGAGAAAGAAACTGTCAGTATCGGTCATTTATTATAAATACCGATACTGACAGGATAATACAAAAACGATGTTAGTAATGGGATCAGTTAAGGTAAGTAAATGCCGTGGTTACTTTTACTACGCCTTTGGTTTCGCTGGCAATTTTTGCAACCGCAGCCCCTTCTTGACGAGTCAAAATACCAAATAAGAATACTTCACCATTTTCAGTGATCACTTTTACAGAAGAAGATTTTACTGAATCACTGCCTAAAATCTGAGAGCGAACTTTGGTTGTTAACCATGTATCTGAAGACGCAGTGCCTAATGTCACAGGCTCGCCTTGGCGGACTTCGTTATAGACGTTATTCACGCCTTCAACTTTACTCGCAACTTGTTTTGCTGTATTCGCAACAGACATATCAGGGCTTTGGCCTGTTAACAGAATATTGCCTTGATAAGCCGTCGCTACGATACGTGAATTGCTTTTTTTGATCTGTTCGTTTTTGTTTAGAGCACCAGAAACACGTGCTTCCAATGTACCATCGTCAACTTGTTGCCCTAATGAGCGAGGATCGGTTGCAGTTTTACCCGCAACTGCGGCAGTGCCGACAACCGCTGCGCCGATACAACCTTGCAGTAAAAGTGCAGAACATAGCACTGCAGTGATAGGAAGCAATTTCATAGTAACTCCTTAGTCATCCTGATGTGGGAATAATGTATTATCAATTAAATCACAGAGACAATTGACTGTTAGCATCTGAACTTCCTGTATTCTGACGGTGCGTTGAGAAGGAATACGAATTTCAACGTCTTGAGGGCCTAATAATCCGGCAAGCTCTCCGCCATCATAACCTGTTAATGCAACAATGGTCATATCTCGTGTAACAGCGGCTTCAACGGCTTTAATAATACTTCTGCTGTTACCGTGAGTTGAGATAGCAAGTAGCACATCTCCAGCTTGCCCTAATGCACGCACTTGTTTTGCATAGATTTCATCGTGCTGCTGATTCCCCATAATTGCAGTCATCACAACGCTATCTGTGTTTAACGATAATGCGGGCAAGCTTGGGCGTTCTGTTTCAAAACGATGGATCATGCTTGCGGCAAATCGCTGTGCTGTTGCTGCTGAGCTACCGTTTCCACAGCTTAATATTTTATGGCCGTTTAACAAAGATTGAACCATCATCATGGCGGCTCTGGAAATGGCATCTGGTAATGCTTCTGCTGCTGCAATTTGAGTTTGAATACTCTCTGTAAAGCAGACTTTGATTCTATCAAGCACGTTAAGACCTATATAATCTAATTTAACGAATAAATTCCGTATAATCGAGAATGTTTTTTAGCCATATTAGCTGGCGTTGATTAAATGCACAAATATCAAAACGACAGTCTGAAGTCTCGATACTTTCTTGGCGTTGTGCTAGCCAACATTTTGCTGTACGCCATAAGCGACGCCGTTTTGAGGTAGTAATAGAGCTTATAGCATCACCAAATAAGATATTACGTCTAAAACGAACCTCAACAAATACCCATGTCTTCTTTTCCTGCATAATAAGATCAATTTCTCCACAGGGATATCGGACATTACGCTCAATCAATATTAATCCTTGTTGGCGTAAATATTTTAGCGCTTTTTGCTCATAGTATAGCCCTAAAAAATAAGGGTTTTTAGAAAAAATCATCCATGATTTCCTTCTTTATATCACTCATAAAATAAACCGCCATTATGGCGGTTTATTTTAATGATAATTAAATGCGCGCATTACTGTGCAACAGGTTCAATCTTACCTTGTTTAAATTGCATCCAAGGAAGTTGTCTATAAACAGTACAGTTGTTTTCAACACG
Source organism: Proteus sp. CA142267 (assembly GCF_003336825.1). NCBI lineage: Bacteria > Pseudomonadati > Pseudomonadota > Gammaproteobacteria > Enterobacterales > Morganellaceae > Proteus > Proteus sp. CA142267. The sequence continues at coordinate 123,581 of NZ_QPMG01000003.1, read as the reverse complement.
TAATGAGCCTGAAATACCATTAAAACGCAATGTACCTTTTGTCAGATCATTGTAATTGTTTGCTAATGACCATGCATCAATTCCCATGGCATAAAGACGCATTAATGAGTAATCGTTCGCAAATTTGCTTGATGCTTTTTGCATTAACGGCAAATTAGCACCAGTCATCAATGGAATATCACTAAATTGAATGCCATCCATCTCCATACGGAAATCAGGGCCTGTTCCACCTTGGTTACTACGTGAGCTAACATAAATTGGTGGACGCTTTTTGGTACTGATCGCCATATCAATCATTGGTTTAATTAAGGTTAATTCATCGCTAGTCGCAATGATATAAACAGAATCAATGGCACCACCTGCTGATGGAATAGATTGAGTCTCTAATGGTAAAGGTGCATTAGCCGTTGGGAGAACAGGCGTACCTGTCATGCGAATACCCACACCACGGTTGATAGAGGCTTTTAAGCTTTCAACAGAGCTAAAAGTTTGTTGTAAAACGGTACCGCCGCCGGTGCGTTGCCACTCATCAGCAAATGTTTGTGCCATTCTTTGGCCAAATTTATTATCAGGAACAATAATTAATGGGTTTGATTTTTGTTGCTGACGTAAATGTTGTGCCGCATTACGGGTTTCATCTTCTGGTGAAAGAGAGAAGAAACAAACGGTTGTTGCTGAAGGAACACTGTCTAATTCATTTAATGCCAATACAGGTAAGCCACTTTGAAGCTCAATAGTCTTCATGACTTCAGGTTTTAGCAGAGGGCCGACAATTAAGTTAGCACCATCTTGCTGTACTTTTTTCAGTAAAACATCGATAGATTGGCTATTGGTATCATAAACAATCACTTGGCGAGAGTTTTGTGCAACAGGATCTAAGCGTAATGTTGTATCACCAGAAAATGTAGAGCTCTCTTTTTCTTGATCTTGAGTCGCTTGCGTATTTTCAGTTGTTTCTTTTGCCGTATCTGTTGTTGGTGTTTCAGTATTTTTGATACCTAATTCTTCTAAAATTGAATTAAGGCTATCGTCATTTTTAGGCGCTTGTGGCGCAGGCATTGCTTGAGGTTGTGGTAAACCACTTTGCGCATCAAGGAAGCCTTGACGAATAGCTTCACCAAAAACTTTCGCTTGCCCCGTTAAAGGTAACAATAATGCGATTTGGCTACTTGCACTCACTGAAGGCTGTGAAAGACGTAATAATGATGCTGGTAGTGTTAATGCGGCTGGGTTGCGAGGATAGCGAGTCTGCCACTCTCTGACCGCTGTTGATAACTTATCAGCATCATCTTTGTTGTATTCATAAGTATTCAGTAAGTCTAACCAACCTTGCAGTGTATTTTCATCTGCTTTGATAACAACACTACGGCGTTGCTCTGGTGTGAGTTTGGTTAGCGTGAGCCATGTATCATCAATATTTTTCTGATGTAGTTGAGGATCGGTAATTAATGTTTCTAACCCAATATAGGCCCTAATAACATCTAAAGATGCCAGCCCTTGAGCGTCATCAATCACTTTTTGAAATTGTTTCATCTCCATTTCTGCTTTTGCAGCGGGAGTGAGAGGTTGTTCTTGTTGCCCCGTCAGGGTACAACCTGACATAATCAGCGCAGAGAGTATCGCAGTATAGGATAAACCTGTTTTAAAACGCACAAAAATTGAGGAAAGCATACTGTACCCAGTGATGTTTTATAATTATGCTCAATTTTAAATCGGTCATTCGGAATAAACAATGAATCAACCTAATCGAGCAGCGGTAACGACATCCACACTGTACATAGTACCCACACCTATTGGTAATCTGGGCGATATCACCCAGCGGGCACTTGATGTGCTGTCTCATGTCGATTTAATTGCTGCAGAAGATACCCGCCATACAGGGCTTCTATTACAGCACTTTGCCATTAACGCACGTTTGTATGCGTTACATGATCATAATGAACAGCAAAAAGCAGATCAATTAATTAGCAAATTACAGCAGGGGCTAAGTATCGCATTAGTCTCTGATGCAGGTACACCATTAATTAACGATCCTGGCTATCATTTAGTCAATCAATGTCGTAAGAATGGCATAAATGTCGTGCCATTACCCGGCGCTTGTGCTGCTATTACGGCACTGTCTGCGGCAGGGCTTCCATCAGATCGTTTCTGTTACGAAGGTTTTTTACCTGCAAAAACAAAAAGTCGTCAAGACTGTTTACGGTCATTATCAGAAGAGCCTCGTACATTGATTTTTTATGAATCAACACATCGGCTGTTAGATAGTTTAGCTGATATGGTGACAGTTTGGGGTGAAGATCGCTACGTAGTATTAGCGAGAGAGCTCACAAAAACGTGGGAAGCTATTCAAGGTATGCCTGTTGGTGAATTACTTAAATGGGTTCTTGAAGATGAAAATCGTCGTAAAGGTGAAATGGTATTAATTGTTGAGGGTTATGAAAAACCCGTTGATGACGATTTTTCTCCTGAAGTATTACGGACATTGGCGATTTTACAAAAAGAGTTACCACTGAAAAAAGCAGCCGCAGTCACTGCAGAAATTTATAGCGTGAAGAAAAATGCACTCTATAAGCATGTCATTGAGCAAAATGGTGAAGCTCAAGACGAGTAAAGTGATTTTTTAGCTTCTTTTGCTATACATTTTCTACCAAAATCCCTATAATCCGCACCCTGAGTTGACTAGACAACCGCTGCTTTATCGTTGTCCCTTCGGGGGAGACGGATAGAGGGGAGGAAAGTCCGGGCTCCACAGGGCAGGGTGCCAGATAACGTCTGGGAGGCGCGAGCCTACGACAAGTGCAGCAGAGAGTAAACCGCCGATGGCCTGTTTACAGGATCAGGTAAGGGTGAAAGGGTGCGGTAAGAGCGCACCGCGCAACTGGTAACAGTTTGTGGCATGGTAAACTCCACCCGGAGCAAGACCAAATAGGGGTTCTTATGGTGCGGCCCGCATTGAACCCGGGTAGGTTGCTGGAGCCAGCGCGCAAGTTCTGGCCTAGATGAATGGTTGTCCACGACAGAACCCGGCTTAACGGTCAACTCACCTCATAAAAAACCCTCGATTCACATTGTGTGTCGAGGGTTTTCTGTTTTTAAGCCCATCGAAATTGATTATCACGAGATAATATCAATAAATAAGCCACGAAACTCAGCCGAGCTTTTCAATGTAATACTATGGCTATCTTGAATAAAAGCCCCATCACCACACTGAATTTGCCCATTTTCTTGTGTTGATGTTTGCAAATAGGTGCCACCTTTTATGGATTGCAAAAAGCCTTTCTGTCCTTTTATTGGCAGTGTAATTTCATCACCTGCTTGCAAATGAATATGATAAAGCCAGATAGTTTGCCTTAACATTAACGAGCCATCATCACCGGTAGGTGAGGCTAATAATTGATATTTTAAATTTTCATCTAATACCAATTTTTGTGAAGCTACACTTTCTTGTTGTGGACACGCATTTAACCACAATTGAATACGAGTTAATGGCGTATCAGGACTACTGTTTTTCTCTATATACGTATCAGTATTATGCGGTGAAATAAGTAAGCACTCATTTTCTTTTGCCGTCACTGTACGCCCCATATTATCAAGGTATGTTACTTCTCCTTGAAGAATAAGATTAACCACATCCACATGAGGATAGGTCTTTGCTTTAAATTCAGAATTTGGGGCAAGCACTTCTTGGTTGAGAACTCTTAGTGTGCCATAGTCTAAAAAATGAGGGTCAAAATAGTGGCCAAAGGAAAATGTGTAGCGAGCTTGTAGCCAGCCATAATCCGCTTTACCACACTGTTGTGCTGTTCTGTATTTTATCATAGCGGTATTTTTCGAGTAGATTATCAATATATTTATCATAGAGGTATGGACTGTCTATTGTTAGCAAGTTAATCTGGTGACCATAATCAAATTATTTGATAGAGATAAGTATAATGAGTAAAGACAAAGCAATTACGTTGGAATCTTTACGAGTCATGGATGCCATTGATCGTAGAGGGAGTTTTGCAGCTGCGGCTGATGAACTAAATCGAGTTCCATCGGCACTCAGTTATACCATGCAAAAATTAGAAGAAGATTTAGATGTTGTCCTTTTTGACCGTTCTGGCCATAGAACTAAATTTACTAATGTTGGTCGAATGCTTCTTGATAGAGGGCGTATATTACTTGAAGCAGCTGACAAATTAACGTCAGATGCAGAAGCCTTAGCAAGAGGTTGGGAGCCGCATATTACTATCGTTTGTGAAGCACTTACCCCAGCATCTCGACTTTTTCCTTTGGTCGATAAATTAGCTGAAAAATCCAATACGCAACTCTCTTTAGTAACAGAAGTATTAGCGGGCGCTTGGGAAAGCTTAGAAAGCGGTAAATGTGATATTGTGATTTCACCCGATATGCATTTTCGCACTTCATCTGAAATCAACTTCCGCCCTTTATACAATACCACTAGCGTTTATGTGGCCAGCCCAGATCACCCGATTCATAACGAACCAGAGCCATTAGCAGAAGAAACTCGCTTAAAATATCGGGGTATTGCGATTGCAGATACCGCAAGAGAACGCCCTGTGTTGACAGTATTGTTGTTAGATAAACAGCGCCGTTTAACGGTCAGTTCTATCGAAGATAAACGCCGAGCGTTAATCGCAGGTTTAGGTGTGGCGACAATGCCGATTGATTTAATTGAAGATGATATCAAAGAAGGGCGTTTACGTGTAGTTGGCCCTGAATATCATCATGAAAATAATATTATTATGGCATGGCGCAGAGATAGCATGGGCGAAGCTAAATCGTGGTGTCTACGTGAAATACCTAAACTCTTTGCGAGCGATAAAAAATAATTAAAACAAATATAAATAATGAGTAAGTTTTATTTTAAGCAAACAAAAAAGATCCCCTAGAGGATCTTTTTTATTTCTAAACTTGTTATTACCAGTTTTTATTGAAAATACGATCTAAGCTCCATTTACCCGGGCCTGTTACAACCAGTAATAAATATCCGCCTGCAATTGTCATGTTTTTCATAAACATTAATTGGTTCATGCCTTCAGCAAAATTACTGTGGAACAGTAATGCGGTTAAGAGAGTAAAGACCGCGGTAAAGATTGCTGTAGTGCGAGTTAAGAAACCAAATAAGATTGCTAATCCACCACCTAATTCTAATAAAATAGTCAGTGGCAATAAGAAACCGGGAACACCCATTGCTTGCATATATTGTTGCGTACCTTCGTAGCCACCAATTTTTCCGTAGCCTGCGCTGATAAATAAAATCGGCATTAAAATACGGGCAATTAATAACGCAATGTCTTCAAATTTTTTCATGATATTTATTCCTAATTAAACTCTATTATCTGCAATGTATATCTGTTTATATTTGTATTTTCGTTGGTTAATTTTCTATTTTTAGAATTAATAACCACGGCTACGGTGTGAGGTATACAATAATAGGAAATTGGAAAAGAGGATATTAAGAAGAATTAACATTCTTAGACAAAAAAATTGATGTTCAATCTGAGGTTTTTTTGAAGGACTTCTGTATTGCCCGAATTAAGCCAATTGCACCGATAGCGCGTTGTCCTAATCGTATGATTTTTTTAGGGTGTTTAATACTGTAAAGAGAGATAAAACTAGCGCCTACTAAAAATGCAGGTTTTAAAGAGACTAAAATCCGCCACGCTTTATCGTAAGGCTCTGTCACATCAAGCCAAGTTTGCGTGCTTTGCCCTAAATCGGAGCGCTGTTGCTGAATTTTATTCAACAACAGCTTTTTACGTCTTGCGAGGATTACTTGCTTATTTTGTCTGTTCATCATGATATTGCTCCAAAAGACGTTTATCTAATTCCAATTGCTGGCGAGTGTCGCCTAACAAGGTGGAATTTCGCGCTTTCCTTAATGTCATGATGGCACCAATCAGTGCACAGAAAAGTAAAGTAGCGGTTGTGATAGCTAACGCATAGACTCGGTATTCAGGTGGAATAACCCAAAATAGCAGTATAAGTAAACTCATTAAGCCAAAGGCGGTGAGCAACAAGGTAACACCAGCCATTAAAATAAGCTGGATCAGGGTAGTTTTTTCTTCTTCCAGTTCAATGGCGATTAGTCGTAGGCGAGTTTCGACCATGCCTATCACGATGGCACCAATTTTACTGAGAGAATTCAGAACCCCGGATGCGGGGCCCTGTGGTCTTTGATTATCACTCATTATAAATTAGCGTTTTGCTAGGAGAACACCAAGAACAACACCAACAGCCGCACCAATACCGACACCTGTCCATGGATTTTCACGAACATAGTTATCTGCTTTTCCGGCGATTTCTTTGGTATTATCGACAATTTCTCGACCCGCATCGCTAAGTTTTGCGCGAGAGCCTTTTATCGCCGATTCTGCTTTTGCACGTAGGCTTTGGATTTCTTCTTTGGATTTATCTGCAGAGGAGTTCAGCACTTCTTCTAGAGTATCAGCAAGAGATTTCAATTCACTACGCAGATCTTCATTTGAACGTTGATGAGACATAATTAACTCCTTTAATAGAGATAGACATGATACTTATAACAATAGACTAATTTTACTGCTTAATGAAATTAAATAATGACTTATTGGTAAAAAAAAGAGATAAATCTTAATAGATATCCACAGTTAAAAGAATGAGAGGGTGTTAAGGCGAGTGTATAGCGAAATAAAATAAAGGCCTGTTCAATTGAATGAAACAGGCCTTTGTCATTTTTTCTTACTGCTTTTTATGGCAGTCGGAATATCTTTATATTATTTGATAGATCTTACGCTTTCGCTTTTTTCTTTTTAATAACAACCCAGATACTACCAATTAATCCTATAACTAATAGGAAAACAGGTAATAGCATAAGGATATTCATTAAATGGTGTTCGTACTGACGAAATAGTGGGCTATTACCTAATATATAACCCAATGTGGTCAGTATACCGACCCATAAAAGTCCACTTAACCAATTGAAAATCTGAAAGCGAGTATTATTCAATCCAGCAAGGCCGGCAATTGTAGGCAACAATGTTCTAACGAACGCTAAAAAGCGACCAATAAGTAATGCTGCTAAGCCATGACGATGAAAAAGCCCATGTGCGCGCTGGTGATAATGTTCTGGTAGATGTGATAGCCAACTGCGTACTAATTTCGTATTTCCAAGCCATCGCCCTTGAAGATAGCCCAACCAACAACCTAGGCTTGCTCCTGCAGTCAAAATAAGTAAGGTCAATGGAAAATCCATTGTATCTTTAGCAATTAACACGCCCACTAAAATTAATAAGCTATCTCCTGGTAAGAAAGCTGCGGGCAATACTCCGTTTTCTAGGAATAGTATGGTGAATAATAAAATGTAGATAATCCATATTAATGAAGGATTAGCTAAGGTTTCGTAATCTTGATGCCATAGCGCCAAGAATAGCTCTCTTACGATTTCCATATAAAAGGCTTCCTAAAACTGAGTCATTTGGGGGTAAATATAAAATCAATAGGTGTTGTAATCTATTTACCCGTTTTCTACTTCATAGGGTCTATTTTTCATTGTTTAAAACAGCAACACTCTAACAAAATCAGGAAAAACTAGACAGAAAATTTTTCAACTGGATGACGACTCCACTTACGCATGGATATTGGATCGTGAAAAATAGACATCTAATCTCTTTTTGAGTTCAGAATAGAGAGTTTTTTAAAATAAAACCTTAAGAAAATGAATATTATCAAAAGGCATTCTCTATTTTATAGAGATCATAAAAGATAAATTTTTAATATTAATTGAGAGAAAATAAAACGTTATCTTGTTTATATTGTTTATCTTTTTTTGTTTGTTATTTATTCAAAATCAGGGGGGTAGAGCGGATAATTGTTAGTGATAATGTTAATAAAAAAGGCTATCAGTTGATTGAAAAAAACAAAAAGAAGAGAAATAAAATAAAAAGCAAGTAAGATAACTAAGTATAACTTACTGATAATAATAATTTCTTTCATTTCATGTTGGTATACTAAAAAGAACAAAATCCTATTATGATCACAGTTATGTTATTTTATTGTTAACAAAAACGGTTAGTGCTGTATATTTTGCATAATCAGCTTTTCAGCGCGATTCAATTCCTTATACTGGCATTGCAAACACTCAATAATGCCTTTTTTAAATATTATTTTAAGTAATGGAATAGCTATGGATAAACAACAATCCAGAGTCTTCAGCCTGTTTTTTAAGGGAAGTCTCGTCAAACAAATACTCGTTGGTTTAGTCGCAGGGATCTTACTTGCTTGGTTAGCGCCAGAAGCTGCTAAGATGATGAGCTTACTAGGTACCCTATTTATTAGTGCACTGAAAGCTGTAGCACCTATCTTAGTATGGGTACTGGTTATGGCTTCGATTGCTAATCACCGTCAAGGGCAAAAATCGAATATTCGCCCAGTATTAATTTTATATCTGCTAGCAACGTTCTTTGCTGCGTTAACCGCAGTTGTTGCAAGCTTTATGTTCCCATCCGTTTTAACGCTGGTTGTTAATGAATCACAACTGTCACCACCTGAAAATATTGCTGAAGTTCTTAAAGGCGTATTAATTAATGTGGTTGCAAACCCTGTTGATGCACTTATCAATGGTAACTATATGGGTATTCTAGCGTGGTCTATTGGGCTGGGCTTAGCATTACGCCACGCAAGTGATACCACTAAGGCCTTAACGCAAGATCTAGCTGATGCAGTAACAAACGTAGTACGTGTTGTTATTCGCTTAGCGCCTATCGGTATTTTTGGTTTAGTGTCGTCAACTATCGCAACAACAGGCTTTGAAGTTTTAGCGGGTTATTTACAGGTTTTGGTTGTACTGATTGGCTGTATGCTATTTGTTGCTTTAGTCGTGAATCCGTTGATTGTATTTTGGAAAATTCGTAGTAATCCATATCCATTAGTATGGGCATGTCTGCGTGAAAGTGGTGTAACTGCCTTCTTTACACGTAGCTCAGCAGCAAACATCCCTGTGAATATGGCAATGTGTCGTCGTATGAATTTAAACGAAGATACTTATTCTGTTTCAATTCCATTAGGTGCAACCATCAATATGGGTGGTGCGGCAATTACTATCACTATTTTGACATTAGCCGCAGTAAATACATTGGGTATGCCTGTTGATGTGCCAACTGCATTGTTATTAAGCCTTGTTGCTGCAATTTGTGCTTGTGGTGCATCGGGTGTTGCTGGGGGGTCTTTACTGTTAATTCCACTGGCTTGTAGCATGTTTGGTATTAGCAATGATATCGCTATGCAAGTAGTTGCAGTAGGTGTGATGATTGGTGTGTTACAAGATTCAGCAGAAACGGCACTTAACTCATCAACAGACGTTCTCTTTACTGCAACAGTCTGTATTGCTGAAGATAATCGTATTTCAGATAACCCATTAACTGAAAAAAATAATGGGTAAAAAGGGTAGGTAGTAAGACAGGAAGATGTTGTAAAAATAATAATCAATAATAAAAAATAGAACCCCACATTTATGTGGGGTTTCTTTTTGTCATTTTATCATCATGTTAACGGTTTAAATGGCAAGTGCTAGCTCAGTTCCTTGTCTAATAGCGCGTTTTGCATCTAATGTACTGGCATCTTTTGCTCCACCAATAAGATGAACTGTTTTGTTTTCTTTTTCTAAGGGGACAAATAAAGGGTGATAAGCGCGTTGTCCTGTACACAATATAATATTATCAGCCATAAGAAGTTGTTGTTTTCCATCTTGTTCAATAACAAGACCTTCTGGCGTAATTTTTTGATAATGACAATGTGTTAAGAATTTAACGCCTTTTTTCTCTAATGTTAGTCTGTGTATCCAACCTGTTGTTTTGCCCAAACTTAAACCTATCTTTCCAGCTTTACGCTGTGTCATCACAATATGTTTGGTATTGTCTTTAAGGTGATTAGTGGGCTTGATACCACCACGAGATGAAAGCGTCGGATCAATGCCCCATTCTTTATTAAAAGCACAAGGGCTTAGGCTACTGCATTGCCCTTTTTGCGTAAGATAAAGGCCAGTATCAAAGCCAATACCTCCGCTACCAATAATTACTACATTTTTACCTACAGGTTGATGGTGCTTTAAAACGTCCAAATAAGTTTTAACAATCGTATTATCTCGGCCCTCTATATCAGGAAGGTGCGGAGTAACACCACTGGCTAAAATAACCTCGTCAAAGTTTTTAAGGTGATGAGGAGTGGCTTCGGTATTATTTTTAACAATGACGCCCGTAAGTTGTAATTGCCGTTTAAAGTAACGCAGGGTTTCTTGAAACTCTTCTTTTCCGGGAATTTGGCTAGCAATGTTCAGTTGCCCACCAATAATATCTTCTTTTTCAAATAGTGTGACATGATGACCACGTTTCGCAGCGGTTACCGCAAAAGATAATCCTGCAGGCCCAGCACCAACAACCGCTAACTTTTTAGGTTGTTGGGTTGGGATAACCAGAAGTTCGGTTTCTCGGCAAGCAAAAGGGTTAACCAAACAAGAGGCGGTTTGACCTGAAAATATTTCATCAAGACATGCTTGATTACAAGCAATACAAGTATTGATTTCATCTTCACGTCCTTGTTGTGCTTTAAGTACGAATTCAGGATCAGCAAGAAAAGGGCGAGCCATTGAAACCATATCAGCACAGCCTTCAGCTAAAATAGCTTCTGCGGTTTGTGGTGTATTAATACGATTTGATGTAATAAGAGGGATATTCACTTTTCCCATTAATTCGCGTGTTACATTCGCAAATTGGCCTCTTGGCACCATAGTGGCAATGGTCGGAATTCGGGCTTCATGCCAACCGATCCCTGTATTGATCATTGTCGCACCCGCTTTCTCTACGGCTTTGGCAAGATAAAGCACTTCAGAAGCATCCGAGCCATCTTTAATTAAATCCAACATAGAAAGACGGTAAATAATAATAAACTGCTCACCAACTGCTTTTTTTATGCCTTCAAGAATACGTAAAGCGAAACGACAACGATTTTCAATATTTCCACCCCATTGATCGTTTCGCTGATTAGTATGGCTGACTAAAAACTGATTAATTAAATAGCCTTCAGATCCCATTATCTCAACACCATCATAGCCCGCCTTTTGGGCTAATTGAGCACAGTGAATGTAGTCATCGATAGTTTTTTCGATTTGTTCATGACTTATTTCTGTGGGCATAAAAGGGGTTATTGGAGATTGAATAGCAGAAGGGGCAACTAAGTTTGGTTGGTAACTATAACGACCTGTATGCAAGATCTGTAAAGCAATTTTACCACCTTGTTGATGTACTGCATCCGTAACAAGTTGATGAGTCGTTAATTGGTTTTCAGACATCAATGTCGCAGCATGAGGCAATAAGACACCTTGTTTATTGGGAGAGATCCCTCCAGTTACTATTAATGCAACACCAGCAGCCGCACGTTGGGCATAAAACTGTGCAAGTTTTGGGGCATCATTCGGATTTTCTTCAAGCCCAGTATGCATAGAGCCCATAAGAATACGGTTTTTAAGTACAGTAAACCCTAAATCAAGTGGCGAAAATAGATGAGGATAATGTGCCATCAGATACCCTTTTTAGACTGGTCAGATGAGATATCTATAGCATAACGAGAAGTGAGTGATTAAGAGTTCATTATGTTAACAAGTTGTGATCTTAATCATGGAAAAGGTGAATAGCACGTTATAAAGCAATAATAATCTAAGTGATTACTTAATGAGAACAAATAGTGATAATAAAAATCACACTCATTCATAATATTTCATCATATAATGTAGTGTACCTATTAATACGTATTAAAAACACACATCACTATTTTCAATTTGGAGACGTTATGATTAATAAATTTAATCAACTTGTTGACTGTTCTGACTTGGGTAAACTTGTATTACGTGTTTCTCTTGGCGTTTTAATGTTATTACATGGACTTCATAAAATGGAATCGGGTGGATTAGCCGGTATTCAGGGGATGTTGGCTAATTTTAATCTACCCGCCTTTATTGCTTACGGTACCGTGATTGGGGAAGTGGTTGCACCTATCTTACTGATTATCGGTCTATTTACTCGTGTATCAGCACTTGTTTTAGCAGGTACAATGTTTGTTGCTATCTTGATGGTTCACTCTGGTGATTTATTTGCATTAAACCCTAAAACAGGGGGATGGGCACCAGAAAGCGCTGGTTTTTACCTATTTGCTGCGATAGCGGTAATGTTTTTAGGTAGTGGTCGTTTTGCAGTTAAAAAAGATTAATAAATTTAATAGTCAATAAAATTGAATATTATTGCTGTAACTTGATTAAAATAGATGAATAAACGCCCAGATCTCACGCTATATGCAGTCTCGATCTGGGCGTTTTATTTTAAGTGATTTTATGGCTTATCGGTTTAACCTAAGTCATTTTTATTTTTGAGTTGCTGGCGTTAACTTAAAGACCTTTTCATTTTCACCTAACCACAGGCGAGCAACTTGGTTTATATCGTTAACACTTAATGTTTTTATAATGGCAGGATCAGTGAGTAAACGCTGATACTGTTGGTCATCCGTTGCTACTTGAGCAAGAGCCTCAGTCCAATAACTTGCACTGTCGTTCAGCTGTGAATTTTCAGTTAGCCAGATATTTTTAGCCTCTTGTAACTCTTTCTCTGTAATACCTGACTGCTTAACTTCATTCACGACTTTACGGGCGAGAGCGATTAATTCATCTGCGCGCTCAGGTGATGCTGTAAAATTTAAACGACCGGTATAGTAGCTTGTAGGCACTTTCGTTAACATTTCAGAGAACCCAAGTGAATAAATTCCGCCTGCTCTTTCACGTAGGTTGAGTCTTAAACGTTGACTGATCACGGTATCCAGTAAATTTAGCGTAAGTACTTGTTGTTGTGACCATTGAGCTGGTGCTGCATATTGAATACTTACCATACTCTTATCACTGCTTGCGATAGGGTATGTTTTGCTAAATGAAGTCAGCTTTGGATTAATGGCAGGATCTGCCCAGAATAGACGTTGTTCAGAGCGTGTCGGAAGACTTGCAACCCAGCGTTCAATCAGAGGTTTTACCTGATTAATATTGACAGGGCCACTGATAACTAATGTCATATCAGCAGGTTGTCCTAAGATCATTTGGTTTGTTTGCTGTAATTGTTGAGCAGTAAACTGTTTCCAAGCACCTTGCGGAGAAACCACTAAGCGATCGCCATTTTGATAGCTTTCTTTATTGATATTATCCAAGAAAGTGCGTTCAACGGGTGTTTTTGAAATACCTAATACCATGGCTTGCTTCTGTTGCTCTAACTTTTCACCATTAAACTGTGGAGACGTAATTTTTAGATGCATTAAGGTTAGCAAGGTTTCTAGTTCATCAATTGGCGCTTCGCCACGGAAACCATGGAATAACAATTCACTGTAAGGGCGCAAACTAATTTGGTGTTGCTTAGTAAATAGCGCTAACTCACGCGCATTATAATTACCGTATCCACTCACTTCAGGTAATTTTAATGCCCATTGTACCATGCCTAAGCTTTGATTTGTTTCAAGCGAAGAGCCGCCCGGAATACGCAGTGAAACTTGAATATTATCTTTGAGATAACTGTCATTTTTCACAATCACTTTTACATTATTGCTCAGTGTCCATTCTTGTGTTTTTTCAATCGGAAGTGATTGCGTTGAAACAACTGAACCTGTGAGATCAGGTTTAATATCGAGTACAACAGCTTGAGTTTTTAGGGTAAATGCTCCCGGGTTTGATTGTCTAATTTCTTGCCAACGTTGCGTAGCTTTAGTTGCATTAAATAAATTAGCATCATTATCAGGGCCAATCACCGCAACTCGTGGTGATGATTGTTTTAGATATTGAGAAAAATAAGCTGACAATGTTTCAGGGGTCACTTTATTGATTAATTGATAGCTTAAATTCAGTGCCTGTTTTTTCGTTTGAATTGGCATATCCAATTCAATAGCTGTTGTGATTTGGTTGGCCAAATAATCGTGCTCATAACGCTCTTCACCCGCAGCTTGTTGGCTTAGGCGCTTTAGCATTGCGTTACGGGCATTATCTAGCTCTTCTTGAGTCACTGGAACAGAGGCGAGGCGTTGAACTTCTGTAAATAAGATATCTAGTGCGCCTTGGTAATCATTACCTTTAGGGTGCGCAATCATCAATTGTTGTGAACGACGAGAGTCTAACATTGCGCCTTGTGCATTAGCGCTAATAGAAGCCATTAAGCCATTATCAACAATAGTGGAAAAACGTTGATTTAAAATTGATAGCCATAATGAATCCATTAAATCTTCATATTGACCTTGGCGACTATTTAAAGGTGCTGGCAAAGTACGTTGCAAGGTGAACTGTAAAATACGCGAACCTTGCTCTTTGTCGAAAATTGTTTTGACCAGTAGATCTTTATGATCAATAAAATTGTGCCAAGAAGGATCATCAATTCCTTTATTTTCGCTATTTTTAGCGTTAAACAGCTGCTTAATATCAGCAATAGCGTCGCCCTGATTAAAGTTACCAACCAGTACTAATGCCATTCTTTCTGGTTGATACCAAGTATCGTAATAGCGTTTTGCATCTTTCACATCGCCATGTTTAACGATTTCTAAATCGCCAATAGGATCACGGTCTAGATAACGGCTACCGTAATAACGCAATTCTTCTAACTGGCGGTTAATACGAAAACCGATACCTTGGCGTAAACGCCACTCTTCAACAATAACCGGACGCTCTTTATCAAACTCAATAGGGTCAAATGTCATTTCAAATGCCCAGTCAGATAAGATCTTTAACCCCGTTTTAATTTGGATCGGGTTTGCATTCGGTAATGACAGTTTATAAGTCGTCGCATTTAAACTTGTCGCGGCATTAACATGGCTGCCTAATTTCATGCCAAGGCTTTCAAGTTGTTTAAAGCCCGTTGTTCCCGGAAAATGAGTTGTACCTTTAAATGCCATATGTTCAGTAAAGTGTGAAAAACCGAGCTGTTTTTCATCTTCTTGAACAGAACCACTTTTTACCAAAAGACGCATTTCAACACCGGTTTGTGGGCGTTGCAGTAAGTAGACGTCTAAACCATTATATAGGGTAAAATGGCGAACATCAGGCCGTAGTAATAGCGTACTTTTGTCATTTTGATTAGGGGTGCTTGCCGCACACCCTAAAAGTGAAAGACTGACTGAAACAATCAGTAATTTACGATACATATTCGGTAACTCCAGCAGGTTGAGAGGAGGACACGGTAGGGGCTTTGAGTGAAATCACATTATCTGCAATCACATGTGTAAAGCGCTGGTGGCTGACTAACGCAATACCCGCGGTTGGCAGATGTTGTTTTAGTAACTGCAACATGTTTAATGCATTTTGTTCATCAAGTGCAGAGGTGGTTTCATCTAATAAAATAAGATCAGGTTTATTGAGCAATAAACGAGCAAAAATAAGACGTTGTTGCTCACCGCCTGATAGACGTGTTGTCCAATCCGTTTCAAGTGAAAGTTGATTTTTTATTTTGTCTAAACCCACCAAATGAAGTGCTTCTTCATACTCTTTAGTGGAGAATTGATTAGGCTGACGAGGATAAGCGAGCAAACTGTCTAAACGAGCAAAAGGCAGATACATACGCTGTGGGATCCAACACACATTTGGTGAACGTTGAATTTCCCCTTTAAAATAAGGCCAATGCCCACTTAGTGCTCTAAGCAGTGTTGATTTACCTAAACCAGAGCAACCTTCAATAACGGTTAACTCACCGGCTTTTACAGAGAAGTTAATATCTTGGATTAACAGGCTGTCATCTTGCATAAACAGAGAAAGATTAGCTTTTAATTTAGTCTGTTTATCGTTTAAATCAGCGACTTCTGGTTCATGATCGTGCTCTAAAAGCACCACAAAATTATAAAGACGTGTCACTGTTGCTTGCCATGCGGCAATCTCTTTATACGAGAAAATAAACCAGCTTAATGCACCTGCAACACTAGAGAATGCTTGTCTCAATTGCATTAACCCCCCTAGCATTAATTCGCCAGCAAGGAATTTAGGTAAGGCAA
Organism: Proteus sp. CA142267; assembly: GCF_003336825.1. NCBI lineage: Bacteria > Pseudomonadati > Pseudomonadota > Gammaproteobacteria > Enterobacterales > Morganellaceae > Proteus > Proteus sp. CA142267. Next base: position 107,552 of record NZ_QPMG01000003.1, on the reverse strand, counting down.
AAATAATCGGTGCCATTGCAGTGGCTTGTTGATAGCCGACAGTGAAGAATGCAAGATTTCTCTCGTAGCGGATAAGGTTATTCCAGTTACGAATAACCCCTAAGAAGCGGTCCATTAATTCGTTGCGATCACTGATTTCACCACGCTGACCTGCAATCGCATCGCCATGTTGTTTACGGGTGATGAGAGCAGTACGGTAATCAGCCTCTTTGCGCTGTTTATCCATATTAATTTTACGCAAGGGTGAGCCAATAAACTGCGTAATGGTTATCCCGATAATGGTATAGATAATACAAGCCCAGAACATATACCCTGGAATTGTCCACTCGCTACCCCCTAATGTGAAAGAGATAGCGCCAGACAGTGACCAAAGAATAGTGGCAAAAGAGATAAGCGTGAGTAACGAGTGCAAAAATGTGACAGTTAAACGCATTGTTGATTCGATCAGTAAACGAATATCTTCTGCAATACGCTGATCGGGGTTATCAGGCTCTTGAGATGTCAGCCTTAACATATAGTGTTTACTGTTTTTTGATAACCAGCGATCGAGCACTTGTTCAGTCATGCCTTCGCGCCAGCGAATAACCATTTTTTGGCGTAAGAAATCGCCCATTACTACGACAGTAATTAATCCTGCAATAATAATGACAAATTGTTGAAGAAGCTTGTAGAGCGCTTGTCCATCAAGTTGTTGTAATGCGTTATAGAAGCTACCATTCCATTCATTCATTTTGACGTTAAACCAGACGGATGACAGGGTTAAGGTCAAAGAGACTATCAATAGAAACCAGCAGTAAAGAGCGGCACGCCGCCCCCAAAAAGGTGAAACTAAATAGAAAAATTGTTTTATTGTTTTCATTGCTTATTGGTCATATTTTTATTGTATATCGACTTGGTTGCTCACATTAACTTCGTCAATTTATTAATAGTCGTAGCTAACTTGTAACCAGAACTGACGACCTGGTTCATACGATTTGTAATCTTTATCTTGATAAGTGAAGTAGTCAGTCACATTTTTAGTGTTAAGGACGTTATTCACTTCAACAGAGATACCTACACCATAAGCAAATTCAGGTTTCCAACCCAATTTTGTATCCCAAGAAAAGCGACTACTGTAATTACGTTTTTTGTATTCGAATAATGGGCCATATTCACTTGGTCTTGGGGAGCCATTATTGGCTTTCTCTGCTTGTGAACGAGCGCCATTCCATTGAAGACGGTTATACCAAGTCAAATCCAAATCATCCCAAACACTGGTAAGTTCAGCGGTAATTTTTAATGGTGAGTTAAAATTGCCTGAAGGTAAGTCTTTGGCATTGATGATTTTTCCGCCATACCATACTTTGTCGTAGTTCATCCCTTGTGAACTAGGATCGAAGTTGGCATAACCAGAGTCTTTAGGCGTATTTGTTTTACTTTTTTGCCAGCTAATAGAGGCATTAAAAATATGATCGGCGTGTGCTAATTCCCAAGGCTGACTGTTTCTCACAGAAAGCGTTAAGGTATCGTGAGTACTGCGTCCATTATTATTAAAATGGCGAATTCTTATTTTATCTTTGTCATTTGGATATTTGGTGTCACTACGAACTTCATCACGCCCTTCACGATGAACGTATTGTAAACGCCAAGTGGTTGATGCAATTTCTTGTTGCAAGCCTAGTGTCAGCTCATCGTTATAAGGTGTTTTTAGTGAATCAACACCTTCAAAGTCGGTGCGGTTTTCCCAATCGCTTGGATTATCGTTATCACAAGAGAAGTAGCAGTGTTGTAAGCCTGCGTTTTGTGCACCATAAAGCGCATAAGTCAGCATTGAACGACCATAATAACGGTTTACACCACCAATAATTAAGGTATTCCCTGTACCCCAAATATCATAAGTACCACTTAAACGTGGAGAGATATTATTTTTTTGAACAAAATCATCTCTATCTAAACGAATGCCCGGACGTAATGTCAGGCGTTTATATTGAATATTATCATCAACATAAATCGCATAGTTGGTATATGAAGCATCATGTGTACCGGCTAAGAAACGGGTTGTTTGTTGTAATGAACCCATCCACTCATCGCCCCATGTAGAGCCAGTATAGGTGTGGTTGTAATAGGTTTTGTCCCGAATATAAGAGCCTTTAGTACGACTAACTTCAAACCCTGTTGTTGGCTGATGGCTAACTGAGCCCCATTCAATTGGGTTAAATCGCAGGATACTTTTAGCATTGTAGGTTTCTTGTTTGCTCTTCAAATCGCCTTGACCACCACTGCTTATCTGCTGTGGGTTTTGCCAATCGGTATAGTCTTTTATGGTGACGAAGTAGTCTTGATCATTAGAACGCTTGTCTTCAAGATTTTGATAACCTGCAGTTAATTCTAATGAACCAAGATCAAGCTGATGCTTATAAAGTGCAGTAAAACTTAAACCATTATGCTCATTATCATAGCCTGAGTTATAGACTGAACCTGAGAATAAATAGCTTTTGTATCGTGCAATATTTGTTGATAAATCAAAGGTTTGTTTTTCTGAAATATCCCACGAATATTTAATAAAATAGTTATCTGAAGTGCGGGTCTGGTCACGATAGTGTGGCGTTTGTTCGACTTGTTCTAACTGGCCATCTGGCGTAAGGATAATTCCGCCCTCAGCACTAATCATCATCGGAATTGTTGATTCACGACGTGATGCAGAGAAAATTAACCCCGTATTGTCAGTTAGACTCGTTTCAAACCAACCACCAAAGTTTTGTTTATCGTATTTTTTCTGGAAGCGAGCAGGGTTACTGAAATCATTATTGGCTGTATCAAAATTCAGTTTTGGATCAGTAAAAATATTGTTCCAGCTTGAGCGCGTTGTGCGGTAATAGGCATTGGCATGAGTTTCGCCTGACCAGCGACGGCTTTGTACTTCGACAGTCCCGCCAGTAAAACCACCAAACTCAACAGGAATATTATTATCGTAAACTGCGACGCTATCAATTAATCGACTATCAAGATACATACCTTGTTCGTCACTGCTAACACGGGTGTTGGTTTCACCATTACCTGAGTTCGCTGGGTCAAAGTCATTATTAAAGCTGACGCCATCAAGCTTATAGGAGTTTTGATAACTGCTAGAGCCATGAATAGAAATGCGTGAAGGTTTAATTTCACCCTGATTCATTGATGTGCTGTCATTATTGGAAAATTGAACAGCAGGGTTACTTTTCAGTAAGTCAGTTACGTTTCCATCACCGGTATTACGCTGTTTTATCTCTTCTGCGGTGATGTATTGTGGTGCGGAAACGACATCGGTAGCTGGGTGATAAGTACTACCAACACCTGTGACTTTAACTTCAGGAATAACAATCGCGTTAGTTGTGGCGAGAGGACGAATAACAAATCCACTTCCTTGTGGAATAATTTCTAACCCACTACCAATTAAGACTTTTTGTAATGCAGTTTGGGTTTCAAATTGACCTGAAAGTGCTGGAGCACGCAGGTTTTTAACCGAATTTGCATCAAATAAAATTTGTACTTGCCCTTGTTTTGCAATGGCACTTAATGAATCAGCCAAAGACTGTTCTGGTAAAGCCACTGAAACGGTAGATGCATAAGCGCAAGGTGCGACAATAGTGGTACTTATTAGCAACGCTAGCAGAGACCTCTTAAGGGTCCCTTTTTTGTTATTCATTTTCATTTCACCAATCCCATTCACTAACTTAATAATTGTTGTTACTAGGGAAGAGGGTGAAATGAGAATTATCCTCACCTGTAAAAAAGAATATTTTTCATGTTTCTTTTTACTTGTTGATAATTAACGCATTATTTTTATCAGTAAAAACGACATTAACCGGCAATATAAGTGGAATTGCGGTAATAAAGTCTTTGGCATCATTAATGTTAGCTATTCCCGAGACTTTCATGTTGGCAATTTCGGGTGAGGAAATTTGAATATTGATATCAAGATAAGGTTTGAGTTTGGCTATCACTTCATTTAATGGACGCTCAAAGAAATGCAGTTGGCCAAAACGCCAACTTCCCACGGAATCAATGTTGACTGAAGAGATAACAAAATTGTCATTTGCTAATGTGCTGGTGGCTTGAGAGCCTGCATACAAATAGGCTGGGGACGATTTTGGTGTTGCTTTTACTTCAACAATCCCTTCATGGACAGCAACGTTAATTTGGTGGTTATCATAGCGACTAACTTCAAATTCAGTGCCGACAACTTTAATTAATCGAGTATCTGCATGAACATAAAAGGGGCGATAATGATTTGATTTGACCTTGAAATAGGCTTGTCCTTTATCTAACCATAGCTGTCTTTCTGCTTGCACATAAGCCACTCTTACCTGTGTGTTTCTGTCTAAATAGACTTTAGAGCCATCAGCTAAGGTCATTTCTTTCGGTAAGTCGCTGGTTGCAAGCGTCATATTATCCATCAGTAATGCAGGTAAATGACTATAAGGAAGATATAAAACAGTGAGTAAACAAAGAGTAGCAGTGGTGTGGATCACTGGACGCCAAGGAGAGCGTTTTTTCTTTTCAACTGTGGCTATTGTTGGTCGTGGTAATGCATCGCATTGACGCCAGATCCTCGCAATATCTTGATACGCTTGCCGGTTTACATCATTTTCTATCCATATTTTAAATGCTTGGCGTTGTTTGGGCGTCATCCTTTGGCTGTGTTGTCGGGTGAACCAAAGGGCTGCTTGCTCATCAGTCGATTCATTGAGTAATTCATCATTAGTCTCCAAAAAAAGGGAGTCTAGCTCCTCATCTGTGTGAGGTTTAGTTTCCGGTATATTTTTCTCCGGCTTACTCATCATTCGTGCATTTCTCCTGTCCTGCATCGACATATCTTTTGCAATGTAATAGGGCAGCAGCAATATGTTTTTCCACCATGCTGATTGAGATTTCCATTTGCTCTGCAATTTCGCTTTGTGATAGTCCATCAAAACGATAAAGAACAAATGCTTCTCGACGGCGTGGAGGTAATGTTTCAATTGCTTCGCTAAGTAGATCTAAACGCTGTTGATGCTCAAGGACATATCCCGGATCAAGCTCAGTAGTATAATTTTGAGCGGCGTCATCTAGTTCATAATCATCCTGATAGATATCTTTTTGCTTTTGATTTTTTCTCCAATGGTCAATCAAAACGTGGTTCGCTATTTTAAACAGAAAAGCACGCTGTTCTTGTACAGGTGTTTGTTCTTTTCTGTTTAGCCATAGTGTAAACACATCTTGAGACAAATCATCTGCATCATGGTAATTACCCGTACGTTTGTAGAAAAAACGCACAAGTTGTCCATAGGTTGATTGATAGGCACAACTAATTTTTTGTGCCAATGATTTATCGCTAGCCATAATCTCTGGTGTCTAAAAAAGAGTGAAATAATAAGCTCTTACTGCTTCTCATGCGAACAAGTTATGATAATTATCAAGCTAATTTTTTATTGTATTATTAATAATAAGCAATATCATTTGTGTTTGTATTATGCCTATAATTCATCAGAAAGAAAATCAGAGGCAAGAATTATGAGTAGTATGTCGGCGACTTTTTCACGCCGTGGATCATTTTCTATTGGTGGGTTCACTGCCAGTATTTTATTTCATGCAACGTTAGTTGTTGTCGCTATTGGCTGGATAACATCTAAAGATGAACGCCATGGCGTTTTACCACCCGCAATGACAATGGATTTAGGTATCTATCAATTAGCTCAGGCAGAAACAAAAGATGTTCCTGTTGGGCCTGAGAAAGTGATGTCTGTTCCTGAGCCTGCAGAGACAGAGCCTGAACCTATCAAAGAAGTATTGGATTTACCTAAAATGCCAGTTGTAGCGCAAGGCACTTATGAGCGCATTCCAGAAAAACCGAAAGTAAAGCCAGTGGTTAAACCTAAACCGGTTGCAGTAAAAGTCCCTGATGATCTTCCTGTCTCAGAAGCGCCATCAGATGTAACAAGCGCACCAGTTTCAGGCTCTAATACAAGCAGTAGTGCTCAGTTTAATAGTTTATCTTCCTCTTCTGTAAGTGGACAGATAGGATGGGAAAGCTTGATCCATAGCCATATTAATGCCTATAAACGCTATCCTCGAACAGCACTGCGCTTTAAAGCAACGGGCGTGACACAAGTTTCTATTGTGTTAAATGCAAAAGGTGAGTTATTAGATGTGAAAGTGGAAACATCATCAGGTAATCGCATTCTTGATAAAGAGGCTTTAAATACAATTAAACGCGCTTCGCCATTTCCCGCACCTGAAAGCTATCGTTTAGAAAATGGTAATGTTTCGTTTACTGCGCCTTTAAGTTTTGATTATAAACAGAACAGTTAACCAAAACGTTATGTGCTAGATCTGAAAATATAAAAAAAGCAGAGAATAATCTCTGCTTTTTTATTATCGAATACCGTAAATAAATTCGATTATTTACTCATACGTTTGTACTTCATGCGACGAGGCTGAATAGCATCGTTACCTAATGTACGTTTTTTGTATTCTTCATATTCGGTAAAGTTACCTTCGAAGAATTCTACTTTACCTTCATCTTGGTAATCGATGATATGTGTGGCAATACGGTCAAGGAACCAACGGTCATGGGAAATAACCATCGCACAACCTGGGAACTCTAACAGGGCATTTTCTAATGCACGTAAAGTTTCAACGTCGAGGTCGTTGGTTGGTTCATCGAGCAGTAACATGTTACCGCCAACTTGTAGCAGTTTAGCAAGGTGTAAACGACCACGCTCACCACCAGATAGTTCGCCAACACGTTTACCTTGGTCAACGCCTTTAAAGTTAAAGCGGCCAACATAGGCACGGCTTGGAATTTCAAAGTTACCAATACGCATAATGTCTTGGCCACCTGACACTTCTTCCCAAACCGTTTTACTGTCGTCCATACTATCGCGGAACTGATCAACTGATGCCAGTTTAACAGTATCACCAAGTGTTAAGGTGCCTGAATCAGGTTGTTCTTGACCTGAGATCATACGAAATAGTGTTGATTTACCCGCACCGTTAGGGCCGATAATACCGACAATAGCTCCTTTAGGAATAGAGAAGCTTAAATCATCAATCAGAACGCGATCACCATAGGATTTTGTTAGGTTATTAATTTCTAACACTTTATCCCCTAAACGTGGTCCAGGTGGAATAAAGAGTTCGCTGGTTTCATTACGTTTTTGATAATCAACGCTATTCAGTTCTTCAAAGCGAGCCAGACGAGCCTTACCTTTTGCTTGACGACCTTTAGGGTTTTGGCGGATCCACTCAAGTTCTTTCTGAATAGATTTATGGCGAGCCACTTCGGTTGCTGCTTCTTGCTCAAGGCGTGCGTCTTTTTGCTCTAACCATGAAGAGTAGTTACCTTCCCACGGAATACCTTCACCGCGGTCAAGTTCTAAGATCCAACCTGCTACGTTATCAAGGAAGTAACGGTCGTGCGTGATCGCCACAACGGTGCCTTCATAATCGTGTAAGAAGCGTTCTAACCAAGCCACAGATTCTGCGTCTAAGTGGTTAGTGGGTTCATCTAATAACAGCATATCTGGTTTTTCTAACAGAAGACGACAGATAGCAACACGACGGCGTTCACCCCCTGAAAGTTTCTCAATTTTAGCGTCCCATTCAGGTAAACGCAGTGCTTCTGCTGCACGCTCTAATTGGTTTTCAAGGTTATGACCATCATGAGATTGAATAATCGCTTCTAGTTGACCTTGTTCTTTTGCTAATTTATCGAAATCAGCATCAGGATCGGCATAAGCCGCATAAACTTCATCAAGGCGGTTTAATGCGTTTTTCAGTTCGCTGACGGCTTCTTCAACGGCTTCACGTACGGTATGTTCAGGGTTTAATTTTGGTTCTTGTGGTAAGTAACCAATTTTAATACCTGGTTGTGGACGTGCTTCACCTTCGATATCAGTATCAATACCTGCCATGATGCGTAGTAATGTTGATTTACCGGCACCATTAAGACCAAGCACACCAATTTTCGCGCCCGGGAAGAAGCTGAGTGAAATGTTTTTAAGGATATGTCGCTTAGGTGGGACAATTTTCCCGACACGCAACATACTATAAACGTATTGAGCCACTATAATTACCCTTTGATTATAAAAGAGATTTTATCTGAGGTGCCACTTTTTGCGCTAAAAACAAATTTTTTGTGATTAAGCCGCGTGTTTATGGCACCAAAATGAACAATAGCAAAGTCAATGTCAGTATTTGCCAAAGACCCGAAAATGATGAAAGTCGCCAGTATACCCGATTTATAAAAGAAAACCTTAGTCAAAAGAGAGGTTTTTATCTACCTTTCGTACTTCCTCTGAAAGTAATGAAAATTTCTCTTAAAGAGGGGAACTTACATTGTTAATGATTATCATATTAGCTAATGTATTCAGTCTTTGGTGGTTCTATTTGAAGTGGGAGAAATTACGTGGTGAAGCAAACATGGTCATTAGCAGTAGCAATAGGCGCATTGTGTTTTTCTACATGGGCACAAGCGGATTCATTAAGTGAACAACGTGTTCGTTATCAAGAAATTAAAGCTGCATGGGATCTTAAAAAAACAGATGAAGTAGAAAAATTACTCCCAACATTGCAAAGTTACCCACTTTATCCCTATTTGGAATACCGTCAAATTACGGACAATCTTGATGTGATTGCACCAGCTGTAGTCACTGAATTTGTAGCTAAATATCCTACATTGCCACCAGCAAAAGCACTTCCCTCTCTATTTGTAAATGAATTGGCAAAACGCCAAGAGTGGCAAAACTTACTGACTTTTAGCCCAAATCCACCTAACCCTAAAGCTGCAAGATGTAATTATTATTATGCAAAATGGGCAACAGGCGATATTCAAACCGCGTGGGTAGGTGCTAAAGAAGCATGGCTAAATGGCACCTCAATGCCATCAAGTTGCGATGCTCTTTTTGATGAATGGCAAAAGGCGAATCAATTAACTCCAGAACTAGTGTTAGAGCGAATTAACTTAGCGATTAAAAATGGTAATACGGGACTTGCTGCTTACTTGGCACGGCGTCTTCCTCAGAATTATCAAACCATTAGCGATGCTTTGGTTGAATTACAAGACTATCCAAACTTAGTGGGGCGCTATGCAACCGCTCTTTCACCAACAGATTTTTCTCGCTCAATCATACAATCTGCATTTTCTCGTTGGGCAAGAAAAGACGCAGATGCTGCTCGAGCACAAATTGATAATATTGCACATGCTCAAAAAATGACGGCGAGTGAACGTCAGCTAATGCGCGATACTGTGGCGTGGCAATATATGCCTTATGCGACACCAGAGCAGGTAAAATGGCGTGATAGCGTTATTCAAGACACTGCATCTGATACATTGCGTGAGCGTCGAGTACGACTAGCATTAAGCCAAAACCAACCAGCTGAATTGGCATTGTGGTTAGAAAGACTCTCACCTGAAAGTAAAAATAAGGAAGAGTGGCGTTATTGGCGTGCAATGGTGTTGCAATCACAAGGTAAAAACAGTGAAGCACAAGCTATTTTAGAAGCGCTGACACAAAATCGTGGTTTTTACCCCATGGTTGCAGCGACCAAATTAGGTAAGCCTTATGTGATGGTGATAGATAAGGCACCCAGTGTTTCACCAAGTATTCCTAATCAGCCAGAAGTACAGCGCGTTCGTGAGCTAATGTATTGGCAAATGGACAACTTAGCGCGATCAGAGTGGGCAAACTATGTTGCTTCACAGCCTGCGCAAATACAGTCTGAATTAGCGCGTTATGCGTATGAGCAAAAATGGGCTGATTTAGCAGTACAGGCCACGATCACAGGTAAAATGTGGGATCATCTAGAAGAACGTTTCCCTCTTGCTTGGAAAAATGAGTTTGAGCAATACACGAAAGATAAATCGATAGACCGCAATTATGCGATGGCAATTGCTCGTCAAGAAAGTGCCTGGAACCCACAAGCACGCTCTTCAGCGGGTGCAACAGGTTTAATGCAGGTAATGCCAAAAACGGCTGAGTTTACGGTAAAACAGGCGGGTATTACGGGCTATGTTAGTAGTGCGCAGTTAACAAATCCTGTGAAGAATATTGAGATTGGTACAGCTTATCTTGATTCTGTCTATCAACGTTTTAACCAGAACCGTATTTTAGCAAGTGCTGCGTATAATGCAGGGCCTGCGCGCGTTGATCGTTGGTTATCTGATGCAAATGGTCAATTAGATGCGATAGCGTTTGTTGAAAGTATCCCTTTTGCTGAAACGCGAGGTTATGTCAAAAATGTACTCTCTTTTGCAGTTTTCTATAGCTACTTTGCGGGTGAACAGCAGCCTGTACTGACTCAAAATGAGTGGAATAGTCGTTATTAAGAGATAATAGCGCGGATTTATCGTCGGAGCCTCTTTGTACATTAGCAAAGTATGTTATATTGTGTACTAGTTAATGAGTGTGGCAAAAAGAGGTTCCCACGATGCAAGATCCTGCATTATCACCTGAAGAGAATGAGCACTGGCTAAGATTTGTTGCGTTATTACAACATGCTTTTGAGCAAGATGTGCAATTTCCTATTTTACAACTTTTAATGACACCTGATGAACGTAGTGCTTTGGCAACGCGAGTCCGTATTGTGCAAGAGCTAATGCGAGGCGATTTAAGTCAACGTGAGTTAAAAGAAGAGTTAGGCGTTGGTATTGCCACCATCACTAGAGGCTCTAATAGTTTAAAAACAGCGCCACATGACGTGAAATTATGGCTTGAAAAAGAGCTAATGACAAAAAAATAGTCGCGTTGTTATGATGTGAACTAGAGTAATAAAAAAGCCATTTAATTATTTGATTAAATGGCTTTTTTTGTTTCTTATTTATCTAAAAGCTGATTTATCTAAAAAACGTATCAGATTAATTATTAATCTTCTTTTTGATTAAGTTCTTTATAGATATCATGAGTGACGGGCACTAATGCCAGCACTAATGCTTGTTGATACACAGAAGTACGACTAAGTAGGCCATCAGTAAAATAACCAATCGCACCACCGCGCTGTTTAATATTATCAATCTTTGTTAAGAAAGCCATTTCATCGCCAAGCTCGCGACCTTCACGGATCCCTTTTAAGATCTGTTCTGGTAGCATAAGGCTTGCAGAGCGTGATTCTCCACGAATTTGAGCATGTTCAACAACAATCCAAGCAAAGGTCATATCATCTTCAATACCGGCTTCGACGCCAACCCAAAAATCAGCTTCAGGGCGAACTTGACGAGCCGCCATCACACGTTGACGTGCGCCAGTTCTCGTTTCTGTATTTCCGATAGGTTGCTGTGGAACACGACTATCGACATTAATATCTTCAATATCAAAGGTATCTTTACCGAATACTTGCTCAAAGGCGAGTTTTATCGCGTTGATTTTTGCTGGATTCGTAGTGGCTGCAATGACATGATACATAATGAATTAATCATCCTTTGAAAAATTAGAGCAGTATAACGGAAAAAATGTATGTTACAGGTCTATCTTGTTCGCCACGGTGAAACTGAATGGAACGTGGCGAGACGTATTCAAGGGCAATCTGATAGCCCACTAACTGCAAATGGTGTGCGTCAAGCACAGCAAGTTGCTGAAAAAGTAAAATCAGCAGGCATTACCCACATTATCTCAAGCGATCTTGGCCGCACTCGTCAAACGGCAGAAATCATTGCACAAGCTTGTGGCTGTGAAGTGATAACTGACCCACGTTTACGTGAACTCAATATGGGCGTTCTTGAACAGCGAGAGATCGCAACATTAAAGACACAAGAAGAGGCTTGGCGCAAGAGTTTGATTGATGGTACACCTGATGGGCGAATTCCCCAAGGAGAATCAATGGCAGAATTAGCAAGTCGTATGCAGGCTGCGCTAAATCAATGTCTAGATTTACCCGAAAATAGCCGTCCTCTCTTAGTCAGTCATGGTATTGCTTTAGGGTGCTTACTGAGCACAGTGTTGGGATTACCTGCATATGCAGAACGTCGTTTAAGATTGCGTAATTGCTCGATTTCACGCGTTGACTATCAAAATAGCCCTTGGCTTGCCAATGGTTGGGTGATTGAAACGGCAGGTGATGTAAGTCATCTTACTGATACTGCACTAGATGAAGTTCAGCGCTAAAAAATAAAAGCTCTCTTTTTCATATCACAAAGAGAGCTTTTTATTATGCGGTTACATCTTCACGTTTAATGGGAATGTAATATTCAAAACGTTCGATATGATCTTGTGGTTCAGTCACCATCTCATTGCTGTAACGCACATTTTTAAGATAGTATTTTTCAACGTCATAGCCTTTACGGCGTGTTAATCCCATATTGGGTAAACAGACACCATAAATTAGGAATAAAAACTCCTGCATTGCGCCTCGTTTTGCCTCACCTTCAAAATCAAAGCGAATATAATCACCGCCAGCGAGAGAGACTTCATTTGCTGCATCATCATCAATAAACGTTGCGTAATCTGGCTCAACGGCAGTTGTATAAAGTACGCGTTGTTCGTCTTCATGCTCATCGCTATGTTGGGCGTGATGAAGCCCATACACTTGATGAGGAACGGCGCTTATCTTACTCATATAGTAGCGCCAGAAGGTTTGACGCATGTTAGAGCAGGCTTCAGCCCATTGCTCAAGGGTATGGCTACAAGTTTGCTCAATACCAATTAATTTCTTCTCAGATAGTGTTACGAATTCCCATTTAGGTAAATTTTGAGGATCTAAGGTAATTGGTGGACAAATTCCTACCGCACACCATTCATCAGAACGGCGATAAAGAGCGGGTGTTCTATCAAATTGCTTTTTAAAAGCGCGGGTAAAAGTCTGTTGAGAATCAAAACGATATTGCAAAGCAATGTCTAAAATAGGGCGGCTCGTTAAACGTAATGCAACGGCTGCTCGGGATAGGCGCCTTGAACGAATATAAGAACCAATCGCTTGTCCTGTAACTTCTTTAAACATGCGTTGTAGATGCCACTTGGAGTAACCTGCTTTAGTTGCGACATTATCGAGGGATAATGGCTTATCTAGGTTACTATCAAGCCAAGCGAGCAAATCACGTATGATGTTGGTTTGATCCATACATCTCCCTTAGTCATATTCGTTTATTTATTGCTGTAGATGGTAAATAGCCTGAACATCTATAACAAGTTATATTGTTAGACAATCGTAAAATATAGTCTTTTTCATCGACTAATGTACACAAATTCTTCTATCAGTTAGTAATGGATTGTTTTATTCTAGACGGAATTATTTTTTCATCTTTTCAATGGAACAAGGTAAATATGTTAAATTTCAAAAAGATGCTAGCAGTATCTATCTTACTCCCTTTTTCTTTGATGGCAAAAGCAGAAGAAATTGGCTACGTGGATACGGTATTTAAGTTTTTTGGCGCTAACCATAAAATTGTGATTGAAGCATTTGATGATCCTGAAGTTAAAAATGTCACATGTTATTTAAGCCGAGCAAAAACTGGGGGCATTTCAGGAAGTTTAGGTCTTGCTGAAGATACTGCTGATGCAGCTATCTCTTGCCAGCAAGTAGGGCCTATTGAACTAAGTGAAAAGGTTATTAAAGGTAAAAATAATGGCGATGTTGTTTTCCAGAAAAGAACATCACTTGTATTTAAAAAGCTTCAAGTTGTACGTTTTTACGATAAACAGCGTCACGCTCTGGTTTACCTGACTTACTCAGATAAAGTCATTGATGGTTCGCCAAAAAATGCGATTAGTGCAGTACCTATTATGCCGTGGAAAGAGTGATTTTTATTTGCTAAAGAAATTAATGGTTAATAAAATTAATACGAATAAGGTTTAAAAGTTTTTTTAAAAATAAGTTATATTTTTTTTCAAAACAATTGCTGAGATCAATTTTCACCTTTTGTGATTTTATTAACCCTTCTTTAGATAAAAGAAAACCCCCGAATATCATTCAGGGGTTTTTTATTAGTTAAGTGTTTGAGGTTGGATCAAATCACTCGTCTAAATCACCACAGAAGCGATAACCTTCACCATGAATTGTTGCAATGATTTCTGGTGTATCTGGTGTTGATTCAAAATGCTTACGAATACGACGGATGGTTACGTCAACAGTACGATCATGAGGCTTCAGTTCACGGCCTGTCATTTTCTTCAGTAATTCTGCACGAGTTTGGATTTTTCCTGGGTTCTCGCAGAAATGTAGCATCGCACGAAATTCACTGCGTGGTAATTTATATTGTTCACCAGCAGGGCTGATTAGTGAGCGACTGTTAATATCAAGCTCCCAACCATTGAATTTATAGCTTTCAACTAAACGACGTTCTTCTGTGCCATTAACTAAATTCATGGTACGTGACAGTAAGTTACGTGCACGAATCGTTAATTCACGAGGGTTAAATGGTTTAGTAATGTAATCATCGGCACCAATTTCTAGACCTAAGATTTTATCTACTTCATTATCACGACCTGTTAGGAACATTAATGCAACACTTGCCTGTTCACGTAATTCACGAGCAAGTAATAGCCCATTTTTACCAGGAAGATTAATGTCCATAATGACCAGATTAATATCATGATCAGATAGAACATTGTGCATTTCGTTGCCATCAGTGGCTTCGTGTACTATATACCCTTCAGCTTCGAATATGCTTTTCAGGGTATTACGAGTAACAACTTCGTCTTCAACAATCAGAATGTGCGGGGTTTGCATATTTGCTACCTAAAATTACCAAAAATAGAAAAAGGGAATCTGTGTTTAACTTCTGTGTGCATTTGTGTGGTTATTCATTTTTGTTATTAGCACGTAAAAACTAGACCCAGATTGAAATTCGATAAATAACCATCACGTTATTACAAAACTTGCAATTTTAATCGACAATGAACGCTAAAATCAGAATGCAAAACGCCCATAGTCTATTAACAGCAATATAACACCAGTTGTATTAAATACCATCTAAAAAGCTAACTTTTGTTGACACATATCAAAATCAAGATAACAGCTTAACCTTGATTTCAATAGTTAACTATATAATTTGATTTATGTAATGTAAAAGAAAAATATATGTTAAATATAGTGGGGTTTATTTTTTTTTCCAGTTTTGTTACACAATTTAAACTAGCATAAAATACCTTATTCCTTATAAAAGTACAAATCCCCAAATAACCCTAAAATGGTAGCTTTATTTTCTTTGTTTATCCCTTTGTGATAGCAATATCTATACTACAATAGAGGTAAGGATCGAATATATTTCATTTAAGTTGAGTTTATTTTTCGGTGAAAAAAAAGAAAAAATTTGACATCTCTCTCGCTTTGCTTTAACCAGTATATAGTCAAACTAATTTTGAGACAGACAGGATAGTTATGCGTATTTACAGCCCAGCTAAAATGACAATTATTACCACCACCACCGGAATCTTATATTGCGGGGCGGGCTGTCGCATATAAAAAACGAAAATCGAAAAAGCCCGCATTGAGAAATGCGGGTTTTTTTTTGGGTGAAAAATCAGGAGAGCTGTATGCGAGTGTTAAAATTTGGGGGAACTTCAGTTGCCAACGCAGAGCGTGTGCTGAATGTTGCTGATATTGCTGAGAAAAAAAGAGAGCAGGGACAAGTCGCTCTTGTATTATCAGCACCAGCCAAGATAACTAACTACTTGGTTGCAATGATTGAAAAAACGGCAGAAGGCGAAGATCCTCTCACTCAAGTACGAGAAGCCGAGCAAATTTTTGCCAACTTATTACAAGGTCTAAGAGAAAAACAGCCTGGTTTTGATTATGAACGCTTAAAAGACAAAGTTGAGCGTGAATTTGCAGAGATCAAACATATTCTTCATGGGATCTCTTTATTAGGACAATGCCCTGATAGCATCAATGCAGCGATGATTTGTCGTGGTGAAAAGCTTTCTATCGCCATTATGGAATCTGTTTTACAGGCTCGTGGCTACAATGTCACTGTAATCGATCCAGTCAAAAATTTGCTCGCGCAAGGTCATTATTTAGAATCTACTGTTGATATTCCTGAATCTACACGCCGCATCTTAGAACTCAATATCGCAAAAGACGATATGATTTTAATGGCAGGTTTTACTGCGGGTAATGAGAAAAATGAACTCGTGGTATTAGGCCGTAATGGTTCTGACTACTCCGCTGCTGTATTAGCTGCTTGCTTACGTGCAGAGTGTTGTGAAATTTGGACAGATGTTGACGGTGTTTATACTTGTGATCCTCGTTTAGTGCCTGATGCTCGCCTGTTAAAAGGCATGTCATATCAAGAAGCGATGGAACTCTCTTACTTTGGTGCTAAAGTACTTCACCCTCGTACAATTGCACCTATCGCCCAATTCCAAATTCCTTGTTTAATAAAAAACACAGGCAATCCAGATGCTCCGGGTACATTAATTGGTGATGGTCAAAAAGACGATAGTACACCCGTTAAAGGGATCACCAACCTTAATAATATGGCGATGATCAACGTATCAGGCCCCGGTATGAAAGGTATGGTGGGAATGGCTGCTCGTGTATTCTCTGTTATGTCGAGAGCGGGTATTTCTGTTGTCCTGATTACACAATCTTCTTCTGAATACAGCATCAGCTTTTGTGTGCCACAAAAAGAACTTATTAGAGCGCAAAAAGCATTATCAGATGAATTTTATTTAGAATTAAAAGATGGTGTACTAGATCCATTAGATATCATGGAAAACGTCGCTATCATCTCTGTTGTCGGTGATGGTATGCGTACTTTAAAAGGGATTTCAGCGCGCTTCTTCTCTGCATTAACTCGTGGCAATATTAATATTGTAGCTATTGCACAAGGTTCTTCAGAACGCTCAATTTCAGCCGTTATTGCTAATGATTCAGCAACCAATGCTGTGCGTTTGTGCCATCAAATGCTTTTCAACACCAATCAAATTGTTGAAGTCTTTATTGTTGGTGTTGGTGGTGTCGGCAGCGCGTTAATTGAACAGATCCATCGCCAACAAGCATGGTTGAAAAATAAGCATATCGATCTTCGAGTATGTGGCATTGCTAACTCAAGAGCCATGCTGACAGATATGCAAGGTATTGATTTAAATAATTGGCAACAAGCTTTAAAAGAAGCCAAAGAGCCTTTTAGCTTTAGCCAACTTATTCGTTTAGAAAAAGAGTACCACTTCTTAAATCCAGTGATCGTTGATTGCACATCAAACGAAGAAATTGCGCAACAATACGCAAATTTCTTACAAAATGGCTTTAACGTGGTTACACCAAACAAAAAAGCGAATACGTTGTCGATGGATTATTACTATCAAATTCGACAGGCTGCGGAAGCTTCACGCCGTAAGTTCTTATATGACACTAACGTAGGTGCAGGTTTACCTGTTATTGAGAACTTACAAAACTTGCTAAATGCAGGCGATGAGTTAGTTCAATTTAATGGTATTCTTTCAGGATCATTATCTTACATTTTTGGTCAATTAGATGAAGGTAAAAGCTTATCTGAAGCAACTCTTTCAGCAAAAGATAAAGGCTTTACTGAGCCAGATCCTCGTGATGACCTTTCAGGTATGGATGTTGCGCGTAAACTGCTTATTTTAGCGCGTGAAGCGGGTTATAAATTAGAACTAAGTGATATCGATGTAGAGCCTGTACTGCCTGTTTCATTTGATAGCTCAGGTGATGTAGCAAGCTTCTTAAATCGTTTACCTCAAGTTGATGTTGAATTTGATGCTAAAGTCGAAGAAGCACAAAAAGCAGGTAAGGTATTACGTTATGTTGGCATCATCAATGAAGGTAAATGCCAAGTTAAGATAATGGCAGTTGATGCAAATGATCCTCTGTTTAAAGTGAAAAATGGTGAAAATGCTTTAGCCTTTTACACTCGCTACTATCAACCTATTCCATTGGTATTACGTGGATATGGTGCTGGTAATGATGTTACTGCTGCTGGGGTATTTGCAGATGTATTACGTACCTTATCATGGAAATTGGGAGTTTAAGCGTGGTTAAAGTTTATGCACCAGCATCAATAGGCAACGTGAGTGTCGGATTCGATGTCCTTGGCGTGGCAGTTTCACCTATTGATGGGCAATTACTGGGTGACTGTGTCACCGTTGAAGCGGCTTCGGCATTTACACTTGAAAGTAAAGGGCACTTTGTTAGCAAATTACCTTCAGATCCTAAGCAAAATATTGTGTATCAATGTTGGCAGTTGTTTTGTGAGAAGTTAGGCAAAGAACTTCCTGTTGCAATGACACTTGAGAAAAATATGCCAATTGGTTCTGGTTTAGGATCAAGTGCTTGTTCTGTTGTTGCGGCATTGGTTGCGCTTAATGAATTTGCTCAAAAGCCTTTTGGTGAAAGGCAATTGTTGCTGATGATGGGGGAGCTTGAAGGACGTATTTCAGGTAGTGTTCACTATGATAATGTTGCGCCTTGTTATTTAGGTGGGTTACAACTTATTTTGGAACAGAATGGCACTATTTGTCAGTCTGTACCAACTTTTGATGATTGGTATTGGGTTATGGCATATCCAGGGATTAAGGTTTCTACGGCAGAAGCTAGAGCGATTTTACCAAAACAATACTCTAAAGCTGACATTATTAACCACGGTCGTTATTTATCTGGCTTTATTCATGCTTGTCATACTCAGCAATCAGGATTAGCCGCTAATTTGATGCAAGATGTGATTGCTGAGCCTTATCGCACTCAACTTCTTCCTGGGTTTGAAAAAGCCAGAGAGGCTTCACAGAAGAAAGGCG
Organism: Proteus sp. CA142267; assembly: GCF_003336825.1. Taxonomy (NCBI): domain Bacteria; kingdom Pseudomonadati; phylum Pseudomonadota; class Gammaproteobacteria; order Enterobacterales; family Morganellaceae; genus Proteus; species Proteus sp. CA142267. The sequence goes on along the minus strand of NZ_QPMG01000003.1, from coordinate 88,866 downwards.
CATTAGCTTGTGGCATTTCAGGCTCAGGGCCTACTATTTTTACGATTAGTGATTCGTTAGAAATCGCACAAGAGATGGCCGAATGGCTGAAACAAAACTACGTACAAAACAGTGAAGGCTTTGTACATATCTGCCGTATAGATACGCGTGGCGCAAGACAGATAGGGTAAGTCATGAAATTATATAATTTGAAAGATAATCAAGAGCAAGTCAGTTTTGCTCAAGCAGTAAAACAAGGTTTGGGTAAACAGCAAGGGCTCTTTTTTCCACAAGACTTACCTTCGTTTTCTAAAGCTGAAATTGATGAATTATTAGCACTTGATTTTGCAACACGTAGTAGCCGTATTTTAACGGCCTTTATTGGTGATGAAATTCCTGCTGATATATTAGTAAAACGTATTAGCACAGCATTTACATTCCCAGCACCAGTAACTCAAGTTGAAGATGATGTGAGTTGTTTAGAGCTTTTCCATGGCCCAACACTGGCATTTAAAGACTTTGGTGGTCGCTTTATGGCGCAAATGTTGTCAGAAGTTGCTGGCAACCAACCAGTGACTATTTTAACGGCAACATCAGGTGACACGGGGGCCGCTGTTGCTCATGCTTTCTATAAATTAGAAAATGTACAAGTTGTTATTCTTTATCCTGAAGGCAAAATTAGCCCGTTACAGGAAAAACTGTTCTGTACATTAGGTGAAAATATTCACACTGTTGCAATTAAAGATGACTTTGATGCTTGCCAATCATTAGTAAAACAAGCTTTTGATGATGAGTTCTTAAAGAAAACAATGTATTTGAACTCAGCAAACTCTATTAATATCAGCCGATTACTTGCTCAAATTTGTTATTACTTTGAAGCAGTTGCTCAAATTCCAGCTGAAAAACATGAACAGTTAGTGATTTCAGTGCCAAGCGGTAACTTTGGTGATTTAACGGCTGGTTTATTGGCTAAATCAATGGGATTACCGGTTAAGCGTTTTATTGCAGCAACTAACGTGAATGACACTGTTCCTCGCTATTTAGATAATGGTAAATGGGAGCCTCATCGTACTGTTGCAACACTTTCTAATGCAATGGACGTTAGCCAGCCAAATAACTGGCCACGTATTGAAGAATTGTATCGCCGTAAAGGTTGGGATCTTTCTGATCTTGCTCATGGTTCAGTGAGTGATGAAACAACAGAAGAAACAGTACGTGAACTTGCGAAGAAAGGCTATATTTCAGAACCACACGCTGCAATTGCATATCGTTTACTGCGCGATGAACTTCAAGACGGTGAATATGGTTTATTTTTAGGAACGGCTCATCCAGCGAAGTTTAAAGAAAGCGTTGAACGTATTTTAGGTGGTGAATTACCATTACCTAAAGAGCTTGCTGAGCGTGCAGATAAAGAGTTACTCTCACATTTCTTATCTGCTGATTTTGCTCAATTACGTGCATTTTTACTTGAACGAGCACCCAAATAATAACCGTATTAAATAATTAGATATGTATTTAATTAAATAGCTCAACAAAATGTTGGGCTATTTTTTTATCTAAAATAGGAAAATCAGTATTTAAAAAAGATAAAAATAAATTTATATATTTTATTTCCAGTAGGCAAATTAATTAGAAATAAGGAAATTAAATATGAATGGATTCAAAGAAGTAACGTTTAAAGATAATATTAATAGTATTGTATTGAAAATAGAAAATCATATAAAAGAAAATAGGTCTGAATTATTTTTCAAGATAAATTCTATAAAAAGAATATTAACTGAGAATTATATTTCTATTTTTATTTCTAAAAATGAATATGCTGCAAATGAATTCTTAGAAAAAATAGATAATAATTTTTTGCTGTACTATAAAAATGATTTTACGAAAGATATTGATTTTATTAGGAAAGAAATCAATTCAAGTATAGAAACCTTGTTTTTTAATAGTGCTAAATTAGCAAGTAGAGAACCCAGTAAAATTCAAAAAGAACGATTGAAACTATTAATTCAGAATAATTTATCTGGTGATTACTATTTGGAGTTTGAAAATAATAAGTTATTTATACAAATAGATAGTGAAAATAATGATTTTAAAATTATTAATTTTGATGGATATGCTAAATTTTTTTATAATAAAAATGAATTAATAAATAAAATTTATAATCTTATAAGTGATAATAGTAATAGTGATTTTTTATATTATCGTTTTTATAATAGGAAAGAATATGTTAGCTACTTTAATAATACGGAAAGTTGGAAGGTAAATAATAAAGATATTATTAGGGAGATAATTAATGACATTAAGAAAAAGAAACAAATAAGTGTTAATGAATACATTTCTATTGAACTAAATGAAAGTTATTCATATAAAAATATTTTTATTATCAGAGATAAATTAGAAAATACAGAAAAGGTATTACATATTTATGTTGGTGATATAGAAGAAGCATTTACAATTGCAAAATCTAAATATAATCAGATAATAGAAAGTGGAGAACATTTACTTTACAAAGTGGGTACGGGTTGGTTCATTACTAAAATAAAAAATAATATTATAAAAAAGTTCTCACAATATATTGATTTATTAAAACCTTTAGAAAGAGTAATGAGCAGAGTTAATTTAATTACTTCAACAGAAACTAATTATGATTTTAGCCATATTCATAATTTAGCTGGATTATGTTATGGATTGAGTTTAAATTATTTAGTTGAAGTTAGAAATGGCGGTTTAGAAGGAGGTAATAAATACTTATTCTGGTTAAAAGAAAATATACGTTCTTATCAAAGTGAAAAAGAAACTATAGTTGATAAACTTGATTCTATTTTATTTAGTAGTATACAAGAGTATGAAGTATTAAATCTAATCAAAGAAATAAAAAATATTATATTTTCTCAACATTTCCAAATGGAAAGATTAAATAAAAAAGTACAATATTTTATTTTTGATTCAATAAAATCAATTGAATATAGCCAAATATTAGAGAGTCGAGGATTAAAAGGATCACATGTAGAAAAAATAGTATTTGATAAAAATAAAATTAATGAATACTTAGAATATATTATGAAAAATAATGATGACTATTACGCTATTATTGGGTTTAAAGATCATGCTATTGCTATTTCATATAAAAAATACTCTGAAAATAATTATAAATTTTCTTTGTTTGATTCTAATAGTGAATTGTTAGAATATTCTAGTATTAAACCTATAAATGAAGTATTAGAGAATAAAATGGATTTTTATGGTCCACATGAAGTTAATAATGAAAAATATATTATTTTCGATGAATATAAAAAAAGTGAAATTTCAAATTACCAAAGTGTTTGGGATTATAATAATACAGAGATAAATAAAGGTATTGCTGAAAATATAAAGAAAATAGGTTTTTCATTGCCTTTCAATGACAACATTACAGGACGCATTATTCATTATAATGAGCAGCGAGATCTTATTGTTGAGCTTAACAGAGATAACAAAATTATAGAAGTTATTGTAAAAGATTCAAATGTCGATGAAGGGATTTATTTAATAAAAAATTACCTTTCTCAGATAATAAAAAACGATAAAGCCAGTAAGATTATCTTAAATAAAAGCGATAATGGTGATATTAGTATTCAAGAAGCTACATTTGATTCTTTTCAAGAAATAAGGAAAGATAAGGGTTATATTGAATTTAATGATATATATTACAGTGAGTTGATTAAGATTAATAGTTATTTATTAAAAGGAAATAAAACAAAATTATTAAATGAAATAACTTCTTTAATTGATGTATTAAAAGGAAATATATACTTTGACAAATTAGTAGCAAGTTTTTCTCTTATTAACAAAATAGAGAATTTTAATAAAGAGAATAAAAATATATCAATTGTTAATGTATTAAATAAAGTAAAAGAAAAATTAGAGAATAAACTATTTTATGATGAATTAATCTATGGAAAAGATAATTTAATTGTATTATCTGAAAAAAATAGTTCAGTTGCTGCCAAATTTTATCAATTAATGATTAATGAAATTAATGAAGGGAAAAAGGGTATCAGTAATTTTATTTATAATAATATTATTGAAAGCCCTTATTTATTATTAGATAAAAATAGAAGTGCAGGTATAGATGGGTATGATTATACTATTGAATTTAAAGGAGATTATCAGTACTTGAATGAGGTAATTAAAGGGATTGATATTTCGGAATTAAAAAATACATTACTAATTGAAGATAGAAATAAGTTACATTTAAAAGAGAACTATAAAAAATTATCAGAATATAAAGATCATGAAAATATAAATAAACTACTCGTTTTTATTGAAAATAAAATAGACTTGAAAAGAAAAGAGCATTTAAGTTCTTATCATGATTTGTATTTTGACTTTTTTGCAAATCAGCAATTTACAAATAAAATGATTACTCACGAAATAGCCCAGTTAGAGGATTATTTTCTTAGTAACTATCGTGAAAAAAATTATGATTATCATCCAAATAATTTCTACCTTAATGAAGATGATCCTAGTGCTCTTTTAGATAAATCATTAAATAAAAATAAGAATGAGATAGATTGTAGCTATTTATTATTTGATGATAGCAAGGAAAATTTTAATTTTCTATTTTCTGAGAATGCAATATTTACTGATAAAATGATAGACAATATTATTGCTGATAATATAGATTCATTTTATCAAGATGATATTACAAATTATTTTTATAATGGTATTAAAAGTGAAGAGTTAGCCTTTTATTTAAAGAATAAACCAGAAATAAATAATTTTATAGACTATTGTCTAAAAAATAGAATACGAATTACAGTTGTAGGAAATAGTGATAAATGCTTTTTTAATCAAGATGCTATTAGACAGAAAAATGAAGTGGAAAAATTACATGATATCATTTTAAAAAATCAATTTTTTAATGAAAAAACAATTGTTTTTGCTAAAAAAGAGAAGTTATTAAGTTATCAATATGGTGATTTTTTTATTGAGGGTATTGCTCAGCGACTCAATATACCTATTTATCAAGTAATTGATAATAGATTATCTCTATCAAAGGATAGCGTAATTGTTAAACCTTTTATCGAACGAAAATATATAGATAAACCTTTACTTGCAAATATAGCGTTATCAGATGTAATTACTTCTGTGATGGAATATAATAATATAAAACCTATTTCATTTAATGAAAAAATAAAAGAAGAAAGTAAAAAGTTAACTAAGGAATTATACCAATTCGTTTCTGAAAAATATCCTAATTATCGCAATAATAAAGAGTTTAAACTAGGCTACAAAAAAGATATTAGAACTGTTATTTATGACTGTTCAGATAAAATAACAGTATCAGACATCTTTGATTATATTAAAATTAATCATTATGATATTAATATTTTTCAACTCGGTTCTATCATTAATAAAGTTGATAATATGAATGTCAAACAGCATAGGCAAAAACTAAAGGAACTTAGTGATAAACTTATCAATAATGATATTTCAATAAATAATGCATACAAAAAATATCAATATGAGTTATCTGCTTTTTTTAACGTTTCAGGTAAAACAAAAATAGAGAATAAGTTAACACAAATAATACATGATCCATTGATTAATAAAAAATTTAATCAATATTTAATGGGGGAAATAACATATCAGCAATGGCAATCGTTGGATTCCTTATCAGAAGGAGCACTGACATTAGCTGAAAAAGCAAATAAAACAATTGAAGTGGTTCATGCAATTTATGATAACCCAACCTTGATAAGAAAACTAAGCCTATTTTCAAAGAGTTTACTTAATTCATTTTTCGATGGGAATAAAAAAGGTATTTTATATCGAGTATTACTTGATAATATTTCTACATTTAAAAGCTATAAAAATTTAATTGATAAACTTCAACGTATTATCTATATAGAGACTAATAAAAAGGGACTTAAAGTATCTTCACCAGCTGAAGCACTTAATAAAGTAAGTACTTTAAATATCTTGGATTTCTTCGATAGTAGGAGTAATATTACCTCTAATAAAAATAAAGAAATAGTAAAAATAAATGACATACCTTTTGATAAAAAATTATTAATTAGTCTCGGTGCGAAAATAAACAATAAAAATATAGATTCGATTTCATTAAATACGCTGACTAAATGGAAAGAAAAATTAATATTTGATCCTCATCATCTTAATGATTATTTTTTTTCACTCTCTGGTAGTGAAGAAGATAAGAAAATCATTTCACTTTTTAGAACCTTATTAAATAATAAAAAAAACAAAATTAAGCATCTACTTTCTAATGATACAAGTAGAATTGACTATTTAATGGCATCTAAAAGACTCTCTGAAATCATTAAACTAGGTAGTAAAAATTATGATATTAATGATTGGAGTACGTTGAGGAAAAATTCGTTAAATATTCCTCGGCATATGAAAATAATTAGTAAAATTGGCTACGCTAATATTACGTTTGGTATGTGGCAATCAATCAACGCTACATTTATGCTTGCCGAACAGCTCAATGACCCATTATTAGCCGCAAAAGAACGTAAAGAGATCATTAATAATCTAGTCATTATGTGGTCTGAAATGGCTTACAATGGCCTTTCTGAAATGATTGAAATTACTTTAGCTAAAGGGTTACTAAAATATAGACATAACCCATTGGAATACGTCAATAAAATAAGCACAAGAATTAGCATTGGGCTTAATGTGCTTTCTATTGGATTCGATATTTATAATGCTTACGACAACTTTAGCCGAATTTCAGTTGGTACAAATGAAAAACAACGCATCGATTATATTGTCAATGGCTCTTTAGCGGTTGTTTCGGGATTGGTTACATTAGGTGTTTCTATTGCGATGCTTGCAGGCTCTACTGTTGCTGGCCCTGTTGGTATTGTTGCTGGCGCGGTTATAGCTTTAGCAACCTCAATTTATAATGCGGCAAGACTTATCGAAGAAGCAAAAACAAAAGTTCATTTTATACCTCTAGAAGAGCTTAATAATGGATTTTATGCCTTTTTAATGGGTGATCTTATTCCTGATAAAAAAAATGAAATTATTTATTTAGAAACAGAAACACAATTAGAAGCAATGATTGATAAAAAAGCGATCAGTTATCTTGAGGAAATAAAAAAACAATCTTATCTTAGTCGTTATTTTTACACTAATGAAAAACAAATTTATCAAGAATATTATTATTATAAAGTTGTACCCAATCTAATGGGGAAAACATTAGATTCAATTTTAAATCCTTTGGGGGAATATATTTCTCAACGAATATCATTAAATATAAATCAAGAAGAAGCAGAAAAAATAGCTTCGCTTTCTTATCATTTACGTGCAGAAAAGACAGAGTATAAATATTATCTTCCTAAAGAAGCTATTGCTACGAATGAAACGCTTATTTTTGATATGGATTTTTATGTTGATGAATTAAAACGTTATAATCTAGATATTATTTCTGATGATGACTCTCCTATTTTTGATAATATTGTTGATGGTGATTTTATTAGAAAAATAAAAACAACAAGAGAAAATAGTATCCTGCTATTTGGTGAAAATAAAGTAATGGAAAATTTAACTAAATCCAATCAGGATAGGAAATATTATTCATCTGGTTGGGACGAGAACGAAGATTTTTATTTTAATACTCATAATGGTGATGATATTATTGTTGCTCCTTCTAACGTTAAAAATAATTTTGATATCTATAATGGAACTAAGAGGCTAAGTGGAGGAAATAAAGATGATGTATTTAATTTATTTACCTCAGAATCTCCACTTTATGCAAGTCGTTTTTATGGTAGAGAAGGAAACGATACTCTTCGTATTATAAAAACGACAAGTAAATATCAAGGATATGAGGTTAATTTATTAGATAACTACATCAAATTTACGCATTCAGAAGAACAAACAAACAGTCAAAATTTTCATTCAAAGCTTTTTCTGTATCAAGAAAATGACTATCTTTATTCAAAGCAATTAACTGATTCTATGCCTAATATTGTATTACAAGATCAGCACGTTATTGCTTATTTAGATAGTGTTGAAAATGTTATAGGAAGTGAAGTGGGTAATGATGTTATTTATGGAAATCAAGAGGATAATTACTTAGATGGTGTTGGTGGTGCTGATTTATTATATGGATTAGGCGGAAATGATACTTTGGTTTTACAAGAGGGATATGCAGAAGGTGGTGATGGAAATGATAACTATCTTATATTAAGAGCTTCTTTAGAAAATAATTATAATATTCAATTTGAAACGATTATTAATGAAAAAAATGATGAACAATCTAGTGTTGTAAGACTAAATTATTATTTTGATGAAATATCTTCTATCTATCGTCAAGGAAAAGATATTGTTTTTTATATTAAAGTGAATGATGGTAATAAATATAATGAATCGATTTATCATTTAATGACGCTGAGAAATGTGTATAGTAGCAAAGAAAATAATTTATTAGCTCATCGATATACTTTGACAACAATGGATGGTTTTATATTAACGGCAAACGAAAGTAAAACTATTGAAAATGATGTGTTATATGATTTTAGTTATTTAGATAAATATAATAATACTGAAGAAAATCTTCAATCATTATATCTTAATGACAACAGTAGTTTTTTATCGCTTTCATACTCGAATAAAACTAAAAAAATTAGCTTATCACCACAACTAAAATATAGTGGATTTTCTTCGGGAAAAAATTTACGGTTTGGTCTTCAGGGTAATTTTCAAGATAATTATTATTTTGGCATTACAAAAAATTCGCTTGTTACACTCAGCTCAGGTAATGACAGTTATCAAATTGAAACATTTTTAGCTTCCGACAAAAGTGACAAAATTAATATTTTATTCCCTGACAATAGTGAAAAACTATCTCATCATGATACCAGTCATTTCTTTTTATCTGATGTGAGCGGTTTTGATTTAGTGTTTTATAATAATGTTCTATCACATCGTTATCATCCAGATATTCACTTAAAGCTTGTTTTTGAACCCCCTCATATTAATGCTATTTGGGGATCAGGAATGCAGATTCGCTTTATTGATAAAGATAATACAGTTTTCACTCTTCCTACAAAAGAGAGTCGGCAACGTTTACTTGTTCCTATTACAGATCTGAATTTAACGATAACAGCAGAAGATGATGTGCTTATGATCCCTGAATCACTTACCTTAAATAGAGAGACATTGTCTACATATTCTCTTTCTCACTCGCCATTTTATTCGCTTGCCTCTCAAAAACAATCAAATCAGGCGGTTGATTTATTATCCATAATTGAGCCAATGGAAGGGAATGATATTGTTGTTAATCGTAATAAAAATAGTTCGGTGATTAATGGTGGAAAGGGGGATGATCATATTGTCGTTAACCACGGACATCATATTTTAATTGCAGGGGAGGGAAATGATAACCTCAATGCTGGAAGCGGAAATGACTTATTAATTTCAGAATTTGGTGATGACTATTTAAGTGGTGGCGTGGGCCATAATGTTTATATTGTGAACAAGCGCCATGGTGAAGTAACTATTTATGATGAAGGGAGCAGTAGCCACCTTTTTATTTCAGGATTATCAGAACACGATAAGCTTATTGCTTCTCAAGTAGATGATGATATGCAGTATAAAACGCAGGATAATCAGTTTGTTTTAACTGTAAAGAGACCACAAGATGAAGCAGATAAAACGGTTTCTATTATTGAGAAACAAAGTGTACTTTCAGCGCAATCTCTTGCTGCAATTATTCAAGAAATGGCACAGTTTAATGAGCAAGAATTAACAATAATGCAAGGTAGTGAATTTACTTCACCATCAGCATGGTCGCCATTACCCGTGGTAGTAAAGTATTGGGAATATTAACAATTAAAAAATAGCCCTTATTCAAGGGCTATTTCATCATTGATCGTTTCATCAAACGATATCTATTTAGCCATAGATTCTGTACGTTTAAATACTAGGGTATTGCCCTCTGATTCTGCTGAATTAAACTGATAGTCTTCAAGATCAAACTCTTTAAGTTGTGCTTTGTTGGTCAGTTTTTCTTGAATAATAAAACGGCTCATTAATCCACGAGCTTTTTTAGCGTAGAAACTGATAACTTTATATTTGCCATTTTTTTCATCAAGGAAGACAGGCTTAACAATTTCAGCATTGAGTTTCTTCGGGTTAACTGATTTAAAATACTCATCAGATGCTAAATTAATAAGAATATTATCACCTTGTTGTTCAAGTGCTTTGTTTAACGCTTCTGTAATGGTATTTCCCCAAAATTGGTATAAATCGCTTCCTTTATTATTTTTTAGCTTTATTCCCATTTCAAGGCGATAAGGTTGCATTAAATCAAGAGGGCGAAGCACACCATATAAGCCAGAAAGCATACGTAAATGCTGTTGTGCAAATTGAAAATCATCTTCAGAAAAAAGTTCAGCTTGCATTCCGGTATAAACATCACCTTTAAATGCCAAAATAGCTTGGCGTGCATTCTCTGGTGTGAAATTAGGTTGCCATTCACCAAAACGAGCAGCATTTAATCCTGCGAGTTTATCGCTTATTTTCATTAAGCTAGCGATGTCGCTGGACGATAATTTTCGACATTCTTCGATAAGTTGTTGGGAATATTTTAGCAATTCAGGTTGGGTGAAGTGCGTTGTTGCTAAAGGCGATTCGAAATCCAGTGTTTTTGCTGGTGAAATGGTGATTAGCATAATTCCCTCGATACGTTATTTGAATGTTGACCAAATATAGCAAATTCTTTCGATTAAAGACTAAATTATAGTAATAGGAAAAAACAATGGTTTCTCGTATTTGTCGTAAAATTCGACAATTTAAACGATTCAGCCTGTGATTATCTTCTGTTTTTTTCCGCTTTTGTTTTGCGAAAACGTTTGGCATTCAAATAATTGCTTTGTATGAATCTAAGCGTCTTGTAGTGTGAGCAGTCCATGTTATTATCAATAGATATCCGCAGGTGACTGCAAACAGATTTACCTAGTAGATGAGATAAACAAAATGACCAACAAATTGACTTCTTTGCGTAAGCTGACAACTGTTGTTGCTGACACTGGTGACATCGCAGCAATGAAACTGTATCAGCCACAAGACGCAACTACCAACCCATCTTTAATTTTAAATGCAGCTCAAATTCCTGAATATCGTAAATTAATTGATGAAGCGATTGAATGGGCTCGTTCACAAAGCGATTCTCGTGAACAACAAATCGTTGATGCTTGCGACAAACTGGCAGTAAATATCGGTTTAGAAATTTTAAAACTGATCCCTGGTCGTATTTCAACAGAAGTTGATGCACGTCTTTCTTACGACACACAAGCGTGTATCGAAAAAGCACGTCATCTAATGAAACTTTATAATGATGCCGGTATCAGTAACGACCGTATTCTTATCAAATTAGCATCTACTTGGCAGGGTATCCGTGCTGCAGAGCAATTAGAAAAAGAAGGTATCAACTGTAACCTGACTTTACTGTTCTCTTTCGCTCAAGCGCGTGCATGTGCTGAAGCAGGTGTTTACCTGATTTCTCCATTTGTTGGTCGTATCATGGATTGGTATAAAGCCAATACAGATAAAAAAGAATTTGCTCCTGCTGAAGATCCAGGTGTGATTTCTGTTACTGAAATCTATAACTATTACAAACAACACGGTTATAACACTGTTGTTATGGGCGCAAGCTTCCGTAATATCGGTGAGATTTTAGAATTAGCTGGTTGTGATCGTCTGACTATTGCTCCAGCACTGTTAAAAGAATTATCAGAAGCTGAAGGTGAAGTTGAACATAAATTATCTTACAAAGGCGAAGTGAAAGCGCGTCCAGAAGCTATCACTGAAGCTCAATTCTATTGGGATCACAATGCTGACCCAATGGCAGTAGATAAATTATCTGACGGTATTCGTAAATTTGCTGTCGATCAGGAAAAATTAGAGAAAATGATTGCGGATTTATTATAATTCGTCGTTAAATTCTTATAAAAATCTTAAATACCCATCTTATACAGGTGGGTATTTTCATTTTTTTTCTCTCAAAATAACATTTAAGTAAATTTTAAGATTAAATTGATTGGAATATATTATTTATCTGGTAATAATTATAAAAATATATTATTAAAATACTCTATTTATTATTGGTGAATTATGAAAAAGATTGTCTTGGCAACGGTACTTGCATCGTTATTTTTTAGTGGCGTTGCAATGGCAGAAAGCAAAACCGCATTCTCTTTGCCTGCAATTGAAAAAAGTGCTGAAAGTGGAAATTCAGCATCTCAGTATCAATTGGGCATAAAATATGAGAACGGCGAAGGTGTTGAGCAGGATGCACAAAAAGCACTGGAGTGGTATACCAAAGCGGCAGAGCAAGGTCACGCTGAAGCACAGTTAAATTTAGCACTTATGTATGACATGAGTGATGATATCGACCGTGATGCAGAAAAAGCAGTTTATTGGTATAACAAAGCGGCTGTTCAAGGTGTCTCTTTAGCCCAATACAATCTTGCTGTTTCTTACGATGATGGTGATGGCGTAGAGCAAGATCATGAGAAAGCAGTGTATTGGTATACTAAAGCCGGTGATCAAGGTGATAGTGATGCACAATACAACCTTGGTATCTCTTATGATGAAGGTATCGGTGTAGCACAAGATCATGAAAAAGCAGTAGTTTGGTATACCAAAGCAGCAGAACAAGGCCATGCTGACGCACAATATAACCTTGCTGTTTCTTATGATGACGGTGAAGGTGTAGAACGTAATGGTACTAAAGCAGTTTTCTGGTATACCAAAGCAGCAAACCAAGGTAATCGTGATGCGCAAAATAACTTAGGCGTAATGTACGATGAAGGTGATGGCGTTGCTAAAGACGCGCGTAAAGCGGTTGAATGGTATAGAAAATCAGCTGTGCAAGGTAATGGTCTGGCACAAAATAACTTAGCTTTAAACTATTACTATGGTAAAGGCGTTAAACGCGATCTGAAAGAAGCTTATGCATGGTTCTCTGTTGCTGTTGAAAATGGCGATGGTGATGAAGCTATGTTAAAACGTACTGCTCGTGCATTAAATGCAGCACAATTAGCTGAAGCAAAAAAATTGGCAGCTTCTTATATTGCTAAATATATTGATGAGTAATATTATTCAAGATTAAAGAAAGGGAGCTTATGCTCCCTTTCTTATTTTTAGTTAAAGCTAAATAAAAATAAATTGTTATCATTTCTTTATTATCTCTTCTCAATAATCAAATATTAAATATCAGTAATATATTGAGATTCCTTTTAATTCTCTTGTGTTCTCATGGTAATATCTGCGCGCAAGTTAGATGGTTATTGATTAATTGAGGTTTGATATGAACGAATTACGCATAGGGTTAGTTTCTGTTTCTGATCGCGCATCAAGTGGGGTTTATGAAGATAAAGGCTTACCTGCTTTAGAAGCTTGGCTAAAAGCTGCATTAACAACGCCTTTTCATATCGAATCACGTTTAATTCCTGACGAACAACTCATGATTGAACAAACACTGTGTGAGCTTGTTGATGAAGTTGGCTGTCATCTAGTGTTAACAACAGGGGGAACCGGGCCTGCTCGCCGTGATGTCACTCCTGATGCTACATTGGCTATTGCAGACAGAGAAATGCCCGGCTTTGGTGAACAAATGCGCCAAATTAGTCTGAAATTTGTGCCTACGGCTATTTTATCTCGCCAAGTTGGTGTTATCCGTAACCAAGCGTTAATTCTAAATCTGCCGGGGCAACCTAAAGCCATAGCAGAAACACTGGAAGGGTTAAAAGATAATGACGGCAATGTAATTGTTAGTGGTATTTTTGCTAGTGTACCATACTGTATTCAACTGCTTGATGGCCCTTATGTCGAAACAAATGAAGCTATTGTTGCTGCTTTTAGACCTAAATCAGCACGCCGTTCTACTTCAGCATAAATAATGTAAGAGGTTATTTTTGTCATCACACTTCTGGCTAGGAAATGTTCTGACCCAGTTTAGATAATGCAAAGGTAACCTTATATTTATTTGATATTTTTATTATAAAAATTAAAAAATGTTATTTTTCAATTGATTATAAACTTATTTTAAGCCTAGTCTTAAAAAAATATTTCAGATAAATCATAATGCTATTTGCAGATTCTCTAACATTATGAAAAATAACAGTTTTTGTTCCTTTTTTTATTCTCAGACACAAATTTTTCGCATTTTTCGCATTTTTTTTCATTATTCCCCTTGATGAATGTATTTATGACCCCATCTTCTTTTCAACTGCAATTACCACTATTGAGTTGCGTTGATTTTATATCCGCTTCGAGATGATGTTGTTAAGTCTATTAATTTGTGACTTGAAAAATGAATATTCATCCGCATATAGATTGGTAGTCAAATTGATAAAGAATTCTCTTTGGAGGCGTTTAAATGGGTAAAATTATTGGTATTGACCTGGGTACAACTAACTCTTGTGTTGCTGTAATGGATGGCAAAAATGCCCGGGTTATCGAAAACAGTGAGGGCGATCGTACTACTCCTTCAATCGTTGCTTATGCACAAGATGGTGAAATCTTAGTTGGTCAACCTGCAAAACGTCAGGCTGTGACTAACCCACAAAATACTTTATTTGCCATCAAACGTTTAATTGGTCGTCGTTTTGAAGATGATGAAGTTCAGCGTGACGTCGCTATCATGCCTTACAAAATTGTAAAAGCTGATAACGGTGATGCTTGGATTGAAGAACGTAATGAAAAAATGGCTCCACCACAAGTATCTGCTGAAGTACTGAAAAAAATGAAGAAAACAGCAGAAGACTATTTAGGTGAAGCTGTTACTGAAGCAGTTATTACTGTTCCTGCTTACTTTAACGATGCTCAACGTCAAGCAACTAAAGATGCGGGTCGTATCGCAGGTCTTGAAGTTAAACGTATTATTAACGAACCAACAGCGGCTGCTCTGGCTTACGGTTTAGATCGTGAAGTGGGCAACCGTACTATCGCAGTTTACGACTTAGGTGGTGGTACATTCGATATCTCTATCATCGAAATTGATGAAGTCGATGGTGAAAAAACCTATGAAGTTCTGTCAACCAATGGTGATACTCACTTAGGTGGTGAAGACTTTGATAGCCGTTTAATTAACTACTTAGTTGATGAATTTAAGAAAGAGCAAGGCATTGATCTGCGTAACGATCCATTAGCAATGCAACGTCTGAAAGAAGCAGCAGAAAAAGCGAAAATTGAATTATCTTCTGCACAACAAACAGATGTTAACTTGCCATATGTCACTGCAGATGCGACTGGCCCTAAACACTTAAATATCAAAGTTACTCGTGCAAAACTGGAATCTTTAGTAGAAGATTTAGTTAAACGTTCAATGGAACCAGTACGTGTTGCATTAGAAGATGCTGGTCTGAAAGTTAGCGAAATTAACGATGTCATTCTGGTTGGTGGTCAAACTCGTATGCCAATGGTTCAAAAAACCGTTGCTGATTTCTTTGGTAAAGAGCCACGTAAAGACGTTAACCCAGATGAAGCTGTTGCAATGGGTGCGGCTGTTCAAGGTGGTGTATTAGCAGGTGATGTTAAAGACGTTCTGTTACTTGACGTAACACCACTGTCTTTAGGTATCGAAACAATGGGGGGTGTAATGACTTCCCTGATCGGAAAAAATACCACAATCCCAACTAAACATAGCCAAGTGTTCTCTACCGCAGAAGATAACCAATCTGCTGTAACTATTCACGTATTACAGGGTGAACGTAAACGTGCAAGTGATAACAAATCACTGGGTCAGTTTAACTTAGATGGTATTCAAGCAGCACCACGCGGTATGCCACAAATCGAAGTTACTTTTGATATCGATGCTGATGGTATTCTGCATGTATCAGCGAAAGATAAAAACAGTGGCCGTGAGCAAAATATCACAATCAAAGCTTCTTCTGGTTTAAATGAAGATGAAATCCAAAAAATGGTTCGTGATGCAGAAGCAAACGCAGAAGCTGACCGTAAGTTTGAAGAATTAGTACAAACTCGTAACCAAGCTGACCAATTAGTTCACGGTACTCGTAAACAAATTGAAGAAGCGGGCGATAAATTACCAGCGAACGATAAAGAAGCTATCGAAAAAGCGGTAAGCGAGTTAGAAATTGCTTCTAAAGGCGAAGATAAAGACGCTATTGAAGCAAAAATTAAAACATTAGTTGAAGCTTCTGAAAAACTGCTAGAAATCGCACAACAACAAGCTCAAGCTGGCGCAGCAGGTAATACTGCAGGTGCTGATGCAAGTGCAAAGAAAGATGACGACGTTGTCGATGCAGAATTTGAAGAAGTTGACGGCAAAGACAAGAAATAATGCCCTTAACGGGCCGCGGTAACTCACCTGTGAATAGTTACTGATACCGAACACGGGCGTCGAGGAAACTCAACGCCCGTGTGCTTATGTCAAGGGTAATCTAGAATGGCGAAAAGAGATTTTTACGAAGTACTCGGTTTAAGTAAAACTGCCGACGAAAAAGAAATTAAACGTGCATATAAGCGTTTAGCAATGAAATATCACCCAGACCGAAATCAAGGTGATAAAGAGTCAGAAGCAAAATTCAAAGAAATCAAAGAAGCCTATGAGATCTTAAGTGATACTCAAAAGCGTGCTGCTTATGATCAATATGGTCATGCGGCATTTGAACAAGGTGGGTTTGGTGGTCAAGGTGGTGGCGGCTTCGGTGGTGGCGCTGACTTTGGTGATATCTTTGGTGATGTATTTGGCGATATTTTTGGTGGTGGTCGCCGTCAACAACGCGCAGCGCGTGGTTCTGACTTACAATACAACATGGATCTAACGCTTGAAGAAGCAGTTCGTGGTGTTGCTAAAGAAATTCGTATACCTACACTAGAAACATGTGACAAATGCCATGGTAGCGGTGCTAAAGAAGGCACATCAGCAGAAACATGTTCTACTTGTCATGGTGCTGGTCAGGTTCATTTACGTCAAGGTTTCTTCACTGTACAGCAGGCATGCCCAACTTGTCATGGTCGCGGTAAAGTGATTAAAGAGCCTTGCTCTAAATGTCATGGTGATGGTCGTGTTGAACGCTCTAAAACGCTGTCTGTCAAAATTCCAGCCGGTGTTGATACAGGCGACCGTATTCGCTTAAGCGGCGAAGGTGAAGCCGGTGAAAACGGTGCACCAGCAGGCGATTTATACGTACAGGTTCATGTTCGCCAGCATCATATTTTTGAACGTGATGGCAATAACCTTTACTGTGAAGTCCCTATTAACTTCGCTATTGCTGCTTTGGGCGGTGAAATTGAAGTCCCGACACTTGACGGCCGTGTGAAACTTAAAATTCCAGCAGAAACACAAACTGGTAAAATGTTCCGCATGAAAGGCAAAGGTGTTAAATCAGTACGCAGTAGCAGTATTGGTGACTTAATGTGTCGCGTTGTAGTTGAAACACCTGTTAAACTCAATGAGAAACAAAAAGAGTTAATGCAACAACTGGGTGAATCATTCGGTGGCAAGAGTGGAGAGAAAAACACTCCTCGCTCTAAAAGTTTCTTAGATGGCGTGAAAAAATTCTTTGATGATTTAACCAAATAATTTTTCTTATCACCTTCAAAAAAGCCTGATGATAAAGACTGTCATCAGGCTTTTTTATTTGAAGGGTATTTCATATTTATCCTATCTTGATAGCAACAATACCCGCTAAAATCACTAAACACGCCAATAGCTGTTTACGGTTAAATTGCTCTTTTAACAGATAGACAGATAAGATCATGGCAAATAACACGCTGGTTTCTCTTAAAGCAGCCACAAGTACGATTGAAGCATGACTCATTGCCCATATCACAATGCCATAGCTTACCAATTGCATGATCCCCCCCCAAAATGCGGGTTTCCAATAATCTTTTATTTTGGCTTTTAAATGTTGACGATAACGCAGCCAAGCAAGTAAATACATTGCAACACCATTTAAAAAGAAGAGCCATAAAATATAAGCAAAAGGTGTTTCACCTACACGAGAGCCATTACCATCAGATAGGGTATAGCTTGCGGTAAATAATGCGGTAAGCAGCGCAAAAAAGAGTGCATCTTTACGTAAATTAAACTCTGCTATTTTCCTACTGCGTGAGATAAGGATAATACCTAAAATGATAAATAAAATACCTAGCAAGCCAGCTATTGGTAGTGTTTCATGGAAGAGAAAGAAGCCAAGAAAAGCGGTCATTAATGGTGCACTACCGCGAGAGATAGGATAAACCTGATTAAAATCAGCCAAGGTATAACAACGGCTTAAAGAGAGTGTATAACCAACATGGAATAAAACAGAAAGGGCAAGCCATTTCCATGCACCAACATCAGGTAGCCCAACCCAAAACAGGGCAGGTAGTGTTACAACACCAGAAAAGAAAGTCAGTAACGAGATCCCTAAAAATCGATCACTGCCTACTTTAACCAATGCGTTCCAACATGCATGAAAGATAGCGGCAAATAAAACGGCAATAAAAACAGTAATCGACATATTGCTAGAAACCTTAATATAGAAAGATTAATTTTTTATAAAACAATAGCACAGTGGTTAAAGAGTGAATACGTCACTATTTTTTATCATCTGAGATCATTTAAAGCGTGAGGAAACAGAGCTAGATTATTTTCAGTAATGAAAATTGATACGTTTGAGCTATTTTATTGATTGTGGGTAATTATCAAAAAAGAGGCTTGTTTTTACTGATTTATAAAAAATAATCTTTTTATTCAATATGTTGATTTTAATTATTTAAATTATTCCACTTTTTATATCATTGAGGGAACATGTTGATAAATTGATATTATTTATCCTGTTTTTCTTGATATTTCTTTAATTAATCGAATAATCCGAGTTATTATCCATAAATAATCTGTTTTTTACGAATCCATGATTAGCATATTATTAACAAGATTAGAGATTTCGAGGTTAATATTATGACGGCAATTATTAGACAATTTTTGAGATTAGAGGCATCAGGCGGTATTCTTCTGATTATTGCTGCTATTATCGCATTGATTATGGCGAATACACCTCTAAGTGCTTTGTATAATGAGTTTTTATCTATTCCTATTATGATCAAATTCGGTGCATTCGAACTTGATAAGCCATTATTACTTTGGGTAAACGATGCCTTAATGGCGATCTTTTTCTTAGTGGTAGGATTAGAAGTTAAACGTGAATTAAAAGAAGGTTCTTTGGCTCAGCGTGATAGAGCTATTTTCCCTGCGATAGCCGCAGTGGGGGGCATGTTAGCTCCGGCATTGGTTTATTTGATGTTCAATAGTACTGATGCCATTGGACAGCAGGGGTGGGCAATTCCAGCTGCAACAGACATTGCTTTTGCATTGGGCGTCATGGCGCTACTTGGTAAGCGTGTTCCTGTTGAGTTAAAAGTCTTCTTATTAGCATTAGCTATTATTGATGACTTAGGTGTAATCGTTATTATTGCGCTCTTTTATTCAAAGAGTATTGCACTAATACCTCTTGCTTTGGCGGGTTTGATAGTGATTGCTCTGGGGGTCATGAACTGGCGTAAAGTGGGTAATACGGCTGCTTATTTAATTCTTGGGTTCATCTTATGGGTATGTATTTTAAAATCAGGTATTCATGCAACGATTGCAGGTGTGATTGTTGGATTTCTTATCCCATTAAGAAATAAAGAAGGGGATTCTCCTTCTGAAGAATTAGAACATGTGTTGCACCCTTGGGTTGCCTATTTTATTTTACCGCTGTTCGCATTTAGTAACGCAGGGGTTTCTTTAAATGGCGTAACGCTTGATGGCATGTTGTCTGCCTTACCGTTAGGTATCGCGTTAGGTCTATTTTTAGGTAAGCCGATTGGAATTTTCCTCTTTAGTTGGGTTTCGGTAAAACTAGGCATTGCAAAATTACCAGATGCGATTAATCTTAAACAAATATTTGCAGTGTCTGTGCTATGTGGTATCGGTTTTACTATGTCTATCTTTATCGCAGGATTAGCATTCGATGGTGCGGATGAAACTTATAATACCTACGCTAAGCTTGGTATTTTAGTAGGTTCAACGGTAGCCGCTGTTGTGGGATATTTGTTGCTTCGCTCAGTTTTGCCGAAGTTAAAAACGAAGTCAATATAGGGAAATTTATTACGGATTTGAGTTTCTCAACACAATAAATACCGAGCTATATATTTAAACCTACGGTGCAATACAATGTATTGTGCCGTAGGTGTTTTTATGAGGATTGGATGCAAGGAAAGCCAATCGCAAACTAATGCGTTATTACATAGTCTGTGTTTGAAGCACAGGAGTTGAAAGGAAGATAACTATGCGGGTGTCACATCTCAATTTTAACCATCTTTATTATTTTTGGCATGTGTGTAAAGAAGGCTCTGTTGTGGGTGCAGCGCAAGCGCTGTATCTGACGCCTCAGACAATTACAGGGCAAATTAAAGCATTAGAAGAAAGATTAGGTGGCAAGCTATTTAAACGCCAAGGAAGGGGGCTAGTTCCTTCAGAGCTGGGGCAGCTCATTTTTCGTTATGCCGATAAAATGTTTATGCTCAGCCAAGAAATGCTGGATATCGTCAACTACAGTCGTGAATCGAACTTGTTGTTTGATGTTGGTGTTGCGGATGCATTATCTAAACAATTAGTCAGTCGAGTATTAGAAACGGCCGTCATTGATAATGAGCAAATCCACCTGCGCTGTTTTGAATCGACTCATGAACTATTACTCGAACAATTAAGTCAGCATAAGCTGGATATGATCCTATCCGATTGCCCTGTGGATTCGTCACAACAAGAAGGTCTGTTCTCTGTAAAGCTTGGCGAATGTAATATGAGCTTTTTTTGCAGTCATCCTCTTCCTGAAAAACCGTTTCCTGAATGTTTAGAAGAGCGAAAGCTCCTCATTCCTGGCCGTCGATATATGTTAGGTCGCCATTTATTAACATGGATACGTAACAAAAATCTTCAAGTGGAAATACTGGGTGAATTTGATGATGCGGCATTAATGAAAGCATTTGGCCTAAATTATAATGCTATCTTTGTAGCGCCGTCACTGTATACCGATGAAACTTTTGCTCATAGTAATATCGAAGAGATTGGGATGCTTGATACGGTAAAAGAAGAGTACTACGCGATTTTTGCAGAGCGAATGATCCAACATCCAGCCGTTCAACGTGTTTGTAATACTGACTTTTCAGAACTCTTTAATGGAGACAAGAAGAGTGTTGCAAACCCATAAGTGGGTTGTGATTAAAAAGCAGAAAATAAAAAACCGGCATAAGCCGGTTTTTTATAACACAAGAAAGCAATATTACATTGCTTTGATTTGTGCTTGCAGATTAGCTTTATGACGAGCAGCTTTATTCTTGTGAATTAAGCCTTTAGTTGCCTGACGGTCAACAATTGGTTGCATGTCATTAAATGCTTTTTGTGCTGCTTCTTTATCACCTGAAGCAACTGCTGCGTATACTTTTTTGATGTAAGTACGCATCATAGAACGACGGCTTGCGTTGTGCTGACGACGCTTTTCAGACTGAACCGCACGTTTCTTAGCTGATTTGATATTAGCCAAGTTCCAACTCCCAAATATATTCTAGCGAGGACAAATACAAAGGTGAAGGAATATGCCTTTTCAACCTAAGTTTGTCAATGGATTTATACAAAATTAGCGTCGTTGTACGCGACACTTGTTTCGTTGTGATGGCGCAAGATTTTATCAGTTAAGACGGGTAGAATACAGTCTTTTGAGTGAAAAAATCATCAAAATCGTGTATATGAGTAATAAATAATAGATTCTAATAGGATCTATGCTGGATTTTATGCGATTTTATAACCAAGAAGTGAGTGATAGTCCATTTTTTGTTTGATGTGAGCAATCAAATTTAAGAATAACAGTGAATCGACTTGTCGAGATATTACTCATCAATAAACATTGATATATTGGGTTACTCTCAAGCCTTTGACAAGGTATAATCCAATAATTTCCACGGTATTGAGCCAGTTATGGAGCTAATTCGCGGTATACAAAATATTAGAGCGCTACACCACGGTTGCGTTCTGACAATTGGGAATTTTGATGGTGTCCATAGAGGCCATCAGGCATTATTGAAACATTTGAAGCAAGAAGCGTCACAAAGAGGATTACCTACTGTTGTGATGACATTTGAGCCTCAGCCACTTGAGTTCTTTTTACCAGAAAAGGCACCAGCACGTCTGACTCGCTTAAGAGATAAGATAAAGTATTTGGCTGAATGTGATATTGATTACCTTTTGTGTGTCAAATTTGATAAACAATTTGCAGCACAAACCCCAGAAGAGTTTGTTTCATCACTATTGGTGAATAAATTAGGGGTGAAGTTTCTTGCTATTGGCGATGATTTTCGCTTTGGCAAAAATCGTGAAGGTGATTTTCACTTTTTACAACAAGCCGGTGCAATATATGGATTTGAAGTCGCTAATACTGAAAGTTATTGCGATAAAGGATTGCGTATCAGTAGCACTGCAGTACGAGAAGCGTTACTCAATGATGATTTAGTCCTTGCTGAATCACTACTGGGACACCCTTACAGTGTTTGTGGGCGTGTTGTTCATGGTAATGAATTAGGTAGAACTATTGGTTTTCCGACAGCCAATATTCCTATGAAACGCTTAGTTGCACCCGTTAAAGGCGTTTATGCCGTTGATGTCTATTTATCAGATAATCAATCACCTTTACCCGGTGTGGCAAATATCGGAAGTCGTCCTACTGTACAAGGGAAGGGCGTACAATTAGAAGTTCATTTAATCGACGTTAATATGGATTTATATGGACGTCGTATTGATGTTGTGTTACGAAAGAAATTACGTAATGAACAGCGATTTGCATCATTGGATGCATTAAAGCAGCAAATCGCAGATGATGTGGCTACTGCTAGGGATTTTTTATCGCAGCGGTCGGAGTCATAAACTAGCGGAAAATTGGAACTGAGAATCGAATGAGTGACTATAAAAATACCCTGAACTTACCAGAAACAGGGTTCCCTATGCGCGGGGATTTAGCAAAGCGCGAGCCAGAGATGTTATCACGTTGGTACAAAGAAGGTTTGTATCAAGCAATTCGTCAGGCTAAAAGTGGTAAGAAAACATTTATTTTGCACGATGGCCCTCCATACGCCAACGGCAATATTCATATTGGTCACTCAGTAAACAAAATTCTCAAAGATATTATTATTAAATCCAAAGGGCTGTCAGGCTTTGATTCTCCGTACATTCCAGGATGGGATTGTCACGGATTACCTATCGAACTAAAAGTTGAACAAATCGTAGGTAAACCAGGAGAGAAAATATCGGCAGCGCAATTCCGCGAGGAATGTCGTAAATACGCTTACGAGCAAATCGAAGCACAGAAAAAAGATTTTATTCGTTTAGGTGTTCTAGGAGATTGGGAAAAACCTTATCTTACAATGGACTATAAAACCGAAGCGAATACTATCCGTGCATTAGCGCGTATTATCGCAAATGGACACCTGTTAAAAGGGGCTAAACCTGTTCACTGGTGTACAGCGTGTGGCTCATCATTGGCAGAAGCTGAAGTTGAATATTACGACAAAACTTCACCTTCCATTGATGTGCGTTTCACTGCCGTTGATCCAAGTGCAGTTGCCGCAAAATTCCATGCAACAACGGATAAGCCAGTTTCTTTGGTTATCTGGACAACAACGCCTTGGACATTACCCGCTAACCGCGCTATCGCATTAAATGCAGAATTTAATTATGCCTTAGTCTCTTTTAACGATGAATGCGTGATTTTAGCTGCTGATCTTGTTGAAGGCGTAATGAAGCGTATTGGTGTAACGAGCTGGACTGTTTTAGGCGAATGTAAAGGTGTTGATTTAGAGCTACTACGCTTTAATCATCCGTTTATGGGCTTTGATGTACCTGCAATTTTAGGTGATCACGTTACGTTAGAAGCGGGTACAGGTGCTGTTCATACTGCACCAGGTCACGGCCCTGATGACTTTGTTGTTGGTCAAAAATACGGCTTAGAAGTTGCAAACCCAGTTGGACCAAATGGTTGCTACTTAGCAGGTACTTATCCAACATTAGATGGCGTTTTTGTTTTTAAAGCGAATGATGTCATTGTTGAACTGCTAAAAGAGAAAGGCGCTCTGTTACATCATGAAGCCTTACAACATAGCTATCCTTGTTGTTGGAGACATAAAACGCCTGTTATTTTCCGTGCGACACCACAATGGTTTATTGGCATGGATAAAAACGGGTTACGTCAACAATCATTAAAAGAGATCAAAGGTGTTAAATGGATACCTGATTGGGGCCAAGCACGTATTGAATCAATGGTTGAAAACCGCCCTGACTGGTGTATTTCTCGTCAACGTACTTGGGGTACGCCAATGTCTCTGTTTGTTCATAAAGAGACTCAAGAGCCGCATCCTCGTACTTTAGAGTTGATGGAAGAAGTTGCAAAACGTGTTGAAGTGAGCGGCATTCAAGCATGGTGGGATTTAGATATCCGTGAAGTGCTGGGTGATGAAGCTGATGATTACATGAAAACGCCAGATACACTGGATGTTTGGTTCGATTCAGGGTCAACCCACTCAACAGTTGTTGACGATCGTCCAGAATTCCACGGCAATTCAGCAGACATGTATTTGGAAGGCTCTGACCAACACCGTGGTTGGTTTATGTCTTCACTGATGATCTCGACTGCAATCAAAGGCAAAGCGCCGTACCGTGAAGTTTTAACACACGGTTTTACCGTAGATGGACAAGGCCGTAAAATGTCTAAATCTATCGGTAACACAGTCAGTCCTCAAGATGTAATGGATAAACTGGGTGCTGATATCCTACGTTTATGGGTTGCATCAACAGACTACACTGGTGAAATCGCTGTATCTGATGAGATCTTAAAACGTTCTGCAGATACTTATCGTCGTATTCGTAATACCGCACGTTTCTTCTTAGCGAACTTAAATGGTTTTGATCCTGCAAAACACCAAGTTAAGCCTGAAGAGATGGTGACACTTGATCGCTGGGCAGTAGGTCGTGCGAAAGCCGCACAAGCGGATATTCTAAAACACTATGAAAATTACGATTTCCATAATGTTATTCAGCGCTTAATGCAGTTCTGCTCAGTGGAAATGGGGTCTTTCTACTTAGATATCATCAAAGACAGACAGTACACTGCGAAAAGTGATAGCGTTGCTCGCCGTAGTTGCCAAACTGCGTTATTCCATATCAGTGAAGCATTAGTTCGTTGGATGGCGCCAGTTATGTCATTCACAGCAGATGAGATCTGGAATGAGTTACCGGGTGAACGCGCAAAATATGTCTTAACTGAAGAATGGTATACCGATTTATTTGGCTTAGATACATCAGAAACTTTAAATGATGACTACTGGGCTGAATTACTTGCCGTTCGTGGTGAAGTCAACAAAGTATTAGAGCAAGCTCGTACAGATAAACAACTGCGTGGCTCTTTAGAAGCATCAGTAACTCTGTATGCGGATAAAGCTTTGGCGGATAAGTTAAATGCGTTAGGTAACGAACTGCGTTTTGTTTTATTAACTTCTCAAGCGAAAGTGGCAGATATTAATGAAGCACCAGAAACAGCATTAGCTTCTGATATGGCAGGTTTAAAAATCTCCTTTAACAAAGCAGATGGTGAAAAATGCCCTCGTTGCTGGCATTATGCGACAGATATCGGTCAAGTAGCGGAACACGCTGAATTGTGCGGACGCTGTGTTACTAACGTAGCCGGTAACGGTGAAGAACGTAAGTTTGCTTAATTAATGAAGAAAACACTTTGCTCTACAGGTTTACGCTGGCTATGGCTGGCCGTCGCCGTAGTGGTGTTGGATTTAGGAACGAAACAGTATTTCATGCAGACATTTCGTCTGTATGAATCTGTTGCTGTGATGCCTTTTTTCAATTTCACTTACGCCCATAACTATGGTGCTGCCTTTAGCTTTTTAGCAGATAAAGGGGGATGGCAACGTTGGTTTTTTGCACTGATTGCATTGGCAATCTGCATTACGTTATTGGTAATGATGTATAAAAACAAAGCGAGTGCCAAACTAAGTAACGTTGCTTATGCGCTAATTATTGGCGGAGCATTGGGTAATCTCTCTGATCGTCTGATCCATGGGTTTGTTATCGATTTCCTTGATATTTATATCGGAGATTGGCACTGGCCTACCTTTAATATTGCTGATATGGGGATTTGTATCGGTGCAGGGCTTATTATTATTGAGAGCTTTTTCCCTGATAAAAATGTCAGTCCTCAAGATGCAAAAAAGCAAAAGTAATCAGACAAGAAGTTAACTAAAATAACCCCTGCCTTATGGCGGGGGTTACGCTTAATAGAAGGTATTAGTATGGTTATGCAGGTACTCAACGACAGCGCAGTGTTGCTGAATTTCACTTTAAAGTTAGCAGATGGCTCTGTTGCTGAATCTACACAAGCGCATGGTAAACCCGCTCTTTTTCGTTTAGGTGATGAAAGTTTATCGCCAGCCTTAGAAGCTGAATTATTGGGATTATCAACGGGAGATAAAAAAATCTTTACGCTTGCGGGTGAACATCTTTTTGGTAAATACAATCCTGACTTGATCCAATACTTTATGCCTTCTGACTTTGCAGAGTCTGGTGTCCCAGAAGCAGGCACTATCATGTTATTTACAGCAATGAATGGCAGTGAAATGCCGGGCATTGTTAGAGATGTCACTGAGGATTCTGTGACGGTTGATTTTAATCATCCGTTAGCGTCAGAAGAGGTGACATTTGATATTGAAGTCGTCGGCATCAATCCTGAGGAGGAAACAACACATGCAAATACTGCTGGCTAACCCACGAGGTTTTTGTGCGGGTGTTGACCGAGCTATCAGCATTGTTGACCGTGCTCTGGAAATCTATGGTGCACCTATTTATGTTCGTCATGAAGTCGTTCATAACCGTTATGTCGTTAACGATTTACGTGAACGTGGCGCTATCTTTATTGAAGAAATTTCAGAAGTTCCTGATAACGCGATTTTAATTTTTTCTGCTCATGGTGTTTCTCAAGCTATTCGCCAAGAAGCTCGTTCACGTAATTTAACCATGCTTTATGATGCAACATGTCCATTAGTCACTAAAGTTCATATGGAAGTGGCAAGAGCAAGTCGTAAAGGCAAAGAAGCGATTTTAATAGGCCATGCGGGACATCCTGAAGTTGAAGGCACAATGGGGCAATACAATAACCCTGAAGGGGGAATGTATTTAGTTGAGTCACCTGCTGATGTTTGGAAATTAGAAGTAAAAGATGAAGATAATCTTTGCTTTATGACTCAAACAACGCTTTCTGTTGATGATACATCTGAAGTGATTGATGCTTTAAATGCACGCTTCCCAAAAATTATTGGGCCTCGTAAAGATGATATCTGCTATGCAACAACCAATCGCCAAGAAGCTGCAAGAGAACTTGCAGAAAAAGCAGATGTTGTATTTGTAGTTGGCTCTAAAAACTCATCGAACTCTAATCGTTTAGCGGAGCTTGCACAGCGAGCAGGTAAGCCTTCTTATCTTATCGATAGCTTTGAAGATATTGATGAGTCATGGGTTGCTAATGCAAATATTGTTGGCGTTACCGCAGGGGCTTCAGCGCCAGATATTTTAGTTCAACAAGTATTAGAACGTTTAAAAACCTTTGGTGCTGATGAAGTGATCGAATTATCAGGGCGTGAAGAAAATATCGTTTTTGAAGTCCCTAAAGAGCTTCGTTTAGATTATAAAGTTATCGAATAAGACAATCTAGAAAGCGTGATTTTTAAAAGCAGAGTTTAAATCTCTGCTTTTTTTATACCTAAAGTTAAATGAATAATCATGCTGTTCATCTCTTTTACTGATAATAACTACGGTTTTGTGTGTTTTTCTTATCTCGAACGTTAAATGCTGGCATCAAGTGAGTGACATCGTTAATCTGTAAACAATAAATAGAAATAATAAGTATCGTTAAGGAGAAATTTAGTTATGTCTGCAAAAGAACTTCGTCTTGCTGTCGTTGGTGCTGGTGGTCGCATGGGGCGCCAATTAATTCAGGCAATTTCTCAACAAGAAGGAACTGTTTTAGGTGCTGCTTTTGAGCGTACTAATTCTTCATTGATTGGCGCTGATGCCGGAGAATTAGCGGGTATCGGGCATATCGGTATCACAATCACAGATAATTTATTGGCTCAAGCGGGTGAATTTGATGTATTAATTGATTTTACACGTCCTGAAGGAACACTTTCTCATATTGCATTTTGTGTAGAGCAGAAAAAAGGCATGATCATTGGTACAACGGGCTTTGATGATGAAGGTAAAAAAGCCATAGATGATGCAGCGAAAATCATCCCGATCGTGTTTGCCGCTAACTTTAGTGTTGGTGTTAATTTAGTGCTTAAATTACTTGAAAAAGCAGCTAAAGTGATGGGATCTTACGCTGATATTGAAATCGTAGAAGCTCACCATCGTCATAAAGTTGATGCGCCATCAGGTACTGCATTGGCAATGGGAGAGTCTATTGCAGATGCGTTAGGTCGTGATCTTAAACAGTGCGCAGTTTATGAGCGAGTAGGGCACACAGGAGAGCGTGATCCTCAAAGTATCGGATTCGCTACTATTCGTGCAGGCGATATTGTGGGAGAACATACTGCCATTTTTGCTGATATCGGTGAGCGAGTAGAGATAAGCCATAAGGCTTCTAGTCGAATGACATTTGCAAATGGCGCTATTAAGGCATCTATTTGGTTAAGTGATAAAAAACCTGGTCTTTATAATATGAAAGATGTGCTTTCATTGGAAGATTTGTAATTTATAAGAAATATAATTCATTGAAAACTCATAATTATTTTTATATTTATGAGTTTTTTATTTTATTCATGGTGTTTTTTGATTATTTATCTTATTTTTATTTGTTATCTCTATTTTTTATTCGTTTTAACCTACCAAAAAGCATCAAATCCTTATTTTTAGCCTTTTTTCTTTGGTTTTTAAGTTATCTTGGTAAGCAAACGGTTAAATTTGTAAGATTGATTATATAAATTGTCACTTGGTTAACTAAATTGCTAATGAATGATATTTTTTAAATTAAAAAGGTGTTTTTTCTAGACATCTGCCTATTCGATCTTTAGAATGCGCCCAATTTGCCAAAAATTTGCCCAATTTTATGTTTTTGGCATTGATTTAGAGTCTTAAATCTGAATTAATATGCATGAAATGTGATTTATTATTCTCTGGAGGGCGTTTTGATTAGAAAAGCTATACTGGTTCTAGAAGATGGGACCGAATTCCACGGTAAGTCGATTGGCGCAGAAGGCGCCGCTATCGGTGAAGTCGTTTTTAATACTTCAATGACCGGTTATCAAGAAATACTAACCGACCCTTCTTACTCCCAACAAATTGTTACTCTCACTTATCCCCACATTGGCAACACCGGCGTTAATCGTTCAGACGAAGAATCAGAAACCATCCATGCTCAAGGCTTAATTATTCGCGACTTGCCATTAGTGATGAGCAACTATCGTGCGCAAGAAACGTTATCTGATTATCTTAAACGCCAAAATATCGTCGCTATTGCGGACATTGATACACGTAAGTTAACTCGTTTGTTGAGAGAAAAAGGCGCGCAAAACGGTTGTATCATCGCAGGTGAACATCTTGATACCAAACTTGCTCTTGAAAAATCCAAGGCCTTTCCTGGCTTAAAGGGAATGGATTTAGCCAAAACAGTAACTGTCAAACAGCCTTACCAATGGACTCAAGGAAGTTGGACGTTAGAAAATGAATTACCAGCAGCTAAATTAGCGACTGAATTGCCACTGCATATTGTGGCGTATGATTTCGGTGTGAAACGTAATATTTTACGTATGCTGGTAGATAGAGGGTGTCGAGTCACCATTGTACCAGCACAAACGCCAGCGCAAGATGTTTTAGCCCTTTCTCCTGATGGTATTTTTCTTTCCAATGGCCCCGGGGATCCAGAGCCCTGTGATTATGCTATTAATGCCATTCAAACTTTTTTAACCACTGATATTCCAGTATTTGGTATTTGCTTAGGGCATCAATTACTCGCATTAGCTAGCGGTGCTAAAACCATCAAAATGAAATTTGGTCACCATGGTGGTAATCATCCTGTCAAAGATCTAGATAAAAATACTGTGATGATCACAGCGCAAAATCATGGGTTTGCTGTTGATGAAACATCACTTCCAGCCAATTTACGTGTGACACATAAATCTCTGTTTGATGGTTCTTTACAAGGTATTCATCGTACAGACAAACCAGCATTCAGTTTCCAAGGCCACCCAGAAGCTAGCCCGGGGCCACATGATGCCGCACCTCTTTTTGATCACTTTATCGAGCTTATCGCGCAATATCGTCAAAACCTGCAATCAGTGACAACAAAATAAATCAGGAGCGAAAGAAAATGGCTAAAAGAACAGATATAAAAACAATCCTGATTTTAGGTGCTGGGCCGATTGTTATCGGGCAAGCGTGTGAATTTGATTATTCAGGCGCTCAAGCATGTAAAGCCCTACGTGAAGAGGGGTATCGAGTTGTTTTGGTAAATTCAAATCCTGCAACCATTATGACCGATCCTGAAATGGCCGATGCAACGTACATCGAGCCTATTCACTGGCAAGTTGTGAGAAAAATTATTGAAAAAGAGCGCCCTGATGCGGTATTACCAACAATGGGCGGGCAAACAGCACTGAACTGCGCTTTAGAATTAGAGCGCCAAGGTGTTTTAGCTGAGTTTGGTGTCACCATGATTGGTGCAACAGCTGATGCAATTGATAAAGCAGAAGATAGACAACGCTTTGATAAAGCGATGAAAAAAATCGGTTTAGATACTGCGCGTTCAGGTATTGCACATAACCTCGATGAAGCTTTTGCTGTTGCTGAACAAGTTGGTTTCCCTTGTATTATTCGCCCTTCATTCACGATGGGGGGAACAGGTGGCGGTATTGCCTATAATCGTGAAGAATTTGAAGAAATCTGTATCCGAGGTTTAGATCTATCGCCGACTAATGAATTGTTAATTGATGAATCACTCATTGGTTGGAAAGAGTATGAAATGGAAGTTGTGCGTGATAAAAACGACAACTGCATTATCGTCTGCTCTATCGAAAACTTTGATGCAATGGGAATTCATACGGGGGATTCCATTACTGTCGCGCCAGCACAAACTCTTACCGACAAAGAATATCAAATTATGCGTAATGCCTCGATGGCGGTATTACGTGAGATAGGTGTTGAAACTGGCGGTTCTAACGTTCAGTTTGCCGTTGATCCAAAAACAGGACGCTTGATTGTCATCGAAATGAATCCTCGTGTTTCGCGTTCATCTGCGCTTGCCTCTAAAGCAACAGGTTTCCCAATTGCAAAGGTTGCTGCAAAATTAGCGGTAGGTTATACCCTTGATGAGCTGATGAATGATATTACTGGTGGGAGAACACCAGCCTCTTTCGAACCATCCATTGATTATGTTGTGACAAAAATCCCTCGCTTTAACTTTGAAAAATTTGCAGGAACAAATGACAGATTAACAACACAAATGAAATCTGTTGGCGAAGTGATGGCAATTGGTAGAACACAACAAGAGTCCTTGCAAAAAGCATTACGAGGCCTCGAAGTTGGGGCGACAGGTTTTGATCCTAAAGTCGATTTAGACGACCCTGAAGCATTAACGAAAATTCGCCGTGAGCTAAAAGAAGCTGGTTCAGACAGAATTTGGTATATCGCAGATGCTTTCCGCGCAGGACTATCCGTTGATGGTGTATTTAATCTCACCAATATTGATCGCTGGTTTTTAGTTCAAATTGAAGAAATCGTGCGTCTTGAAGAAAAAGTTAGTGAAGTCGGTATAAAAGGGTTAAGCGCTGATTTCTTGCGTCAGTTAAAACGTAAAGGCTTTGCTGATGCACGCTTAGCTAAAATACTTAACGTAAAAGAGCACGCCATTCGCCAATTACGTGAGCAATATCAACTCCATCCTGTCTATAAACGCGTTGATACTTGTGCGGCAGAATTTGCTACTGATACGGCTTATATGTACTCGACTTATGAAGAAGAGTGCGAGGCAAATCCACATCAAGATAAACCTAAAGTGATGATCTTAGGTGGTGGGCCAAATCGTATAGGGCAAGGGATTGAATTTGATTATTGCTGTGTTCATGCGGCTCTTGCGTTGCGTGAAGACGGTTATGAAACCATCATGGTGAACTGTAACCCTGAAACGGTTTCAACGGATTATGACACCTCTGACAGACTCTATTTTGAACCTGTTACGTTAGAAGATGTGCTTGAAATTGTACGTATCGAAAAACCGAAAGGGGTGATCGTGCAATATGGTGGGCAGACACCATTAAAATTAGCCCGAGCGTTAGAATCAGAAGGTGTACCAGTGATTGGGACAACACCAGATGCGATTGATAAAGCAGAAGATCGTGAACGTTTCCAAAAAGCGGTTGATAAATTAGGGCTTAAACAGCCTGAAAATGCCACTGTAACCGCGTTAGAAGAAGCGGTAGAAAAAGCACAATTGATTGGGTATCCGCTGGTGGTTCGTCCTTCTTATGTACTTGGTGGACGCGCAATGGAAATTGTTTATGACGAAGTTGATTTACGTCGCTATTTCCAAACTGCAGTCAGTGTGTCAAATGATGCACCTGTCTTATTAGACCGTTTCCTTGATGATGCGATTGAAGTCGATATTGATGCGATTTGTGACGGTAAACAAGTCGTGATTGGTGGCATTATGGAGCATATCGAACAAGCGGGTGTTCACTCTGGTGACTCGGCTTGCTCCTTGCCTGCTTATACCTTAAGCAAAGAAATTCAAGATGTGATGCGTAAACAAGTCCGTGAGCTTGCTTTTGAATTAGGTGTAAAAGGATTGATGAATGTACAATTCGCGGTGAAAGGTGATGATGTTTATCTTATTGAAGTCAATCCTCGTGCCGCTCGTACCGTACCTTTTGTGTCAAAAGCCACTGGCGTACCATTAGCGAAAGTCGCCGCGCGTGTCATGATTGGTCAAAGCCTTGAAGAGCAGGGGGTAACAAAAGAAGTTATCCCCCCTTATTATTCTGTAAAAGAAGTGGTTTTACCTTTCAATAAGTTTGCGGGTGTTGATCCTATTTTAGGACCTGAAATGCGTTCAACAGGCGAAGTGATGGGCGTTGGAACAACCTTTGCTCAAGCCTTTGCTAAAGCGATGTTAGGTAGCAGCTCTACCATGAAGAAAAAAGGTAGAGCACTTCTTTCTGTGCGCGAAGGTGATAAAAAGCGTGTTGTTGATTTGGCGACGAAATTGCTAAAAAGTGGATTTGAATTAGATGCTACACATGGTACAGCCATTGTATTAGGTGAAGCGGGAATAAATCCACGCTTAGTCAATAAAGTTCATGAAGGTCGACCACATATTGAAGATAGAATTAAAAATGGTGAATACGACTATATTGTTAATACCACATCTGGTCGTCAAGCCATTGAAGATTCTAAAATTATTCGTCGCAGTGCATTGAGATATAAAGTCCATTATGACACGACGTTAAATGGTGGATTTGCAACAACACTGTCATTAACGGCGGAGCCGACGGCGAGTGTTATTTCAGTTCAAGAAATGCATGAAACGATAAATAAAGCTTAAGTTTATTTGTTGTCGTAATAATGATCCCGAATATAAGGAAACTTGTATTCGGGATTTTTTCTATTACTATTCAAAAAAGAAAATTTCATGGAAAAAAAACCACATTATTATTAAAAATAATGTGGCTTGAGTCTAATTTATTTGTTTATTAATGGGCGCCACTAAAGCCATTCCAGTTAAAATCATTGGTTACTTCTTGTTTATTTCCATATACATCTATAGTCAGTTTAAATATACCATAACCTGAGTCTGTAATCTTACATTCTTTATCAATAGCATATTGTGATGATGTTGCCTTAAATTCATAATTATTCAACGATGTTTTATTCAAGGTAAAATCATCTGGATAAACTACGTTTTGATTAATTACTCCATGTGATAGATTCGATGAATTTAACGTTATACTATCTATTTTCGCAGTTAACTTGATTGGATAAAGTAAATTTTTAGTATCACCCTTAAATTCAACTCTAGGTATTACCGTAAAGTGTATCGCGCTTGTTCCCATCGCATCTTGGCAAGATGATGTTGAACTGCCACTATCTGTATATAAAAATTGAGAATTAAGATGAATTAAAAATAAATTTGCAGCCGTTTGTGCAGAAATAGATTTAACCGCAATGTTATATTCTTTAGGATAAGATTTATTATTTGAATCAAATGTGATCACTTTTAATTTCAAATTTTGTGGCTTATTAATATAAGATTCACCTGGAGAGAAAATAACAGGAGTAGATATATTGTTTTTAGG
The DNA here is from genome assembly GCF_003336825.1 of Proteus sp. CA142267. Classification (NCBI taxonomy): domain Bacteria; kingdom Pseudomonadati; phylum Pseudomonadota; class Gammaproteobacteria; order Enterobacterales; family Morganellaceae; genus Proteus; species Proteus sp. CA142267. The sequence goes on along the minus strand of NZ_QPMG01000003.1, from coordinate 54,489 downwards.
GCTATAATTTTGTCTTTCCTCTAATTGAATCAAATTATTTTTTTCATCATACAGCTCAAAGTTAATAGCGTGAGGTGTTTCTGATGAACTCCAATTAACAGTAATTTCATTATCTGAGATGTAAACAGGTTGCCAAGATAAATTGTTAGTATTTGAAGCAATCGTCTCTCTACCGGCAGACTTAAATTTTAGTGAGTCAATCGTAACATAAGGTGCAGGTTTTACCGTAATATTATAACTATTATGGTTATCATGATAATAAACATCATCTTTAATTGATAATGTGAGTGTGGCTTTTCCGATACCTAAGTGGGTGATCGCACCTTTCGGAGTCACTTCTACAGCTTTTGGATTACTACTACTCCAAATAGCATTAGTACCAATAGGCAGTAGAGGAGTAGGTACCTGAGCAGCCAATACGCCACTAGACAATGCATCAACAATTAATGTTTCATCTGAATTTTTAAACTGATAATTTATTGTGCCTTTATCTTGTGTGTAATTAATGACTGTACTTGATGACTTAAATTGTTCTGTTGCTTGAGATAATACGGTAATCTTTGTATCACCTGGTTTTATTGGTGTAATTTTTCCTTGTTCATCGACTGCTATTATAGCTTGTTTGTAATTGACAAATTGTTTAGGTGGTGGGTTGTTTGTGGCATCTTTATTGGTATATAAAAGCATCACTTGTTGTGTAATATTATCATTCCAAATTGAGCTTAATTGAGATTCTTTGGCGACTAATCCGACATCCGCTTTCTCAATCACCAAAGGATAACTACTTTGAGCCGGTTGATATTGATCATTACCTGATGTTTGTAGAGTGATAACAGCAGTACCTGCTTTTTTCATCGAAATATTACCGGTCGCCGTATCAATAGAGGCAATGGTTGGATCGGAACTAGACCACATCACATTAATATTATTTGGTAATCCTTTATAACCTAGTGCGCTGATAGGTGCTGAAGCGTAGGTCTCTCGCTGGATTTGTTTGTCGAAAACAATATCTGGTTTAGGGATGGTTACTTTAATAGTCAGTGGTTTTGCAATGGTTAATCCTTCCGCTTCAGCCGTTAAAATAATATCTATTTTAACATTAGAAGTAAGATTGGTTTGATATTTACCATTTCCTAATGAATTTAGTGGGTTATCACTAAGATTAGGCTTACCATTGGTTGTTTTTATCGAAACTTTTTTGCCATCAATAGTATTACCGTATTTATCTAGTAAATTTACAGTGAGTAGAGCGCTATCTTTATTATCTCCCCCTATTGATTGACGATTGCTACTAAAAGTTGATTTATTGGCATCGATATCGGCAGGGTTTACAGTGACATCTTGAATTGGCTTATGATTATTTAAATCAAGATAAGCACTCATTTTTAAGATACCCGCAGCGGTACTAGTGACTTTTGTTCTAGCGATACCATTTGTATCTGTATAGGTACTAAAGTCATAGTCATTAGCTAAACCTTGTAACTTCCAAGACACAATAACGTTAGGCAGTATATTGTCATTGGCATCGACAATGGTTGCTTGATAATTAACGCCTTTATCGCCAGCAATCATGCTTGCTCTATCGACATTGACAGATTTTATTTGCCAGGTTGTTGCATCTGCACGCAGTTGTAAGGTTTTTTGTTTTTTGAAATCAACGCCATTAACTTTAACACTTAATTGTGCCGTACCTGATTTCGTGCCTGTAGCTTCAATTTCATAATGGCCCGAAGAAGTCTGTTTAGCAGGGCTAAAGTGAATGGTTGGATTATTAGATATTCCCTCAACTTGCTGGTCTGGCAGAATATTGCCGCCTTTATCTTTAATCGTTAAAGTGAGTAATGCTTTATCTGTACCATTGGCGATGATTGTTGCGGGAATTAAGTTGATTTCTGAACTATTTTCATCAACATCATCAGCAACAAAGTTTATATCAGGGGAAGGGTAACTACCTGAAATTAATACTGCATTAACTTTAGCGATACCAGCTGGATTACGTGTTAATTCAACGTCAGCAATACCTTTGCTATCTGTAAATGTCAGCGGTTTAGCAAGTAAACTCTCTTTATCGGTTGTCCATGTTACGCTAACACCACTATTAACGGGATTATCATTTTTATCGCTAATATAAGCGTGATAAGTGATGGTGTCACCTGCATGAGGTTGTGTGTTACTTATCACAAATTTATCAACTTTGGCTGTCTGGTTATTAGGTAGAACCGTCAATTGTGCAGTTTGTTTAAGTGCCACTGAATTTATTTTGGTGCTGATTGTTGTTTGACCTGCTTTCAACGCACTAACTTGTGCTTGATAAACCCCCGTTGAGATTTCATTAAATGCTGTTGTGGTTGTGGTTAAATCAGCAGTGTAGTTAACGTTGATTTGGTTCTCTAGTCCTGTTAATAAATTATCGTATTTATCTTTTAGCGTTAACGTAATTTGAGAACGACCTATTTCAGAAATAATGGTATTAGGGATAAGTGATAATTGAGATTTATCAGCAGAAACCACATCAGTGTTAAAGTTAATCAGATGGTCAGCATCAAGGGATTGTTGACTATCGAGCATCGCTGTAACTTGTGCTGCGCCCGCTTGTGTACTACTTAAGGTAATTTCTGCAATCCCATTTTTATCTGTTTTGCTGATAGGTAACGAAAGTTTGCCTAGTGAGGTTAACCAACCCACAGCAATACCTTCCATGCTTGGATTGCCTTGTTTATCAACAATTTTTGCACGAATGATGACTTTATCAGTACCATTAGCGGTGACATCAAAAGGGGCGATAACATTAACCGCATTGATCATGGCATTTTGTTTATCAGCAATAAAACCAAGAGGTTGAGTTAAATTAAAACGGTTACTTGCATTGGCATATTGGGCGCTAATAAGACTAATACCTTCTTGCCTACCGTTAATCGTAGTCTGATAAACGCCAGTATCGATTTCTTTGATTGCGCTAAATTTGATGGTGGTGTTATCACCAGAAAATACAATAAATTTATCTTGTCTTGGAACAGGATTACCAAATTTATCTTTTAGAGTAATTGTCCCTGTTGCGAAGGAATTGCCATTTGCCACGATAGATTGAGGATCAATCGAAAATGTACTTTGTGATGCATTAACTTGGCCAGCAATAAAATTAAGGTCTTGTGTAGTACTTTTGTTGTTTTCCAATGTTGCCGTAACAGTTGTTGGGTGTGCTTCCGTCCCTTTTATCACAACTTGTACATCACCATTATCATCAGTTTTTACCATATTCTCACTCAACACATTATGGGTTGAATTCCAGAATACAGATTGTTTTATTAATGGATTATTTTCAGCATCTGTAATATGCGCCATTAAGGTAATCGTATCGTTATTGTCTGCAACCGCTTCTGTTTTGTTATTTACAGTGGTTAAGACAATATTGGCGCTATTTGGATCGGCAATAGCGGTTAATGTAACTTGTGCTTTTTCTTTATTTGAAAGAGTGGCACTAATTTCTGTCACACCTGCTTTTTGGGTTCGAATTTGATTGGTTGTCTGTCCTTGATTATCAGTCACACTCTTTTGTTTATCGAGTGTGGTTGAGGCACTAGATTGCCATTCAACGGTGACGTTAGGTAATTTATTACCAAATTTATCTTTTACCACTGCGGTGAGTATTGCTTGCTCTTTATTGTCTGCAATTAATTCTGTCTTATTGGTGGTTAAAGAGATTAAACCTTGTTGATTATTGGCTATAAAAGTAATGGGTAGCGCATCTAATGATTCATTGCTGAGTCTAGCCGTGACAATAACATCAAAGGCTTGAGTACTAGTCACTGTCGTTTGAGCAATACCTTGGTTATTTGTTGTTGAAACTTCATTAATAGAAACAATATGTTGATCACGATTAGTAGACCAAATGATTTTCGCATTCGGTAAAATGTTATGATTCTTATCTTCAACGACAGCGGTAAATGTTACGGCTGTTTTACCATCAGCAATATAAGGTGGTGCTGATGGTGTTACGGAAATAATTTTACCGTTGGATAGGTCGGCAATAAACTGCGTTGTCTTCTGTGTTGAAATATTATTGACCTGCGCGATTACAGTGACTATGCCTGATATTTTGCTGGTCATCGTCGTTGATGCATTACCTTGATTATCCGTCAGTAACTCAGTTTTTTTGAGTAGCGCTTGATTATCAGCAGATAATTGAATTTTGGCATTAGGGACAGGGTTGTCGTTTTTATCAATGATATTTAGAGCAATTAATTTTTCGTCTGTCCCGTTAGCAAACGAGTTGTTTGGATTAATGGTGAATGTATTTATTCTTGCTGAGTTAATATCGGCAATAAAATCAACATTAGTCGAATAGGTAATATCTTTAACACTGACATTTATAATGCTTTTACCAATATGCATATTAGTGATTGGAACAATAATTTTACCTTCAGCGTCTGTGTTCGCTTGGTTAATAATCGTTGCACCATTATCAGCAGTAAAAGACACGGGATAGTTAGGAATTCTATTAGCATTAATGTCTGTTACGATAACTTGAATTTTATTTTGGCTTTTACCATCGGCTGGTACGTGATTTTTAATTACAGTTAATCCACCTTTAGCAATAATGGCGGAATGTGTATCAGCAACAAAAGTCACTTGAGCTTGATTAAAAGAGTTATCTCTAAATTTTGGCGTTAATGTCACGATCTCAGGAGTACTTCCAGCGGTGATTGTGACTTGATATTTTCCTGTATCAATTCGACTGAAACTTGAAACCCGACTATTGCCTGCGGGATCATCAGATTGAACATCTAATGAAAGTTCTTTTACATCGATATCAACTGGAAGCTTATCATTATCAAGAATTGATAAAGTCAAATTTTGTGCAGAATGATTGTCGGCAGGTAGTTGTGTTGTTTTTGGCGTAAATTGACTATTTTGTGTATTAATTGCAGACTGATCAACAGTGATTTTACTCTGTACTGGATCAGAACGATTACCTTGTTCATCAATTGCAACGGCGCTTACTGTGTAGCTATTTTTTTCAGATGAACCTGCAATATGGCGAGGAAGAATAATTGAGTAGCTAAGATTATTATTATGTTGGATCTTACCACCATTGGCGATTAAGCGACTCGCAGACCATTCAATCTGTTTAACGGGATATTTAGAGCGAATTTGCACACCTAAATCTTTTTCTTCTTTTGCGTAGCCATTAATTGTCGGTGTGATAGACAGGAATACTAAGGTTTTCTTTTTGTATTCAAGAACAATATCATTGTTCCTATTTACGAAATCATAGCGATTTCCTGACATTAAACGTGTTGCACGGACATTATCTGGATTAAGTTGTGAAGAGAGGGATTCTCCAAGGCGATATTGGATATTTACATCAAACTTATCATCACTATTATCATTTAAACCAAAGCGACGTTCAGCACCGAAGGTAATTAAAGGCACTGGCGTATAAGTGAGTCCAGCCGTATAAGCGTGAGGATTTTCTTGGCGATTATCTTTGCCAAATAAACCGACTTCTTTTCCGTAATATTGTTCAAAAATAAGCTTTGCGCCTAATTGTGGATAAGCCGGTAAGTAACCTTCTGTTCGGATATCCCAACCATTAGCAGGGCGCTCATTATAATCCATAACATCGTCAGAAGTTCTCCAGTTAGATAGACGATGGTAGTGATTGGCACTTAACTTAAAATAGTCTCGCCATACTTCAGCACCCACACCCAAACGGCTGTGATATCGGCTTAAATCGTAGTCATAAAAAGCATTAAAACCCACCATAAATTTGTCAGTAAAATACCGATAACCAATACCTTGATTTAACTGACTTCGAGAGTCTTTACGGTGATAACTGGTTTGAGAAAAAACTAAATTCTTTTCACTATCATAGAGTGGGATAAGAAGATCCGCAGAGCTTCCTTCTAAGGTGAATTTTTTATCTGTTGAAAGTGAAACTTGGGCATGACCAAATTGATTTAACCATTGTTCTATTTGTTGATTAGCTTTGCTTGATATTTGGCTTATTGCATATTGTGTTGCGTCAGTATCTTTATTTAACAAAGATGAGTTAGTAACAATAATTTGTGCAAGCTCTTGCACGTTTGTGGTTGGAATAGACGTGTCTTGATGGTTATTTAGCCATTTTTTTGTCGATAAAGGCTTATTAGGTATATTAAGCGTAATACCTTCTTTTATTTTTAATTTACCGACTAAAGAGACATAATCAGGATTCGCTTCAATAAGCCTAAATAATTTTATATTAAATTTTTTCGCAATAGATTCAGGCGTGTCATCTTTTTGAACCTGATAAATGTTTCTTTTTTGTACCAAATTAATAGTTTGTTTTTCTTGGACATTCTCTTTTGCGAAAACGTTGGCAGGGAGCGTTGCCGAGATGGGAAATGCTAATTGAATAAAGATATTAAACCAAGCAACTTTCTTTGTAATAGAAGAAAGTTGAGGTGTTAGTCCACTTTTAAATTTTATCATTTTTAAACTCACCGTAATAAATAATGATGAGATTCTCGTATTTATATATGTATTAGATATCAGAAAGTGAACGTGAATTAATTAATTTATAAATATATAAAAAAATCAGATCAAAAAATAAAAATGGGCGTAAAAGAGAGTGGAATATTTTGTTATAGAAAGGTCATAGAAAATTAATTCTATTGACCTTTTAATTGAGGAGCAGAAATTAAATATCGACAAAAATGTCAGGATCAGGACCTAAACGTTTTCTCTGTTCAAGAACGGTAATTTCAGCTACCTCTTCTTTTTCTAATTTAAAATCAAAAATATGGAAGTTTTCTTCAATACGAGAAGGTGTAACTGATTTTGGAATAACCACAAGTCCACTGTCTAAATGCCAGCGTAAAACAATTTGTGCTGGGGTTTTATGGTATTTTTCAGCCAGTTTTTGAATAATAGGTTGATTAAAGACGCCTTCACCACCTTGTGCTAATGGGCTCCAAGATTCGGTGACAATATTATGAGTTGTGTTCCAGGCTCTTAACGGTGCTTGCTGCATTAAAGGATGAATTTCAATCTGATTAATCACAGGAGTTACACCTGTTTCTGTAATGATGCGTTCCAGATGTTCTTCTTTAAAATTACAGACACCTATGCTTTTTACCAATCCTTCTTTTTGCAAAATTATCATTTGTTTCCAAGCTTCAACATAAAGCTCTCGTGAAGGTACAGGCCAATGCATTAAATAGAGATCAATATAATCAAGTTGCAAACGCTGGAGACTTTCTAAGACGGCACCACGAGCATGAGTCTGATCGTTATTCCATAATTTCGTTGTGATAAAAAGTTCATCACGGGGAACAGTGATCTGTTTTAACGCTTTGCCTACACCTTCTTCATTATGATAAATCGCTGCCGTATCAAAAAGGCGATAGCCTGTATCAAGTGCGTGATGAATAGCTTTAACAACTTGATGATTATCTGCTTTCCAAACACCAAGACCAAGTTGTGGGATGGCATTTCCATCAGATAATTTGATCAGTTTAGGTTTATCCATTTCTATCTCCAGAGTCGCAAAAAGTACTTAGAGTGCCGCTGTATAAATACGTTGACTGACTTCTAATGTGATATCTTGATGCTCACCCAGTGCAATTTGTCCATGCTCTTCCAACTTTCGCACTAATGCAGGAATATCTTCTTCACCGATTTTGAAATCAGCCAGTCGAGTTCTAAGTCCCATTAATTCAAAGAATTTTCGAGTTTCATTAATCGCAGTTTCAATTTTAAAAGCATCTGAACCTTGGTTTATACCCCAAACTTTTTGTGCATATTGGATTAACTTGCCATATTTAGCCTGACGTTTTTCATTTAATAATGCAGGTAAAACGATGGCGAGAGTTTGTGCATGATCAAGTCCGTGTAAAGCCGTGAGTTCGTGACCTAATGCATGCGTAGCCCAATCTTGAGGAACACCAACACCAAGGATACCATTTAACGCTTGTGATGCTGTCCACATTATATTAGCACGGATATCATAGTCTGTAGGTGACGTCAGCGCTTTTGGCCCTTGATCAATCAAAATACGTAAAAGGCCTTCTGCATATTCATCTTGTACACGAGCATTCACTGGATAAGTGAGATATTGCTCTAATATATGAATAAAAGCATCAACAACACCGTTGGCAGTTTGTCTTGGAGGTAAAGAATAAGTGGTTGTTGGATCTAGAATAGCGCAATGAGGGTAAATATGAGGGCTGGCAAAGCTTTGTTTATCCATTGTCTGTTTTTTGCTGATAACAGAGAAACTGTTGGTTTCTGTTCCTGTTGCTGGAAGTGTTAATACACAGCTTAACGGTATTGCTTTTTCGACCACTTTACCGCGACTGGTTACGATTTCCCAAGGTTCACCGTGATAAGGTATTGCCGCTGCAATAAATTTTGTGCCATCAATAACGGAACCGCCACCCACTGCTAATAAATACGTGATACCGTGATATTTGGCATAAGAAACTGCTTTCATGAGTGTTTCATAAGATGGGTTTGGTTCAATGCCGCTAAACTCATGAATTTGATAGCCTGGAAGTGCGGTATAAATCTGGTCTAATACGCCGTTGCGCTTAATGCTACCACCACCATAAGTCAGTAGAATTCTTTCATTTTTTCCAATTTCAGAACGAAGTTTATCTATTTGTCCTTGACCAAAATGAAGGCGAGTGGGCGAGTAATAAGTAAAGTTTTGCATTTTGTTTCCACCTTAATTCGATGTTCTGAAGTATGACAATTAATCAGGAAAAAGTTTTCCATTGTGCCTAGACTAGATAGTCTGACATACCTATAACTACAAGGTTGTAGAAATAAGAGATGAATTATTTCTCTTAGTGACTACAGCAATTCAATTGTAGTTAATTTATAAGGAGTAGTATGGAAAGTCATTATTTAACATTAAACCAAGAGCATTGGGATAAACAAGCCGCAATGGAAAATCAGTGGTCTAAGCCTGTGAGCGATGAAGAAATTATCGCGGCAAAGCAAGGTGACTGGAAAGTACATTTAACACCAAGCCCTGTAAAAAGCGAATGGTTAGGGGATATTAAAGGTAAAAAAATACTCTGTTTAGCTTCTGCTGGTGGGCAACAAGCGCCTATCTTGGCGGCTGCGGGTGGCATTGTGACTGTGTTTGATTTATCAGAAGGTCAATTAGACAAAGATCGCCAATTGGCACAAAAGCATCAGCTAGATTTGGTAACAGCACAGGGGGATATGGCGGATTTAACCGCATTTGCTGATGAATGCTTTGATATTATTTTTCACCCTATTTCAAATCTGTATGTACCGGATGTAAATCCTGTTTGGCAAGAGTGTTACCGTGTTTTGAAAAAAGGCGGTGTACTAATGGCGAGCTTTTATAATCCTGTTGTATTTGTTGATGATAGAGATCCTCAATTACGTTCACAGGGATTAATGAGACCAATTTATCGCTTACCTTATAGCGATCAAGGCTCATTACCTTCGGATATTCTGCAAGAAAAAGTCGCAAGAGGTGATGGACTGGTTTTTGGACACTCTTTGACTGATCTTATTGGAGGGCAATTAACAGCGGGTTTTTTATTACAGGATTTTGTTGAAGATTTTGCTCCTCATGCTCGTTTCTTAGTTGATAGTTATATTCCAACGTTTCTTGCGTCAAAAGCCATTAAGCTTTAAAAAATAGAGCTAGGAAGAATATGATTGTGATTAATATAAATCAGATTTTAGTCAGATATTAATTGATATGGAGATAAGACAATGAACAACTGAACTTTTATTGCAGTATCAGATAATACATAAAACACGCCATTATTCTTGATCTAAATAATGGCGTGTTTTTGTAATTACTTACTGCTGGCACTATTTTTACGATGGCGAATATACATCACAATCGAGCCAATTAAACCTGCGCTTAAAAGCAATACTGGTAATGTCATCAAAATATTCATAACAAGTGTTTCATGCTTTTGTACAAATGGAATAAGGTTTAGCACATAGCCTAAAGAAACAATAATCCCTACCCATAAGAAGCCACTTAACCAGTTAAATATTTGAAAGCGACGTTGTTTTAATTCAGATAAACCTGCCAAGGTAGGTAATAATGTACGTACGAATCCAATAAAACGACCCAGTAATAGCGCATATAAACCTTGGCGATGGAAGAGATCATTTGCCTTATGGTGATATTGCTCTGGTAATTGAGCCATCCAACGTTTAACTATCTTCGTATCACTTAGCCATCGACCTTGTAAAAAGCCGAGCCAACTCCCAATACTAGCGGCAGTGCCTAATATAATGATAGTCGGGAAAAAGTGTAAAACACCTTTTGCAATTAAGGCACCGCAAAGAATAAGCAGTGTATCTCCTGGTAAAAATGCGGCGGGTAATACCCCGTTTTCCAGCATAATAATAACAAAAAGAACAATATAGATAACCCACAGCACATTAGGATTAGCCAACACCATATAATCGTGTTGCAAGAGTGCGTGAATTATCTCTTTTAATGTACCCATTAGCGAACTCGCATTAAAAAAGGACTTTATGTTCGCTATTCTAACGCAAAATAAAGAGAACAGTTTGATTTAATCCCTGTGGAGCCACAGGGATAGGTTATTTTTAATAAAAAATTCATTCTTGATTAAGAAATACGTAAAAACGCCTGTTCTAGATCTTCAATAAGGTCATCTACATTTTCTAATCCAATATGAATGCGAAATAGTGTTCCGGTAAATGTTGGCTGAGTTTCATATTGGCGCATCGCTTTAATATCATTGGGTTGATAACCTAAAATTAAAGATTCAAATCCTCCCCATGAAAATGCCATCTTAAATAATGAGAAGTTATCTAAGAAATGTGCAAATTCTTCAGGCGTTAAGATTTTCTTTAAACTAAAAGAGAATAAGCCGTTACTACCTGAGAAATCACGTTGAAAATATTCATGTCCTAGACAAGAAGCTAATGCAGGGTGATAAACATTATCAACTAAAGGGTGTTGTTTTAACCAGCGAGCGACTTCTAATGCACTTTGTTCGTGTTGCTTCATTCTTACAGGCAGCGTTCTTAATCCTCTCGCTGTCATATAAGCCGTATCAGGATCAACACATTGACCTAATAAATAGGTATTCTCTCGTAACTGCTCCCAACAGCGTTCATTAGCCACAGCAAAACCTAACATGCCATCAGAGTGACCATTAATATATTTTGTGGCAGATTGAATTGAAATATCAACACCTAATGTCAGTGGTTTAAGCAGTAGCCCTGCCGCCCAAGTGTTATCAATCATAATAATGATTTCAGGGTTATATTGGCGAACTGAATTGACTATTCCTTGTAGGTCGTGAATTTCCATCGTGATTGAGCCCGGAGATTCAAGAAAAACAATTTTTGTTTCAGGACGTAGCAATTGGCTGATCTCTTTGCCGATTAAAGGATCAAAGTAGGTCGTTGTGACTGAGAATTTACGTAAGATCTGATCACAAAAATTTTGTGTCGGATCGTAGGCAGAACCTGTAACAAGAATATGAGAGCCTTGCTCAACAAATGCGAGTATAGATTGTGTAATCGCCGCTGCACCTGAAGGAAATAGTGCGCAGCCTACGCCTTGCTCTAACTCAGTTAATGCTTCTTGTAAGGCAAAATGGGTGGTTGTGCCTCGGCGGCCATAAAAAAGCGTACCTTTTGCTCGTTTTTTTGTTGCTTCACGTTTTTGTGCAACGGAATCAAAAATAACGGATGATGTTCGTTGTATAATTGGATTTACTGCGCCTTGAGAATATTTTTTAGCTCGACCAGAAAGGAGGAGTGAGGTTTCTTGTTTTTTTAGCGTCATCCTTAATACCTTCTTTTAATTGATGGTGTGTTTATCTCAAGTTAATTCATTTTTGGGATAAGTACAAAAGGCTTGCAGGGTAGTTGATAAAATTTCACGTTACGTGAAATAACGATAATTTGTCTTAAAAATCGACAAATGAAAAAAAAATAGCCAAATAGTAATGATAATTACTATCAAAATGCTTCATGTTTGATATCATTTGAGCGTTTTCTCTTTCCTGATGGCAAACAGGATGATTATAAGCGAACGATTTTGGGTAAGTAGTGGCGTAACGATGTCATTACTGAATAAATAAATAGATAAAAAAGAGAGTAAAAGGCCAACTGATGCGTAATTTGACAGCTTCTATTCTATTGGCAATCGGTCTGACAGGCTCTGCTTTTGCGGATACGACTCCTGCCACACCAACTGAACAGCCAACTACTGCTGCCGTTTCTTCAACAGCTTCTACACAGGGAACAGCTACACCGACAACAGTCACACCAGCAACTGCTACTACGACCACAACAACGGGTAATGAAGTGAAAGCAGTAGGTACTGAAACAGCTAAGCCAGAAGGTGAAAATACACCTGTAACAACGGCTGAGAATTCAGAAAATGTCCCTTTAGCAACAGAAAATACATCATCAGAAGTACAACCTGAAATGGTTGCTGGTGGTGGATTTGCTGAAGATTTATCTGTAATGGGTATGTACCGTAATGCAGACTTAGTCGTTAAGAGTGTCATGATTGGCTTACTGTTAGCCTCTATTGTCACTTGGGCACTATTTTTCGCGAAAGGAAGCTATTTGATTTCACTGCGTCGTCGCTTAAGAAATGAGACTGTTCAGTTAGTTGAAGCTAAATCGCTTAACGATGCGTTAGCGATTAGCAAAAAATTTGGTAATAAAAGTGCAACCGCTGATTTCTTTAATGATGCAGAATTAGAGCGTACTTACTCTCAAGAAAGTAAAGTGGCTTCAGGTATTAAAGAGCGTGTTGAAATGCGAATGGAACGTCGCGTTGCAGCCATTATCCGTGAATTAGGTCGCGGTAATGGTTATTTAGCCACAATTGGTGCAATTTCTCCTTTTATCGGTCTTTTTGGTACGGTTTGGGGGATCATGAATAGCTTTATCGGTATTGCTCATTCTCAAACGACAAACCTTGCCGTTGTTGCTCCAGGTATTGCCGAAGCGCTATTAGCAACTGCTATTGGTCTGATTGCGGCAATTCCAGCGGTTATTATCTATAACATTTTTGCTCGTATGATAGCGGGTTATCGTGGTGAAATTGGTGATATCGCAACAGGTGTGGTGACATTAGTCAGCCGTGATTTAGATATCGAAAACAGCAAAGCAAGGTAATGAATTATGGCAATGCGTCTTGGTGATGATTCAGGTGATGATAATGAATTGCATGATATCAATGTGACGCCTTTTATTGATGTCATGTTGGTTCTGCTTATTATCTTTATGGTGGCGGCACCTTTAGCTACTGTTGATATAAAAGTAAATTTACCCGCTTCAAGTGCAAAACCACAACCTCGCCCTGAAAAGCCTGTTTATTTAACGATTAAGTCGGATAAACAAATTTTCATTGGTGAAGAGATGGTTACTCATGAAACGATGGCGAATGTGTTAGATACCATGACACAAGCAAACAAAGAGACAACAATCTTTTTCCAAGCGGATAAAACGGTTGATTACGAAACGTTAATGTCGGCCATGGATTCGCTAAGAAAAGCGGGTTATCTCAAAGTTGGACTCGTGGGAATGGAAACGGTCTCTACAGGCGGTTAAAATTTAGCAAATAAGCTATTTATCTAAGTATTATTACGCTATTTTAAAAGCACTTTATTTGTCGTCGTGAAATGATGAATAAAGTGCTTTTTTATTGTATAGAAGAAACAGAGTTTATATTTTTACCATTTTTAGTGGTTATCGATATTATTAATAAATTGAGTTAGAATAAAATTTAACTTTAGTATTAAATAATATTAATAATAGATAGATTAAATTACAGAATAAATAATTAACTAAGTTTATTGAGTAATAGTTGGCTGAATCAATTAATGCTAAGTAGATACTATTATTTGAACTCTCTTAACATTAATATTCATTAACTCTCCATTTTTTTTCATTTTTAGATTTGTTGAAATCAACTTTTTAAAGTTAAGTTTTTCTATAACCTTGTGATTTATAATGTCTTTATGTCAATTTCATTTAAGTGTAAAAAAACTTGCGCAAAAAATCTTATTGGATATAATGCATTCACGTTACAAATTGAAATATTCTGTAACGTGTTAAAACGCCTAATTTATTTATTATCTAAGTTATCCACATTTGGGTACTTATTTTTTTATTGCACCAGGTAGACCGTTGTTTTCAGTCATTCCAATTTCAGGTAAGTAGATTTTATTTACTTATTCAAATCACTTCTTATCCTTGATAAGCAGTGAGTAAAATAAAGCGTGAAAGGCAGAGAACTACACATAGCATTTTATTATTTTAATAAATTTAGAAGCCATAACATTTCGGTGTTATGGCTTTTTTATTTTGATTGTTATATCCGTTGTTCTTATTATTTTATCGTTCCTATCGTTCCTATCGTTCCTATCGTTCCTATCGTTCCTATCGTTCCTATCGTTCCTATCGCTTCTAAATCAAGATCTTCAGAGTCTGTGCTTTGTTGTGTACCATTTTTGCGCTTACTTCCACTTTATTGCTGGCTATCAGAGAGGAAAAACACAAATAGTTAACAAAGCATTTTTCAAATTTTTAGATTTCTGACCACTTCTTTTATCTATTCTCACAAAAAAAAGAAATAGACTCTATTTGGGGATTATTTATCGATAAATTGTGTTTTTTTTATCCACAAAAACAACAGGGATTTAACATTAAATTTTATTTACGTTAATTTCGTTATAAATTCGATATGTTATAAAATAACCGAATGAAATTATTGCCATTATGTACTGATTAGTAATTATTAATGATCTTATTTTTGATTGTTGTCACATATCGATATGTACTTAATTTTATAGCGATTTTATGCTAAGGGATCTTCTTATTCCAAAAACGAATATACTTATAACTATATGAAAAATGATAAGAAAAACAGGTTGGTTTTTGGCTATAAAATAAACACTATCATGATGATTAAAAATTAATAACAAAAGAAGGGTTGCTAAATGGGTAATGAAAATAAGCTGAAATTAAATATATTAATGTAATCATTTCTTGTTTATGAAATGCAATTTTTAACATTATTTGTGATGTAATATAAAGGTTGATAATATGAAAAAAAGAGTCATCATTATAATTAAAAAATATATTAGAACTTATTTTTAATAATTTTAATTAGAAATTAGAAATAATGAATTATTAATTTTGTATTATTTTAAATATATTGTCTTATAATTTGTTTGTTTTTTGTATTTTATATAAGTTATTGATTAATATGTATTTAAAATATCACCCTTGCCATATTATTAGGATAATGATAATTATTTCTATTTGCTTTATCATTATTAAATAGAGTTTTAATAAATTTAAAATGACGAAATATATAAAAAATAGGCATTAAACCTTATATTGCTGAAACGTTTTTACTCACATAAAGGAATAATTTATTTTTTAATGAATTATCGCTTGATAATGATCAAGTCATTATTGTGTCGGAGTGTTAAAAAGGCGGTGTTTTAAAATTATTCCAATTAAAAATCATCATATCAGGAGAGATATATGGCCTTGGGGAATAATGTTTTTTCCCATCATGGTATTAACCGACGCGATTTTATGAAATTGTGTGCTGCGCTGTCAGCTACCATGGGATTAAGCGGCAAAGCTGCCGCAGAAATGTCAGAAGCAATGGCATCACCTGAACGTCCACCCGTTATTTGGATTGGTGCTCAGGAGTGTACTGGGTGTACGGAGTCTTTATTACGAGCAACTCACCCGACTCTGGAAAACCTCGTTCTTGATGTTATCGCACTCGAATATCACGAAGTGCTTTCTGCAGCTTTTGGTGATCAAGCTGAAGAAAATAAACACAATGCGATGGAGAAATATAAAGGTAAGTACGTCCTCGTTGTTGACGGTTCAATCCCAGACAAAGATGGCGGTGTTTACTGTATGGTTGCAGGAAAACCAATTATTGAGCATATCAAAGAAGCCGCTGAAGGGGCTGCTGCGATTATTGCGATTGGTTCATGTTCCGCATGGGGCGGTGTACCTGCTACTGGGGGTAACCCAACTGGCGCTAAATCACTGGAAGCTATTTTACCGGGTAAAACCGTTATCAATATTCCAGGATGCCCACCAAACCCACATAACTTCTTAGCAACTGTTGCACATATTATTACTTTCAATAAATTGCCTAAGTTAGATAGCAAAAACAGACCGCTTTTTGCTTATGAGCGTTTAATTCACGAAAACTGTGAACGTCGTCCTCATTTCGATGCGGGTCGTTTTGCTAAAGAATTTGGTGATGAAGGTCATCGTCAAGGCTGGTGTTTATACCATTTAGGCTGTAAAGGCCCTGAAACTTATGGTAACTGCCCAACATTAGAATTCTGCGATGTCGGTGGTGGGATCTGGCCTGTCGGTATCGGTCACCCTTGCTATGGTTGTAACGAAGAAGGTATCGGTTTTACTAAAGGTATTTTCCAATTAGCGAACGTTTACCAGCCAACACCAAAAGCACAAGTACCTGATGTTAATGCAAAAGAAGGTGGTGGTGTTTCTTATGGTGCTGCTGGCTTACTGGGTGCTGTCGTGGGTGCAGTTGCGGGTGTCAGTGTCATGGCTGTGCGTCAATTAGGTCGTGACAAGAATGCCACAGGAGCCTCACAGGAGGATAAACGGTGAATAGGCGTCATTTCTTTAAGCTGGCATCAGGTGGGGTTCTCCTTGCGGGAATGGCACCCACTGCGAGTCATGCTGCGGCGCAGAACCGTCCCCCAATTCCTGGGTCTCTCGGTATGCTCTACGACTCTACACTGTGTGTAGGCTGTCAAGCATGTGTCACAAAATGTCAGGAAATTAATCACCCGGAGCCAATGGAGCGTGGTGATACTTACGCTAATGGTGATCCGATTTGGTCAAACAATGACAAATTAAGTCCTTACACAAATAATATTATTCAAATTTGGCGTGATGGTACTGGTGAAAATAAAGACCAACTGGAAAACGGTTATGCCTTTATTAAGAAACAATGTATGCATTGTGTTGATGCAAACTGCGTTTCTGTTTGTCCTGTTTCTGCGTTAACCAAAGATCCAAAAACCGGTATTGTCCATTATCACGCGGATATCTGTACAGGTTGTCGTTACTGTATGGTGGGATGCCCTTATAACATTCCAAAATACGATTATGATGATCCATTTGGTAAGCTCTATAAATGTGAGCTTTGTAACCAAAAAGGTGTTGAGCGTTTAGATAAAGGCTTATTACCAGGCTGTGTTGAAGTTTGTCCTACTGGTGCAGTTATTTTCGGTACACGCGAAGAGTTGCTAGAAGAAGCAAAACGTCGTTTAGCGAAAAAAGCGGGTGAAGAATATCATTACCCACGTCAAACCATTAGTGGTGGCGATACTTATCTACATAAAATTCCTGAATATCAAGATCATATCTATGGTGAGTTTGAAGGTGGCGGTACGCAAGTCATGGTACTTTCTGCGGTTCCTTTCGACAATTTAGGAATGCCAGAAGTGGCACCATTATCAACGGGTGCGCGTTCTGAACATATTCAACATACGCTTTATAAAGGCATGGTATTACCAATAGCAGCCCTTGCAGGGATCACCTATTTGGTTAACCGTAATAGTAAAAAACAAGAGCAGGAACACCACAAGGAGGATAACGATGTCGAGTCATGATCCTCGTCCACTTGGCGGTAAGTTATTTACTCTAGCAGTAAGAGTATTTTTACCGCTTGCTGTGCTCGGTTTTATTCTTATTGGTAAGCGTTTGGTATTAGGTCTGGGCGATGTCTCTGACCTGAATGGGGGATATCCTTGGGGTATTTGGATTGCCTTTGACTTATTGATAGGAACAGGCTTTGCATGTGGTGGTTGGGCACTTGCATGGGCTGTTTATGTCTTTAATAAAGGGGAATTTCACCCATTAGTGCGTCCTGCATTGTTAGCGAGCTTGTTCGGCTATTCATTAGGTGGTTTATCCATCGCTATTGATATTGGTCGTTATTGGAACATGCCTCACTTCTTTATGCCGCAATACTTTAACGTTAACTCAGTGTTGTTTGAAACAGCGACCTGTATGACCATCTATATTATGGTGATGGCATTAGAATTCTTACCTGCGTTATTAGAACGTTTAGGTTGGAAAGTGTCGTTGAAACGTCTTAATAAAGCGATGTTCTTTATTATTGGTCTTGGTGCTTTACTGCCAACCATGCACCAATCTTCAATGGGATCATTAATGATTTCAGCGGGTTGGAAAGTACATCCACTGTGGCAATCTTATGAGATGTTACCGCTGTTTTCTCTGTTAACTGCTTTCCTCCTCGGTTTTACTATCGTTATTTTTGAAGGTTCTTTGCTAAAAGCAAGCCGCACCATGAACGATGATGAAACACCACTGTTTACCAAGTTAACACGCGTGATCGAAGTGTTACTGATTGCATTCTTGGTATGCCGTTGGGGCGAGGTCATTTGGAACGGTAAACTGAGTTATATCGGAAATGGGGATATGTTCTCGTGGTTATTCATTGCTGAAACTGCATTGTTATTACTTCCTCTTATTTTGATGCATTTAAATAATAACCGCCGTAGTCCAAAAATGCTGTTTGTTTGTGCTGTATTTATCTTAATTGGCGCAGCAATGTGGCGTATGAACTACTCTTTAGTTGCTTACAATCCAGGCAATGGTTACCACTATTTCCCAACAGCAAGCGAATTGCTGATTTCTATTGGTTTCGTTGCATTTGAAGTAACTGCTTACATTCTTATTATCCGTTTATTGCCGGTTTTACCTGCACAAACAGATTCAAATATACAATTAAAAAAGGCTGAGGTTAAATCATGAGCCAACGCATTACTATTGATCCTATTACCCGTATTGAAGGGCATTTACGCGTCGATTGTGAAATTGATAACGGAAAAGTTGTTAAGGCTTGGTCTTCCGGTACCATGTGGCGCGGAATGGAGGAGATCCTAAAAGGAAGCGATCCTCGTGATGCATGGATTATCGTGCAACGTATCTGTGGTGTTTGTACGACAGTTCACGCAATTGCCTCAGTACGTGCTGTTGAAGATGCCTTAGGTATGGATATTCCTGTCAATGCGCAGTATATCCGTAACATTATTTTGGCTTCGCATATTCTTCATGACCATATCGTCCACTTCTATCAGCTTTCTGCGATGGACTGGGTTGATATTACTTCAGCGTTACAAGCCGATCCTGAAAAAGCGTCAGCGATGCTAAAAGGCGTTTCTCAGTGGCAATTGAACTCTGCTGAAGAATTCAGAAAGGTTCAGAAGAAAATTCAAGGTCTGGTTGACAGCGGTCAGTTAGGTATTTTCGCTAATGGCTACTGGGGTCACTCAGCCATGAAATTACCACCAGAAGTTAACCTGATTGCTGTTGCTCACTATTTGCAAGCACTTGAATGTCAGCGTGATGCCAACCGTATCGTTGCGGTTCTTGGTGGTAAAACACCACACATTCAAAACTTGGCAGTAGGTGGTGTTGCTAACCCAATTAACCTCGATGCACCAAGTGTTCTTAACTTAGAACGTCTAATGTATGTGAAGCACTTTATCGATAATCTTGGCGATTTTATTGAACAAGTTTATAAAGTCGATACTGCGATTTTTGCTGCTTATTATCCAGAGTGGCTAAAAATTGGTAAAGGTGCGAACTACTATTTATCTGTACCTGAATTACCTATTAACGGTAATAACACTGAGTTTTTATTGTCTGGTGGTTATATGGAAGGCGTTGATTTCTCAACGTATCGTCCAATTAAAGACTGGAAAGATGAAAACCTGAAAGACGGTATCGAAGAAAGTGGTAAACACGCATGGTATGAAGATGATGAACCATTAAAACCGTGGGAAGGTTTGACTCGTCCTAAATATACAGGTTGGGATGAGAACGAAAAATACTCATGGGTTAAATCACCTACATTCTATGGCAAACCTGTCGAAGTGGGTACGTTAGCATGGTTAGTATGTGGTTTAGCAGGTAAGCATGAAGGGACTGTTAAACACTATAACGAAATCAATGGGATATACACTAAATTAACGGGTGAAACGCTGGTTAATGAGCAGTTAGAGTCAACTTGGGGACGTATAATTGGACGTACTGTTCATGCGTGTGTGTTACAAGATTCTCTAAACTTCTTGTGGCAATCACTGGTTGATAATATTGGCCGTGGCGATACTGCTGCCTTTATTAAACCAGAGTTTGAACCAGGTAAAGAGTACCGAGGTGTGGGTTTTGAAGAAGCCTCTCGCGGTATGTTATCTCACTGGATCGTGTTTAAAGACGGTAAAATCACTAACTATCAGGCAGTTGTTCCATCAACATGGAATGCGGGTCCTCGTAACTTTAATGATGAACCGGGTCCTTATGAGTTATCACTTGTTGGTACACCTGTTGCTGATCCGAAAAAACCATTAGAAGTGGTAAGAACAATCCACTCCTTTGACCCATGTATGGCGTGTGCTGTACATATGGTTGATTTAACAGGTAAAGAACTAAGTAAGGTGAAGGTATTATAATGCGAACTCTCGTCTTAGGTATTGGTAATTTATTACTAAGCGATGAAGGCATTGGTGTTCGTATAGTAGAAGCGCTCGAAGAGCGCTTCTCTTTACCAGAGAACGTCGATGTTATTGATGGTGGCACATCAGGTATGGAAATTTTGCAAGATATCGCTGCAAGAGACCTCCTGATTGTTGCCGATGCGGTAAGAAGTAATCATGAACCGGGCAGTATTTTTGTGTTACATGATGATGATGTTCCCGCACTTTTTACACAGAAGATCTCGCCTCATCAGCTAGGTTTATCTGATGTATTAATGGCACTGCGTATGACAGATGAATTTCCACGTAAACTAATTTTAGTGGGAATTGAACCTGCATCGTTAGAGCCAAGCATGTCGCTGTCTGACATTGGTGAGAAATCAATGGAAATTGCACTAGAACATGTGGTGAATATTTTGCGTGAATACGGCATTTCTGTCACACCTAAAGAGGTAACAGCATGAGTGAATTAAGCTGGGATATCATAGGATATGATGAACCGCCTGTTGAGCAACTTGAAACACGGTTTAGTGAAATTGCTGAAAAAGAGATGAAAGGGCTTCCTTTTTATCGCGAAGGTGTTCCTGTAAAAGCAGGAGGCTTTACCTTATTTGAAAATCAGTGGATTGGTGCTGTTCTTACGCCTTGGATGCTAGAACTGGTTGTCTTCCCGGGGCCTTCACAAGAATGGCCACATCGAAAAGTCGGTGATCGCATAGGGTTAGAATTACCTTGTGGTCAGATTAAATTCGTTGTGGGTGAGCTTGCGGGGGGGATGCAGTATCTTGCTTGTTCATTAATGTCGCCACTTGATAGACATTTAGCAGCGGAACATGCTGTTGAGTTGGTTGAAAATAGTGTAAAAATGGCTCTTTCTCTTCCTGTTCAGACACAATCCGTAGCAGAAGTTGATTTAAGTCGTCGTTCTCTCTTCCGTGGTCAGTTAAGATCATAGTATAGAAATTTTACGCGACACTGAGTCACATTCTTCTTATTGAATAGTACAGGAGTCAGAATATGTGTAGCACTTGCGGTTGTGGCGAAGGCAATGTCAGAATTGAAGGCGTAGAGCCTCATTCACATGAGCACCACCATCATCACTCTCATGACCATGATCATCACGACCACGGTCATCATCATGATCACAGCCATCATGGGCATGATCACCATCATGAACACAATGCTACTCCAGCGAATACTGTTCATAAATATATTGATAAGTCTGAACAAAAGCATAAGCATAACTACGAAACACATGGTCAGCCTATCATCGTTCATCACCACTATTACCATAACAGTGGTGATGTTCATCTCCATTTTCATAACGATACACAGCTAAACGAAACCCCTGTTTTCCATGAACATCATCATGGACATGACGATCATCATGAACACGATCATTCACACAGTCACGATCACGACCATGCTCATGATCATAGCCATGAGCACTCTCATCATCATTCTCACAGCCACGATCATGCACATGGTCATGACCATGACCACGACCATGAAAACGAAGAGCAATTTAGCCCGGTGATTGAAAATCAGAATATGCATTATGGCCAAGGTGAAGCAGGAACACATGCTCCCGGAATTAGCCAAAAGCGTATGCTGAAAATTGAAATGGATGTACTGGATAAAAATAACCGCATTGCCGTTCATAACCGTGAACATTTTGAACAACAAAATGTGTTGGCATTGAATTTAGTTTCAAGTCCAGGCTCTGGTAAAACGACACTGTTAACACAAACATTAAAACAATTAGCGCAACGTGTACCTTGTGCGGTGATCGAAGGCGATCAGCAAACCACTAATGATGCGGATCGTATTCGTGAAACAGGTGTGCCAGCGATCCAAGTAAATACAGGCAAAGGTTGTCACCTTGATGCACAAATGGTGCATGATGCGACACACCAATTAGGCTTACAGGATAACAGCGTTCTCTTTATTGAAAACGTGGGTAACTTAGTTTGTCCTGCCAGTTTTGATCTGGGTGAAAAACATAAAGTTGCTATTCTTTCTGTCACTGAAGGTGAAGATAAGCCTCTGAAATATCCGCATATGTTTGCTGCAGCTGATTTAATGATTATCAACAAAATTGATTTAGTGCCACATTTGAATATTGACGTTCAAGCCTGCATTGGATCAGCTCGCCGTGTTAATCCAAATATCGAAATCATTGCGTTATCAGCAACAACGGGTGAAGGCATGGAAGAGTGGTTAGCTTGGTTGGAGAGTCGTTTATGTGCTTAGGTGTTCCAGCTAAGATTGTTGAGGTGGGCGAAGACGTCCACCAACTCGCTTATGCCGAGGTCAGTGGCGTCAAACGTGCGGTTAATATTTCAATGGTATGTGAAGGCGAACCTAGTGAATTATTAGGAAAATGGGTACTTATTCATGTGGGATTTGCCATGAGTATTCTTGATGAGCAAGAAGCACAAGATACTCTTGATGCATTACAGCATGTCTATGGTGTGACCCTCGAAGAGGCTGATGATGCAGTACGTTGATGAATTTCGTGATCCCGAACTTGCGAAAGCTTTACTAGCCCAAATTCGTGAAACTATCTCACAATGGCCTCACCCTATTAAACGTCCATTACAAATCATGGAAGTGTGCGGTGGGCATACACATGCCATTTTTAAATTTGGTTTAGACCGCTTATTACCAGAAGAAATTGAATTTGTTCACGGGCCGGGTTGTCCTGTTTGTGTATTACCGATGGGGAGAATTGATGCATGTTTAGAAATCGCAGCCCGTTCTGACGTAATTTTCTGTACTTTTGGGGATGCAATGCGAGTACCGGGTCGTAATGGCTCAATGCTTGATGCACGTCGTCGTGGTAGTGATATTCGTATTGTCTATTCACCACTCGATTCACTCAAAATTGCACAAGATAATCCAGACAAACAAGTTGTCTTCTTTGGTTTAGGTTTTGAAACGACGATGCCAAGTACAGCAATGACGCTACAACAAGCGAAATTGCGCGGGCTTAAAAACTTTTCTCTGTTTTGCCAGCATATTACTATCGTACCTACTTTACGTTGCCTACTAGAGCAAGATGATGTTCGCATTGACGGCTTTATTGCACCGGGGCACGTCAGTATGGTGATTGGTTGTACGCCATATCAACCGCTATGTGACGAATTTGAAAAGCCTTTTGTGGTAACAGGATTTGAACCATTAGACTTATTACAAGCTATACTGATGGTCATTAAACAACTTAAAGCAAAAGCAGAAAATACAGATTATGTTTTAAGTATTGAAAACCAATATAGTCGCATTGTACCGAATGAAGGTAATAAGTTGGCTCAAAAAGCACTTAGCGAAGTGTTTATGTTAAAAGAAACCAGTGAATGGCGCGGGTTGGGTGAGATCCCAATGTCAGGTATTCAATTAACACCAGCTTATTCTGAGTTTGATGCTGAGTTACGTTTTACACCTGCACCACAGAAAGTGGCAGATAATCCACAATCTCGCTGTGGCGATGTATTAACTGGACGATGCAAACCTTCCGATTGCCCACTCTTTGGTAAAAGTTGTACACCAGAAACGGCATTGGGTGCCTTAATGGTATCATCCGAAGGTGCATGTGCGGCTTATTATCAGTATCGCCGTGAAGGTAATATATGAAACAACCTGATGAAATCACCTTAGCCCAAGGAAATGGTGGGCAAGGTATGCAACAGCTTATCGAAGGACTGTTTTTAAAAGCGTTCGATAACCCATTATTAAATGAAAAAGAAGACCAAGCGCGGATCGCGTTAAATGAGTTAACCACTCTTGGCGATCGTCTTGCATTTAGTACCGACAGCTATGTCATCGATCCCATTATTTTCCCTGGTGGAAATATTGGTAAATTATCTGTTTGTGGTACGGCTAACGATCTTTCTGTTGGTGGCGCGGTTCCTCGTTACCTTTCATGTGGTTTTATTCTTGAAGAAGGGCTTCCATTTGAAACTCTAGAAACCCTTGTGATGGCGATGGCGAAAGCAGCTACGCAAGCAGGAATACAGATTGTCACAGGGGATACGAAAGTCGTTCCTCGTGGTGCTGCGGATAAGATCTTTATCAATACTGCGGGTATTGGCGTTATTCCAACTGCAATTAATTGGGCGGCTAGCAATATCAAAGCGGGCGATAAGATCTTAGTGAGTGGTACTATTGGTGATCACGGTGCAACAATCCTGAATCTGCGTGAAAATTTAGGATTAGAAGCGGATCTACAAAGTGACTGTGCTGTTCTTGAGCCAATGATTGCACCTTTACGTCAAATTAAAGGAATTCGCGCTTTACGTGATGCAACACGAGGCGGAGTGACCGCAATTTTACATGAATTTGCTCAAGCCAGTGGTTGTGGCATGAATGTGCATGAAAGCAAATTACCAATGAAACAATCTGTTCGTGGCGTTTGTGAATTATTAGGGCTTGAAGCACTAAATTTTGCTAACGAAGGAAAAATTGTTTTAGTGGTATCACCAGAAGCTGAAGCTGAAGTACTTGAAGCGTTACATCAACATACTTTAGGTAAAGACGCTTGTACTATTGGTGAAGTTACCGAGGATAATTATATTCGGTTAACAGGAATTTTTGGGACTAGCCGTATTCTTGACTTACCCTATAACGAACCATTACCTCGTATTTGCTAATCACTTATTACCCACTTATAGATTGAATGATCACAAGATTTATAAGTGGGATAAGTTACCTATCTGTTACAAAAAATTTGTTATAACGCAAATTTCTCTCATTTATCTGAATACTGACTCTTTGATAAAAAAATTATTGGAGTAACATGTTCGGCCAATCCTACTGCGTGGAGAGGGTCTCTCGTAGAGGTAAGCTCTAGGAAAAAACATGTCTTGGTCAGAATTTAAATCTCAATACCTGATCCGTTTTTGGAAGCCTCTTCCAGCTGTTATCGCGGCAGGTATCTTATCAACTTACTACTTTGGTTTAACCGGCACATTCTGGGCTGTCACGGGTGAATTTACTCGTTGGGGCGGTCACGTTATGCAATGGTTTGGTGCTCACCCTGAAGAATGGGGTTATTTTAAAATCATCGGTCTTGAAGGTACGCCATTAACGCGTATTGATGGCGTGATGATTATCGGGATGTTTGGAGGTTGTATTATGGCAGCTCTTTGGGCCAACAACGTCAAACTTCGTCATCCTCAGCATAAAATTCGTATTCTTCAAGCTGTTTTAGGTGGGATCATCGCTGGTTTTGGTGCTCGTCTAGCAATGGGGTGTAACCTTGCTGCTTTCTTTACTGGCATTCCTCAGTTCTCGTTACATGCATGGTTTTTTGCTGTTGCAACGGCAATCGGCTCTTACTTTGGTGCCAAATTATCATTGATGCCTCTGTTTCGTATTCCGGTAAAACTGCAAAAAGTCAGTCAAGCTTCACCTATCACTCAAGATAAACAACGTGCGAAACGCCGCTTTAGATTGGGAATAGTGATCTTTTTTGCCATGATTGCGTGGTCTTTAATTATTCTCTTTGATTCACCAAAACTGGGTTTCGCGATGTTAGGCGGTATTGGTTTTGGTATTTTAATTGAACGTGCGCAAATCTGTTTTACTTCTGCTTTCCGTGACTTATGGATAACAGGCAGAACCCATATGGCAAAAGCGATTATCATTGGTATGGCGGTGAGTGCGATTGGGATCTTCAGTTATGTTCAGTTAGGTGCAGCACCTAAAATTATGTGGGCAGGCCCGAATGCTGTCATTGGTGGCTTACTCTTTGGTTTCGGTATTGTACTCGCTGGTGGATGTGAAACAGGTTGGATGTATCGTGCCGTTGAAGGCCAAATTCACTTTTGGTGGGTTGGGCTTGGTAACGTAATTGGTTCAACATTACTGGCTTATTATTGGGATGATTTTGCTTCAGTGATCGCAACAGATTATGACAAGATTAATTTACTTGATACCTTTGGCCCTGTGGGGGGATTAGGTGTGACGTATCTGATGCTTGGTCTGTCATTTGTATTATTACTTTGGTGGGAAAAACATTTTTTCCGTAAAAAAGCCCAACAAGCACAATCTATTTCAACGCAGATTAATAAGGAAATCGCATGAGCCAGAAAGACACCATTATTCCTGATTATCGTTTAGATATGGTCGGTGAACCTTGTCCTTATCCTGCGGTGGCAACGCTTGAAGCTATGCCATCACTGAAAAAAGGCGAAATATTAGAAGTGGTGAGTGATTGCCCTCAATCAATCAACAATATTCCGCTTGATGCGAAAAATTACGGTTATACCGTGTTAGATATTCAACAAGATGGTCCGACTATCCGTTATTTAATTCAAAAATAAATTTTTATTAAATAAAAAACAGCCTATTTAGGTAAAATGATAGGCTGTTTTTTTAATAAGATGGTGTTACTCTGCTTCGCCACCGAGGACTTCGGTGACGCGTTCAATTAAGGCGCTTAATTCACCGGTCATTAAAACAAAGTCGGCATCAAAACGTTGGGCAAAATCGGCTTTATCGATATCGTCATTTTGTTCACGTAAAGTTTCACTAAATTTAATGCGTTTGATAGAACCATCATCACAAAGCATAAATTGTAGACGATCTTCCCAATCTACAGAAAGTTTGGTGACAAATTTACCCGCTTCAATATGTGTCGCAATTTCGTCAGAAACTAATTCTTGTTTCTTACAACGAATAACGCCACCTTCATCTAACACCGCTTTTAGCTCTGCTTCATCCATTAAGGTAAAGCCTGCAGGGAGCTCTCCAGAGCGTACCCATTCTGTCATTTTTAACTCAACCGATTCATTAAAGTTCAATGGAACAACTGGTAGTGAACCTAAGGTTTTACGTAGCAAGGCTAAGTTATCTTCGGCACGCTTTGCACTGCCTGAATCAACAATGACTAGCTGTTTTTCTAAATTTAGCCAAATAAAAGTTTGTGATAATTTACTAAATGCGCGAGGAAGCAGAGTATGCACTACTTCATCTTTTAAGGTGGCTTTCTCTGTTTTTTTCAGTTTACGGCCTTGTTCACCTTCAAGTTTTTCAACTTTGTCTTGTAGTGCTTGCTTAATGACTGTCGCAGGTAAGATTTTGTCTTCTTTTCGTGCGCACATCATGACTTGTTTACCGGTTACATGGATAAGTGCTTCACCACGATCGCCCATTGGCGAAACCCAACCTGTTCGAGTCATATCTTGGCTACTACAAGGTGTGAATGCCAATGAAGCAAGCTGTTGTTCTAACTCATCCATTGACAGTGCTATCTCTTTATTTAAGCGATAGACCAAAATATTTTTAAACCACAGCATCTGACATTCCCCTTAATCATTATTTACCGCAATATGATACTGAATGTTTAGGGTATCTAAAAGGTAATATCCCTTAAAAGAAAATCAATACTGAGTTATTTAATAAAAAGATAAAAAAAGCTGAAACGAATAATTAGTAAATCTACTATATGATAATGAGTTCTATTCTTATTTGGGTTAGATTAATTAAGAATATTGATAATGAAATAACATGATTTTTAGCACAAATCATCATGTGACAATAATCACATAATTTTGTTTTTATACTGTTTTTTGTTTACAAACTGAAATCACTTTCAGATTTATCCCTGCATTAATTTACAAAACAAAAATATTCCTGACATTCTCATGTGATAATTATCACAAAATTAGGAAAATGTGTGAGGGTGTTTTTCACAATCATTGGAGTGATTTTGATCACAAATTTTGATATTTATTTTTCAAATATCGATAAAAGAGCACTGTTGGGCTTTTTATATTAACAACGGTAATAATTTAGATTTTGTAATGTTTCATTGGTTTTTGTTGTTACTTGTACGTATTGATTAGATATTGTGATTGAATGGTATTCTTATGCTTCTCTTTTTGATATTTGCAGATAATTATTCTTTTTATGATAGCGTGCTACTCGTTATCACCAGTTAAATTGTATTTAAATTCGACTTCGCCTTTATTTAAATAAGAAATAAATATAAAGATAAAAAATTATTAATTAGGAATAACAATATTCAAATCTTTAGTGTTATTTATTTAGTGGTTAAAAATAATACTTCCTTTTAAATATATTAAATAGGGAGATAAATTTTTTATTAGCAAAAAAAAGAGTCTTATAAAGAAATGAAATATAAAAGAAAAATCCAAAAGTGCTATTTTTAAAAAGTTGATTAAGTTCAAAAAACACGTATCTTTACCTTTAATTGTGATGCCTATCACTTGGGTATGTAACCATGAAAATGCACATTGGTGTAATTGTGGGCTACATCACGAAAGTAGGGCTTTTTTTTGAGTAACATGCCATCGAAAACTCAACAACCTATTTCTTTTCCTAACAGAAATAAAAGCAATGCCCTTATTTAAATATAATGAGGATATTATTTTTGTGTCTTATTGGTGATTACGTCTGTGTCAAGGAAATTAAAACCTTTAAGAAGATTTTGTAGAGTCATAATTAGTAGCTATAAAAATTATCAATTGTGAGAGCGATTTTCTTTTTCGAAATTCGTGGCAGAGATCTTTTGCCTGAATCTCAGGTCAACTATATACGGCGGTATTATTTTTGACCTTAAAGAAAATCATAAAACTATAGAAAATAGATGGGTATTTTAATCATGAAAAGCTTGAAGCCTCTAGCAGCACTGGTTGGTTTGTTGGTTCTTTCTGGATCTGCAAACGCAGTAAACGTGTATAACGATAAAGGTACACGTTTTGATGTAAACGGTCAGTTCCGTTTAAAAACACAAGTGACTAGCCAAAATCATGAAATGAAAATGACGGATGACGGTAGCCGTATCGGTTTCTTCGGTTCACACGAACTGACTAACGATATCAAAGTATTTGGTAAATTAGAGTGGGGTTCAGACACTCAAAAAACTAACAGTGACAACCCTAAATCAAACTTTGAAATGTACAACCGTGTGGGTTATGTGGGTTTCTCTCACCGTGATTATGGTCAAATCCAATTTGGTCGTACCTATATTCCGATCGACTGGGTTAAAAAATCAAGCTATGGCTACGGTAACACTGGTGTATTCTACTTTAGCGATGTATTGGGTCGTTCAGTCGGTTATTCCGGTGGTGAAACGAGCGTTAATGGTAAATATGTAAATACTAACGGTGTTGGTAAAAACAACTTTATGACCCGTTTACCACAAACTATCTTTATTGAAACTAATCGTTACGAAGGTTTCAAATTAGCGGGTACAGTGACGGGTAAAACAGGTGATGATGGTCGTCGTGTTGCAGGTGATATTACACGAGCTTATTCATTAGTTGGTTTCTATAAATCAACATTCGGCTTAGAATTTGATGCAGGTTATTCTGCTGCTAAAGGTGAAGCAAACAATTCAGGTCCAAATAAAGATAAAACACCTGAAAACAGTATTTTAGCTTTTGGTGCAGAATACTTCTTCCCAGGCCGTGAATTTTCTATTGGTTTAGATTATGGTCAATCTCGTGGTAAAAACCCAGGTTTAGCCCTCTATGAAAATCAATTTAAAAACCCACGTGGTTGGAACTCAGTTAAAGGCGATTGGAAAGCAGATTTATATGGTGTTGGTGTGAAATGGCACTGGGATCGTATCGAAAGTGGTATGTATGCGGGTTACTACCTGCGTGATGGTGATGCAAACACGTTCAACTACAAAAAAGAAACCTATACTGTGGGTGTAGATAAACGTTTTGCAGTATCTAAATATAACAACTTACGTTTATTCGCTGAAATGGCATACGATGATGCTCGCAGTGATAACGTGAAGTATGAAGATAAAAAACAATATATCTTCGAAACAGGTATGCGTCTGTACTTCTAGTCCTTTCAAAGTGACTGTTTGACAGAAGTAACGAAAGGAGAGCCATTTTGCTCTCCTGTTAACCAATATATAAGGGGTGTGTAATGGTTAAGAATGTGTTGAAAATTTCAACATTAGCAATGTTTGTCGCATTCAACGTAAATGCTGCGACAGTCGATCTTCGTATTATGGAGACGTCTGATGTTCACAGTAACTTAATCGACTTTGACTACTTCAAAGACAAACCAACAGAACAGTTTGGTTATGTCCGTACTGCTAATTTAATTAAAGCAGCAAAAGCTGAAGCAACCAATGCGATTTTAGTTGATAACGGCGACTTGATCCAAGGTAGCCCGCTGGCTGACTATCAAGCAGCTAAAGGCTTAGAAAAAGGCGAATCTCATCCAGCTCACCAGCTGATGAATACCATGGGCTACACAGTAGGTAACTTTGGTAACCATGAATTTAACTATGGTTTAGATTACCTAAAAAAAGCCATTGCTGGTGCTAAATTCCCTTACATCAACGCCAACGTGATGGATGCGAAAACAGGCAAAAACTATTTCACACCTTATATCATTGTTGATACACCAGTAAAAGATCGTGATGGTAAAGAACACACTATCAAGATTGGTTATATCGGCTTCGTACCACCACAGATCTTAATCTGGGATAAAGCCAATCTGGATGGTAAGGTCGTTGTAAACGATATTACAGAAACAGCGAAGAAATTCGTCCCTCAAATGAAAAAAGAGGGTGCTGACCTGATTGTGGCCATTCCTCACTCTGGTTTCGCGTCAGAGCCGTACAAAGCAATGGCGGAAAACTCTGTTTATTATTTAAGCGAAGTTGAAGGCATCAATGCAATCATGTTTGGTCACGCTCACGGCGTATTCCCAAGCAAAGAATTTGAAGGCATTAAAGGCGTAGATACAGCGAAAGGTACCGTAAACGGTGTTCCTGCTGTTATGCCAGGCCAATGGGGTGATCACTTAGGTGTCGTTGATATGGTTATCAATAACGACAGCGGTAAATGGGTGATGACCGAAGCAACAGGTGAAGCGCGTCCTATCTTTGATAAAGCAAACAAAAAAGCATTAGTTGAACGTGATGCTGAATTAGCTCAAATCATCGAAAAAGCACACCAAGGTACCCGTGATTTCGTGGGTAAACACATTGGTAAAGCTTCTGCTAACATGTACAGTTTCTTAGCATTAGTACAAAGTGATCCAACTGTACAAATCGTTAATGATGCACAAGTTGATTACACCAAACACTTTATTCAAGGTGATCCGAACTTAGACGGTTTACCAGTATTAGGTGCAGCTGCGCCATTTAAAGCGGGCGGTCGTAAAAATGCACCAGCAGACTTCGTAGAAGTTGAAAAAGGTGACTTAACATTCCGTAACGCGGCAGACTTATATCTGTATCCAAACACATTAGTGGTCGTTAAAGCGACCGGTGCTGATGTTGTTGAGTGGTTAGAATGTTCAGCAGGTATGTGGAACCAAGTTGATCCTAATTCAACTAAACCACAAGAACTGATCAACTGGGATGGTTTCCGTACTTATAACTTCGACACCATTAGCGGTGTGAACTATAAAGTTGACTTAACTCAACCAGCTAAATATGACGTTGATTGCCAAGTAGTTAACAAAGATGCGAATCGTATCAAAGAAGTGACTTACGAAGGCAAACCAATCGATCCTAAAGCAACATTCCTGATCGCAACAAATAACTACCGTGGATACGGCGGTAAATTTGCGGGTACAGGTGAAGCGAATATTGCGTTTGCATCTCCAGATGAAAACCGTGCAATTTTAGCTTCTTACATTGCTAAGCAAACTAAAGAAAAAGGCGAAGTTGCAACTAAAGCCGCTAACAACTGGTCATTCTTACCGATTAAGACTGATAAAGCGTTAGATGTGCGTTTTGAAACTTCTCCAAGTGAAAAAGCGGCTGCATTTATTAAAGATTTTGCTCAGTATCCAATGACCTTCGTGGAAAATGACGAAATCGGTTTTGCAATTTACAAAATCGATTTAACTGAGAAGAAATAAGCAATTAAACCTGTCCGTTCAGGGCAGGTTTTTCTTACCTTTTTTGAACCAAGAGAGTAGATTTTTATTGCTCTTTAAGGGGATTTTATGCGTTTTATGAAGCTATTACCTGCTGCTTTTGCTTTAGTGCTAGCAGGATGTGCAACGCAAGCACCTGAAATTACAGAACCATTAAAACCTCAAGCTAAATTAGTTGAAGGCGTATCTTGTATTTTACCTGATGCTCCAACGGCACCTTACGACTACATTGCTTCTAATGATCGCTATGGTCAAAACAGCACTGCATCAACAGATTACTTTAAGTTAGCGATTAACTACTCACCGGCTTTTTGTGATTATAAAAGTAATAATATTAAACGTTTAAATAACGATAATGAAAAAGATCGTGCAAAACGTGAGTACGATAAATTTGAAATCCAGTGTTTCTCTGATAACAAATTTGGCTGGATTGTTCATGGGCTGTGGGCTGAAACCTGTGATGGTAAATCATGGGAAGAGTGCCGCGATTGGAAAGACATACGCAAGCATCCTCGTTTATGTAAAGGCGATTTACCACCTTTAGAATACTCTGCTATTAAACCTTATCTGTGTGATTCTCCAGGTATCGATCTGTTACAAGGTGAATGGGAAAAACACGGTGTGTGTGCGTTTGATACACCAGATGCATTCTTTGGTAAACAAAAAGAGTTGTATGAAGCGTTAGTATTACCAGAAGGCCGTCCTTCAAACAGTGCATTGATTAAGTTCTTAAAAGAACACAATCCATCACTGAAGGACAAAGAAATTCAAATTAATCGAGATGAATTCTATATCTGTTATAGCAAGGATTTCGAAGTAATTGATTGTCCGAAACGTGAATTTTGATCTTAGGGATAAATTTTAAATGAACCATAAATATAAACTCGTTGCACTTGCTGTAAGCTCAGTCTTATTAGCAGGTTGTGCAAAGAACTATGACGAAGCTAATGTTGTTGATGTGCGTGTTATCGCAATGAACGACTTCCACGGTGCGCTAAAAGCGCCAGGTCCAAACAAACCTGGTGGTATTGAGCACATGGCTACGTTAATTAAAGAAATGAAGAAAGATAACCCAAACAACATCGTTGTTGCGGCGGGTGATATGGTTGGTGCAAGCCCACTGTTATCTTCAATGTTCCATGATGAGCCTTCAATCGAAGCATTATCATTAGCAGGCTTAGAAGCAACTTCAGTGGGTAACCACGAATTTGATAAAGGCATGGGCGAGTTACTGCGTAAACAAAACGGTGGTTGCCACCCAGTAACGGGTTGCCAAGGCCCAACTGAGTTTAAAGGCGCAGATTTCCAATACTTAGCGGCTAACGTTATTGTTAACGAAACTGGCAAAACATTATTCCCAGAATACGTTATTAAAGAATTCAACGGTATTCCTGTTGCATTCATCGGTTTAACTTTAGAAGGTACTGCGGCTATCGTAACCCCTAAAGGAACTGAAGGCTTAAGCTTCCACAATGAAGCAAAAACAATTAACGCATTAGTGCCTCAGTTAAAAGCCAAAGGCGTTCAAGCAATTGGTGTTCTGATCCACGAAGGTGCTGCACAGCGTCGTGATGGTGGTCCAGTTAATATCAACGCATGTAATGGTATTACAGGTAAAGTGCTGGGTGTTGTTGAACAATTAGATCCAGCTATCGACTTCGTTGTGACTGGTCATACTCACCAAGCTTACAACTGTACTATCAACGGTAAATCAGTGACATCGGCACAGTCTAATGGTGCAATGTTAACGCGTATCGACCTGAAATTAGATAAAACAACGAAAGATGTTGTTGATATCGAAGCTCGTAACATTTGGGTTGATAACCGTAAATACGAAAAAGATCCAGCAGTTACTAAACTGTTAGAAGCTTACGAAAAAATTGCTACCCCATTAGCTAACCGTATTATCGGTAAGTTAGAAGGTAACCTGAATAAGCAAACGAATGACGCGGGTGAATCTGCACTGGGTCAAGTGATTGCTGATGCGCATTTATATACTGCAAAACCAAAAGATATGGGTGGCGCACAAATCGCATTTATGAACAGCGGTGGTATTCGTGCTGATATGACAGGTGGTGACGTTTCTTATAACGCAATCTACACTGTACAGCCATTCTCTAACGTACTGTTAACTCAAACGTTAACTGGTGAACAAATCAAACGCCTATTAGAACAACAATGGGATCGTTCACGTCCACAAGTGTTAGCTGTTTCAGGCAACTTCCAATATACATGGGATAGCAAAGCCTCTAATGGTAACCGTGTTATCGTCGAATCAATGAAAATTGATGGCAAACCAGTAGATATGAAAGCGAATTACCGTGTTGTTGCTAACGAATACTTAGCAACAGGTGGTAGTAACTTCTCTGTACTGAAAGAAGGTAAAGATCCAGTTTACAGCGTGCCAGATGTTGATGCAGTCGTGAAATACTTTGCTGAGCAGTCTCCAATTGCTCAACCAAAAGCAAATAACATCACACGTAAATAACGTATTTTCATACGCCTTGTGAAAATCGCACCTTTTACTTTAGTAGAAGATGCGTAAATAAATAAAGAGAGCAAAGTGTTGAACACAAAGGGTCCATCCCTACCTTTGTATTCATTGCGCACTTTGCTCTTTTTTTTATTAAAATAACTGTGAATGACTTAAATGAGAGATAAAAAAAAGCCCACAGTGGCTGTGGGCAAGGAATGAAAGTAGAAAAAGAGGGTATTATTGCTAGGGTCTTTTGTCAGATGTCTGTTCTAACACTTATTTGAAGATTTTAAAGCGTGAATCATCTTCCATATAATTCTTCTCGCCAGCCTCTTGTTCGATAGAACCAAAGACCATTTGAGCTCTTAATTTCCATGTTTTTGGCAGATCCCAAGTTGCATGAACTTCATCATCAATAATTGGGTTGTAGTGTTGTAATGAAGCACCTACGTTCTCTGCTGCTAATGCAGTCCAAACAGAAAGTTGCGCCATACCACTTGCTTGTTCTGACCATACAGGGAAGTTATCCGCATACAGTGGGAATTGCTCTTGAAGACCTTTTACAATATCGGTGTCTTCAAAATACAGAATTGAACCAGCACCTGCGGCGAAGCTATTAATTTTTGCTTCAGTTGCACTAAATGCTTCTGCGGGTACTAATTTTTTTAGTGTGTTTTTAACGATGTCCCACAGTTTTTGATGTTGTTCACCAAACAAAACAACAACACGAGATGTCTGCGAGTTAAATGCTGTTGGGCTCTCTTTAACCGCTTCTTTGATAATCGCAGTGACTCTGTCTTCGCTAATTGGAAGTTGATTACCTAAATGATAAATTGTTCTACGTTTTTTCATTAAATCAGTAAATGCGTTAGACATGATTGTCTCCTTGATAAATTTAAGCGCTTAAAGCGTGTCTTAGCTTGAGCTAATCTATGGACATACTATAGGGCTTAGCTGTGATTTATTGATATATAAAAAATTTAATCAGCTACGTCAAAATATTCGACCTAGTTTTTAACTACTTGATTTAGATTATGTTTATTTTCATATCTAAATTCAGGAGCAAGTTGGCTAATACCTAAGCCCCCAGCTTTCTTCACTTTAATTTGCACAGGAATACGTTCTTTCATGGCTTCTACGTGACTAATTACGCCAATAATTTTGCCGGATGCATTAAGGCTGTCGAGTGCATCTAATGCGATATCTAAGGTATCAGGATCTAATGTGCCAAAGCCTTCATCTAAAAATAGTGATTCAATTTGAGTCTTGTTACTGACCAAATCTGAAAGCGCTAAAGCGAGTGATAAACTGACTAAGAAACTTTCGCCACCAGAAAGCGTACGAGTATCCCGCAGTGCATCTGCTTGCCATGTATCTGCAATCTGTAATTCAAGGCTTGCTGGTGTTTTACGCTGTAAGAAATAACGCCCATGAAGCTTTTCTAAACGACGGTTAGCTAAATAAATCAGATGATCAAGCGTTAATCCTTGGGCGAAACGGCTGAATTTATCTCCTGATGCAGATCCCACTAATTCATTTAAATAACTCCAATCATCAAACTGAGATTGTTGTTTGGCAATATGAGTCAGTAGATCCTGTTGCTCTTTACGCTTTTCCTCGTCAGTACGCAGTTGTTCTTGAATACGAAATTTCGTTTCTTGTAATTGAGTAAATTGTGTTTCTAACACCAATAACTGAGCGGTAATTTGTTCGAGATCCTGTTGTGTTGCCAATATTGGCTGTTGTGATAAGTGCTGTTGATATACATTTTCTTGTGTATCTAAACGAGTTTTTTCTTGCAGAAGTTTATCAAGTCGTTGTTTTTGTTGTTCTTGTAAACGATTTCTTTCTTCAACCGATAGTAATGAGGCTAAAAACGCGTTTTCATCATCAAATGGACTGTTTTTTAATCTATTTTGATACTGTTCAAGGGTGGCTTGTGAGTGAACATGAAGCCGTTGTAGTGATTTTTCGTTTTCCTGATATTGGCCAATAAGCTGATTTAAACGGATTTCGAGTCGGTTTTTTTCTTCACTATATTGCTCAATTTGTTTTTGTAACAACTGACTTTGTTTATCCAACTCATTGCGAGCATCTTCGGTGGTTTGTGTGCCGAATAAAGCTTGGCGTTGTGTTTTTAGCTTTTCTTGTTGTTGATGTAGTTGTTGTAAATGGGCTAAAACAGCATCAAGTTCTTTTTGAACTTCAGCTAGATAGCGTTTTCTCTCTTCCTGCGTTAATAGCAATTCGCGGATTGTTTGTTGTAATTCGTGATGTGTTTTTAATGTCGATTGATATTGTTGGCTTTCTTCTTTACGCGCAATAAGCCATTGAATTTTATCTTCAGATGCCTGCAACTCATAACCTTGTTGTTTGACAAGAGATTGAATATCTTGCGCTAATTGGGTTTGTTGTTGAAGATATTGCGCTGTTTGTTGTTGTTTATTAAAAGCTTCTTTTTGTTGCTGAGTTAATTGATTTTGTTGATGAAGAATAGCTTGCTGTTGTTGATAAAAGTGTTCTTTGATATCAGATAACAGCTTGTATTCTTGCTGAATTTTGGCTTCTAATGCTTGGTAATTTACTCGTTTTTGCGTCAGTAAATTATCTTCTTTTTCAAGTGCTGCATCTAATTGAGTTAAAGCAGTTTCTTCGCAGTCAACACCCGGTAATGCGTGAGTTTGAGCTAAGGCTCGCCATTGCTGTTTTAATGACGCAATATCTTGTGTTAGTTGCTCAAGGTCGCTACTTAATTTTTCATTTTGAGCTTGATAGTTAGCACATTGTGTTTTTTGTTCTACTAACTCTATGGTTAATGCATGAACTTGTTGCATTAAAATATCTAATCGTGTTTTTGTTTCGTCTGGTTTTATTTCTTTATATTTTTCAACATAAGGATGTTCAGTTGAACCGCAAACAGGGCATGGATTGTCTTTAACTAAACGTTGTCTCTCTTCTTCGTATTCCGCTAATTTCCGAATTAAAAGATAATTGTCATTTAAATCTTTAAGGTGTTGCTCTTTCTCTTTTAAAACGAAGCCATTTCTGCTGATATTTTCAGTCAGTACAGCTATTTTTTGCTGGTTTTCTGAATGGTTTTTTTGGTACAGACGTTCAGTTTTGAGAGCACGCTGTAATTGAGCCTGTAATCCCATTATTTTTGCGAGCGCATTTCTTTGCTGAGAAATTTGTTGCAAGCGATGAGGAATATCTGCAATTGCATCTACTTTATTTTGTTGCTCAAGTTGCGTTTGTAATTCACTTAATTGTTGTTGCTGTAAATTAAGAGCGTGTTGTTGTGCTTCTAGTGTGCGTGTTGTTTTTTCGAGAGCAAGTTTAAGTAACAGCTCTTTTTCTTGTTCTGCTTTTTCACTTTTCTGACTAATTAGATATTTCTCTGCAATTTCATCATATTGTTCAAAATAGCGTTGCCACAAAGGTAAATTCTCAGCAAGTTGAGCATAAGCTGTATGCTGATTTAAATATTCACTTAATTCATTGAATTGTTTTTGTGATCCAGCTAATTGGATTTCTGTTAATTGTATTTTTTCCAGATATTCCGACTGTGTTTTTTCCAGTGTATTTTTTTGCTGTGTTTTTGCTGAAATATCTTGTTGTAGCAAGACTAACTGGTTATCTAATGGCGTCACTTCTTCACGAATAAGTTGTAATATTTGCTGTTTTTTCTCATCGTGTTGTTTAAATGTGTCACGAGCTTCCACTAGGCGCTGATTAATAGGTTGGCTTTGTTGTTCAATCAGCTGTTTTTCTGCTTTCAAGGTTGAGAGTTGTGACTCAATATAGGTTTGTTCTTTTAATAGACGATTTTTTTCATCATAAATCGGGCGGATCTTTTCAGCAGGTTCGCTATTTTCAAGACGTTGAATATCGGGCTTGGCAGCAACTAATGCTTCTTGTGCTAAGTTAACTCCGTTTTGTGCTAATAGTCTGTTTTTATTGATTTCAATGTCTTTTTCTTGCCACTGCTTTGCTACTTGATATTCCTGTTGTTCTTTTTGTAATAGTCTCTCTTTGGCAAAAAGATCTGTTTGCTCAGTTAATAAAGCTTGGCGAGCATTTTCATCTAATAACGCCATCATTTCGGCTTGTTGCTTTAGTGTTTTTAAGGCTTGTTCTTCTTCACGCCAATGCTTAAAGATCGATTGGGAAATATAGCGATAAATATCTGTGCCAGTCAGTTCTTCGAGTAATTCAGCGCGAGATTTATCATCTGCATTTAAAAAGGCCGCAAATTGTCCCTGAGAAAGCAACATAGACTTAGTGAAACGATCAAAATCAAGTCCCGTAATACTAATGATCATCTCTTTTACTTGGCTTATTTTGCTGGCTAAGATTTTGTCTTCGCCGCCCGTTGTATTTATTTTAACGAGTTCAGCCTGTGGTGCTTGAAGATTGCCATCTTCTTTATAATTGGCTCGGCGTTGTTCCCAAAATGCACGATAAGCCACACCTTTGACTTCAAATTCAACTTCGGTCAAGCATTCTGCGGTATGACGCGTCATTAATTCATTTTGTGATTGTGTGACTTTGTCTAATCGTGGAGTTCGATGATAAAGCGCTAAGCTAATCGCATCTAATAGTGTGGTTT
Organism: Proteus sp. CA142267; assembly: GCF_003336825.1. NCBI lineage: Bacteria > Pseudomonadati > Pseudomonadota > Gammaproteobacteria > Enterobacterales > Morganellaceae > Proteus > Proteus sp. CA142267. Next base: position 14,954 of record NZ_QPMG01000003.1, on the reverse strand, counting down.
TTCCTGCCCCAGTAGGGCCTGTGATAGCAAATAATCCGTTGCTAACAAAAGGCTCTTGGTCAAAGTTGATTTTCCACTCGCCTTTTAAAGAGTTAATATTTTTAAATCGCAGACTTAAGATTTTCATTATGCTTCGTTGTCCTCTTGTTCTGCCATTTCAACAGCTTGTTTAAACAATGTTGTTAACCGTGTTTTCGTTTCTTCTGAATCAAATTCATGCTGTTCTAAGCGTCTTTCAAAAACATCATAAACAGTTAATTCGGTCAGTGTTTCGTTCTCATTTTGCGTGAATGCTTGGCGCTGTTTTCTGGCTCTTCTTAATAAGATCACATCAAAAAGTGGATCGTTAGTTAGTTCTTGAACTCGGGTTTGTATATCACTGAGATAATCTTGTGTTGAAACTTCGATATCCAACCAAATAGTGGTATCTGTTTCACCGTATTGTTTTTTTAAATCATCAAGTTGTATGGCTATCTCTTTTAATGAGCCACTGATGGTGCGTAGCAACTGAAATTCAGGAATAGGTAATAGTGTGAGGTTAGTTAATTTGTCTTGCTCAAAATCGATAAGGTAGACGCTTTTTTGTTGTCCGCTTTCATCAAAACTTAAAGGAATAGGAGAGCCACTATAACGAATATGGCCCGATTTATTTACCACTTGAGGGCGATGAATATGGCCAAGAGCAATATAGTCAAATTCAGGAAATAGTGTTGCAGAGAAAGCCTCTAAAGTACCGATATAAATTTCACGTACAGAGTCCGTTACACTTGCACCAATGGTTGTAAGGTGACCTGTTGCAATAATTGGAATATTGACGTTTAGTTGCTTACGTAAATCGAGAGCCTCTTGATATTGAGCTTGATAATAATCAGCAATCGCTTCTTTTAGGGTATTTTGTTTTTCAGCACCTGATTGCCCACTTTTACTACTTATCATATCTCTAGGACGTAGATAAGGGATCGCACAAAGTAATGCTCCCGGAGTATTATCTTTTTTAGGAAGAATAAGCGGAGCTTGTGGGGTTTCAGCATGAACATTGGCAATAACCGTTGTATTTAAACATGCTAATAATGATTTAGATTCATTTAATGTCGCTACAGAATCGTGATTACCACCTAGAATGACGAGCTGGCATTGTGTATCTCGGATAGCAACAACAAAGCGGTTATAAAGCTCTCGGGCATAACTTGGGGGGGAGCCAGTATCAAAAATATCTCCTGCAACAATCAATGCATCAACTTGATAATGTTTAATTTGTGCTAACAACCAATCAAGAAACTGTTGATGTTCTTGAGCCCGAGTTTTAGTAAAAAAATATTGCCCTAAATGCCAGTCTGATGTGTGAATAATCCGCATTGCTATTCCTCTTTTTTATCTGATGAAGAGTATAGCGCACCTTACTTTTTTAGTGAAAACCCAACAATAAGCCTTCTTTTTGAGTGATATTTCACCGAAAAATGATTTATTTACCTTAACAACTGGGATCTATTTCAGTAATGTTAAGGTTAGTCATAAATCTGTCATAAAACGGCATCATAATCATTTTGACCCTCTATATACATTACACAGGATAGAGTATGGCAAGGCGTATTCTTGTTGTTGAAGATGAAACCGCAATTCGAGAGATGATCTGTTTTGTTTTGGAACAAAATGGTTTTCAGCCTATTGAAGCAGAAGACTATGATTCTGCATTGAGCTTTCTTATTGATCCTTACCCTGATCTGGTTTTATTAGATTGGATGATCCCTGGTGGATCAGGCTTGCAGGTAATAAAACAGATGAAGCGGGAAAGTAACACCCGTGATATTCCAATTATTATGCTAACGGCAAAAGGGGAAGAAGAAGATAAAGTTCAAGGGTTAGAAACGGGTGCTGATGATTACGTCATTAAGCCTTTCTCACCTAAAGAGCTTGTGGCTCGCGTGAAAGCAATTTTACGACGATTATCACCAATGTCTTCGGAGGATATTATTGAATTCAATGGATTAGGACTTGATCCTGTTTCTCATCGAGTAACGAGTCAAGATAAACCGATTGATATGGGACCTACCGAATTTAAACTCCTGCACTTTTTTATGACACATCCTGAACGCGTGTATAGCAGAGAACAACTGCTAAACTATGTTTGGGGAACGAATGTTTATGTCGAAGACCGTACTGTTGATGTGCATATTCGTCGTTTACGTAAAGCCATCGAAGAAGATGGCCATGACAGAATGATACAAACAGTACGTGGAACGGGATATCGTTTCTCTGCCCGTTTCTAAGTCAATATGGGAGTAATCGTCAGGTGTTAGAACGACTATCGTGGAAAGCCCTCGTTTGGGGGCTATGTCTATTTTGCTTACCTGCTTTTATATTATCACTTTTTATCGGGCATCTTCCTTGGTTGCTGGTGACATCGCTACTCAGTGCACTTGTGTGGCATGCCTATAACTTGCTGAAATTATCTAAATGGTTATGGTTAGATCGCTCAGTACTGCCTCCGGAAGGAAGAGGGGGATGGGAGCCTATTTTTTATGGTATTCGACAGACCCAACAACGTAATCGTAAACGACGCAGAGAATTAGGCGACTTAATTAAACGTTTTAGAAGTGGTGCTGAAAGCTTGCCCGATGCTGTTGTGATGATGACAAATGAAGGGAATATTTTTTGGTGTAATAGCCTAGCTCAACACTTACTCGGCTTTCGCTGGCCCGAAGATAACGGACAAAATATTTTTAACTTATTACGTTATCCTGATTTCTTACACTATTTTACTGCAGGTGATTTTAGTCGCTCTTTAACTATTTCACTTAATAATGGCTCTATCGTTGAGTTTCGAGTGATGCCATACAGCGAAGATCAGCGCTTGATGGTGGCACGTGATGTGACAGAAAAAAATAAACTAGAAAACTCACGACGTGACTTTTTTGCTAACGTTAGCCATGAGCTAAGAACACCACTCACTGTTATTCAAGGTTATCTTGAAATGATGGAAGAAAATAGTGTCGCGAAACCCGCAGAGCATAAGGCGATAGTGACGATGCAAGAGCAAGCTAAGCGCATGGATACGCTTGTTCAACAACTCTTACAACTTTCTCGTATCGAATCTGCGCCTCATATCGATTTAAACAAAATTGTTGATATTCCCGCTATTTTGGCTTTATTACAACAAGAAGCGGACTCATTGAGCCAAGGTCAACACCATATTATTTTTGATGTTGATAAGCAGTGGGCTGTCCGAGGTAATGAAGAGCAATTACGTAGTGCCGTTTCTAACTTAGTGTATAACGCCATTAATCACACTGAAGAAGGTACAACAATTAAAGTCAGTTGGAAGAAAGTTCCTCAAGGTATGTTATTTAGTGTCTCAGATAATGGTTCGGGGATCAGCGCAGAACACTTAACTCGTTTAACAGAGCGCTTTTATCGTGTTGATAAAGCCCGCTCTCGTCATTCTGGCGGTACTGGGTTAGGTTTGGCTATTGTGAAAAAATCACTGCTTCATCATCACTCTCAATTAAATATTGAAAGTAAAGTAGGTGTCGGGAGTACGTTCTCTTTTATCCTTCCTCAAACATTGCTTACCGCTAAAAAAACACACGAGTAGTCTGTCTTTTTTTAAAGCCTTTATTACTTGTCTTTAATCTGTGATAAAGGTTTTTTTGCCCCTTTCTTGATCTTTTTAATATCAATAAAAACTAATATCGTAGCGTTAAATTTTAATATTATTAATTAATGGTAACTTTAAATGATGTCAACACTCAATATTATTGGTGATAAAATGCACAAATCATATCATGTATATTCGATGATATATGACAGTTATAACTAGTGCCGAAAAATAGTTTAGATGATTATTCTGGTTTTAGGATTGGCTATTGCCTTTTTTCATTATAAAAGTTTTACTTGTGAGCAGTTATCGGCAATTTTTTCTATTTAGTACCTAATTGCTCTGCATGAAATGATTATATTTGGATATTCTCCTGAATAATGACGGTCTGAGCTTAAATAGATATTGTTGATTTTATGTTGCGCCATCTTGGCGTAATTTAACCATTATTGTAACTACATATTAACAAAACTTATGGCACATAGATTAACTTCCAGAGATATTCTGGCATTAGGGTTTATGACATTCGCCCTATTTGTTGGCGCTGGCAACATTATTTTTCCTCCAATGGTGGGGTTACAATCAGGCGAATTTGTTTGGACTGCCGCGATTGGCTTTTTGATCACTGGTGTGGGTTTACCTGTTTTAACGGTTGTTGCACTGGCAAAAGTCGGTGGTGGTATTGAGGCATTAAGCACACCTATTGGTAAATCAATGGGATTGTTATTAGCCATTGTTGCCTATCTTGCTGTTGGACCGCTTTTTGCAACCCCTCGTACGGCAACGGTTTCTTTTAAAGTGGGTATTGCTCCTTTAGTGGGTGATACAGAAATGTCATTGCTGATTTACAGCATTGTCTATTTCTTAATTGTTATTGGTATTTCGCTTTATCCAGGGAAATTGCTAGACAGTGTTGGTCATATTCTTGCACCAATTAAAATTCTGGCATTAGCGATATTAGGTATGGCTGCGGTATTTTGGCCTGCTGGTGGCGCTATTCCTGCGACTGAAGCTTATCGTGATATGGCGTTGACTCAGGGGTTTATTAACGGTTACCTCACCATGGATACATTGGGCGCTATGGTTTTTGGTATTGTTATTGTTAATGCAGCCCGCTCTCGCGGGATTGATAATTCATCACTGTTAACACGTTATACCATGTGGGCAGGAATTATTGCGGGTGTATTATTAACTGCGATTTATTTGAGTTTATTTAAATTAGGCTCTGGCAGTGGCAGTATCATTCCGGGTGCTCAAGATGGTGCAGATATTTTACATGCCTACGTTCAGTACACTTTTGGTAATTTTGGTAGCTTCTTTTTAGCTGTACTGATTTTCTTAGCCTGTATGGTGACTGCTGTTGGTTTAACCTGTGCCTGCGCAGAGTTTTTTAGCCGTTATTTGCCTATCTCTTATCGTGTATTAGTGTTGATTTTAGCAATATTTTCAGCCGTTGTTTCAAACTTAGGATTGAGCAAACTGATCGCGTTTTCTATTCCTGTACTGATAATGATTTATCCACCTTGTATTGTGATTATTTTAATGAGTTTCACATTACGTCTGTGGAATAACCCAAGCCGTATTATCGCGCCAGCAATGGCTGTTAGCTTATTTTTCGGTATTTTTGATGCAATAAAAGCGTCTGATTATCTGAAACATTTATTACCAGAATGGGCGACAAAACTGCCACTAAGTGAGCAAGGTTTAGCGTGGTTGATCCCAGTATTAGTGACGATTGTTGTGTGTGCTATTTACGATAGAGTCGCAGGCTCACAGAGTAAAAAAGTGATCCATACTGAAGCCATCAATAAGCAATAAAGTACATTGATTGCAAAAATAAAAAGGGAAACGAAAGTTTCCCTTTTTTAATAATATATATTTGAGGTATTAATTAACAGAAGTCGAGTTCTGTTTTATATGTGCAACAGGATGCTGATTTTCATCTAAATAGTAATGAACTCCGGCGATGATACCATCCTCACCTTCATAGAAGATTTTAAAGCGGGTACGATTGCCATCATGATAAGCAATAACTGCACTACCGCCTTTTCCTAAGCAGAACTGATGGAGATCACCTGTTGAGATACAAATACTGTCGTCGCCAGATACCGTGACTTTACAGTTATCACCTGTATTAATTGCCACAGAGTTATTTCCAGTAACATTGATTTGCGTTAAATCACCAGTATTAGTGACTTTGGCACGATCTTGAGAGGCTGTAATGAAATTACGCATACCGCTGTTTGCGATATGAACACCATTACCTGACGCATAAATTTTGACATCATTGCCACTATTACAAATGCGAGAGCGCCCACCTAAGCTACCGATGCGACACTGATTACCCGTATTACACACTTTTCCTGCAAAACCCGTATTCATTAATTGGTTGCTATAACCCGTATTAGAAATGCTATTTTCATCACCAGAAAAAGCCACGATGTTATTATTGCCACATAAAGCGAGGTCAGTGCTTAATTGCTGACTTTTTAAGATCAATTGATGCCATTCGGTAGAAAATTGAATATTTTCAGAGGTTGGCAAAGTGTTGTGGTAGGGCAGACGTTGTAATGTCACACCTTGCTGTTGTTCATTGCCGAGCAGGAACAAGATGTTTTCCATGACTTCTTGTTCCTGTTTGGCAAAGGATGCATCACTAAAATGACGTAAATAAATATATTGAATAAAGCTTTCTATCCACTGTGTACGGCGCTGTTTTATTAACTCACTATGAATAGCACTGTAAGTGCCTCCATCAGGAAAATAACGTAAAAACCAACGATAAAGCGAAGTTGAAACATGCAGTTGTCGTAAGTCTTCTTTTGTTAAACTAATATTTTCCTTTGAAGGGACTGACATATAAGCTCCTTAATCCATGTATTAATTAGTGTCTATGGTAACCGTCAACCATACTGCGAAATGTTTGGAATGGCGTTTTTCCTGTTGTACACAGATAAAGGTGACCAATGATAAAAAAGACACTACATACAGCTAATATTTGGTGCGCGATTAATAACCAAGCTTTAAACATTACAGCATCAGCAGGAATGAATGCTGGATTTTGAAGTAAAACACCAGTTATCAAAAGCAGTGGAACTAACGCATACATCACACCTAAATAAGCCATTTGTTGCAGTGGATTAAACTTAACATTGGGTGTTGCTGGGAAAGGATGACCTTCTCCTTTGATAATACCGTAGAGATAAAAGCGAGTTTGCATAAAGGCGCGTTGAAACCAGTTTTTGCCATCAATGCGGTAAAACTTGCCATTACCACCAACAAGATTAATAAGAACAAAGGACAACCAGCAAACCAAGAGTAGATAACCACAGATTTCATGCACACTGACTAATAACGCTGTATCGTGGGCTGAAAGTAGGGCGAAATGGTTGATGCCACCACTTAGAAGTAACAGAATAAATAAAGAGGCATTACTCCAGTGCCACAAACGAACAGCTTTAGAGTAAAGATAGAGTTTCTCTTCTTTATGCGATTCACCATGTGGTGTGGCAAAGCGATAACGTAAAAAACCATGCAGTGCGAGCACAAGTAGCATGCCAATAAATAATACGCCTGCAACAATTAGCCAAAGAGGTAAATAGTCGGGAGTATAGATTAAAACATACTCTTTTAGTGCGGCTTGGAACTGAGCACTGTCTGGCATTGTATTGACGATACTCATACTTTACCCTCCTCTTGAACATGAGGCCCTACACGACGATAAAGATGCGGTTTTCCTACACCATCAAGTTGATAAATATAGTAATCGTGTGTTTTGAGCCATTCTTGAATTTGAGGGCTGTCTTCTCTACCAAATAACAAGGCACTTTGCGGACAAGCACTCACACAAATCGGTGGGAAACCTTTTTGTAATCGAGACTCAAGACAAAAGTCACATTTATCAGCAACATGTGTCACAGGGTTAAGATAACGGACTTGGTATGGACATGCCGATATACAATAGCTACAACCAATACATTTCTCTTTATTAACACGAACGATGCCATTGGTTTCATCACGCCAAGAAGCACCTGTAGGGCAAACCGGAATACAAGGGGCATCTTCACATTGTTGGCAAGAGTGTCTAAAGAAATGATATTTATCGTTGTCTTCTTTGAGGCTTAATGGAATATGGGCAATATCCATTCGTGCCATACCATTGGGTACTTTATTTAATCGACGACATGCAGTGGCGCAGATATTACAGCCATTACAGAGCGTCTCATCGTGGATCATGGCATAGCGGATAGGTTTTTTTTCTGCAGTTGCCGCAAGCGCACTTCCTAGTGGCGCACTGAAAAAAATAACCGATCCCATACCTGCTACAAATTTACGGCGAGAAACACGCATTATTTTTGCTCCTCAGTCTGATGATGTTGTAATACCCACATCGAATTTCGTTGATAAGGCAGAACATTAAGGATTTGCATGTTGTTCTACCTCGATCCATTCAGTTAAGCCTCGTGCTTTGCCGTAACTCATTAACGTATTGCTAAAGAGATAAGGGGCATCGTTGGATGCTAAAATTTGCTGAATATCCTGAAAATCTGGGTGAGTTTTCATCAGTGTCAGTGCATCTTCAATCTCTGAAGCCGTGTATTTAAAGGGTTCAGACATCAACATGCTTTGTTTCAATGGTCGAGGATAGGTTTCGCATTCAAAACGAACCACACCTGCAATTGCTGTACAAATATCCGCATGGCGGTTTAATAATTGCAGTTGTGCGAAGTTATCTGACATAAATTCATCAGAGTAATAATAATCCTCGCCATTGAGACTTAAATGGGCGATATCAATAAACTCGTCGCTCTTTAACGCGGTTTCTAACTGCGCAATGTCCTCTTCAGTCAGAGAATAGGGCGCATCATACAGCGTTGAAATTGCTAATAGTTCACCTTCTTTTGAACATTGACGTATCGCATTCGCTAGATGTTGTTCGGCAGATAATTCTGCTACTTCCGCAACGGGTTCTTCTGCAATATCTGTTGAGGTGTTAGCACTACGTCCAACACCTGTTTCTGATAATGGCAGTAACCAACGGCGACGAGAGATATCAGGTTGCTCTAAAGCAATATCTGCATCATCAGCGATATCTTGTGGTATAGAAGCTGATGCATTTTGTTCTATCATCATGATCTCCTTCTTTTACCTATTAACTTGGTAATAAACCACGAGACGCTAAATCGTCTGCAACATCTTGTAATCCAAGGCGAACTAAAGTTTCTTTTGTTGGGCAACCTAACTGCGGATCCCAGCCCATTTCTTGATAGAACATGGTGAGAGAAAGCTGCATATCGACTCTGTCCATTTTGTCTGTACCTTCAGTAAAGACTGGAATATCAGGATCTTTATCGAATACCCATGAACAGATTTGGTCATGCTCATTACGCATATCCATAGTGTTCATTAATTTAACGGTATAAGCGCGGTGTAAAGTGAAGATACGCTCTGAGGCTAAATCCAGATCTTTAGAAGTGGTTGGTTCACCCGTGATAGCGGTAAAGAACTTGGCTTCCATTTCTAAGTCACCACGATAATTACGGCTCTTATGAGGAGAAACCGTCATCGGCCATACCCAGTTACATAAGGTGACCGCATCGTGTAAGCAACTACGTAAAATTGTCCACTTGGTATAAGCAATTTTGGCTTTATTGATTGGTGTATAGTTTTTGGTTTCATCAAAAGCGTCACCAGAGCCAAATAGCTCACCCGCAATCTCTTTTTGTAGTTTTAGAGGTAAACCACTGCCGATATAATTGATATGTGTATGTGTCATCGCATCGCGGTTAAACATACAGTTAACGATAGAACCCACTTGAGCTGATGCTTCATTTGCGTGGTGAATTGGGAAGCCCATTGGTGACCAGAGTTTATTTTTCTTATCAGCCCAATACTCTTCACCTAAATTCCAGCGTTGTGCAATGAGATAAGAGCCATCTGCAAGGTGGCTAAATTCACCTTTACGATGCGCTAAACGATAGTAAAAATCTTTAATAAATTCAGGATTGCCTTCTTCCAGTTTATCCCAAGGAATATCGTTATATTCTTCTTCAGAAAGTACACGCTTAAATACACCGTGGGTATAGCAATAAGTGAAGTCACGATGAAGCTGACCGTAGTTACACCAAAGTCCCATATCATCAAAAATATTAAGACCGACTAAGTTACCTACAACGTTACCATCCCCTTTTTTCTCAACATCTTTAGGGCCATTAGGGAAAATGGTTGTGTGAACGAAGTTAGCGACACAAGTGTTACCACCCGTTTGTGGTACTCCAAATTTTTTCGCTTGCGGCACATTGAGTTGAGCCATACAACGAATAGGGCAGGAGTGACAACCTCCCATCTTTACGGTGTATTCTTCAGCTTCTGGTCCTAAGTCAAAGGTTGATTTCATGGTTCTGAAACCAACAGTATTGATATCACCAGGAGGAATTTCGCCTGTTTCAATTGGGCCACCTTCAGCCGCTCCCCAATATAGTCCTTTGCGTGCAGTCCAACGAGAGCCTGGGTGTGAATATTCAGCCCATGATTGTGGCGTACTTGGTACAACGTGGTTGTTATTAGAGCCAATCAGTTGTGTCATCATGTAGTCGTTAAGTTCTTTTAACGCTTTACGGTCGGCAACGTTAACCCCACGGCTACCTTCGACGACAATGGCTTTTAATTTTTTAGAACCTAAGACGGCACCAACACCAGCACCACCACTGTGGTTACGGCTATTAATAATGCCAGATAAAGGTACAAGGTTTTCACCCGCAGGACCAATGGTCGCGACACAAGCTTCTGGGCTTGTTTGAGCACATAATTCTTCTGTGGTTTGACGAACACCTTTACCCCATAAGAAAGAGGCATCTTCAATAGAAACTTGGTCATCATCAATATGGATCCAAACGGGCTTATCTGATTTACCTTCAATAATCAGAGAGTCATAGCCTGCAAATTTCATCCATGCGGCAAAAAATCCACCCATATGAGCATCAACGACAAGATTGCCACGAGTAAAAGTGGAAAGAGAGGTGATATTGACGCGAGAGCTACAAGGTGCTCCAGATCCAGTTAGAGGCCCTACAGCGAAAACAACTTTATTTTCTTCATCAAAAGGTTTAACGCCGGGAGCAACCTCTTCGTACATAATTTTGTAACCAAAGCCCATTCCTCCAATTAAGGATTTATATTTGTTTGAGCTTTCACGAGTGATGGCACCGGTAGTTAAATTGATTCTTAGAATGTTTCCAGTCCAGCCGTTAATCATAATATTGCTTCCTAATCTAAATGTGGTTCAGTGATGTGATTGTCTGGATTTATTAAACAGTAATTTCTTTCCATTCAATGATTTGCAGAGCACCTGTTGGGCACGCTGATGCACATTCACCACATAAATTACATTTGCCGGATTTTTTAGTTTGCGGGTTGACGGTTGCCATCATCCACGGACAGGCTGTTGTACAGGCGGCACAACCAATACAACGACGTGTATCAACGACAATACAGCCGAACTCTTCTTGATAACGGATAGCTTTTACTGGGCAAACCTTCATACATTCGGGATCTTTACATTGGCGGCATGTATCCGTTGTAAAGTTTAAATCGCCATAAAGTCCACCACCGGAGCCAATACCTTTATCACCAAAATAAAAATGACGATGGATTTTTGTGCGCGAGAAGAATGAACCTACGCTTCCATCATTCCATGTTGTACATGCTGTTTCGCAGCGGTGGCATCCTGTGCAACGCGCTCTATTTGTAACTAAGACGCCTTTAGGTGTTGTGGTTAATTGAATTATTCCGCTATCTATTTCTTCTTGCTTACAACCTAAAAGAGAAAGCAATGCGGGTGCTATTGTGATCCCTGCAAGCCCTTTACCGGATATTCGCAGAAACTCTAGTCTTGATAGCCCAATATCTAATATTGGACGGTGATGTGTATCAGACATTAATATTTATCTCCGCTTAACTAATTTATATAAGAATTAAGTTGTGATGATAAATTCTTTATTTATCCGCTTGCCTTACCGTTATATAAAAAATACAATAACGATATAGTTAAGGGATATATTATAAGATTTAACTATTTTTATGATAAAAACACACTGTGACGAAATGTTAAATATTTGTATTTACAATGTGTTATCTCCATTTTTTACGTATTTTTATTATCCTCTTTGATAGTGTGGTTATTAAAAAATTTATTCTGTGATTGCTATCATAGAAATAAAAATAGAGAGTGTTATTAATTTTATTTAATTAAATGATTATTGTTTTTATCTGTAATTAAGAAAGAGAATAAATACCATTTATATATATTCTTTCATTGAAATTAAATTAAAAGTGATTTGCTCTTATATTCTATAAAATATTATTACTTTAATAATAATTTGATATTCAATATTAAATACATACATAATCAAAAATAGATATTGATTATTATTAATAGAATAAAATATGAATAAATTGTAAAACCATGACTAGATCATTTTTATAAAAAAAGAAACCTTATCTAATCAAGAGAAGGTTTCTTTTGTTGTTTTATTCGATGGCTTTATTGTTAGTAACCCACTGCTTTACCAGCTGGGCGACGAACATCATTTGATCCATAAAGATAACCTTCACGTACTGTACCAGAAACAGCGGAATCATTACCTGATGATGCTGGGATCACACCTTCTTCTCCTGGGAGTCCGACCATAATAAGTTCAGCCGCTCCCCATGGAGTTTGTTCTACCATTTTATATCCCATGGCAGAGAGTTTCTCTAAAGTGTCTTTTGATAATCCTCGTTGCTCATAATAAACCTCATCCGGTAACCATTGATGGTGAATGCGAGGGCTATTAACCGCTTCTTGTGGGGGCATTCCAAACTCAATGATATTCAGTGCCGTTTGTAAGGTGATCGAGATAATACGTGAACCTCCTGGCGATCCTAAAATAAGGAAAGGTTTGCCTTCTTTAGTCACAATCGTTGGGCTCATTGATGATAGTGGGCGTTTTAATGGCGCAATACTATTGCGTTCACCTTGCACTAAACCATAGAGATTTTTTTCACCAACTTTGGTTGTAAAATCATCCATCTCGTTGTTGAGGAAAAATCCAGTTCCCGGTGCGATGACTACGGCACCAAAGCGACCATTAATGGTGTAAGTGGTCGAAACTGCATTGCCGTCTTTATCCATTACTGAGTAGTGTGTTGTTTCAGGGCTTTCATGAGGAGCGATACCGGGTTGTACATTTTCTGATGGCGTGGCTTTATTCGGTTTGATTTGTTGGCGTATTTCTGTGGCATAAGCTTTATTTAATAACTTTTCTGTAGGATTTTTAATAAATTGGGGATCTCCAAGAAAAGTATTTCTGTCCATATAAGCATGACGCATTGCTTCTGTTAAAGTATGAACATATTCAGCTGAATTAAAGCCCATCGATTTGAGATCATAACCTTCCAAAATATTTAGCGTTTGGCAGATAGTAACTCCGCCTGAACTTGGTGGCGGTGCAGAAATAAATTCATAGCCTCGGTAAGTACAGGTGATAGGTTTGGTTTCTGTGATAGTAAAATTAGCAAAATCTTCTTGAGTTAACAGGCCATTATGTTGTTTCGAAGCTTCTTCAACTTTTTTAGGGATATCTCCTTGGTAAAATGCATCAGAACCTTGGTTTGCGATGAGTTCTAATGTATTAGCTAAATCAGTTTGAATTAGGCGATCACCGGGTTGCCACGGTGTTCCATCTGGTTTTAAGAAAATTTTTGCAGACTCAGGATCTTGTTTAAAACGCTCTGTTGTCGTTTCTAACACATCAGTATCAGCGCGGGTTAAAATATATCCTTCTCTTGCAAGCTTAATTGCAGGCGCCATGACATCTTGGCGTGAAAGCGTACCGTATTTCTCTAATGCTGAATTCAATCCTTTTACTGTTCCGGGTACTCCTGAAGCAAGATAACCATATAGGCTGGCATCTTTAATCAAATTTCCATCTTTATCTAAATACATATTTTTAGAAGCAGAAGAGGGAGCCGTTTCCCTAAAATTGATAAAAGTATTTGTACCATCAGCAAGGTGTATTGTCATAAAACCACCGCCACCAATATTACCACAACAAGCATTTACGACAGCTTGTGCATAACCGACAGCAACGGCAGCATCAATTGCGTTCCCCCCTTTTTGTAAAATGTCATTCCCGACTTGTGATGCGAGGTGTTGAGAGGAGACAACCATGCCATGTTGTGCTTCAACAGCAGGTTCATAGGCTGCATAAAGTGAATGTGAAAAAAGGGTAGTGAGTAATAACAGGTGCGTTTTTTTTATAGTAATCATTATTATCTCCATTAATAACAGGGAGTTATTTTGAATAGATACAAATATAGAGTTTTACGCTGTTATTAATATGAATTAACAATTGCGTAACAATAAGTATAGAGAGAGGTTATTGGTGATGAGAATTTTTTTTGATGTGATGATCACAAAATTATCTTTAAGCAGATAAACAATAAGCTTATGTATAACTAATAACAGTAATAAATAGAGTGGATAAGAAATGAAAAGATAAGTGTGGAATAAACAAAAAAAGCCTGTTTTCACAGGCTTTTAAAAATGTGTTAGCTTACTGAACTATTACAGTTTGCCAGAGTTTGCTTTCAGGTATTTAGCAACGCCGTCTGGAGATGCGCCCATACCTTCTTGACCTTTTTCCCACTGTGCAGGGCAAACTTCGCCGTGCTCTTCGTGGAATTGCAGTGCATCGACCATACGGATCATTTCGTCGATGTTACGGCCTAATGGTAGATCGTTAACCACTTGATGGCGAACAACACCTTCTTTGTCGATCAGGAATGAACCACGCAGTGCAACGCCTGCTTCTGGATGTTCGATGCCGTAAGCTTTGATGATGTCGTGTTTGATATCAGCAACCATTGGGTATTTAACTTCACCAATACCACCGTCATCAATAGGAGTTTTACGCCATGCGTTATGAACGAATTCTGAGTCCATAGAAACGCCGATGATTTCAACACCACGTTTTTTGAATTCTTCAAAACGGTGATCGAATGCAATCAGCTCTGAAGGGCAAACGAAAGTGAAATCCATTGGCCAGAAGAAAATAACGGCAGGTTTGCCTTTGATAAATGAATGCAGGTTGAAATCATTAACAATCTCACCATTACCTAAAACGGCAGCAGCTGTGAAATCAGGGGCTTTGCGAGTAACCAGAACCATAATGTACTCCTGTAAATTGAAAGAGTTTATACTCGTCATATTTCAAGTTGTAGCGTTGTTGACTGCGCTCATTCGCACTAGTCACATACTTTTGTATGCTCCCAGCGACTCATTCACTTGTCGCCTAGCTACACCTCGAACTATTTAGAG
>NZ_QPMG01000002.1:0-368832 GCF_003336825.1 Proteus sp. CA142267 | reverse complement strand
TATTTTCGATAAAAACTTGCAAATGCAAGGTTTGCTGTTGATAGCAATGAGGTATGTTTACTTTCCTAAGTTTACCACACACTAATGAATATGTACGTTTTAAAATATAAAGGGATCATATTTAAATTTAAGCAACAAAAAAACCCCGCCAAAGCGAGGTTCTATATATTCAACTATTTAACGCTTAACTCATTTGAGCAGCCATCACAGTCTTACAAAAAATACATTTTGCGCCGTGTGGATTGTTCACTGTAACATCAAATTGTGATGTTCTATATTGTGAACCGCTACAACAAGGGCATTTAAAATAGAGGCGAATAGTAATAGCGCCTTTAGAGAGCCACCACGTTGCCTGCTGCTGGACCTTTCATACCATTTTCAATGGTAAATGAAACTTCTTGGCCTTCCATCAGAGATTTGAAGTCATCACTCTGAATTGCAGAGTAATGTACAAATACATCTTTACTTCCATCTTTAGGAGTGATGAAACCAAAACCTTTATCATCGTTAAACCATTTTACTGAACCAGTCATTGTATTAGACATAGAATTTCCTTTAATTTATTTAATTTGCCATAAGGCATATGAGGGTTTGTTTTTTATTTTTACTTATGGGAATTAATTAGAAGGAATTCGCAATGAAGTGGTATCGAGGATAACGCTAAACGGTGAACAACTTTAAACTGACTAACATAAATAGGCCTGTACTTCCAAACCAGTGATGTCATTAAGCCATAGAAAAATTCAGATAGCAAACTTTATTTTTGCAATAAAAGCACTTGTGTGTGCTATCAAGAATGAAACCCTATTAAAAGGTGCCGACTCACAGCTCTTGTGTGAACGGTATAAGTGGGTATTGATTCTGTGGTCGGCATAGACGGAAAGGCTACAAAGTAACCTTATTTAATTTAGGGTTGAATATCTTAGTGAGAATAATTATCATTACATTCGCATCAAATTGACAGGTTTGATACGAATTAGTACGACATGACTTACATTGCTTCTTGCGTTTATTTTATATGCCGATATGACTCCTAGCGTATCGGCATTTTTTTATTGTGTATTGAAAACAATTAAGGCTACACATCATGCGTAGCCTTAATCTTATTCACGTTATCTAACTCAATTAACTTTTATCTTTATTTTCTATCGCTATTGTTTGTCGTTTTTCTTCTTCAGGTAATTCATACTCAATAGCAATGGTCAGAAGTCCACTTGATAAATCGGCTTTTTCTATTTTAACATTTTTACCGAGGTCAAATTGCAACGTAAATTGCCCTTGAGATATGCCTCGGTGGATCCATTTATCATTGTCTTCTTCTGATTTTTCTTCTTTTTTCCCTTCAATCAATAAACGGCTACCTTTCAATGAAACCGATAAATCATTTTCTTGATATCCAGGCACACTCACTGTCAGCTCATAATGGTTATCATCAATCTGTTTCAGGTTATAAGTCTGTACAGGTGATGCTATTGGCTTACTGCCTGTTAACTGACTAAACAGGCGATCTATCTGATCAAAACGATTTGAAAGTAAGTTGTCAGATAATGTTGGGAATAATGAAAAAGGTTTAATGTTAGGCATATAACTCCTCCTTCAGTATTTAATGAATTATGGGCGGTATCTTATTTACCCAAAATATAAATATGAACGAGCAAGCATTTTTCAAGCCCTAAATCCTAAATTTTTTATCTTTGACCTACATGGGATTGTAGATAACAAAAAACCCCGCCGAAGCGAGGTTTGAAATACTTACATTTATACTATTATATAAATATTGCATTTAATTTATAGAAAAAAACGGAGTTTTGCAACTTTTTTAATCAGCTTAAAGCGCTAATTTTGAATAGCGAATCTCTATCTAATTGATAGCAACAATCTAATAAACAAATCCAATACAGTTTATAGCTCTTTCGCCAAGCATCAGCACTGACGCCCAACAATTCAGCGAGCTTAACATCCGTATATTTTTTTGCTGTTTGATTAATTTCTGCTTTTACCGCCTGAATGGCTAGTAAGGTAAGAGATTGAAGTCGTTGCTTAACTTTTTTCGTTATCCTTTTTTTACTATTTAATCGCTGAAACTCATGCCAAATATAGGGAACAATGAGTATTTGCTCACGATAATATTGATAATCACCATAGCAATAGAGTAACCATAAGCGCATTTCGTTAGGCAATTGATGAATACCTCTGCGCCATGATGAAGTGCGATAAGTAACTTCATTAATTAATGGTTTTGATTTTCCTTTGGCATGTTTTTGCTTAATTTTGAGTGGATGTGAGGGGAGTCTGTATCGAGACTTTATTTCACCCGCATAGCGTATTGGGTTTCTTTTAAACCTATCGGTTACAAGTATTGCTTGTTCCTCCATGGCACTTAACGGCCCATTTTCTATAATACAAACATTCATCAACGCTGTACTTACTCGCTCGCGTATCCACTCAATATTCACTATCGCACCTCTTGGATAATTATCTGCCCCCTTTTTCCCCACACTTTTGTTACCCGCCCATCCCATACACGTGAATCATCGTCAAAAATAGCATCAAGTAATGCTTTTTCGAGATTATCTTTATCCGGTTTTTGTTGATGGGGTTTACCGTTCATTTCGGAGCGTTTAGTTTTACTCCAACTCTTCGGCATGGGTAGAATGAATGTAATGTGGTAATGTGATTCAGGTAGGGTGATTTTGTTTAACTTTACTTCGTCCTTAAACGCAAAATACTTTAAAACTGGGGGACGTTTTTTCCATTTATCAGCCTGAGTCATCCTTGGTTTAGGTACTGGTTCGATATTAAAGACCTTCACACGTTCAACTTCCCTTCTTGGATCAATATGGCTTGCGTTCTCAAAACACCTTCTAGGTGACATTGTTTTGCATACTCCATATCCGTAAATCGTGTTCGTCTATCAACTTCATCGTGACATGCACTACAAGCCCAAGCGCCAAATAAGTCATGCGATTTTATTCCGACGCCACAAAGACCTGACATTCTGTAATGGGCTAAAACAACCGTTTCAGAGTTACCATTACAAACTGAAGGTATTCTAATCTGACATTCACGCCCTTTTGCATCATTGCGTAAATTCATCATGAGCCTCCTGATTACTATTTTTTATCACTCTAAAATAAAAACGATCATGTTATTAACTGAAATAATCATCACTATTTCCTATTCTTCTTGCTTTCTTTTCAAACTCATATATTCAGAGTTACGAGGAATGATGATCGGAATTCCCTTCTCAATGCACCATTGTTCATGTTTCTCCATCATGTAAAGCATCCTTGCTTTATCCATCTTGCTGGTTTTTTCACGCTCACCGTTTTCATTGCGTCCTAGCCAATGTCCAACGAAATATTCATGAGTTTCCTCATTAGTGATGGGCTTTGATAAAACGATTTCACCGACACCATTTTTAATATCGATAACAACGCCACGTGCACGTAACCACTCGCCTGTGGTTTCCATCCACATACGCCATGTTTTATTAATGGGTATGGTTCTTAAATCACGCCACTCGGTGATTTTGATGCGATAGCGTTTACCTGTTGTCACGATTTCGGAGAGCACTTTGAAAATACTGTTGAGATTGGATTTATGGAGACAGATATCATCTGTCACTAAACAACCTCTCCATCATTATTTTTTAAATATACAAACACCTAGTTTCATCTCGGAAATTGCTAAATTAAAATCGTTTACCTCCTTTTTTAACTCTATTTTCTCGCTGATGATCTACTCGATGTTTGTTGTATTCGAGTTTCTCTGTAATAGCGCTTTCGATGTCGTAACCGAACTCTTCCGCATAATCCAAAATACGAATAACAGCATCAGCAAGTTCAACTTCTGCCATTTTTCTATGTGGTAAATGGTAATCCATTAGATCTTTACGCTCCCCCTCCATTGCTTCACTAATTTCAGAATGGATCAAGCAAAGTAAGGTTCCTTTTTCCCTTGGGATATCCCACCATCCAGCCTCAATGTTTTGTTGATGAATTTTTTTCTGTAGTTGTTTTATTGTCATATCTAAAATCCCTCTATCGAATTAAAACGATTTTTCACAATACCTTTTAGGCTCTCGTTTCGGTTGAGCGCGATAAGCAGCCATATATTGATCAACCGATGTAATACTCAATCCTTGTTGGTCAACATACACAGTACCTGTTTTACCGTGTCGATTGAGTCTTAAAATCATCTCGGTCAGTGTTTCATCCGCATTATCGTGGTACACCGCATCACGATAAATGCCTAACCAATAATCACAATCTTGCTCGATTTGTCCTGTATCTCTTGAATCACTTGGTACGGGGCGTTTATCTGCCCTGTTTTCCAATCCCCGATTCAGTTGTACAAGCAACACAACCACCGTATTGAGCTCTTTTGCCAATATCTTTAGCCCCTTAGTGATTTCACCATAGGCAATATCATTACGGTCAGCTTTTCCCGCTTGCATCAGAGTGAGGTAATCGACACCAATAAACCCAATATCACCGACTTTGCGCTTAATTCTCCGACTTTCAGAACGAATGTGTTGTAAGGACATGCCGGGTGTATCATCCACCCAAATATTGGGCTCATCTTTAAGGCGACCGATGGCACTGCAAAGCCTATCCCATTCATACTCCTCTAACTTTTGGTAAAATTTATCTGAATTAATCTGGGTTTGTTGGGCTAGTGTCCGTTCAACAAGCTGTTTATCCGTCATTTCCATGCTGAACAACAATACAGGCTTACCTTGTTGTGAGACATTTTTTGCCATTTCAGTGAGAACGGTTGTTTTTCCCATCTTTGGACGAGCACCAATCACGAACAGAGAACCGATGACAATCTGTTTTGGGCTTAATAGGCGGTCAAAATCTTTAAATCCCGTTTTTAATCCTCGATGTTTCTCTGGGTTATCTTGGCGGTCACAAATATCGGTAAAAACATCATCCAACACATCATCAATTCGGCGTAGCCCTGTTTTTCTCCCCATTTTTCCAAACGACGTGGCTTCATCAAGCAAGCGTTGTGCCTGTTCAATTTTATCCGTAAAACTTAACTCACTTGGCACCATCATGAGTTTTTGAATTTCAACCGTCTTTTCGATAACAAAACGCTGTGCGGAACACTCTCGGATTTTTTTCGCATAAGCCATAATGTTAGCAATACTCGGTGTTTCTCTTGCCATCTCAGCAAGATAGGCAAAACCACCTGATTGATTAATTCGGCCTTTTGACTCCAGACAATCCGTCACCGTCATGATGTCTATTGGCATACGTTGGGTATACATTTCTCGCAGGGTGAGATAAATAATTTGATGGTGTCGGGCATAAAAATCTTCAGGTTTTAGCAGTGAAAAAACTGATTGCGCATTATCACTTTGCGGGTCAAGCAGGAGTCCTCCAATAACATTTTGTTCCGCCATTAAATTATTCGGAACTTGGTTCATCACAGTGCTCCTTCCCTTGTTTTGAGTACCGTTTCAGGTCTGAGTAAATAATCAAAATTCGCTCGCCAACCCCGATTATTTTCGCCGAAATACCAAGCACTCGCCGTTTCCATAAAATAATCAAAATAATTTTTAGCTGATTCGACTGTGGGCTCTTTAAGCTCTTTCAGGAATTTGGATATTGCTCGTTTGCGTTTGTCATTCAGTGATTCGGCATTGGGTAATCTATCCCCTGCCGATTCGTTGAAGGCTTGCATAATTTCCTGATAAGGAATGTTAGTTTGTCGATTAACCGAAATCTGCTTTGCAGGTTTCGAGTCGTCAGACGATAGTTTTTTAAGGTTAATTGACTGGTTAAAAGACTGACTGGTTCTGGGTAAAAATTTTTGACTACCCCCTAGTCCAACCGTTTGACTACCGTGGTCAAATTCTTTGACTACCTCTGGTACAGAATTTTGACTAGGTGGTACTGTATTTTGACTACCCTCATCAAGAGATTTAGCCTCCAAATCCAAAATATATAAATTGGAAGTATGCCCCTTATCAGTTTTTCGCGTAACTTTACGAACAAACCCTTTTTTACATAAACTTTTAATGTGGTTTATCGCACTTTGACGGCTAATTTCGCAATGACGTGCAATAGTTTCATAAGAAGGAAAGCACTCGCCTTTATCATTGGCATTATCGGCAAGTTTCAGTAGCACCATTTTTTGTGCTGTACTCCCCACCTGTAATTGCATGGCTTTTGCCATTAGAAGCATACTCATTTTCGCTCTCCTAATAACTTATCCCAATGTGCTTTCCTTAATTTTGCGTCTTTCAATGCTTCCTTTAAACGCTGACAACCCAGTGGAGTTATTTCTTGTAATAGCCTATTTCTCATGATGTTTTTATGCTCATCACAGCCATTAAATTCATGATTTATTCTTTGTCTCATGGTATAATTTCTCCATTCCAAAGCTGTATCAAAAAAGGGAAACCGAAGTTTCCCCTTGTGATAAAAACTGGATATTGATACAGTATATTTGTACGTTAAATGGTGAATTCCATTGAACAACACGCCTCGTTTGTTGCCGCAATCGAGGCGTTTTCTTTTATTTTCATTTGAGAAAGTTCACCCATTTGTTTCCACAAAAATCGGTACTCTTCTTCTGAGATTTTTCGTTCTCCTTCCATCACAAAATCAATAATTCCCGATGCGACAAGCGTTTCGCATATTTCAGGATATTTTTCAGTTCGACGTAGGATTGTTGAATCATGAACACCTAACGTTCTAGCCACAGCAGATTGAGTTTTATTTCTCAATGCTTGCAATGCTGAAGCTATTAGGTGATTAGAGATAAATTGATTGAATTGTTTGCGTGTATTTGCGCATTCCATTGTTTAGAGTCCTTATGAGTTAACTAAGGGACAATAATGATCCGTGGCTCATTCCATATGAGTTGATATTGGGGAAGAGTTGTCGCTTTATCAGCGACTCCGTAGCAGTCAAAAACTGCGATTGTTAAAGAGCGTTTTTACTATGCGGTTCTAGGTGGAAAAACATCATCTAGAGAACAGTTTGCACCTAGTTTCTGCAATGCTTCAACAATGATGCGGCAATCATTCAGGCTAGGTGTTCTAATATTTAACTCATAGTTAGCAATACGAGACTGACCCCAACCAATTGATGAAGCTAAAACAGCTTGAGAAATTCCTAATTCCTTTCGCTGTTTTGCAATATTATTCATATTGTGTGTCCTCCATACTTACTCACGATATTACACACAATATGTGATTTCCAGTCAACCACAAAATGTTTGGATACATCCATCACATTTTGTGTTAATAATTAGCTATGAAAAAAATAAATGAAATTATCGGCGAAAGACTAAAGTCTATTCGTGAATCTAGAGGCCTTAGCCAAGCACAACTTGCCAAGCTATGTGGATATTCTGCTGCCTCCAGAATTGGAAATTATGAACTAGGGGAAAGAAAAGTAAGTGCTGATGATGCCTTGATCATCAGCGAAGTTTTAGGTGTGTCACCAGCAGAATTAATGTTTGGTGCCCAAAGTGATCAAGTTATTAGTAATTATAAATACCCACTACTGACCAAAATTCAAGCAGGAGCATTCACTAATAATTGTAATTCTTATACAGAAAAAGATGCAGTTGCATGGATACCAACAACTAAAAAGGCAAGCGATAACTCATTCTGGCTAGAAGTTGAAGGACACTCAATGACAGCGCCTCAGGGTGGCAAACCTAGCTTCCCAGAAGGCATACTGATACTGATAGACCCAGAAGAGCCTGTCAGCATTGGTGATTTTTGTATTGCCCGATTACATGGAGATGAATTTACATTTAAGCGATTAATTAGAGAATCAGGACAGATATTCCTTGAGCCTCTTAATCCTAGATTTGATTTAATTCCCATAAATAGCAACTGCACAATTATCGGAAAAGTTATTAAATCTCAATGGCCTGATGAAACATTTTGAGTTCAAACTGTTGATATGGGATGACTAAAGAGTATAGCTAAATGGTACATATGAACTTTTCATATAATGAAATTATTTAATATCAAAAGACTAAAAGTGAACTATCTTGTAAAAAAAGATGGATAGGTAGTATTGAAGAACGTGAGTCATGGGATAGAGTATTAATCGCAGTATGTATTTTTTATCTATAAAAAGAGAAATTCTATGAGCAAAAAAAATAATGTACCAATGATAAAAACTAATGGAGATATCTTATCTTCTAGTAGAATTAATTTGCCGTCGATAGATAAATCATTTCCGATGGAACTACCTTCTACAAATTTACTTCAACAGCTCAATCCATTGGAACATATCTCCAATACAATCAATAGGATTTGTTACTATAAAGAACAATGTAAGATGCTTGAAGTCGAGTCATTGAGAATAAAAGAACAAGCAAATCTGATGCATTCTAAAATAGACTCGGAATTTAAAAAAGCGATGTATGAGCTTGAGACAAGAAGAAAAAATAATGAGTCAAAATTAATAGCTTCAGCAAATGAATTCAAACAGATATCAATAGTAAAATCAGAATTAGTTAAAAATATATCAAGTCTTGTTTCAAGTATATGCAGTAAAGATGTTTCATTAGAAGACAAGAAAATAATGAATGAAAGTCTTATCATAATGAAGGATCTTTTAAGTGGGCAACGATCTGAATCATATGAAAAATTCGAAAAATTGCTAGATAGTGTTGATAATAGTTACAAAGACGTACTATTCATTGAAAATTATCAGGAAAATTATGTTTAATATTATACTCGGGGTTGCCGCTGTTGGTGTTGGCTTATATATATTGAACGAACTTGATAATCAAGCAGGAGAAGAAAAAAGACGATGGGAACGTCAACGAGAATCAGTATATAAAAGTATTGAAGATCATAAGCGACATATAGAACAACATGTAGAATATGTTCAATCAATGTATGATTTTCACCAATTAGTTGATCTCCATTATTCATGTGTGAAAGTAGCAAATGAGGCATACAAACTTCTTAATGATGCTAAAAAATCAATGGATGCAATGTATGGTGCCATAAATAAGCTTAAAGCTCATCGCTCTAGATTATTCGATGATAAAAAATTAAATAATGATTATGAAAAGAAAAAAGAAATCCAGACAGAAATAAATATGATAAAAGATATTATCGATGGATTATACTTAGAGCTAAATGTAATTAAAAATGATAAAGAACGCTTTTATCAGGAATTAAAAGCTTTTAACTTAAAAACAAGCAATATCAAATACAGAATCAGAGACAATACCGGATATAAAGGTGTCGATTGGTATAATCGGTTACAAGAACGAATCAGTCAACGGCACTAGTTTTGTACTTGAACTACATCAGATCACAATCCTACCCTACTAAACCTTTTTCACATAAAACCCACTGTAACCTAAAATGGATAACCATATAAAAATCATAATGTTATCAACTTTAATTTCATTAACCGTCTGTAAGTCAGAAAAAATGAAAACATCTCTACACAATTAGGAATAGCTAGCCTCACAATCAGGTGGAAAACTAGATATAGTTAACACCAACGATGGACAAGTTGGATATTCCCCCTCCCTCCAGTAAAAAATTGAAGAGTGATCTTTGTACAGAAAATATCACAAATAAATATAAGAGCCCTAAAGGACTTTTTTATACCCTCTATTTCCCCACCAATGTGATAACAATCACAAAATGTGTATGGAAATAAAATATTTTTTCATTTTAAATCATCACTCTAATACTAAAAAAATAAAAAACACAATTTGTAGTTGACACACAAAACACAATTTGTGATTATTATTCATATCAACGAAACACAGCACGTTGATGTTCTTTAACAACGATGGTAGCAAGCTGTGTATTATCTACCAGAACGGCGACGCTGATAAAGCGTCAACCTTCTCAGAAGGTTTTCGGATTGGTGTTTTACTATTATCACCAATCACTAAAGCCAACTGTTTGGAGGATTTATGGCAACTATAAAAGTGAAGAAATCACGCAAACCAGACTTTTTACGTGGTAACTCTGCAAATAGACGTCATGCCAGACGGAAAGTCGAAGCCATTGCAATTAAAGATATTGAGATGCAACTAGACTCAATATTTCAACTAGAAACTAAAAAACTAAACCGCGTTGAAAAGACACTATCGCTAAGCCACATTCCTGTGACTAGAAGTATTGAACCTAAATTCAAACCATCAGTAGATAACTGTTGCTTACCTAATGTAGCAGTATTTTCAGGAGTTAAAACAAAACAGCCAAGCAGTGAATTCGGGGTTACGGCGAGATAAAGCCCACGGATGGGCTAATAAGATTAACCGCAGATTAAGCGTAATAATTTAAGTTTTATGGGGAGTTTAGTTAGCGCTGAAATATCAGAAGCTCCTAGTTTTATTTCTGTTTTAACTGCAGCTATTTCTTCTAAGGATGACCAAATTGAGTCGTCCGACGATTCCATTTCTAGCATATGAGAAAGCAAGTCTTCATCAGTATATTTAGACTCATTTGTGTATAAACGCTGATAATCATTAGCTCTTTTTATTGTGCTACCTGACTTTTTCCCGAATTGACAAACTGTCTGTGTACCCGTAAGTACCACAACAAAAACACCGAACAGAAATGGATTTCCGTTAAAAATAATTGATGAGCTGAAAATAAGAATTAACACTGAAATAATCTTATCTATACGCCCAGTCGCTGTTGCGTACAGCTTTTCTAGATAATGTGAATATAAAATTCTAGTAATTACATCTTGTCGACTCATATATATCCTTATTTTTTACCATTACCCCCTGTTTTTGCAGGTGGTGGCGGAGGTGGTGATTTAATTAATCTTGACGGCATATGATCATTAACAAATACCGTCTTGGTCGTAGTGTTTGACGATTTTTTATCGTTCATAATTCAATCCTATCATTGCATTGGGGGTGATTGAATTATACACAGATTTCTTGCGTTGGGGAATGTAAGGAACCACCTCACCTGACGTGGTTAAAAGCAGGAATAGTTAACTAATCCCAGTCCATCCTGTGGGCTGTGGTGAGTTGATTAATAGATAGGAGATAGAGATGGAAATATGGTTTAAGGAATTTGAGTCACATGGACGTCAGATTCTAATCAAGAAAGCTCATAACGCCGATGAGTCAAAAATCGGGGTGCAATATTGTTGGCCAGAGAAACTTTTCGAGGTCGATTTTGGATTGTGGATAGATTACGACGACGATGATGAGGAAAGCTTTAATAAAGCGGAAGAAGCACGCAACAAGCTATTCGACACCATCGATCAGGAAGCAGTAGATACCGCGGTGAGTAACTTAATTCAAAAACTCAAGCTTGATGATTAGCATCGTGTTTAGTTAATAACTGAGGGAGTATGACAGATAAAAACTACGCCCCACATTACGCGAGTGATGGGTCTAATACCTCGGCATCATTACGCGACAAGTTCGCAATGGCTGCTATGCAGGGTGATTTAGCTTCACATAGCGAAGATCTTGGTTATTTTCCAAATGATTTTCCAGATGAAGGCTTAGTTAATAGAGCTAATTTCTACTACCGCATGGCAGATGCAATGTTAAAGGCTAGGAGGTGATACGTGGGAAAGATGACATTCGTAATTGAGTATGAAGATGGTAAGGAGCCGTCTGTTAATTCAGGAACGGAGATATTAGGCGGTAAATTGTTATCAGTTGGATTTAATGACTACCGAGATGAACAACTAACTCAGGATGAAGTTAGCGCCTTAAATCACGCAATTAACTTTAACGACTTGAAAGAAACCTGCGAAGACTTTGAAGTCAATTATGACGAAGTTGTAGCAAAACTCTAAAGCTCTCGCTCAACAGTAACCCACCCTATATTTAGATATATAAACAAAACATTTCGTAATTAATGATATTCACTAAAAGGAAATAAAAATGATAAAACAAGAAACCAGTGTCGTTATTAATGTGAAATTAACTTTAGACCATAAAATTAAATCTCCACATGTTGAAGTAAAAACACAAGTATACGCTCATGAAGAAGCACCAGAATTAGCTATATTACTAAGTAACTTCTCAGATAATTTAGTTGGAGAAAATTCAATTAAATCATCATTTAAAAAAGCTGTTATAAACACATTGCTCAATAAAATAACACACTAATAAAATTCAAATCATTAAAAATAAATTAATACACCTTCACTTCACCAACACCAGATAACCTCCTTATTGCTCATCTAGCGAGGTCACCATGAAAACTAACTATTACAGCGCTATGCGTGACGGCATGGCGGTGAGTATCTCTACACCTTTTTTACAACTTGCTCGTCAAGCTGCAAGGATAGCCGTCTCGACAAATAACAAAAATATTTGGCGATTAGCCAGTCAATTACAAATGAAAGCTTATGGGAGGAAAGTATGTCACTGACCATACGTTACACCTATGCCGATATGACGAGCAGAAACCGAAATAATGGCACGGAAATAACCTTTCAGAATCTCAACGATGTCCACATTGAAACCGAATCATTCGGAGAACTTACCCAATATTACCAACCTGAACCCTCAGAAGTCGTTGATTACATAATCAGTCAATATGATGAAAAGTCACTTGCTACGGCTATTCATCTCTCAGGACGAGGGGAAGTGGTCGCAAAGATACTCAATGAGTTGTATTTCAGGAGGGTTGCGTGACAGACCATCAACAATGGTTAGAAGAATTGCGCAGGAGGTGCAAAGAATCGCAGGAACGCGAGCTCGATGAATTTATGTATCAAACGGAAGTGTTAGGACGGCAAGGATTGTCATTGCCAATGAAAGACTTTCAGGGAGATTTTCAATGAACAATATCTCTCATTTCTGCCCAACAAAAAAATACCCTCGATTAACATCACAGTTAGAAAAAAATAGAGAAGAGGCTCTCGCTAAGGCAATTGCAATGATTGACGGTCAATTGCCGAATACAAGTGTACCAGATAGGGAAAAACGATTAGCAATGGAATTGCTACACATGAACTTGAACACATCGAAAAATCACCCTCCTCTTCCTGAGCATATTCAAGCCCAACGAGATTCAAAAAGGACATATACGCCTAATAATAAATTTGAAGTCGATTACTACGGAAGTGATCGCCGTCAAGGTCAATATTTAGGGGATTAACATGACTGCTGTATACAAAGCTATTAGTAATGTTGCTAGAGAAATGGCTGAAACGGGCATTAAAAAAGGAAGTGTAAACCAACAACAAGGATTTATGTTCAGAGGAATCGATGCAGTATATAACGCCCTTGCTCCTGCTCTAGTTAAGCATGGATTACTTATTCTTCCACGGATTATTGAACGTACCGTCACGGAAAGACAAACACAAAGAGGTGGCTTGTTATTCTATGTCGTAGTGAAAGCTGAGTTTGAATTTGTTTCTGTTGAAGATGGAAGTAAACACACAGTTGTGACTTATGGTGAAGCGATGGATAGCGGAGACAAAGCCACAAATAAAGCCATGTCTATTGCATATAAATACGCAGCTTTCCAAACATTTTGTATACCAACCGAAGAAACAGCAATCGATGCGGATGCAGAAGTCCACAATGTAGCACCGAGAACACCAGATCAAATATTGAAAGATTTTACTAATTCAGCAATGGCTATTACAGATCTCAATATTTTGAAAAAAGAATTTGGTGAAACATGGAAGTTACTCAGAAAAACACCTGAACAATCAAAAGCAAAGGAAGTATATAACATCAGAAAATCAGAATTGGAGAAGATGTAATGGCAAGTAAAGGTGTAAACAAAGTCTTATTGATAGGACATCTAGGTCAAGATCCTGAAATGCGTTACCTCCCAAATGGCGATGCGGTCACTAATATTACATTAGCCACCAGCGATTCATGGAAAGATAAACAATCAGGTGAAACCAAGGAACGTGTTGAATGGCATAGAATTGTGATATTTGGAAAGCTCGCCGAAATTGCTGGCGAATATCTGCGTAAAGGATCACAAGTCTATATCGAAGGTCAATTACAAACACGTAAATGGCAAGATCAAAATGGACAAGATAGATACAGCACGGAAGTTGTAGTGAATATTAATGGTTCAATGCAAATGTTAGGTAACAACAATCAGGCAGGTAGGCAGAGTCCACAACAAAATCAAGGATGGGGTCAACCACAGCAACCACAGCAACCACAGCAACCACAGAAGCCAGCACAACATCAAGCACCACAGAGTCAACCACCGATGGATTTTCAAGAAGACGACATTCCATTCGCGCCAATTGGACACCCCTACCCACGCCACACTATTTATGTGATTTAACCAAGTGATATCAGTATGAAAGCTACGGACAGCTTAATTTAACTCGCAGGGATGCAAGCAGAGGAATGAATAATGGCAATAGTTCAATTTTATACAACAAGAAGTAAAGACGAAACTCCATCACAAATTACTAATAACCTCCGATATGAATTACCAGATGATCATAATTTCAGTGCTGATGATGACCTAGAATCCTGCATTGAAGCATGTGCAGAATATTATCACGCTGACTGTGACGGATGGGAGAGCAGATTTCCATGCTTATTTATGCTCTGGATTGACGATGAATACCTAGGGATATTTGAGGTTAAGCGTGAGTTTGAACCAACATTTTCAGCCCAAAAGGTGGAGTGATGGATAAATCAAGGATGCAATTTGAATCGTGGTTTAACAATCAGTATTCAGGTTATAACTACGATGAAAAACTTATTTCATTCGTTAAAGCACAATTATTTATTGTATGGCAAGCATCACGCGAATCATTATTACTAAATTTACCGATAAGAGAAAGGAATAAAGGTAATTATGATTATTTTACTGACGGATATAACAGTGGAATATCAGCATGTGAAATCGCTTTATTAGATAGCGGAGTGAAAATTAAAAATGGATAAAAATATATTAGAAATGGCAAAACATTTAAAAAACAAAATAAACTCAGGCGAAGGTATTGATGAACATAATTGGCAAGAAATAATTGAAGTTTGTAATGAAATAGAGCGAATTAATAATTTAGAACCCGTAGTATTTGCCAGACATACAGGAATGCAAAGACCACTAGATTTAACTGTATCTCACACAATATTAAATAATTGGATAGGATTTAACACTAAAAACCCAGAAATAAAGGATGATATTTACCCTCTATTTATTTTAGATTAAATAACCATGCAAATAATCGGATATGTATTACTCATGCTAATACAGGGTTCTGCACGTTTATAGGAAACCCAAATGATATATTTAAGTTTGTTCAATGGAATATCCGCTGGTCGATTAGCATTGTCTCGCGCTGGGATTAAATTTGATAAATATTACATCGCTGAAATAGATAAGTTTGCAAATAAAGTATCTGAATTTCATTATCCAGATAATATCCAGTTAGGTGACGTTAATAATTGGCGTGAGTGGGGTATTGACTGGTCAAGTGTTGGGTTAGTTACTGCGGGGTTCCCTTGTCAGTCGTGGAGTTTAGCTGGTAAGCAATTAGGCGATAAAGATGAGCGCGGTAAATTATTCTGGACGACATTAGATATAATGAGTCACGTATTAGAAAATAATCCAGACGCTAAATTTATGCTCGAAAATGTAAAAATGAAAAAAGAGTTTGAGGAATATATAACGCTTCATACCGAACGTGCATTAGGTTATGTAAATAAAACTCTTATTAATAGTTCATTATTATCAGCACAAAATAGACAACGTTATTATTGGACTAATTTTGAAATTAGCCAACCAGAAGATAAAGGTATTTTACTAAAAGATATTATTGATGATGACAGCATTACCAATAAAGAAAAGTCATATTGTATTGATGCCAATTACTCGAAAGGAACAAATTTAAGTCAGTACTTTAATAAATCTAGGCGACAAGTTGTTTTTTGTGGTGCAATTAGAGGTCGTTATATTATTAATGGAGTAAGACAAGACCATAAAATAAAAACAGCAGGACTTACCACTCAGAGATTAGAATTAAGAAATGATGAAAAAACAAATACATTAACTACCGTTCAAAAAGACAATGTTGTTGTTTATAGGGCATGCGAACCAAGGGAGCACGTTAAGCAATCCAAGGACGGATTAATTCATGTTGCTAATGCCACAGATATTAAAGGTAATGAACAGATAAAACGCATTTATTCCGATGCAGGAAAGGCTCCAACGCTATCCACATGCCAAGGCGGTCATAGAGAGCCGAAAGTTGCAATTAGAAATAAGAGTAAAACTGTTCGCTCATCTGGGCGCAACTCTTATGATAGACATGAATGGGATTCTATTAGTAACTGTCATTATCGAAAATTAACACCGACAGAATGCGCTAGATTACAAACATTCCCCGATGGCTGGTGTGAAAATATAGTTTCAAACTCACAATCATATAAATGCTATGGCAATGCTTGGACTGTTGATGTTATTGCTCACATATTTAAATGTGCATACAGAGAAAATAAATACGAAGCTATTCGTCCTGTTGTTAATTACGAACAATCATGTAATGCCAATATCTGAGAATTTATATACGCAATCGAAATACAATAAACGCGCTGAATATTTAATGTCAGTGAGGGATTTAACTATTATTTGTGGTGAGGTGATGAGAGGTGAATGAATTAAAAGAGGAAATAATTAATCTTCTAAAATACAACAAATTGACAAAGGCTGAATTATATTACTTATGTAGTCCTGAATACTCTAAAAGTCAGGTTAGTTGTGTAATTGGTCATTTAGAAGCAGGTGGAATTATCAGGAAAGGAATTTGCGAATATTGGGAGATAATCAATGAATAGCTATAATAAGTACACCGACCTTCAAATTAATGAATTAGTTGCTACAAGGTTAAAGAAGAAATGCTTATTAACGGAAGAATCTGTATTAGCTTATATGGATAGCGGCTATCGGACTTTCGACCCATGCAATAACCCTACTGACGCAATGCCGATTATTATTGAGAATGAAATATCGATGATTAAAAGCTCAGGTGGCTGGATGTGCTGCCATGGTTCAGTTGGTCAGGTTGAGCGTGAAAGCTTATACCGTGGCGCTATGGAATTATTCTTAATGATTAAGGATGCGAAGAATGAAAAAATATGACTTGATATTGTGCGATCCACCTTGGTCTTACAATAACAAAGTTTCAAATGGCGCAGCAGATAATCATTACAACACCACCGATTTATATTCCCTCTCTCGATTACCAATAGAAAAACACTCCTCTAAAAATGCCGTACTGTTTATGTGGTACACCGGAAACTTTGCACTCGAAGCAATTAAATTAACCGAAGCATGGGATTTTAAAGTTAAAAACATGTTCGGGTTCGCATGGGTGAAATTAAATAAAAATGCAGGAGATAGAATAAATAAAAAACCACCAGAAGATTTCTTTGACTTTATGGAAATATTAAACAATGAGACGAAGATTAATTGCGGTAATTACACTCGTCAAAATATTGAAATGTGTTTAATAGCCACAAGAGGTAATGGATTAGAAAGAAAGTCTGCAAGTGTTCGGTAAGTTATTTACTCATGTCTTAGTGAGCACAGCGAAAAGCCAAAAGAAGTCCATCACCGTTTAGAGGAATTATACGGAGATGTTCCACGGCTCGAATTATTTGCACGAGAGAAATATGGTGATTGGGATGTATATGGCAACCAAGTAGAAGGAAGCATTAAATTAATATAGATGAATTATGACATTTAATTAACTTGCAGGGCTAATAGCATTATGTGTACTTATTTATTTAATTGAAACAGGACAAACGTAATTATGGATATTATTGACTCAGCAAATGAAATAAACGAATTACATATTCAAGCATCATTATAAAATCGTAAACCAGCAATTAAATCTCATAACAGAATGTGTATTTGGTGTCACGAAGAACCTGTTGCACCTAATAGTGCATATTGCAGTAAAGATTGTGGTGATGATCATGAGCAATATAAACGGAAGAATGGATAGTATTACAAAATTACAAAAGGAAGAGAAGAATGGAATATAAACTATTACGCTTGGATGAAGTTTTAGATAGAACAGGATATAGCAAGTCATGGACTTACAAATTAATAGATAAAGGAGAGTTTCCAAAGCAGGTAAAAATAGGATCACGTTCGGTTCGTTTTATTGAAAGCGAAGTGGATGAATGGATAGAGCAACGAATTAATAATGCTCGTTGCCCTGAAAATACCCTCAATTGAATTTTATTTCTTTTTACTTCTCAGCTCATCTATATAATCAGCATACCACTGCATCATCTCCCTTCTACCCTCCAAATACAGCGCATGGTTATAAGTGCCACGGATAGAGTTTTTATCAACATGAGCAAGTTGTAACTCTATCCACGCTGTATTAAATCCTTTCTCATGCAATATTGTACTCATGGTATGTCTAAATCCGTGACCAGTGGCCCTTCCTCTATAACCCATTCTGCCAATCATTGTATTTATTGCCATTTCAGACAAATGTTTCTTATGATTAGTTCGACTAGGGAAGATATACTGATAATCACCAGATATTGGCTGTATTTGACGTAGTAAAGAAATTACCTGATCTGACATTGGCACAACATGCACCCTGCCCATCTTCATTATTTTTTCTGGTAGCTTCCATGTTTTGCTTTCAAAATCTATAAATGACCATTCTGATTTTCTTAACTCTCCTGGTCTTAAACCGGTAAGCATTAATATATTTAAAGCAGTTCTTACGATCTGACTTCCTTGATACTTGTCTACTGAAGATAAAAACTCAGGCAATTCATCAGCCAATAAATATGGATAATTTTCTCGTTGATGTGGAATAAACGCGCTGGCTAAATCTGGTGCAGGGTTATATTCAGCTCGTCCAGTGATGATGGCGTATTTCCAAACCTCACCACAGCGCTGACGAACTTTTTTTAATTTCTCTGTAACGCCACGCTTTTCCATTATTGAAAGCACTTCCAGCAATTCGAGAGGTTTAATCTCTGCTATTGGGCGATCTCCAATGTATGGGAAAACATCATTTTCAAATGCCTCCATCATGTCATTACGGTAACCCTCAGACCATCGGTCTTTTCTTCCCTCATACCACTCTAGAGCAATGCTTTTAAATGTATTGCTTCCATCAAACTTTGAATCCCTTTTCTTATCCTTCTTTATCTTGTTAGGATCAACGCCATCAGATAACTGCCGTTTTGCGTCATCCCTTTTCTTTCTGGCTTCCGCTAGAGTTATTGTTGGGTAGACACCGATAGCTAGAACTTTTTCTTTGCCATCTATACGGTATTTTAATCTCCAATATTTACTTCCTGATTTTGTAACTAATAGATATAAACCTCCTCCATCGAATAGTTTGTAGTCCTTTTCTTTTGGCTTACTGCTATCAACCTGCTTAACTGTTAGTTTCATATTGGGGGTATTAAATATTAAGGGGGTATAATGTCCCCCCATTTGTACCCCAAAAAAATGGAGCTTTCAAGAGACATAAAGAGACTTCAGGAGACAATGATTTAGTACGAAGGTTTGATTTTACTGGGATTAGGAGACTTCAGGAAACGCTAGGAGATGTTGAGATGGCGGAGGAGGAGAGATTCGAACTCTCGGATGGTTTCCCATCGGCGGTTTTCAAGACCGCTGCCTTCAGCCGCTCGGCCACCCCTCCGCAATGGGGAGCAATATAAACACCTAAGCTTATGTTGTAAAGCCCTTATTGTACTGTTTGCCGTAAAATTAAACGCATTACAAGTCAATGGCTTAATTTATCAACGATTTATGGGTTCTACTTGGGTATTTTCCTTATTTTTGCTAAATTAGCGGTATTATTTTTGATTGGTTGCTACTCACATGTTTGTATTTAACGGAAAAGAAATCGAGACAGATAGTCACGGTTATTTAAAAAATAGCAATGAGTGGAATGAAGATATGGTTCCAACATTAGCTGAACTAGAAGAAATTGAGCTTACAGAACAACATTGGGAGATTATCCGTTTTGTTCGCCAATTTTATTTAGAATTTAATACCTCTCCTGCTATTCGTATGCTAGTAAAAGCACTTGCACAAAAATATGGCGATGAAAAAGGAAATAGCCGTTATCTTTATCGTTTGTTTCCTAAAGGTCCTGCAAAACAAGCTACAAAACTTGCCGGTTTACCAAAACCCGTTAAATGTATTTAATATTATCTTTCGATAAAGATAATTAGAAATCATTAAAACAATATTACTCATAATGGTGGATTGAAAAATCTGCCATTTTTTCATATTCACAAGATGTTGCTGACCAAAATGTAATTTTGGCACTTCTTGGGCCACCAGCTTCTAACCAATCCTCAAATTCTTTTAACGCATTTTCTTTCGCAAAAGCCTTTACTCCCACGCTACCATCATCACGATTCCAAACATATCCTGTTATTGGTTGTTTTTTCATCCATTGATAAGTGAAAAAACGAAAACCAACACCTTGAACTCGCCCTTGAATAATATATTCTCTACCGATTTTCATATGCCCTTCTAATAGTATTTTTCAAATAAAAATTCTGTCTAGGTTATTGTCTTTTCTTTATACAATAGATAATCTGATTTTGTGAGGTTCTTTATTCATAATGAAAGCAAAGGATTATATTTTTTTCAAATCCTTGAAATTTCACTTTGTGCCCTCATATATATAACCAATAAGCAAGGCTATATGGAGGTGATACTATGATGACCGCCAGCAAATTTGGGATAGGACAGCAAGTTAGACATAAATTACTCGGCTACTTAGGCGTTGTTGTCGATGTGGATGCTGAATATTCCCTTGATCAACCTAATGAGGATGATATTGCATCTAATGTGACCTTGCGAGCAGCACCTTGGTACCATGTTGTGATGGAAGATGATGAAGGACAACCCGTTCATACTTATCTTGCTGAAGCGCAGATAACTTATGAAGTTTCAGATGAACACTTAGATAATGACTCATTGGATGAGTTATCACAGTCAATTCGTAGCCAATTACAAGCACCACGATTAAGAAATTAACTCAATTAATCTACATAAGTAGTGATCTGAATGAAATGACAATCGCCGATTTGTTTTCGGCGATTTTATTTTGGTGTATTACCAAGGAAGGCCATGCGCTTCAATTTCTTTTTTAGGGCAGCGATCCATTACCACACGTAATCCTGCATCTTCAGCTAAATCTTTAGCATCTTCATTAATAACACCAATTTGCAACCATAATACTTTGGCATTAATTTCAATTGCTTCTCGTGCAATTTCTACTGCAACATCAGATTGACGGAAAACATCAACCATATCAACAGCAACAGGAATATCTTTTAATGAGGCATAACATTGTTGCCCCAATAGGGTTTGCCCTGACATACCTGGATTAACAGGAATAACATCATAGCCTTGTTCTAATAGGAATTTCATGACCTTATAGCTTGGGCGATCTTCTTTATTACTCGCACCAACAAGCGCAATAGTCTTAACGCTTCTTAAAATGTCATAAATGTCTGAATCCACCATTTATCTACTCCGTTCATCATGAAGATTGAAAATATTATGATACATCATAGTATCTTGATCTGTTCATAGCTTATAAGATAAAAAAAAGGTATTTTGAAAACTGGAACAATTACTATATTTATTTTTAAAGGTATCAAATGGAACAAATTGACCGCACGCTCTTAAAAGAAAAAAATATCGCGCTTGTTGCCCATGACCACTGTAAAAGCTCATTACTGGAATGGGTTGAAAATAATCGTGAACAACTGTCTCTACACAAGTTATTTGCAACAGGAACTACCGGTAATTTAATTAATCACCACACTGGTCTTACTGTCACTCAAATGCTAAGTGGCCCAATGGGTGGCGACCAACAAATAGGTGCAATGATTGCTGAAAAGAAAATTGATATTATGATTTTCTTTTGGGATCCATTAAATGCCGTTCCGCACGACCCAGATGTTAAAGCTCTTCTACGCTTAGCTACGGTCTGGAACATCCCAGTTGCAACGAATCGTGCAACTGCAAACTTTTTAATTTCATCACCTCTCTTTTCACAAGAATCTACAATTAAAATTCCAGATTACGAAGGTTATTTAAAAGAGAGATTAAAATAATCTAAGGTTTTCGTTGTATAGGAACACCTTGAGATTTTAGCTCTGAAACAAAACAAGATGGCTGTTGTTTATTAAATAATAGCCATACTTGTTTTTTTGCTCTTGTTAAAGCGACATACATTAAGCGTCGTTCTTCTGCATTAGGATAATCTTCAACATTAGGCAGTAATGCCAATTCAATAATCGATTCTCTTGCCGGTGCTGGAAAACCATCTTTACCTTCTTGTAAACCTAAAATAATAACGTAATCCGCTTGTTGCCCCTTTGAAGCATGAAAAGTCATAAATTGTAGGTCTAATTTAGGCCAGCGTGTTTTTGCTTTTTTTAATAGTTCTGGTTTTAAATAGTGATAACGAGCGAGTAAAAGAATAGTTTCATTTTCTTCTACATAACCACTCATTTTATTTAGTAAGTTTTCAAGTTGATCGTCAGATAACAGTACGACTGACTTTTTATTACCTTTCACTAAACTATTTAAAGGCTTAGATAATTGAGCTGGGTTTTGTTGAATAAACGTATTGGCAATATTTCCTATCGTGTCATTAAAGCGGTAAGTCGTATCTAGTGCACATTCAGCACCTTCGCCAAAAGAACGATGGAAAGAAGTCGTTAATAATAATTCTGCGCCACTAAAACGATAAATGGCTTGCCAATCATCGCCCACTGCAAATAGAGATGTTTGTTTATTTTGCTGTTTTAATGCAGTTAATAATGAAGCTCTTAAAGGTGAAATATCTTGGAATTCATCAACAAGAATATGTTTCCATGGGCTAATAAAACGTCCTTTTTCAATCAGATTAATAGCTTGATGTAATAAGCCCGAAAAGTCGATCGCTTCTTCTTCTTTCAATGCTGTTTTCCAAGCTTTTAACAATGGTGATAATAATTTTAAATACTTTTTAAAGGCTTCTGTATATTCAGGCTGTACACTTTCGATCAGAGACTTTTGGCTACCACCTTGCATTCTTAATAAACCAACCCAACGCTCTAATCTTACAGCAACTTGGTTTTCTAATTTTTTATCATGCCAAAATTCACCGTCGGGGATATCCCATTCAAATTCTTGAGATAACCACTCTCTCCACCCTTTTGCTTGTGCTTTTTTCTGTTGGCACTGCTCTCGCCATTCACCTAATAGTAAAGATCTTCTTTTTTCACTGTTTATTTCAAGCTCACTAATTTTAGGTTGTTTTTTTGTCGCTTGTTGAATAATGGATAATGCCAATGCATGAAATGTTTTTGCCATAATATCGGCATTTAAACGATTAGAAAGTCTTTCATTCATTTCTTGTGCGGCTTTACGCCCAAAAGCAAGCAATAAAATTTGAGCAGGTTGCGCTAACTGACGACGTAATAACCAACCTGCTCTCGCGACTAATACTGATGTTTTACCACTTCCTGCACCCGCTAAAACAAGAATATTTTCTTCACCATTAATTACGGCTCGACATTGTGATTCATTTAATGGTGATGATTCAATCGTATTAAAAAATTCCGCATGCTCATTTAATATTTGAGTTACCCATGCAGAGTTTTCTTTATTAATAAGTGTTTCGCCTTGCTTTAGCCATTCCAAACATTGCTGATAAAGTGCTTGGCAATTATCAAATTGAATAAGGCGTTCAAGAGGAAGAGGAATAGCAGAAAAGCTTTCTTTGATAGATTGTTGAATTTCACTCAGTTTAGACTGTTTTATCCATCTATTTGATTGAGTGATTTCATTAATATTATGGAGCTGTTTCTCAAGAACCTGAGCACTTATTTCGCTCATTTCTTTGCTCCAATTTTGCCATGTTTGATAAAGATAACGATAAAACTGCTGAGTTTCTTCCCAGTCTGTTCCATGTAATCGAACAACTTTATCTTCAGGCAATAAAAATTCTAATTCCCCCCACACAATCCCTTTTTTACAAAAAATATTAATCAATTCGTTAAAAGGAATTAAATACTGATGTTTTTCACCACTGACTTCAATACCTGCATTTAACAATTTGACTCTATTATAAGGATGTTGTGCTAAACGTTGTCCCATCGGGGTGGATTTCAGTTCCATACATAATTCCTGCAATAAATAACAAATAGTCTGTTGTTAAGCTCTTTTTAATCGGTGATAAACCCTATATTCTAAGAGGTAATTATCTTCATCTTGTTTATTTAAGGGCTTTTTGTGTTCACTTTGCTAAATGGCGCCCGCCGATTTATCTATAATAGCCACTTTTTATATTATATTCGCATAATAATCGCGCTTACAGGAACGACTTTGTTTCCTTGGATTTTAGGACAAGAGCCTAAATATACAATTCCTCTAACTTTAGGCGTGGTAGCGGCCGCATTAACTGACTTAGATGATAGGCTCGTTGGCCGTTTAAAAAACCTCGTTATCACCTTATGCTGTTTTCTTCTTGCTTCAGCATCAATAGGGCTGCTTTATCCATATCCTATTTTATTCTTTTGTGGTTTAGCCATTTCTACTTGGGGATTTATTTTATTAGGTGCTTTAGGGCAACGTTACGCGACTATTGCTTTTGGTGCTTTATTAATCGCAATTTATACTATGCTGGGTATGCCTATTTTCCCTGAATGGTATGAACAACCCGTTTTATTACTGTTAGGGGCTATCTGGTATAACTCTTTAACATTAGTTGGTCACTTATTATTCCCAATTCGTCCAGTTCAGGACAATTTAACACGCTGCTACCAACAACTTGCAACTTACCTCGAAGCTAAAGCAACATTATTTGATCCTGATATTGAAGATGACTATCAACATTCGCTTTATAATTTAGCAATGGCAAATAGCCAACTAATTGACACGATGAACCAAACTAAAGTGACATTATTAAGTCGATTAAAAGGTGACAGAGGTCAACGTAGTAGTCGTTTCACACTTCATTACTATTTTGTTGCTCAAGATATTCATGAGCGAGCAAGTTCGTCACATGTTCAATACCAACTATTAAGTAATGAATTGCGACATAGCGATGTGTTATTTCGTTTTCAACGTCTACTTTCTATGCAGGCACGGGCTTGTGAACAAGTTGCACAATCTATTCTTTGGCATAAAAAATATCAGCATAATCCTTCATTAGAACGTGCTATAAATTATTTAGAAAATGCATTAAGTCATTTAAAAAACACAACTTCAGAGCCTCAATTAATAACACCTTTAAATAACTTACTGCAAAATCTTCAAGGTATTGATGCGCTTTTACGAAGTATTAGTACAGAGCAATACCAAATATCTCATGACCAAAAGGAAGAGACGCAACTTTCTGATGATGGTTTAACTGGGTGGCGCGATATTGCACTAAGAATAAAAGAGCATCTCACGCCTAAATCGGCACTTTTTAGACATGCCGTTAGGATGTCACTCGTGTTATGTATTGGTTATGCCATTATTCAATTTTTCCAATTGGATAGAGGCTATTGGATATTATTGACCAGCCTGTTTGTTTGCCAACCCAACTACAATGCCACTCGCCGACGTCTTACCTTACGTGTGAGTGGTACTATTATTGGTATTTTAATCGGTTTCCCTATTTTATATTTTGTTCCTTCAATCGAAGGCCAGTTAGTTTTAATTGTGATAACTGGTACGCTCTTTTTTGCATTTAGAACCATACAATATGCACATGCCACACTATTTATTACTTTATTGGTTTTATTAAGCTTCAATTTACTGGGTGAAGGCTATGATGTTGCCCTCCCCCGTATTATCGATACCTTAATTGGCTGTGCCATAGCATGGTTTGCTGTCAGCTTTATTTGGCCTGATTGGAAATTCCGCCAATTGCCTGTTGTTATTCAAAAAACAATGACAAATAATTGCTATTATCTTGATGCCATCCTTATTCAGTATTACCAAGGAAAAAATAATAGCTTGAGCTATCGAATTGCTCGTCGAAATGCCCATAGCAGTGATGGTGAGTTAGCCTCACTAATCTCCAATATGTCATCAGAACCAAAAAGTTATCAAGCTTCCCAAGAAGTTGCTTTCCAGCTGCTTTGCTTAAATCATACTTTACTCAGTTATATTTCTGCACTTGGTGTTCATCGTTCAAAAATAAAAGATGAGAATGTACTCACTTTGCTTAATGATACTGTTTGTTATATCGATTCAGCTTTACGTCGAAAAACGCCTCAAGATGAAGAGTTTAAGCAATCTCATGTAGAATTAATTGAAAGGATCAATCTATTACCTAATGCAGATAACCCTCGTATTCAATTGGTACTCACTCAAATCCGATTACTATTAGATTTACTGCCACAAATTATTAGTTGTATCCAAATTATTGAGCAAAGCGAATCAAATAGCCTACATCAACCCCAAGTCTAATCTCTAATTGACGTTATTTTCTCTAATTCCCATAAGCATATTAGAGAAAATAACAGTCATTACTTTTATCTTATTGAAAAGACAATTCGTTGTACCAATTTAATAATTCCATTTTAAGTTGACTAGGTAATACTGAACGATGGCACCCGACGATTGCTCCTGCCAATGAAAGTAAAAGTTCACTATTTCTCAAATTGTGGCTATGCATTAGTTTTAGATAACACGCTTTAGCACCGATTAAGCGCAGTTCTTCAACTTGATTAATACCAATTTGATTCAATCTTTTTTCTAATATCACACCTAGATTAGGTAAGTCTTTTATTCTGCAAGGCTTTTTTCGTTGCCCTAAATATTCTTGAATGCTGTAGTGATATGACATATCAATATATTGATCTAATTTCTGCTGATTTTCCCATAGTGAATCTGTTATATGGTAATAACGCAATATGATAGGAACTCCCTTTTTCAAATAGGTATAGGAGCTCATTTTTGTTGCCTTATAGAGAGTTTCTAAAAAACCACTTCCTTTTAAATAA
The DNA here is from genome assembly GCF_003336825.1 of Proteus sp. CA142267. NCBI lineage: Bacteria > Pseudomonadati > Pseudomonadota > Gammaproteobacteria > Enterobacterales > Morganellaceae > Proteus > Proteus sp. CA142267. The sequence continues at coordinate 341,904 of NZ_QPMG01000002.1, read as the reverse complement.
AACTCATTATCAGATGTGATAGCAAACATAACATCATCAATCATTAAGCTAACACCACCAAATTGAGACTTTGTTGTTAACTCCCCATATTGCGCAATACGCGATAACAAATGAGCCTTCCTTTGCTCAGGTAAAAATAACATTGAAACTCCAATACAAATTTTAAGATTTAATTTTATCTTTGAATTCAAAAACATGCATAAGACATAACAAGAAAGACAATAAAGAATTTCCTTTTTATTGCCAATAGTTAACCGCTTGAAAATAGAGATTTACATAAAATTTGAGAGGAACTTTCAAAAAAATGAGCTTGATTTAAGCGAAATATAGAGATACTGTATATTCATACAGTACATATGGAACGAGGTAAATATGAAACTCTCAACATCATCTCCGACAAGACAGAACGCCATTCTCCAAGAGATCTCAAATGAGGTATTACCTCTATCTATCCCTTCAACAGTGGCGACTTACGATAGTAATAATAAACAAGGTATGGTGAGTGAACTTCTCTACCAAAATCCGCTCGTTATTAATCACATCCTTTTACCACTACTTAAACAGTATAGCCATGAATCACGCTGGTTATTGTGGTTAAACCCACAACAAAAGCTAAATCGTGCTTGGTTAAAAAATGCAGGATTACCACTTAACAAAATAATCCAATTAAATCATATAAATATGATAAACACTGTTGATTTAATGGAAAAAGCACTGGTGAGTGGTAATTACAGTGTAGTACTCGGTTGGTTACCAGAAATATCGTCAGAAGAGATGAAACGGTTAGAATCTGCTGCCAGTAAAGGAAAAACTCTCGGGTTTATTATGCGACAGCAAATTAATACGAATATCCATTTAGAAAGTAGTAATGCATCTAAACGACATTTGAATTCCGTAAAAATTCATTCAATTCACTACCATTAGTGAAATTTAAGAGTTTTCCTAATACTCAAAACGCCCTGATATCATTTAAGATAAGTCAAATGTATTTATAACTTAAATCATATAGTTACAATAAATTTAACAAAAATACAGAATATTTCCCATTGTGGAATAAGGCGGATCTTTTTAAAATTTTAAGTCGAATTTTAAAGGATTACTTGTAACTTTTTAAGTTCATTGTAGACTTTATGTCGTTAAGGTTATGCTTTAAATCCCATTTTTGGGATCATCATTTGATGAAAGCATTGGATTCCTAACAATAATTTAACCAAGGGCAAATAATAAGGCTTAAAGCCAAATGCCTAACTTGGATGATAACGAGGCGTAAAATGAAAAAGACAGCTATCGCATTAGCAGTGGCAGTGGCAGCTTTCGCAACTGCAGCGCAAGCAGCTCCAAAAGACAATACCTGGTATACCGGTGGTAAATTAGGTTGGTCTCAATACCAAGGTACTAGTAACCATTTCGGTGAAACTTCTATCGGTAACGGTAACACTCACCGTGATCAGTTAGGTGCAGGTGCATTTGCTGGTTATCAGTACAACCAATACTTAGGTTTTGAACTGGGTTATGATTGGTTAGGTCGTATGACTTATAAAGGTTCATATGACAACGGTGCATTCCGTGCTCAAGGTATCCAATTAACCACTAAATTAAGCTATCCAGTAATGGAAGACTTAGACGTTTATACACGTTTAGGTGGTATGGTATGGCGTGCAGATTCTTCTGCAACTAAAAACGCTACTTCTTTATCTCCAAAACAAGAACGTTTTTCTAATAACGACACTGGTGTTTCTCCAGTATTCGCATTAGGTACTGAATACGCGATCACTCCAAACATTGCTACTCGTGTTGAATATCAGTGGATCAACAACATTGGTGATAAAGGTACTCTGAATGCACGTCCAGACAACGGCATGCTGAGTGTTGGTGTTGCTTACCGCTTCAACCAAGAAACTCCAGCACCAGTTGTAGCTCCAGCACCAGTTGTAGCTCCAGCTCCAGTTGTTGAGAACAAAACCTTTACTCTGCGTTCAGACGTTCTGTTTAACTTCAACAAATCTACACTGAAAGCTGAAGGTCAAGAAGCTCTGAATGGTCTGTACACTGAACTGGCTAACATCGACCCAACTCAAGGTCGTGTAGTAGTTATTGGTTACACTGACCGTATCGGTTCACAAAACTACAACCTACCTCTGTCAGAAAAACGTGCTCAATCTGTAGTTGATTACCTGGTATCTAAAGGTATCCCTGCAAACAGCATCTCTGCAGAAGGTCGTGGTAAAGAAAATCCAGTTACTGGCAACACATGTGACAACGTTAAAGCTCGTTCAGCTCTGATCGATTGCTTAGCGCCAGACCGTCGTGTTGAAATTGAAATCCAAGGTACAACTGAAGTTGTTGTTCAACCTGGTCAATAATTCATATAGTAGAATAATCTACTGTTGATGAATTCAAAACCCTGCCACTGGCAGGGTTTTTCTTTATAGAGATAAAATTAAGGTAGGAACATAAAGACAAAAATGTTTTCGAACAGGTATGAAATATCACAATAAAAACATAGAACAAAAAAAACTATAAAAATAAATTATCAAAGTCGGTTAACCAAAATTAATATAACTTATTTTTCTTTATCGCGTTCTAATAACTCAATAAGCCCATCTTTTAAACTATGCACTTTCAATGCATATTGTTCTTTTCGCTCAGCGTCTTCGATTAATTGCACTATCGTTTCTGATAATGTGATCCCTCTTCGTTGTGACAAAGCAGATAAGCGTTGCCAGACTTTAAACGTTAAGTCGATTGATTTTTTGCGCGTATGTTGATGCTCAGCATTAAAATAACGCTTTCTACGAGCACGAATAGTTTGCTTCATCCGATTAGATAAATCAGGAGCCATATGCAAATCTATCCACTCTAAAACTTTTAATGGTTGCGATTCAAGAAGCAACAATTGCTCAATAACTTCATCAGCGGCACTTTTTTCTATATAACGGGTAATTAATTCACCTTCGCGGTGTTTTTTTACTAGGTAGGCCCACTTCCAGCCACATTCTAGGTTCTCTAATTGTTGATATTTCATACAAAATCCCGTGACAACGTAACTATATAGTAGCATATCAACAATTTTACAAAAATACTGCCACTGAACCGAAATTTTTTGACTATTTTATAGGCGAAGTTATTTTAGATAATCTTGCTTATCAATTAATAACAAGCCTTGATAAGGGATAGTTTTCTGAGCACGTTATGATAGAATCGAGCGTCGCTATCATAAAACCTTAATGACCACTTATTAGCTCGTGATTATAAGGTCGTAGCGATACATATTCCCTGCCTATGCAGTTGATGACAGTTAAAGAACCGTCTTATTGCAGGATAGATATCAACTTATACGATATCTAATTATCTCTTTTCACTAATCAATAATAAAAACGGTAACCTTGAAAAACAACGAATTAGAATGGCAGGCGTTACGTCCTGATTACGCCTCCTACCAAACTTTCTTTCAAACAGCATCTCAATTACCTGCATCTCTACTTCGTGAGGTTCAACCTCGCCTGTATGAAAGCCTGCAATGGTTAAACAATGCAGATTCAGGGCAATTTATGCTGTTAAAAGCGGATGATTCTGCTGCTTACTTTGATATGCTGACAGACACATTAACGCAATCAGGGATCAAAACTGATCCCGTTGTTGGCAGTTATCAAGCAGAAACCAATAAAATCGATTGGCAAGAAAATGTGCACGGCGCATTTTCATCATCAGAATCTATTACTTGTTGCCAATGGATAGAGCCAGAACAACTTTTTGGTTCATTCTATTGCCATAAAGACGAAGTTACTCTTAGCCCAGGCTTATTACATAAAGTAAATGGAGGCATCTTAGTCCTCTCTATAAAATCTTTACTTGCACAACCACTAATGTGGTTTCGCCTTAAAAAAATGGTTGAAGAGCAGCGTTTTGAGTGGCTTGTCTGGAATGACAATCAATCCCTGCCTTTACCTATTGAAAGTATGCCACTCAATCTTCGTGTGATTTTAGTTGGTGATAGACTAAGCCTTGAAGAGCTTGAATTTATGGAGCCTGAGCTCAGTAGCACTGCTTTATATGGTGAATATGAATACGACATGTATTTAGAAGATGAAACCGCTCTTTCTCAATGGTGTGGCTTTGTAAATTCATTGTGCCAAAAATATCGCCTCCCTTCTCTATCTGCGGATGCTTGGGAAGTCTTTCTAACACAAGCCGCAAGACAGCATGAAGATCAGCTAATACTGAGCCTAGATTTAGAATGGCTTTTACGCCAACTTCGTTATGCAATACGTTTTAATCACGAGGCTTCTCTAACTGCTGATGCATTGAAAAAAGCAGAAGAAAATCGCCTATGGCGACACAGTTATTTGTTAGAGCGTAGTCGTGATGAGATTTTACAAGACCAAGTCATGATACAAACAGAAGGTGAAGCTGTTGGTCAAATCAATGGACTTTCTGTCTTAGATTACCCAGGATATCCTGATTTAATTGGAGAACCGACTCGCATTACCTGCGTTGCACATATAGGTGATGGTGAATTTACGGATGTTGAGCGAAAAGCTGAGCTTGGTGGCAATCTTCATGCTAAAGGAATGATGATTATGCAAGCTTACTTGAACTCAGAATTACGTTTAGACCAACCACAGCCATTTAGCACCTCGATTGTTTTTGAGCAATCATATGGCGAAGTTGATGGTGATAGCGCCTCTTTGGCTGAATTATGTGCATTTATTAGCACGCTGGCACAACAACCTATTGATCAGCAAATTGCCGTTACAGGTGCAGTCGATCAATTTGGTCAAGTTCAACCAATTGGTGGCGTAAACCAGAAAATCGAAGGTTTTTTTGATATCTGCCAACAAAGAGGATTAACGGGTGCGCAAGGCGTGATTATTCCTCTTGCTAATATTCGTCATCTTGTACTCAACGAAAATGTGCAGCAAGCGGTAAAAGAAGAGAAATTTCATATTTGGCCTGTCACTCATGTAGCAGAAGCAATAACGCTACTGACTCGTCAGCCATATTATGAAGAGCAATGTGAACCAGAACAATCAGACTCACACTTGTTAGCTGTTATTCATGATCGTATAACACTCGCAAATAATCAGGATAGACCTAAATTACCTTGGTTCTTACGTCTATTCAGATAATTCTGTTTCAAGTGATCGGAGTTGTTCAGCGTACAAGTGTAAGCTATTCTGTTATCTTACACTTGATAAAGGCTATATAGACAATGGTTGATAAACGCGAATCTTATTCTAAAGAAGACCTCATTGCTTCAGGCCGTGGTGAATTATTTGGCCAAGATGGCCCACCACTGCCATCTGGTAATATGCTAATGATGGATCGCATCATTAAAATGACAGAAGATGGCGGCACCCATAATAAAGGCTTTATCGAAGCAGAATTCGATATCAAGCCAGATTTATGGTTCTTTGATTGCCACTTCGTCAATGATCCTGTTATGCCAGGTTGCTTAGGCCTAGATGCTATGTGGCAACTTGTTGGCTTCTATCTTGGCTGGCTTGGTGGTGAAGGTAAAGGCCGTGCACTTGGTGTTGGTGAAGTTAAATTCACCGGACAAATATTACCAACAGCAAAAAAAGTTACCTATAAAATTGATTTCAAACGTGTTATCAATCGTAAACTGATTATGGGTATCGCCGATGGCGAAGTGTATGTTGATGGTAAGCTGATTTATGAAGCAAAAGACTTAAAAGTTGGCTTATTTAAAGATACAACTGCATTCTAAGTTCGATAAAAATCTGAATCTATTATAGAAATACCGTGTAATATAAAGTACACGGTATTTTTTATCTACTCCAATAGTCTATTTTCCCTTTATAACAAATTGATTGGTTATAAAGCACGCGCATAGAATTCTTGCTATTTTTCTTACTATTTATGGTTTTCGCTTACGCAAAAGTTTTCATAAAACAAAATTAAAAAAGTAATGATAAGATAACGTAAAAAGGCTTACAAAATATGTAAGCCTTTTTATATCCAAATTGATTGTTTGTTATTTATACTCAAATTGTCCTATGCTCAATGTGTACATAGGAATGTATATAAATAACCCTCGTTTTGATTGTCGGTAAAATCTTAGTGATAATATTTAATAGAACTAAAAATAAGCTATTATCTATTTCACTACGACGGGTTATTTATTTTACCAGACTCGGGCGATCTTCCATGGCCTGTCGCCAACCTCCAAGCCAATGTGAACGCGCATCAATGGCGAAATAAGGGCAAAGTTCTTTTGAACGGCCTTGCATACCAGCTTGATAACCTTTCGATAATGCTCTTGCTAAACGATCTCGTTTCTGTCTTTTCATATCTAGACAACCCTCACGTTCTAAGTTTAAGCGGAAAGATAATGATTGTTTTTTCAACAACCACTATAAATTGATACGCTTTATTGAGCATTTAAGCAAGTAAAGAAGTTAATACAAATGTCATATTTGTGATGTTGAGCTAATCGCAAGTTTAATAACCATCATTATCATTTATTTTATTTAATATTTTAATTGAAGTACTAGCTAGTTATTTGAATATATTATATCAATAAGCTATTGATATGTTATAAAAAACCAAGAAATAAAAAATAAATTTTTTAGTTTCATCTTATAAAACCAATAAATTAAATAAGATAAAATGATGTTTTTATTTAAATTTATGTCAATATAAGACTTGATTTATAAATATGATTTTTGCTCTATTTTTATTTTTTTGTAGAAAACTCTTTTTAATTACCTTTGTTTTATTAAGGAATTAGCTATTATTGAAAATAAAAGAGGCTATTAACACCTCTTACATACTTCTATTAATTCAAACTCTTCAAATACCAACTCCATATCTTCTGAAAAATGGCCTTCTCGATTAAAGAAATCTTTATGCCCTTCTTGCCAATACGCCAAACTTAAATCTCCTTCCCCCTCTCTCTTAGCCAATTCTTCCGTGATTTCATTAAATCGGATTAACTGCAAAGAACGTGTTCGAATAACGCAAACGGGCTCATTTTGACTGTTTAGAATAATACTAAATCCCCCAATAACAGGAATAACGCTGTCACTAAAAAAGCCATTTAATGAGCTACACGTTGCCGTTTTTTTTCCTTCTACCACCAGCATAGCTAACTCATCCGCTAACTGAGCATTATCACCAAATGACCAACTGATCGCAGTGGGATATTTCTTTTTAAGGATTTCTAACATATTGTTTCCTTTATTTTTTAACAAACAAAACCCAATATTCAACTTAAACACAATTTAAGAGAATATTGGGTTTGAATAAACGTAATGCTAAGTCAGTTAGTATTGAGCTTGAATTGCTTTCGCTATATCAGAAACAACTTGCTCCCATCCCTGTCCTAATGTACGCACTAAAGCTGGATAACCATCTTCTGTTTGCGTTAAAACTAAAGAAAATGGCTGATTAATCACTTTATTGTTTTCAGTATAAATCCAGTCACCCGAAATAATTACCTGCCCATCATAACGACCTTGAAAGTAATTAACCGTGACTGTTAATTTCGCTAAATTATCTTCAACAGGTTGATTAGCAACCACTGTACTCGGTAATGCTTTTGTTAAACCTGAAATAAGGTTCTGTTGTAATTGCTGATCAAGTGGGTTAATCCATAGGTGCTGATTAGCAACGGTATAGTTAATATCTGTCGTTTGATAAACAATTCCAGCATTGACTAGCATATTAGATAAACGGATCGGCTGAACCCAAATTTGAGGCTTCTTAGCTGATTGTGTTACTGAGACTTGTTCTGATACGCCACCTTGATAAACATCAGGCAACTGATAATACGTTTTATTAGTCTGACTTGAACATGCCGTTAACATCAATACAAATATCCCAATGATGTATTTCATCATTTTTCAGCCCTCTTTGGTTCTGGATCTTTACCTTCCTTCGCTTCAAAAATCAATGCGTTGCTCTTATTGTTCAATGTTTTCAATAAAGGCTGCATCTCTCTTAACACTTGATCAAGCTGTTGCATATTATCAATCATTTTTCCGTATGCAGGAGAGCCTGGTTGGAAGCCTTGCATACTGCGATTGATCTCTTTCAATGACTGCTGAATATCATTAGGAAGATTTCTAAATTCATCACTACCAATCATGGCATTCAATGACTTCAATGTTTCTTTAGCTTCACTGACGGCTTTTTGGCTTTCAGATAATGTTGCTGTCATCTCTTTAAGCATTGGTTCAACAGGAAGATTGTTGATCTTGTCCAGTGATGTCATCACTTTTTGCTGAATTTGTGCTAAACCAGAGCCAACTGTCGGAATTTGTTGGAAACCAGCAACTTCTTGTGGGCCTTTCCATTGAGTTTCATCAGGATAGAAATCAAGATCAATATAAAGTGCGCCAGTTAAAAGGTTACCTGATTTCAGTGATGCTCTTAATCCATTATTAGAAGCGGAGGCTATTTCTTTAACGAAGTCGAAACTCTCACCAACATCATTGGCGAAACGTTCTGGTTCAACATGGATAAGTACGGGAATACGAAAATCTTTATCCAGCGATTGTTGCATACCTTTAGTGTAATAAGGTACTTGTACAACCGTTCCCATGCGAATTCCACGGAATTCTACTGGAGCTCCTGCTTGTAATCCTCTTACAGAATCAGAGAAGAACATGATGTAGCTACGATAATCAGTATACAACGAGTTTTGAATACTCTTTTCATTATCGTAAAGTTTAAATTCTGTTTTAGGTGCAATAGGATCACCTGGTATCCATCCCGCAGGAACATCAAAACTAACACCACCACTAAAGAGTGTAGAGAGTGATGCCATCTCAACACGCACACCCGATGAAGACATATCAAAAGCGATACCAGAATCTTTCCAGAATCGAACATTCGATGTCACCATTTTGTCATAAGGTGCTTTGATAAAGAGTTGATAATGCATGTCTCGGCTATCAATATTAAATTCACTGGTTTCAACAGAACCGACTTGATAACCTCTGAATAAAACAGGATCACCCGCATTTAATTGGCCAGCTCTTTCACTGACTAAATTAATTCGAATACCTTTTGCATCTGGCGAAGCTAACGGTGGTGAATCAAGAAGATTAAATTCATCTTCTTCTTTACCTTTCAATCCCGGCTGTAGCTCTATATAAGCACCAGAAAGCAAGGTTCCTAAACCCGTTACACCTTCTTTACCGACTTGAGGCCTTACAACCCAAAATGCAGTATCCGCGCGTAATAACTCTTTCATTCCTTTATCAAGGCGAGCCGTGATAATAACGCGACTATAATTACTATCGAGCGTGACACTTTCAACTAGACCAATATCTACACTACGACTTTTAATTTTGGTTTTACCCGCTTCAATGCCATCTGCATTATAGGTAATTAATGTAACTTCTGGACCCTGATGGCTGAAATGATAATAAAGTATCCACGCACCAATCAGTAAGGTGACAAGTGGTATGATCCAAACTGGAGACCAGCTTTTTAGCTTGTTAATTTTTGCTTCAGTTAAAGCAGTTTCATTCTTTTCAGTCACCCTTAGGCTCCTTAATCGTGGGTTTATCATCATCGGTTGTACACTTATCCCACGTCAACCGAGGATCAAACATCATTGCAGAGAACATAGTTAACACTACTACCAATGCAAATAGCACCACTCCAAAATCAGGATAGATGCTCATCAGACGTCCCATTCTGACTAATGAAGCTAAAACAGCAATTACGAAGACGTCAATCATCGACCAACGCCCTACATATTCAACAACTTCATAAAGAAAATGCATTCTAGCAGGATCTCTTTTTCCATTAGATTTATGCGCATCCCAACATAACCAAGCAATAGCGAGCATTTTTAAACTTGGTACCATAATACTGGCAATAAATATCACCATTGCGACAGGGTAAGAGCCATCTTCCCATAACAAAATAACCCCAGCCATAATGGTTGAATAAATGTTATTACCTAAAGATTCAGTGACCATGATGGGTAATAAATTAGCGGGGATATAAAGAATTAATGACGTAATCAACAAAGAGACTGTCCATTGTAAACTTTTAGGTCTTCTTGCATGTCCTTTCACTTCACAACGGCTACATTCATATTGATCTGCGGGTAAAATTGCCGTACATGAACGACATAATCTAACCCCTTGTTTTAACCCAGACTTACCTGATTCAATATCAGGATAATTTGGACGAGGTTCTAATTTTTCCCATAAAGTATGTCTATCAAGGCACTGGAATGCTCGAATTTGAAATAAACAATAAAGCACATAAGGCAGGAAACTGAGTCCTAGTCCAATATCACCATAAGCCATTAATTTTACAAAGCTAACTAAAATTCCCGCAAGAAAAATCTCTGCCATACACCACGATTTTAATTGGAATAAAATACGTGATAACCAAATTTGTAGCTTTCTAGGTAATTGAATAGGTGTACAAAGAAGTAAGATTGCCACCATACAAAAAGCGGGCACAATTTGGACAAACAGTAGGAAAAGTGCGCCTAATTCGACGTAATTTTCACTAAACATAACTGTTGGGATTTGCATCAGTGTGACATTACTGGTGATACCCGCCACCTCCATACTCACGAAGGTAAACTGGCTTGCCATCAGCAACATAAATAATGCACTAATTGCTAATGCGACAGGTTGATAAAAAGGTTGGCGCCAACGTGCAGTTAATACTGTATGGCAACGAGGGCATGTTGCTTTTGTTCCTTGTGCTAATTGAGGAACACTGACCACCAGATCGCACTGAGGACATAATATTTGCTCATGTTTATGTTCATGACGATGTTGTTGACCAGAGCACACAGCGACACCTCTTATTTAGAATAATCAATAAAAGAATATTTAATCTAGAAAGTAAAACGGGGCTTGATGCCCCGTTTTCGGTTGGCTATTCGCCGTTTTGCATCAATTCTAGCTCTTGCCATCTATCAAAAGCAGTTTCAAGCTCTTGTTCTTTATCTGCAAGTGCCTTTAAGACTTTTTCAGTCTCTTCATGAGGACGGGTAAAGAAATCTGCCCCACTCACTTCTTCTTGTAACGCACTTAACTGCGTTTCTAAGCTTTCTAATTTTGCAGGAAGTTGCTCAAGTTCTCGCGTCAAATGATAACTTAACTTGTTAGTGCGAGTGTTCTTTTTAGAGCTATCTTTCACTTTTGCTTCTTTTTCAGCTTTTTCTGGTACGTTACGTGATTTTTTTGCCTCACTCTTTAGTGAAACCGACTGTGCTCTTTGTTGCTGAGCATCAAAATATCCACCAACGTAGCTGTTAATAACACCATCACCTTCAAAGATCCAACACTCAGTAACACTATTATCAACAAATTCACGGTCATGGCTAACCAGTAAAACAGTGCCTTGGTAAGCATCAACGAGTTCTTCTAGTAATTCCAATGTTTCAACATCGAGATCATTGGTTGGCTCATCGAGAATAAGCAAATTACTTGGTTTTAAGAATAAACGTGCTAGCAATAGACGGTTTCTCTCACCGCCTGAAAGTGCGCGAACAGGCGTCATTGCACGTTTAGGTGGGAATAAAAAGTCTTGCAAATAACCAAGTACATGGCGAGGGCGACCATTTACCATCACTTCTTGCTTACCTTCAGCAAGGTTATCCATCACTGTTTTATCAGGATCAAGTGTTGCACGGTGCTGATCAAAATAAGCAACTTCAAGCTTAGTACCACAATGAACTCGCCCACTGTCTGCTTTTAAATCGCCTAGCATAAGTTTCAATAAAGTGGTTTTACCGCAACCATTCGGCCCCACCAGTGCAATTTTATCGCCACGTTGTACTTTGGCAGAAAAATCACGAACTAACTTGCGGGTTCCAATACTATAATTAACATCTTCTAACTCGAATACAATTTTACCAGAACGCGTAGCTTCTTCGACTTGCATACGTGCACTGCCTAACACTTCACGGCGTTCACTACGTTCAACACGTAATGCTTTCAATGCTCTTACACGACCTTCGTTACGAGTACGTCGTGCTTTAATGCCTTGGCGTATCCACGCTTCTTCTTGCGCTAATTTACGATCAAACTCTGCGTTTTGTTGCTCTTCAACACGCAATGCTTCTTCTTTGCTTTCAAGATACTTATCGTAATTTCCCGGCCATGAAGAAAGTTTTCCTCGATCAAGATCGATAATACGCGTTGCCATATTACGAATAAATGAACGGTCATGGGAAATAAATACGATACTTCCTTGAAAATCTTTTAAGAACTTTTCAAGCCAAAGGATCGTTTCAATATCAAGGTGGTTTGTTGGTTCATCTAAAAATAGCACTCTTGGTGCGCTGACTAACGCGCGCCCTAAGGCTGCTTTTCTTAGCCAACCACCTGATAAAGAAGAAAGCTCAGCTTCACCATCTAAACCAAGTTTTTCTAGCACTTCTGCAATTCGGCTATCAAGCAACCACAAATTACGGCTATCAAGTACTTCTTGTAGCTCTGCCATTTTATTGAGGTTTTTATCAGAAGGATCTGTCTCAATCAGTTTAGAAATATGGTGATAATCCGTTAGATATTTAGCATCTTCTTCAACACCTTCAGCAACAAAATCAAAGATAGTGCCTTCAATATCTCTTGGAGGATCTTGCTGTAAGCGAGCAGTCACAAGATCTTGCTCATAAACAACTTGACCGTCATCTAAAGGTTGCTCTTTAGATAACACTCTTAATAGTGTTGATTTACCTGCACCATTACGCCCAACTAAACAAACTCGCTCATTTTCTTCAATAAATAAATCGGTGCTATCTAATAGTGGGGCATCACTGAAAGATAAATAAGCCCCTGTCAAACTAATTAACGGCATTGTAAATTATTCCTCACCAGCATGAGTTAACAGCCAGCAATTGTGAATTTGGCGGTTACGTGCAAAGTCTTGTGATAATGTTTTCTGTGTTATCTCTTTTGCACACAACCCAATTTTTGCTAACTCTTCATGTTCCATTTTGAATCCACGTTTGTTATTTGAGAACATAATTGTTCCCCCTTTTCTCAACAAACGTTTTAGATGTTTCATCAATTGAATATGATCACGTTGAACATCAAAGGTATTTTCCATACGCTTTGAGTTAGAAAACGTAGGTGGATCAATAAAGATCACATCAAATTGTTCATTACTTTGCATTAACCATTGTAAACAATCAGCCTGCATTAAACGATGTTGTCTACCTGATAGGCCATTTGCTTGGAAGTTTTTCTCAGCCCATTCAAGGTAGGTACGTGACATATCAACTGTCGTCGTGCTTTTTGCACCACCAATCCCAGCGTGTACAGATGCAGTACCGGTATAAGCAAAGAGGTTTAAGAAATCTTTTCCATTGCTCATTTCACCTAGCATTTTTCGTGCAATACGATGATCTAAGAACAATCCTGTATCAAGATAATCTGTTAAGTTTACCCAGAATTTTGCACCAAATTCATCAACTAAGAAGAAATCACCCTTTTCAGCCATTTTTTCATACTGCTGTTTGCCTTTTTGACGTTGGCGGGTTTTTAAAATCAGTTGATCAGAACGTAATGCCAGTACTTCCATTGTGGCACTAATCACATCGAATAAACGCTGGCGAGCTTTGTGCTCATTAACTGTTTTAGGTGGCGCATACTCTTGGATAACCACTTTATCGCCATAACGATCCACAGCAACATTATATTCAGGTAAATCAGCATCGTATAAACGATAACATTCAATTTGCTGTTGTTTTGCCCATTTCGCGAGTTTTTTCTCATTTTTACGTAAACGATTTGCAAAATCTTCCGCAAGTCCAGTGTTAATCGTTGATGGTGTATCAGAAAGTAAATAGTTCTTTTGTACACAATCTAGTGGACCATTTTTTGCTTTGAACTCTCGTTCAGCACGTAATTGAATGCAACTTAACAACTCAGGTGATGCACTAAATAGTGACAATCTCCAACCCGGGAAGTGTGCTTTTACTGCTCTTCCTAATTGGCTGTGAAGTGCAATTAATGCTGGTTCACTTTCTAAGCGTTCACCATACGGTGGGTTGCTGATAATTGTCCCTTTGATTTCTGCTGAAACAGGGTTTGTCAATTTAGCCGCATCACCGTGAGCAAATGTGATCAGTTCAGCAACATCGGCTCTGCGTGCGTTGGCTCTTGCCATATCCAATACGCGCTTATCAACATCAAAACCATAGAAACGCGCCGTGGTATTCTTTTTACCTTCACGGAAACGGGCAAAGGCTTCATGGGTCACTTCTTTCCATAACGCTTCATCGTGACCTAGCCAATGACGGAATCCCCAATGCACACGATTTAATGCTGGAGCACAATCAGTCGCCATCATTGCAGCTTCAATTAATAACGTCCCTGAGCCACACATTGGGTCGATCAGTGGTGTGTCAATTTTCCAGCCTGAACGCATAATAATTGCGGCAGCTAAGTTCTCTTTTAAAGGTGCTTGCCCTGTTAAGTCACGGTAGCCGCGCTGATGTAAACCATCGCCACTTAGATCTAAAGATAGCGAGGCTTTTTCTTTATGAAGATGAATGGTTAAGCGAATATCAGGAGATTGTTTAGCCACATCTGGACGTTGCCCTATTTTACGTTGGAATGAGTCAACAATGGCATCTTTCGCTTTTAATGCACCATATTGGCTATTACGAATAATGTCATTCGTGCCATTAAAATGGATAGCAAAAGTCTGATCAACAGTAAAAATCTCACTCCAGTCAATTGCCTGCACACCAAGGTATAAGTCTAGATCACTATAAACATTGAACTCATTTAACGGCAACATAATGCGCGACGCTAAACGACTCCAAAGTAAAGACTGATACATGGTTTTATCATCAGCACGAAAATAAACACCGCCTTGAGTTATCTGGCAAGCCTGAGCACCAAGGTGTTCAAGTTCAGATTTTAATAGTTCTTCCAGACCTCGGCCTGTGCTGGCAAACAGAGAGCGCATAATATTGTTACCACCTAAAATAAAATTGTTGGGCATTATAGCTAATTGTATTACGTTGTCATAAAGTTACTGGCTATAAAAAATAATAATGTCTTTTGGGAGCACCGATGATCAACGTTTCACGCCTTTATATACACCCAGTTAAATCAATGAAGGGAATTCGACTTTCTCATGCGTTTGCTCGTGAGAGCGGATTCACGTTTGATCGCGATTTTATGATAACCACCCCTGAAGGGACGTTTATCACCGCACGAAAATTTCCCGTTTTGCTGTGTTTTATTCCCACTGTCATGGCAAATGGTATTTATATTCAAGCACCTGATGGTGAAGGTATTGCTATCACCTATCAAGATTTTGAGACCACATTGCAACCGACAGAAGTTTGGGGCAACCATTTTACCGCGTATGTGGCACCAGATGAAATAAATCAGTGGTTCAGTCGTTATTTAAAAATGGATGTTCAACTTCGTTGGACTGGCGAAAAATCGACACGCCGAGTGAAAAAAAATCCAGAAACCGCTGTTTCTTTTGCTGATGGCTACCCTTACTTATTGATTAATGAAGCCTCATTTCAATACTTACAACAGCGTTGCCCAGCTTCAATTAATATTGAGCAATTTCGAGGTAATATCCTCGTAACAGGTGCAAAGCCTTTTGAAGAAGATACTTGGCAAACTATCCGTGTTGGCGCTGTTGTGATGGATCTGATGAAACCTTGTAGCCGTTGCATCATGACTACAATTAGTATTGATAAAGGCGTGAAACATCCTAACACAGAACCACTCGCAACACTGCAAACATTCCGTAGTGATGAAACCGGCGATGTCGATTTTGGTCAAAATGTCATCATTCGTCAAACGGGTATTATTCGTGTGGGAGATGCTGTTGAGGTATTAGCTTATAAAGAAGCAAAACAATATCTTGTAACAGCACCTGTTGAAACACAATCAGCGCCTATCATTGAAAACACACAAGAACTGACTGTCAGTATTGAATTTAACGGCGAGGTTTTTGAAGGTAATAACCAAGAAGTTCTGTTAGAGCAGCTTGAAAATAATGGTTATACCATTCCTTATAGTTGCCGAGCTGGCCTTTGTGGCTCTTGTGTTATCCAATTGGATGAAGGCGATGTTAATGCATTAAAAGCTGGCGCAATTAAACGCTCAGGTAAAATCTTAGCCTGTAGCTGTATTCCTAACGGTAATGTCAAACTTTCACTTAATAAAAAATAACACTTATCTTTATCACAAATTAAAAGAAGGTAATTTGCCCTTACCTTCTTTTTTATTTTAAATAAAATAGTTTATTTAATAAGAATTATCTTATTAAAAAATCAATGATGAATTATCAATAAACTTATTTATTTGTTTCTAGAAAAAAGATACAGAAAGAGAGTAATGAGGATTTGATTTTAGGGAGTTTTGTTTGGCGTGAATTTGTTTTTAGAATGTTATAAATAATGAGTAACGATAAAAAGAGTAAGTCCTTTTTACTCTTTTTGTTAAATAACTTTCTCGTACAAAAATGATCCTGACTCTGACTCTGACTCTGACTCTGACTCTTTATGATAATCGCTTAACCTGTCATTCATAATTTTTATTGGGTCACAAAAATTAAGTGTTCTATCAAATAATGTTAACTGCGGTTGAGCTAATAAACATAAACAAGCTTGAGCCCCCACTTCAGTCACTAAAAAAAGAGCTGTTTCGCCTTCTTCTTTTAATGAAGCTTCTACCACTTGAGATAAATAAGGGTTGATTTGATTATTGTTAACTTCAAAATACCAACTCTTAGGCATCAGCGGCTTTAAAAAGCGATGGGCTATTAATGCATTTAAAGCTAATTCAGCTCTTGATTCTGATGGCATATCTATTTGTCGAATTTGCTCATCGTATCCATAATAAAGAGCCGCATCATCGACGGTAAAAGATGCTGATTGTCGAGCACTCTCACTCAACATTTTGCTTGGAAAGCGGGAACGAAAAACCATACCATTTGCTAAATCAAGCATTAATTTTTGTTGCTCAACATCAAAATACCAACGCCAGCGATCATCGGGTTTTATTATCACTAATTAATCCCCCTTCGATTCATTCCCTGTTTTATACTCTGATAAAAAATCAAAATTAAATGACCTAAATAAAATATTTAATATCACCTAACAAAAACAGGATTCATTTTACTATTAATTAAGCACAATCAGTGCAATTTAATAAAAAATAACCAACTAGGGGCAATATAAACGAGTTAGGGACAGAAGAAAAGCCCCTAACTCATTATTAAATGTATTTAGATATGATTAATTATAGATTTGATAAGTGCAGGACCTTGATAAATGAATCCTGAATAGACTTGAATAAGAGAAGCGCCAGCGTCCATTTTTTCTCTGGCTGCTGTTAATGAATCAATTCCACCAACACCAATTATAGGTAATGCACCTTTTAATTCTTCATTTAATTGGCGAATTATTTGTGTACTTTTTGATTGTACTGGGCGACCACTTAATCCCCCTGCTTCATTACAGTGATCTAATCCACTGACTAATGATTTATCTAATGTGGTATTTGTCGCAATAACACCATCAATATGGTGACGGACTAAGCTATCTGCAACTTGAATTAATTCTTCATGTGTTAAATCAGGTGCAATTTTAACAGCGACAGGAACATATTTTTGGTATTTTCCTTGCAACTCTAATTGTTTATTTTTAATTGCTGATAGCAGATCGTCTAATGCTTCACCGTATTGTAGAGTACGCAAACCGGGGGTATTTGGTGACGAGATATTGATTGCGATATAACCGGCATGAGCATAGACTTTTTCCATACAAATCAGATAATCATCTTTACCTTGCTCTACTGGGGTATCTTTATTTTTACCGATATTAATACCCAGTACGCCACCATAACGAGATTGTTTTACATTTTCAATTAAGTTATCGACACCAAGGTTATTAAAGCCCATTCGGTTAATTAAGCCTTCAGCTTCCACTAAGCGAAATAAACGAGGTTTGTCATTTCCTACTTGAGGACGAGGTGTCACTGTACCTACTTCAATAAAACCAAATCCCATTGCACCCAATGCATCTATACAATCACCGTTCTTATCAAGCCCGGCAGCAAGACCAAGTGGATTTTTAAATGAGAGTCCCATACAGGAAACGGGTTTTGAAGGAAGTGACTGCTGAATAAGAAATTGAAATGGGGAATGAGATAAACGTTTTAACTGACGGAAGGTAAAATCATGGGCACGTTCAGGATCTAGCCGAAACAATGCCTTCCTTACTAAGGAATAATACATACGATCTCCATTGAGAATATCGGGTATTAGGAATGATATGTCTACGACAATTTAAGCGTCGTGCATCATATAGATAAAAGCACGAAAAGTAAACGTTTCAATTTCACAATTCGCTATAAAAAATCCCCAGACTATGCTGGGGATCTAATTATCATGCTGATTTTATACTATTCACTCACTCATAAAGTGATATAAAACGTAATATTAATCAGCTAAAGCTTTGGTGATTTTCTCATATAAATCACCTGATAAATTCTCAAGTTCTTTCAGTTTTAATAACTCTGTACGCATTTTTTCTTGGCGTGTTGCATCATAACGTTTGAGGCGGATAAACGGCTCAATAAGACGTGATGCAACTTGTGGATTACGGCTATTTAAGTCAGTCAGAATTTCTGTCAATAATAAGTAACCAGAACCATCTTCAGCGTGGAAAGCAACTGGGTTATTATTTACAAATGCACCAATTAACGCACGAGTACGGTTAGGGTTTGCAAGTGTAAATGAGCGATGAGATAACAGACTACGTACTGTCTGTAACACATCTGTTGCTGGGCTCATGGCTTGTAAACTAAACCATTTATCCATCACTAAACCGTCTTGATGCCATTTATCATCGAATTCTTGTAATAACGCATCTTTGCAAGGTAACTGAGCCATTACAGCCGCGCTAAGTGCGGCAAGTGCGTCGGTCATGTTATCGCTATTGTGATATTGCGCATCAACAAGTTTGTTGCCTGTTTGTTCATTTTCAACTGCTAAATAACCTAAGCAAACATTGCGTAAATCACGTCTTGCAATATCATCATGATTAACACGATAAGCACCAATATGCATTGAATGATAAACAGCAGAAAATTCATCGGCCATTTCAGTTGCCAGTGTTTTACGAATAAAACCAAGCGCTTTATGGATGGCAACAGGATCAATAATACTAAATGATTCACCCGCTTCAACATCTGTTGGTAATGTCAGAATAAGTGCAGCTAATGCCGGATCAATATCTTTATCAAGTAATACTGCACGGAAAGCATCAACCACCATTTCAGGCAAAATGCAGGTTTCACCTTTTTGAGCTCGAGCAACATTTTCTTTTATATAGCGACCTAATAATGCTTGGGCTGCATCCCAACGTGAAAATGCATTACGTGCATATTTCATTAAGAAAGAGAGTTGTTCATCCGTAAATGGGTAGTCAAGTTTTACAGGCGCAGAGAATTCACGTAATAAAGATGGGATCGGTTGTTCTGGTACATCGTCAAAGATAAACTGCTGCTCTTCACGTACCACATTTAATACATTAGAAATAGTTTGACCTTGTGAACGCAGTGGGATCACATTGCCTTTGCTATCATACAATTCAATATCTAATGGAATATGTAATGGCTGTTTTTCAGTTTGATCCGCTGTCGGTGGCGTCATTTGACTAACAGTTAAAGTGTATTGCTTTTTATTAGCATCATAACTATCACGAACTGTCAGTTGTGGCGTACCTGATTGGCTATACCAACGACGGAATAAAGTCAGATCAACATTAGAGGCATCTTCCATTGCTTGAATAAAATCGTCACAAGTTGCAGCACTACCATCATGACGATGAATATACATTTGAATGCCAGCTTGGAATTGCTCTTCGCCTAATAAGGTGTGGATCATTCGGATCACTTCTGAACCTTTTTCATATACTGTTAAAGTATAGAAGTTGTTCATTTCGATCACGCTATCAGGACGAATTGGATGCGCCATTGGGCTTGCATCTTCTGCAAACTGTGCGGTACGCATCACTCGTACATTATTGATACGATTAACAGAGCGAGAGCCTAAATCAGAGCTAAATTCTTGATCACGGAAAACCGTTAAACCTTCTTTTAGACTTAATTGGAACCAATCACGACAAGTGATGCGGTTACCAGTCCAATTATGGAAATATTCATGACCAATAACAGACTCAATACCTAAATAATCTTTGTCAGTTGCCGTTTCACTTTTTGCTAGTACATATTTAGAGTTAAAGACATTCAGTCCTTTATTCTCCATCGCACCCATATTAAAGAAGTCAACAGCGACTATCATATAGATATCGAGATCGTATTCTAAATTAAAGCGAGATTGATCCCATGCCATCGCATTTTTCAATGATGTCATTGCCCAATCAGCACGATCTAAATTACCTTTATCAACAAAAAGCTCTAAAGCGACTTCACGACCACTTTTGGTGATAAAAGTATCTCGTAATACATCAAAGTCACCCGCCACTACTGCAAATAAATAACTTGGTTTTGGATGTGGATCTTCCCATGTTACCCAATGACGACCATCATCAAGTTCACCTTGTGCAATACGGTTACCATTTGACAATAAATAAGGATACTGTTTTTTGTCTGCCGTAATTGTTGTGGTGTAACGAGCTAACACATCCGGTCTATCTAAATAGTAGGTAATATGGCGGAAACCTTCAGCTTCGCACTGTGTACATAACGCATCACCAGAAACATATAGCCCTTCTAATGCTGTATTAGCCGATGGATTAATCTCATTAACAATTTTTAATGTAAATTGCTCTGGCAATTGTTCAATGATGAGTTTGCCGTTTTCTTCTTTATAGTGTGTCCAAGCAACATCATTTACTGCAATTGATTTTAATCTTAAGTCTTCACCATCTAATACTAATGCTGTTGCATTTGAGTTTAGACGTTTACATTGGCTGATCGCGGTAACCTGAGTGTTTTCTTTATCTAAGATAAAATCAAGATGTAAATCGGTGATTGTGTAGTCAGGGGTACGATAATCTTTGCGAAATTTCGCGATTCTTTGTTGTGTCATAGAAAAAAACCTTTTAGTTAACACGACTATTTAACGGTTATATTACCAAAGCTTACTCGTCAAAAATCTGTTTAGCCAGTCGAATATTCAATTGAAAACATTAAAAGTCAACAGAATGTTAATAATTTATTAATACATGTAATCAATTTATTTGGTAAATGATGCTAATATACTCCCAAATTATGTTTAACGTGGTAAACTCATCTAAGTTTTACAGCTTGTTTTTATGTCGCAGAGAAATATTGTTGAATAGTGACGCTTTGTCGTCATATTCGGGTATACTCTCCAACCTTAACGATTTAGCAGACATAAAAACGCTCCGTGAGGATGCTTGACGCGCTATGATTTTAGACGCTACACCGATTATTACATCACTGTTGGATACCGATGCATATAAGCTCCACATGCAACAAGCGGTTTACCACCATTATAGTGATATTCCTGTCGTTGCTGAGTTCCGCTGTCGGAGTGATGAACGTCTAGGTGAATATGCAACAACCTTACGCCATCAAGTTAATATGATGGCAGACCTGTCATTAACGAATGAAGAATTTGACTATCTTCAGAGTCTCCCCTTTTTCAAAAATGACTATCTGCAATGGTTTAAGCATTTTCGCTTTAAACCAGAACAAGTCCAAATTTCAACAACACCTGAAAACCAACTGACGATCAGAATAACAGGCCCTTGGCGTGAAGTTATTCTATGGGAAGTTCCTTTGTTGGCTTTAGTGAGTGAAATTGTACATCGTGCTCGCTCGCCTCAAGTCACTCCTGACGATGCAGTTAATCAACTACGTAAATTAATTGATATCTTCTACCGTGATGCTGCTGAGCAACAGATTGACTTAGCTGATTTCAAGTTGATGGATTTTGGTACTCGTCGCCGTTTTTCTTATGATGTGCAGTGTGCCATTGTGGATGAGCTGAAAAATCATTTTCCTTATCTTATTGGTACAAGTAACTATCATTTAGCTGAACGGATGCAATTAGCCCCAGTAGGTACACAAGCTCACGAGTGGTTTCAAGCTCATCAGCAGATTAGCCCTGAACTGGCAAACAGTCAGCGCGCCGCCTTGCAGTCTTGGCTAGATGAATATCCAGATCAATTAGGTATTGCATTAACAGATTGCATTACAATGGATGCGTTTTTACGCGATTTTGATAAAGCCTTTGCAGAGAGTTACCAAGGTTTACGTCACGACTCTGGCGATCCAATTGAATGGGGTGAAAAAGCGATCGCGCATTACGAAAAATTGGGCATTGACCCAATGAGTAAAGTGTTAGTCTTTTCTGATAGTCTCGATTTTCAAAAAGCACTGGTACTTTATAAACATTTCCATAAGCGTATTCGTTTGATCTTTGGTATTGGTACTCGACTTACTTGTAACATTCCTGAAATCACACCGCTTAATATTGTGATTAAGCTGGTGGAGTGTAATGGTAAGCCAGTTGCTAAATTATCAGATAGTCCAGGTAAAACTATTTGTGACGACAATGACTTTGTTGACAAGCTACGCAAAGCCTTTGATGTTCCTTTGGTTAAACAAGCCTGTTAATTAACGAAAAATCTTTATAAATAAAAGAAAGGGTAATAATTGCCCTTTCTTTTGTTATACCTCTGCCATAACCGCTACTTTCGTCAATATTTCATCTATTTTTATCAATTTATTTTATACAAAAGCTTTTCTCTTCTTTATTGACTCTTTAAACTAAAATTTCCTACTTGTTTCCTGCGCTATTGCAAGTAACATAGAAAAACTGTCCGACAGGGGCAGAATGAATTAACCAAACAATTATTTTAATTAAACGAAGAGAGATTTATTTATGATCGTTGCGCCTGTAGTCGACGTACTGCAAGGCCGTATCGCGGTTGGCGAAGACGTCACCGTTCGCGGTTGGGTACGTACAAGAAGAGATTCAAAAGCTGGTATCTCATTTCTTACCGTCTATGACGGTTCCTGCTTTAATCCAGTACAGGCCATCATTAATAATAATTTACCGAATTATCAAGATGAAGTGCTGCACTTAACCACAGGCTGTTCTGTGGAAGTCACCGGTAAAATTGTTGAATCTCCGGGCCAGGGACAGAACTTTGAAATTCAAGCCACCAATGTTGTTGTGGTAGGAATGGTCGATGATCCGGAAACTTATCCGATGGCCGCCAAACGTCATAGTATTGAGTACCTACGTGAAGTTGCTCACCTTCGTCCTCGTACTAACTTAATTGGTGCAGTTGCTCGTGTTCGTCACACATTAGCACAAGCACTACATCGTTTCTTCGATGAACAAGGCTTCTTCTGGGTTTCTACGCCACTTATCACAGCGGCTGATACAGAAGGTGCGGGTGAGATGTTCCGTGTCTCTACATTAGATATGAACAATCTGCCACGTACAGATAAAGGCGAAGTCGATTTCAGTGAAGACTTTTTTGGCCGTGAAGCGTTTTTAACTGTTTCTGGTCAGCTAAATGGTGAAACTTACGCCTCTGCATTAAGCAAAGTGTATACTTTCGGTCCAACATTCCGTGCTGAAAACTCAAATACCAGTCGTCACCTTGCTGAATTCTGGATGGTTGAGCCTGAAGTGGCATTTGCTGATCTTAACGATATCGCAGCACTTGCCGAAAAAATGCTGAAATACACCTTTGCAGCCGTATTAGCAGAGCGTAAAGATGATATGGAGTTTTTTGCACAACGTGTCGATAAAGATGCTATCTCACGCTTAGAGAACTTTATCACTTCTGATTTTGCTCAAATCGATTATACCGATGCAGTCACTGTGCTTGAAAACTGTGGTGAGAAATTTGAAAACCCAGTTTATTGGGGTGTTGACCTATCTTCTGAGCATGAGCGTTATCTTGCAGAGAAACACTTTAAAGCACCTGTTGTTGTGAAAAACTACCCGAAAGATATCAAAGCATTCTATATGCGTATGAATAAAGACGGTAAAACAGTTGCAGCGATGGACGTATTAGCACCAGGCATTGGTGAAATCATCGGTGGTTCTCAACGTGAAGAGCGTTTAGATATGTTTGATAAACGTTTAGACGAAATGGGAATGAGCAAAGAAGACTACTGGTGGTATCGTGACCTGCGTCGTTATGGCACTGTACCTCATTCAGGATTTGGTTTAGGTTTTGAACGTTTAGTTGCTTATGTGACCGGCGTCGCAAACGTTCGTGAAGTTATTCCATTCCCACGTACACCAAGAAATGCAGATTTTTAATTTAGTGATTAATTAGTATTCTACTGGAAATTTGCATTGCTGTTTTATTGTACTAGTTTTACTTAAGTGAAGAAGCCAACCTCAAGGTTGGCTTTTTTTATGCATGGCTGTTATTTAATTCAAAAGTTCCCCAAAATACACACTTTGAAATACATAGTTACAATTTGTTACACTTTTTTCGTTTTTGTAGCAAATTGGGGGTAGATAAAATTTTTTACCAATGGAACACTGTCACCCGACACAGACGACACTTAACTCTCATAAATAGTTCCATAAAAATTAAGAAACTATTTCTGGCAGTGGCAAAGGTGTCTGAATAACACCAATGAGGGTAATAATAATGATGAAGCGCAATCTTCTTGCAGTGGTAATCCCAGCGTTAATGTTTGCTGGTGCAGCAAACGCAGCTGAAATGTACAACAAAGACGGCAACAAAGTAGACATCTACGGTAAAGTTGACGTTCGTCATTACTTCGCTGATAAAGACTCAGGTGAAGACGGTGACGGTTCTCGTGCACGTATCGGCTTCAAAGGCGAAACTCAAATCAATAAAGATTTAGTTGGTTTTGGTCGTTTTGAATACGAAATTCGTACTAGCAATGCTGAAGGTGATACTGATTCACGTGCTCGTTTTGCTTACGCAGGTTTTAAATTTGCTGACTACGGTTCACTAGACTATGGTCGTAACTACGGTGTAATTTACGACACCAACGCATGGACAGACGTTCTACCTTTATTTGGTGGCGACTCCATGGCACAAACTGACGTTTACATGACTAGCCGTACTACTGGTGTTTTAACTTACCGTAATACTGATATGTTCGGTTATGTTGATGGCCTGAACTTTGCTCTGCAATACCAAGGCAAAAACAACGAAAATACTATCAACAATCGTGATGGTAAAAAAGCTAATGGTGACGGCTTCGGTTTCTCTACAGCTTATAACTTAGGCTGGGGCGTAACTCTGGGTGGTGGTTATTCAAACTCTGCTCGTACTTCTTGGCAGCAAGATAACAGCACTGCTAAAGGTTCTCGTGCAGAAGCATGGAACGCCGGTGCTAAATTTGCAGCTAACAATGTTTACTTAGCAGCTATGTACGGTGAAACCCGTAACATGACTAGCTTCAATAAAGGCATTGCTAACAAAACTCAAAACATTGAGTTAACTGCGCAGTATGACTTTGCTGATTTAGGTCTGAAACCATCTTTAGGTTATGTTCAATCTAAAGGTAAAGACTTAGATGTTAACGGTGTAAATGACGAAGATTTAGTTAAATATATCTCTGTAGGTTCTTTCTACAAATTTAACAAAAACATGACTGCAGTTGTTGATTACAAAATCAACCTGCTGAAATCTGATAACAAACTGGGCATCAACGACGACAACGTAGTTGGTTTAGGTCTGACTTATCAGTTCTAATTACCGCTTAGGTAATTAAACAGTCAAGTTAATTGATTTGAAAAGCAACACTTCGGTGTTGCTTTTTTATTTGTCCCCTTACTTCCAATCTTAATCTCTTGTTATTTAGCTCGCTTTTTTCTTCTTATTCTTAATATTTTCTTTCTTTTTATTTTTGCATTTGCAGTAGATCTGTTTATTTATTCAATGAAAAATATCCTAACTTCTTTATTTTTAATAATCTCAAAAAGTTTATCATACTAAACAATTATGTCTTTTTAGTGATTATTTTTACATGTTAATGTAATCACAGGATATTCACTTATTTACATCTTGATTTGCTATTTATTCTCACTTAGTTCACAACTTCTTGTTAATTTATCTACAAACAGTTGGCAAAAAGGCCTCATAGCGTTACTCTTGATACTCATATTTCGGCTTCGTTTTGAGCTTAGGGAACAATTACACTATGTTTGAGAAAATCATTGCTGCACCAGCCGATCCTATTCTGGGTTTAGCTGATAGTTTCCGTTCTGATCCTCGTGAAAACAAAATTAACTTAGGGATTGGTGTTTACAAGGATGAAACAGGTAAAACCCCTGTTTTAACCACAGTTAAGAAAGCAGAAAAATACCTGTTAGAAAACGAAACCACTAAAAACTACCTTCCTATTAGCGGTATCCCTGAATTTGGCAATGTGACCCAAGCACTTTTGTTTGGTGAACAACATCCTATTATCTCTGAAAAACGCGCACGCACAGCTCAAGCCCCAGGTGGTACAGGTGCATTACGTATTGCTGCTGATTTTATTGCTCAACAAACCACTGCAAAACGTGTTTGGATAAGTAATCCAACTTGGCCTAACCATAATAATATTTTCCAAACTGCGGGTCTTGAGATCTGCAATTATGATTATTACGATGCAGAAAATCATGGGTTAGATTTTGAAGGCATGCTAGCAAGCCTTGCTAAAGCTCAAGCAGGTGATGTTGTTCTGTTCCACGGTTGCTGTCATAACCCAAGCGGTATTGATCCAACTGAAGAACAATGGCGTCAATTAGCTGAACTATCCGCAGAAAAAGGCTGGTTGCCTGTTTTTGACTTTGCATACCAAGGTTTTGCTCGTGGTCTTGAAGAAGATGCACAAGGTTTACGCCTTTTTGCAGAAAAAAATCCTGAGCTTATTGTTGCAAGTTCATATTCTAAAAACTTCGGTCTTTACAATGAACGTGTAGGTGCATGTACCATTGTCACCAAAGACAGTGACACTGCTGAAAAAGCCTTTAGCCAAGCAAAAGCAATTATTCGTGCAAACTACTCAAATCCACCAGCACACGGTGCTTCTGTAGTAACAACTATTCTTTCTAACCCAGAGTTAAAAGAAGAGTGGATTGAAGAGCTAACAACCATGCGTGAACGTATTCAGCGTATGCGTCAACTGTTAGTAACCACGCTGCAAGAAAAAGGTGCTAAGCAAGACTTTAGCTTTATTATCGACCAAAATGGTATGTTCTCATTTAGTGGTTTAAATAAAGAACAAGTTGAGCGTTTACGTGCTGAATACGGTATTTATATCGTGGGGTCTGGTCGTATTAACGTTGCAGGTTTAACCCTTGAGAATATGGTTCCACTATGTGAAGCCATTGTTGCAGTACTCTAATTACCTTCTAAAGTGTAATTAAGATAAATGCCACGTTATTAACAACGTGGCATTTTTGTTTAGATCGATAAAAATACAAATCACATTTTTTACTGATACAAAAAGCTCTTTATAATAAAGAGCTTTCATTTGTTTACTTATATTCGTGAAAATCACCAGATTGGCATTTCATCTTGTAAGAAAGGGTTAAATTGACGCTCATGCCCTAAATTAGACATAGGGCCATGTCCCGGAATAAACAGATAATCATCGCCTAAAGGTAAGACTTTATTTTTGATTGAAGCAATAAGATCAGCATGGTTTCCACGCGGGAAATCGGTACGACCAATACTTTCTTTGAATAGCACATCTCCCATGGAGATAAGTTTATTTTGATGATTTACAAAAATAATATGCCCCGGTGTATGCCCTGGGCAGTGTAAAACAGATAACGAAACTGTTTTACCGATTGTGATGGTATCGCCTTCATTTAACCAGCGATCTGGTACAAATGACTTTCCGCAAGGGAAATTAAACATACGACACTGTTGTTCTAATTCCTCTAATAAGAAATTATCATCTTTATGAGGGCCATAAACAGGAACATTGAAGTGCTCGACAATTTGAGAGGTGCCTGCAATATGATCAAAGTGTCCGTGTGTTAATAATACTTTGGTTAATGTTAATTGGCGTGCTTCTATTTCCGCAATTAGCGTTTCGACATCTCCACCAGGATCAACAACTGCCGCTTCCTTCGTCTCATCGCACCAAATAAGGGTGCAATTTTGCATATAATTTGTCACAGGTACAATGTGATACATCATGAATCACTCCACTCTCTATTATCTAATTATCAATAGATTACCATGTACGGACAGGTCCTGTATCAATATGCACAAAATTACTTCTTGGATAATAGCCTACACCACCCGCTTTCATTCTTAATGCGACTTGACGAACTTTAGAAAGATCCGTGCCCACTAAACGAAAATCCATTGCTTGCCCGCGTGTATGATAACTTTTCTTTGCTACACCACTACTGCTTTGGCGCAAATTATTATTAGTTACTAATGAACGATAACCTGAAATAAGTTCAACAGGTTTATTGTTATTAAGCATTACTTGCAGTAAATAGATTTGGTCAAACAGTGCGGGATCGATGGTTTTGATTTTGTTTTGACGATAATCTCTAAAAAGGTGATTTAATTTAGCAAGCTCATGTTTATTATAGCGTTTTCCATCAAAAAACTCGGCTTTAATAGTTTCACCGGTATTTAAATTATTAAAGCGAAGGATTTTTGGACGAGGTGTTGCTAATGAAGCAAATGCATGAGAAGGCAATAACCCTAACCCCACTGCGGCCATACCAAGCCCCAGCCACTTACGGCGATGTGAATCGATGATATCCATAGTATATGCACTCAACAAATTATTTCAGGAGGAAGAACCTTTATTATGACAATATTTTTCTCGAATTGTTTCTTATAGTTTGTATAGTATTGTAAATAACACTTCGTTTCAATTTAACGCCATTAGTAATTTTATAAATTTAGTTATTTATACTAATCTCTCTTTTTATCATTCTATTTTTAATAGAAATTTTAAAAATATTTTATAATTCATTCTATTTTTTAGTTATCTTATTAATAATCGCAAGATAAAGTTTTCATCTTATTGATTTATATAGAAATAAAGGACAGCTGAATTAGCCGCCCTTTATTCAATTTATATTTATTTATATTAAAAGTATTTCTTAATATTCTCTAAATAGGGTTGTGCATTAGTAGTAATTTTGTCATAACCATAAATATCTGCACGATATTGAGGCGCATTTTCCTGAGCCACCCATGCTGTTTGATAATATAAATAAACAGGAATACGTTCAGGAATTGGCGCATATTGTGTTGAACCACGTTTTAATGCTGCATCAATTCTATCTTGTTTCCATCCTGCATCACCCAATAAAATTGAAGCAAGTTCAGACGCTTTATTAACACGAATACAGCCTGAACTTATTGCTCTCATATTTTTTGAGAACAGTGAATGGTTTGGTGTGTCATGCAGATATATCGCATCTGAATTTGGCATATTAAATTTATAACGCCCTAATGAGTTTGTTGGTCCCGGAGCCTGCCAAATTCGGTAAGGGAAGTTATTTGCGCTCATATTTTGCCAATCAATGTCATAAGGGTTAATAGGATAAGCATCATTCCCCCACCCTGAATAAATGGTATATCCCTTACGACTAAAGTAACTAGGATCTGCTTTACCTCTAGGTACAATATCTTTACGAGTCATACTTGTTGGCACATTCCAAGGTGGATTAACCACAACATTATTTAGTGCACTACTCATAATCGGTGTTTTTCTATCAGGACGACCGACAATGACTTTTGAATCAAGAATAAGCTCGTTATTGGCATAAAAATAGAGTGAGAAATCAGGAATGTTAACCCAAATTCCTGTATCTCCAATGGCAGGTGTCAGGCGAAGACGTTGAATATTTAATGCCATAATACTCGCACGTTGTGCCGGTGTCATATTTAACCACACTCGAGTTTGTCGCCCAATAATCCCATCAGGCTCTAACCCATGCGCAGTTTGAAATAATTTAACAGCCGCAACTAAAGGTGCATCATAAACAGTTGTTGCTATTTCCTGCTCATTCGCAGCCAGTTCAGGAATTAATCTTAAATTACGTAAAATCTGCCTTAGAGGTACAACTTCTTGTGACGATTGATTTGGCTTTAATGATGTTGTTCCTTGCATTTCTGGCCAAACAACTGAGCTATGTAACTGCTTGCGCACTTCTTCTTTCATTAAGTTGTAATAAGGATGAGATGGTGCATAAGAAATAACAAAACTACCTAAGGTGTTATTTTGGATATTTTGCTGTAATTCCACGACTGATTTATCAGTGGGTGATGGTAATGTTTGCATCACATCACGA
Organism: Proteus sp. CA142267; assembly: GCF_003336825.1. Lineage (NCBI taxonomy): Bacteria > Pseudomonadati > Pseudomonadota > Gammaproteobacteria > Enterobacterales > Morganellaceae > Proteus > Proteus sp. CA142267. The sequence continues at coordinate 311,640 of NZ_QPMG01000002.1, read as the reverse complement.
TACAGTAAAGATATGCCTGATTTATTCACTTGCTCAACAAAACTGATATAGCCTAAAAAAGCATCTGATAAAATAACATCACGTGCTTCTTTTGTTAATTCAGGCGCTCCTAATTGTGTTAACCATTGCCCAAATTGGGGCTGAATACCTGAAATAGCGACTTCAGCAATTTGCTGCTGTAATTGTTGCACTATTTTTTCATCTTGCCAGATTAATGCTACGTTATTTGCTTGGTAAACTTTCGCTAACTGGGTTAAATATAACGGCTTATACCCCGTTGGAAACCATGATTGCAGTTTTGTTCTTGCTTCTAACTCGGTCACTTGTGGAATATTCATTGCCACAGTTGCAGGTGCTGGCATAGCTTCATTAGCCACAGGAACTAATGTTGTGTTTTCTGTTTCGGGTGCAGATAAAGTCACTGACTCTGACTCTGTTTCTGTAGCCATTGCATAATGCCCAGAAAGGAGTGTACCTATAACAACTGAATATGCGATTGCTCTTTTAATTGGTTGGTGCGCCATAAATCCTCTACCCTCATTCCTTATTATTATTTTGGTATCCTAGAATATTAGATGAGCTTGGAAAAGAGTTTTATAGGAATAAACTAATATTTTTAAAGTTTTGTAAGCCCCTGATAGAAATTTGATTTTATTTCATCAAAAAAAGACTATTTAGCCGTTTTTATATTCAAAATATATAATTTAATTAAAGACACAATAAAAGAACAAAAAACAGACAAATTAAAAATAGGCTATTAATGAATAATAAAGAATTGTGAATGGATAATAAGATTATTTAAATGGAAGGTATTTTAAAATAGAAAAAGGCGCAGTTTCCTACGCCTTACAAATAAAGGTAAACAAAGGGTAAAGATTAGTACTCTGAATTGATAACCACTTCTTCGCCAAACTGGCCTGCTTTTGGCAGTGGTTGGTAAGAAGAGTTAGCAGCACGCAGAATACGAATACCACGGATGTTCAGCTCATCTGCTGCTGCAATATCTGCATCTGCATCACCGTAGTAAATTTTCAGTTTATGATCACGCATCCAGCTTACTTTGTTATTTGCGCCAGGTTGGTCACCAGCAAAAATAACAGGCTGCATTTTATCAGCAGGAATGTTTAAGCCTTCTTGCACATATTTGGTCACAGTCTCAGTTTTAGTTTTAGTACGACCAGTAATGAAATAAACAGTATCTCCACGTTTTAAGTGCATCTGAACAAGATCGATACCGACTTGTTTAGGCATACTGAATTTATCCCACTCGTTATTCATTTTATCCCAGAATTCTGGGTTTTTCAGGTAGCTGAAATCGTTTGGAGAGTATTCCAGTTTACCACGGTAGAAACCTGGGCTTGAGAACAGAACGGTGTCATCAATATCAAAACCAACCGCCATCGGTGCTTGACCTGCAAGGCTTTTTTCAATATCAGCAACAGAAACCCAATGAATTGGTTGTTGTTGTGCAAGTTGTGCAACGGTAACGCCTGGGCTAACAACTTCTGGCAGATGTACTTTGGCCATTGCTGCGCCATTTAAGCTTAACGCTAAAGCAATTGCACTAAAAGCTAACGTGACTTTACGCATTCTCTTTCCTTTAAATTTTTATATTAATCACATACAGGAACAATCATAAACATCATGATTACATTTAAATGAGATATGGCGCACGTTATTCCATTTAAAATTTCATTTTTTTGTTAATTTACTTTCATTTTTTGATCTATATAACACTTTAAAAAAAGAAGGCGCTATAAGCATGAGCCCGTAGCGCCTTTATTCTTGCCTTCTTGAGGCTAATAATGGAATAAAATTATTCTGTTATTTCAGCAACATTTGATGATGCAATTTTATCTTTTTCAGCCTGTTGACCAAAGCCTTTTAACCCAACAACGTGTACATGTTCAGTACCATTGAACACTTTACGTACTAATTTATAGGTTGTTCCTTTTTCTGGGCTGATATTTTCTGGTGCCGCAATAATTAATTGCATATCAAGACGATCACAAAGCTCAAATAACGTCGCGATAGATTTCGCATCTAAACGTGCCGCTTCATCGAGGAAGAGCAAACGACAAGGAGAGATATCTTTTCCTCTTAAGCGTCGTGATTCTTCTTCCCAGCTCTGTACAACCATCACCAGAATTGACATCCCTGTACCAATCGCTTCACCAGTTGATAAAGCGCCACTTTCTGCTTTTAACCAACCTTCTGGTCCACGATTAACCTCAACATCCATTTCAAGGTAATTACGGTAATCTAACAGCTCTTCACCCACAGTTTGTGGCATACGTTGACCAATATCCACTTGAGGGTTTAAACGCTGATAAAGTTTCGCCATTGCTTCGGAGAAAGTCAGGTTTTGGTTTTTAAATAGATCTTGATACTGGTTATCTTCTTCTGATAACACATCCAATAATACTTGGTGACTTTCACGGATATTGACGTTGAGTCGGACACCACGCACCTGACCAAATGAAACCGCTTGCAAACCTTGGTTTAGCATACGAATACGGTTTTGCTCACGCTGAATAGTTTTGCGAATAATATTCGCGACGCTTCGTGAACTAATCGCTAATTTTTGCTCACGGCTAGTTAACTCTTCAGTTAAGCGAGCAAGCTCGATTTCCATCTGTTCAATTGCATCAACTGGATCATCCGTTTTAATGATGTCTTGGCGAATACGTTCTCTTAAATGCTGGTATACCGCAATAAAGAACTGAACTTTACGATCGGGATATTTTGCATCTTCTGAGCGACGTAACGCATCACGTAAATATTCATTATCAGCAACTGCTTGGCGTAATGCACCTAACGCTTTATCCGACATTGAACGTAATTCGTCAGCAGAAAGATAAGCAAAGTCTCGACGATGTAAACGACGCTCCATTCCATTTTCTTTTACTAATCGCATAACCGCGCACCAACCCGCTTTTGCACTCACAACATGCTCACGAATTTGAATGTAGTCACGTTCAAGTTTACGAATTTTTTTGGTTAGATTATCTCGCTCAGCTTCACTTAGTGCGATATCTCGCTCAAGTTGGCTAATACGTGTTCGGTTTGCACTTACCGCAGAATAGCGTTGATCGCGCAGCTCTTTGGCTCTGGCTTCTGCACCAATATCAATATGGATCCCTGTATCACGCATTTCTTGCTCAAGCTCTCTGAGTAATTCAGATTTAGTATCAAAGGAGCTTTTTAATGATGCGAGTACTTGATTAAATTGAGCACATTGCGCTTGTTGCTGACGATAAAGTTCTCTTGCTGTAGCGCGTTCTGTTTCAGCCATTTCTAAGCGGTGACGTAGCTTCTCGTTAAGATCACTATTTTCACTGACAATCTCAACGGCATCGCTATAACTAAAGTGAGGACGACGCTGTACCACTTCCACCAGCAAGAAAGCTTGTTGCTGATAACGTTGCTGTTCTGCTTTTGCTTGTTCGTAATCTTGAGCTAATTGTTCATGCGCTTGTGGATCACTTTGCAAGATTGAAGCGATAGGCTCTAACGTTGCTAATGCTTTTTCATGACGCTGTAAGTGACGCATTGACTCTTCAGCGACATACAGCTCTTCACGTAACTCTTCAACACGATCAATCAGTGTTTCATCCATCAAGATATTAACTTGAGGAATAAGTTTATTAAGAAGATTTAGAGATTCTTTAGCACGCGCATAATGTTGACGCTGTTGCTGAGTACTCTCTTCGTATTGTGTTAACGCTCTTTCTAGCTCGTTACGTCTTTGGTTGAGTTGACGAATATCCTCTTCAGGGTCCGCCTCAAATGCCACAGAAATATGTTGTCCCACAAACTGACTAAAGGCATGGTGAGCACGTTGGATCTTCTGTACATCAAAAGCTTGTGTTGCGTAAAGTTCAGACAGCTCATCGCGCTGGCGAGATAAAATTTCTAACTGATTTTCACGCGCTGCTCGACCAAACAGTGGAATTTCAGGGTAGCGAGAATAACGCCATTGTCTATCAGTACTCTTGATAAGAACGGCTTTATCCATCTCTTGCGCATTAAATACACTATCATCGAAAGATTGTGGATCACCTTCGATAAAATAGAGATCTTCCGGGCAATCATCTAACGTTTCTAATTGCGCCTGAACTTGAGATAAGTCTTGTACAACAATCGCATGGCGTGCTGGACCATATAATGCAGAGAAATAAGGCGCATCGTCTAACGTAATATCATCATAAATTTCTGATAATAAGACACCGTTAAAGCGTTCAGCCAACGTAATTAATCGCCCATCTTCAGCACCACTTGGCTGACTTAAACGTTCAATTTGCGCTTCAATTTGTTGTTTGCGAGTTGCTGTTTCATCACGTAATACCGTTGCTTCGCGCTCTTTTTCAAGTAACTGTTGCATATATTCTGTTACTTGATGACCCGTTTCAAAAGATTGACGAGTCTGCTCACATAATTGTGTTAACGCATCTTGCGCCGCAAGCCATGCAGGTGCTTGTTTTTTCAGCTTTTCAATTTGTTGTTTAAGTTGGTCTAACTCTTGGCGCATTTGCATACGCTGTTCACCAGACTCATTAACGTAATCGCTAAGCTCTTCAATTTTTGCTTCTAATTCATCTTGAAGAATTAACAGATCATCAGGCTCCGTCGATTTACCATGATGTTTGTTAAATTCTTCAAGTTGACGTTCTGCACTGTTTCGTTGATGTAAACGCTGTTCTAATTCAGCTAATTGCATACGAATAGGATGAACCCTATCCGCTTGATGTCGATGAGAAGACCACTCACGTAATGCCGTTTTCGCAGCATCCCATGCATTTTGACGTTCAACTTCACCGACAATTGAACTCACCAGTTTATAAGCTTGATCGAATTGTGTTTTCGCTGCTTCAGAAACATTGAGTTTCTGCTCCATAGAAAGCAATGAATGCGTAATGGTTTGAATTTTTGCTTGGAGCCGTTCAGCCCATTGCTCTGCATTAGTTTCGTCTAAATCCGTAATATCACATTGTGCTTTAGCACGCTCTAAAGCCTGCACAGCTTGGCGATATTGAATAGCGCGTGTTTGTTGTACGTCTAATGCTTGCTGATAGTCTGCTAACTGATTTTTCAGTTCATCGACTTCTTCTTCTGCCGATTCTACGCGTGCTTCAAGTTCTTCTTTCTTAGATGCGGCTTCTTCAACCACTTCGCTTTGTTCTTCCAAGCGGAAAGTTATCTCTTCAACATCAGCAATATAGCGGTCAATTTTCTCTTGTTGGCGAACTGCATTTTGTACTAAATTTAATCGGTCACTTGCTGCTTGATAATCCGCTTCAAGATCAGAAGATAACGCTTGTTGCTCTTCTAACTCTTTACCCATTTCAACAAAACGATACGCTTCACTATTAATGGATTTACGCTGGCTCCATAACTCACGGCGCACAGTTAAAGCTTCATCTAAATGAATTCGTCGTTCATTGGCATGACGCATATAGTCAGCAGCAACATAAGATGTCGCTTCTGTAATTAAGTGCTTAAATAAGTCACGATCAGATTGAGTGACACGAATGGCTTCAAGCGTCATTCGGTTTTCACGTAATGCGCCTTCCATATCTTGGAAAGCTTTTCTTACACCGCTATTTTCGGGTAGTAAATAATCACGTAAAGAGCGTGTAATCGCACTTGAAATACCGCCATACAATGAGGCTTCAATTAAACGATAGAATTTGGCGCGATCACTCGCTGAACGTAAACGTTTAGGAATAACCCCTAAATCAAACATCACAGCATGGAAATCGGTGATAGAGTTAAATTGTCTGAAAACAACCCCATCAATGGCTTCTACTTTTTCTTTTAATTCATTCAGCGGTAAAACACGGGCTTGGCGATCCGCAACAGCTTGCGTCAAAATTTCTGTTGGATTTTCTGCCATTGGCAGCCCTTGGATCATAAAGGGTTTGATATCAACTTTCTTATCACGCCCTGCAATTTGCTGTAAACGGACACCGACCACAGCACGTAAGTGACGCGAGTTAATCACATCCAGTACGGCATAACACACACCAGGACGCAGTTTCCCGTATAGCCCTTTATCACGTGATCCGCTTGTCGATCCAGCTTCTGTGGTATTACGGAAATGAAGTAAAGTAAGATCAGGGATCATGGCTGTGATAAATGCAGCCATCGTGGTTGATTTACCCGCACCATTACCACCTGATAACGTAGTCACCAACTCATCTAAATCAAAAGTACGAGCAAAAAACCCATTCCAGTTGATAAGTGTTAATGAGCGAAATTTTCCCCGTTCAATCATTTATTTTCTCCCTCCGCATCATCTTCACTGGATTGTAATTGCTCATCTTCATTTTCTTCATCATCATTGAGAGTTTCTGAGCTATCTTCAAGCGCCATTGCTTCACCATCACGGATCATTCGCATTTGAGCCTCAAGTGGAGAATCGCCACTACGCACATCGGCACCAAAGCGGAAAACAGATTCGGTAATAGAAAAACGCTGCATATCATTTAATAAAAATGAAATCATGCCTAAACGACGTAAACGATTTAGCGAAGTTCTCATCTTTTCTTGTAATTTTTGCAAATCAAGATCAGAACCTGTTGAGCGCTGATTCACTAAACGTAAAAGCTTGGTTTCATCTGCTAATGTTCTTAATTCATCGAACAGCTCTTGAACGGTGAATATTCCCTGATTCGCTAATCGTTCAGGGCTAAGATAGAGATAGCAAAGAATTTTCCCCACCAACATATCCATTTCAGAGAGAACAGAGCGTGGAATAAGTGTGGTTGAGCGAGGTCGCAAATAGAAGAAACCTTCTGGTGCTCGAATTAATTCGACGTTATAACGCGCATAAAAGTCTGATAACTCATCTTGGAAATCCATCAAGAAAGCATGATTATCTAGAGAGTCTATACCGATATGTCGACCTGCACGTAACTGGCTATCCAGTTCAGGAAAAAGTGAGTTCGCTAATGCCTGCGCCAGTTTTGCTGGCATAAATTGTTCAGTATGTATCGATGACATGCGCTTGTACCTTAGCTCCATATTCGTTAATTTCTGACCATTTTGCAGGTAATCCTGCGAGCTCAGCTTTTGCCACACCTAATCGTACTGCTTGATCAATAACAATACGTGCAACATCGAAATGTTTCTGTTGCGGATAACGATTAAGGTATTCAACTAACACTGAACTGAGATCTAATGCCCGTTGTTCCAATTTGTAAGAAGCAAGCTCTTGCTCTACCCATTGCGCTATTTGTTCGTTCACTTCACTGAACATTTGATATTCAAGCTCTTCAGGTAACTCGCCTGTGACTTCTTCATCACGTAGAACCAGTTCTTCATCACGCATATCAAACAACCGATCAGCATTAGCGTAAGTTAATGCCCATGGGCTGTCGAAATAGTTTTGTACAGATTGACGTAAACGGCGAGAGAAAATACGGTTTTTATCCATATCAATCGCTGTACGAATAAATTTATGGACATGTCTATCGTATCCAATCCATAAATCAATAGATTGCTGACCCCAACTAATAATGCGGTCTAACTTACTTTGAAGTTCAAATACTAATGTATCAATTTGCTCAACATGACCAGAATTCATGTTTGCTTCTTGAATACGTAAGAGATTGGCTTGAAGCTTGTCACCGGCGGCTTCAAGTGTATCTTGTAGCTCTCTTAATGTACCCGAGGTTTCAGATAACAATTGTTCACAGCTTGAAATGGCGGCTTGCCAGTCTTGGTTTAATAGCGCAGCAATATCTTCTTTTACTGTATTTTGCTGCTCATCCATGATCCGCTGAGACAAATCAATGCTATCGAAAATTTCTGCCACTGAATATTTTAAAGGTGCAAAAACGTTACGATGCCAATGATATTCATCACCACCATCTTCAGCGGAACTGGCTGCTGAATCCAACTCACCCGCCACAATGGAAAGTTGCATAGATAAGCGCAATGATGAAAATTCACGTTGGCGAATATAGTAATCACTGATCCCAATTCCCAACGGAGTTAAACGGTATATTGCATTACCTTCTACCAATTCACTGGTAAAACGGTTAAAAAGTCGCTGCTTTACCATGTCATTAATGGCATTATTTGCGCGAACTTGTATTGATTCTGCGGGTTGTTCGAAGCCTTTACATACTTCTCGAAAGGCATCAATTAACTCCCCTTCACTGATTTCGCCATCAAGGCGCTCGCTGTTTAATACAGCGACAGCCATCAAAAAAGCTAATCTTTCTGGTGGCAGTGAGATTGAGAAATCATTTTTTCTCGCCCAAGACACTAACTCAGGAACTGTCTGGGTAAAATCACTCATAGTACATCCTTAATTTACACGCTTTTGTGCCATGACATGAATGTAACGCCCCAGACTGATATAGGGCTCTTGCCGACAATATCGTTGCTCTAATGCAAGCAACGATGGAAAATCTTTATTTTGTAACTGACGACTTTGCAAATAATCATGGAAAACGCGGACACCCGTTTTTCCTAATATTGTCATTGAAAACTCATTTAGCCATTGATAAACATCTTCGGGTTGCAATGGGTTTTGAGGTGATAGCGATTTTTTTCTTCTACGTGGGATCTCAGGATTTGCCAGATGAAAATTCCCTAAAATCGCATTTCTCATGACAATGCCATTCGCATTGTAAAACATCAGCGATAAGATACCATTAGGTAACAACATATCGGTAAGAACATTTACGGCGTCTTTCTGATCCGTGATCCATTCCAATACTGCATGAAATAGAATTAAATCAACCCCTTCATCTATATGCTCTTTAATCTCTTGAGCTGCACAACAAATAAACGTCATGTTCTCGACAACACCCTCTTCAATCGCAGCCTCTTGTGCACGATTAAGCATCTCTTGTGATAAATCACATAAGATAATTTGGTGTCCTAATTTAGCAAGCTGACGAGAGAAATAACCTTCACCTCCACCTGCATCTAAAATACGCAAACTTCGGCTAGGTAAGAGGGTCAATAATTGTTGTAAATCTTCCCAAATCACCGCTTGACGTATTTTACCCTTTGTTGTGCCATAGATATTGCGGGAGAATTTATCTGCAATATCGTCAAAATTACGATCTGACATTAAAACGCCTCATGATAACAACTTACTACTTGCGCTCTTTGCGTTCTGATAAATTCAAAAATATGAGACACTGTACATAAATAAAGACGGCAATTTTACCAGTGTTCTATGATACTGACTGTTTTCTCTCAAGAAATAAGTCATGAATCAGATTATTCGCAAAGCGCAGTATAAATATAACGCTTATTAATGAAAAAATTAACGTTCAAACGTTTATCGTTTTATAAATAATTAAACGGTTCTTTATTTCTATTGATGAAAACTTAGTGAAACGTTGTTGTGTTAGCTATTTTGACACAATGTCTTGGAATTCCCCTAGTTTTCACCAAGCTTTCGCTATCAATTGCATGTATTTCACTCAATCTAGGATGATTTATGCTGTTTTTGCTCAAAAAATATGTTGCAGGCTTTCTGATGCCCTTGCCTTTGCTCTTATTAATCGCCTTTTTTGCATTAGCACTACTTTGGTTTACTCGTTGGCAAAAAACTGGAAAAAGCCTACTCACTGTTGTGCTTGTTCTGTTAACTATTTTAGGCATACAACCTGTTGCCGATACACTATTAATGCCTAGTGAAAAAGAGTATCAAGCTCGTTATGAATTACGAGAAAATTCGCAACAAGATGTGAACTACATTGTTGTTTTAGGTGGTGGATTTACTTATAACCCAGATTGGGCACCCAGTTCTAACCTTCTTAATAATAGTTTATTTCGTGTTGCTGAAGGTGTAAGGCTTTATTATCGCAATCCTAATGCGATAATGATTTTTACAGGTGGTGCTGGTGTTAATCAAATAAGTAGTGCAGAAGTAGCGGCTCAGGTAGCGCAATCTTTAGGCGTACCTGCTGAGAGAACTATCGCATTATCAACACCGAAAGATACTGAAGAAGAAGCCTATGAAGTTGATAAATTAATTGGTAAGAAACCATTTTTACTTGTGACGTCTGCCAATCATTTAGCTCGCGCGGAACGTTTCTTTTTAGCCCGAGGCATGAAACCTATCGTTGCACCAGCTAACCAGCTAGCTATCTCTTCACCATTACATCCTTGGGAAAAATATTTTCCTTCTGCGACTTATTTTCAACACAGTGAACGTGCATGGTATGAGTTTCTAGGGTCGGTGTGGCAATCAGTAAAACCTGTCGGACAACCCCCAACTACTCCTGAAAATGAAAGTCATCAATCTGGTAAAGAAGAAATCCAATAATTAGAAATATTTTTGCTAACTGATGCAAAAACGGCACTTAATTTAAGTGCCGTTGAAATTTATTTGTTACTGTTAAAAAATTAGAACTCTTGGTTAAGTGCTCGATATGCAGCTCTAGCTGCAACAAGATCATCTTGAGTATCTACACCTACACCCGGAACTTCTAATGCTTTTGCAACATGGATTTTTTCGCCATACCACAGCACTCGCAGTTGTTCTAACATTTCAATAGATTCTAATGGGCTTGGCTCCCAAGTAATATATCGACGTATAAAGCCTGCACGATAAGCATAAATCCCAATATGACGAAGATAATGCTCACCAATTTCATCATGTGATAAATTAAAACGGTCTCTTTCCCAAGGAATGGTTGCACGAGAAAAATAAAGTGCAAAACCTTTTGCATCCATCACGACTTTCACCGCATTAGGGTTAAAAGCTTCTTTTGAGTCAACAATAGGCACTGCTAATGTTGCCATTCCTGCACCACAACTCGCCAAATTTTCGGCTACTTGAGTAATAATCACTGGTGGAATAAGAGGCTCATCACCTTGTACGTTAACGATTATCTCATCATCCGCAAATTTGTATTTTTCAATGACTTCCGCTAAACGCTCTGTACCCGAATGGTGATCTTCTCGAGTCATGCAGGCTTCTCCCCCCGCTTTTTCAACTGCTGCAACAACATCTAAATTATCAGTTGCAACAATGACACGGTTTGCACCAGAGCGCATAGCCTGTTCCATTACACGAACAATCATAGGTTTGCCATGAATATCCGCGAGCGGTTTACCCGGTAAACGGGTCGATGCATATCGACCAGGGATAATGACCGTGAACATGAAGCTACTTCTCCTCTTCTAGTGATAATTCTCTTGCTTCATTCTCCAGAAGAACGGGGATATTGTCACGAACAGGATAAGCTAAATGATCAATTTTGCAGATAAGCTCTGAATTTTCTTTATCAAAGATAAGTTTGCCGTGGCAAACTGGGCAAGCAATAATTTCGAGTAAGCGGTGATCCATTTTGTCCCTCTCAAGGGTTAATCATTTTATATGGCAAAAGGATATCATAAGGAATGATCAGCGTTAATACTCAAAACCTCTCGTTTAGTGATAATTCGAAAATTATTTTAGTTATTAATAAATTTATTATTTTCTCTTTTACTATAAGCAACAAAAAAGCCACATTAATGTGGCTTTTTATCGTTGAGTCTGCAACATCATTAATAAAGAATTACATTCAGCTTTTATTGATAATAATTTAACCTTTTTATTATCTTTATTGCATTCTAATTAACGAAACGACTCTTTTATATTACTTATTAGGCTTGGTGGTAAACTATTGACGCTTACCTACCTCAAATTAGACATAAACGATAATTTAATTTTGATGCTAAACTATCGTTTTATCTACATCTTTAACAAGGCTAAGCCTTATTTAAAACCCAATAACATCAGCGGCTTCTAAACCTGCGGCTGTTCTGATAACAGAAAATTCAACGTCTTGACCTTCTGTTAATGCTTTATTTTTTGTATTGGCAATCGCTTTTTTATTGACATAAACTTCTTGTTCAATATCTCTTGCAACAATAAGACCATAACCTTTGTTATTGTCGAACCATTTTACGCGACCCATTCTTAATTGTAATGTCATGATAGATAAACTCCTTTTGTTCTTTGTATAGTTTTATTTTCCTATACAAATGCATCCTACTTTTTATTAAGTCTTCTTATATAAAACCCCAATTAAATTCTGAACACATTAATTTAAGTAGTGCATTTTATTATTCAATATAAATGTTCAAAATCGTGATAGCTAAGCTTAATAAATATCATAAAGCTCAATAAATATTTACAGTATCAATATGACAAAAAGATGACATACTGATATTTATTGCGCACTGATAAAAAAGATAACCGAATATAGAGATAATTAGCCACCATCAAAAATGGTTTTTATCATCCGTTGTGCACAAAAGCTGATGCTATTCACTGCACAAAATATTAACCCTACATTCAAGATCCACAAACTCTCCACACAAGGCTTTTGAGTAGATAGGGTAGTGGCGAATTAAATTGAACTACGACAAAAGCGATATGCGACTGTAGGTAGGTAATCTTTTATGTAACGCTATCCTGATTTCCACTATAAATATCATTGTTTCAGATCAGATACAAGTTTTTTTCGAGCCGTAAATTAAATTGCTGACTTGTTTTAGCACAGATTGACTATTTAATTCAGCGCTAACGGGTAAATACCACCAATTATCTTGTGCAAAATGCTGACATTTAACAGCATCCTTTTCTGTCATAATAAGAGGTTCTAAGTCAGGTGTTAAATCCTGTAATTCTTGAACACTATAATCACTATGATCACTAAATGCTTTTGTTGTAATTAACTCTATCCCTTTTTCATGTAACGAGTTAAAAAACCTAGGAGGATGACCAATTCCAGCGATAGCAACAGCCTTTTTAATTTGCTGAACTGGTTTTTTTTCTCCTGTTCTAAGATTAACTGCAGTATCACCTTCCAGCGCCATGCCAATCTCATTATTCTGGCTTGTTCCACCATTCACAATAATTGCGTCCACAGAATCTAATCGCCCTGCACGCTCTCGCATAGGGCCTGCAGGTAACCACCAACCATTGCCGAATCGACGCTGACCATCAATGACAACAATTTCATAATCACGTTGTAATGCGTAATGTTGCAAACCATCATCAGTGATGATCACATCAAGCTCATGTTGAGCTAATAACGCTTTTACTGCATCCCGTCGATTAGGTGCAACCGCAACGGGAGCACCTGTTCGATGATAAATCAACACAGGTTCATCACCTGCCATGGCAGGTGTCGTATCGGATGTCAAAAGTAATGGATAATGGTCTGATTTTCCGCCGTAACCACGAGAGACAATACCGGGCTTAAACCCCTGCTGTATTAATTGCTCAACAAGCCATATCACAACAGGTGTTTTGCCATTCCCGCCTGCAGTTAAATTGCCAACAATCACAACAGGAATTGGGGCTTTCCATGATGCTAGCCATCCTTTCTGATATGCAAAACGCCTTAATAATGTGAGCGCGCCATACAACCATGAAAATGGAAGCAGTAGGATATAAAACCAAGATTTACCAGACCAAATCCGTTCAATCATTTGCCAAATTGCATCCTGTGAAGTTGTGCATAAATACCTTGTTTCTCAATCAAATCAAGGTGTGCGCCACGTTCAACAATTTCACCATCTTCAATAACTAATATTTCATCCGCTTTTTCAATAGTTGATAAACGGTGAGCAATCACTAAAGAGGTTCTGTTTTTCTGTAATTCATCAAGTGCTGACTGGATAGCACGCTCTGATTCTGTATCTAGCGCTGATGTAGCCTCATCAAGAATAAGGATTGGCGAATCTCGTAATAACGCTCTTGCAATTGCAATACGCTGACGTTGTCCACCTGAAAGCAATACACCATTTTCACCAATTTCAGTATCTAAGCCTTTATCCATTTTTTGGATAAAATCCATTGCATGTGCCATCTTCGCCGCTTTTTCAATATCTTCACGGGTATACTGATCTTCACATGCGTAGACAATATTGTTTGCTACGGTTTCATTAAAAAGATGCACATTTTGAGAAACCAACGCGACTTGATTACGCAAAGATTTCAATGTGTATTCACGAATATCATGACCATTAATTAATATTTCGCCTTCATTAATGTCATAAAAACGAGTGATCAGATTTGCAATCGTAGACTTACCAGAGCCTGAGCGTCCAACTAATGCAACAGTTTTACCTGCTGGGATAGTAAATGACATATTTTTCAGTGCTGGCGTATCTTTCGTGACATATTGGAAAGTCACATTGCGGAATTCAATATCACCAGTTGGTTTTTTTAGTTCAAGCTTACCGGTGTCTTTTTCTTGCTCCATATCGAGGATGGTAAATAGCGTCTGACAAGCAGCCATACCACGCTGGAATTGAGCATTTACATTAGTCAGTGATTTCAATGGACGCATTAATGCAACCATTGAGGAGAATACAACAGTAATTGTACCTGCTGTTAATGTATCCATTATCTCAGGGAAACTTGCTGCATACAGGACAAATGCTAATGCAAGAGAAGCGATTATCTGAATAATAGGATCTGAAATTGATGATGCGACAACCATACGCATACCTTGACGGCGAATATGATTGCTTACATGGTTAAAGCGTTTATTTTCAACTTCTTGGCCATTAAAAATCAGAACTTCTTTATGCCCTTTTAGCATTTGTTCTGCGCTAGTTGTCACTTGCCCCATGCTATTTTGGATACGCTTACTGATTGTTCTAAAACGGGTCGATACTATACGAATAACAACAGCAACAATAGGTGCGATAACGATAAGGATCAGGGATAATTGCCAGCTATAATAAAACATCAAACAAAATAGTCCGATGATATAGGCACCTTCACGTACAACGGTAATTAATGCACCTGATGATGAAGAGGCAACCTGTTCTGAATCATATGTGATACGAGAGAGTAAAGTCCCTGTTGATTGCTGATCAAAAAAGCTCACCGGCATTCCCATAATATGAGAAAACAGTTGACGACGCATATTCATTACAACTTTCCCAGAGACCCAAGAAAGACAGTAACTTGAAATAAAGTTAGATATACCACGCAGAGCTATCAGACCAATAACGGCAAAAGGCATCCATTTTAATACGTCATTACTGGCTTTACCAAAACCTTCATCAAGAAGTGGTTTTAATAAAGAAATCATAAATGCATCCACACCCGCATTGATGATTAATGCAATTGCAGCAGTGATTAAACCCGCTTTGAAAAGCCGGATCATTGGCCATAAGCGGCGGAATGTTTGCCACGTTGATAGATCTATATCATTCATATATATTACCAAACTTTTAATAATTAGCCGGTCATTCTACTCGGGAAACGTCAAAACACCAAACCACTGATGATACCAACGAGGCAAAATATCTCGCCTATAGGTAAATACATCAATATTATCTTGATTAAACTCGATAGAAACTTGCCCACTAACAGAGGTTGTTAGCCAATTAATAGCTTCTTTTTTATAACGTTGATGTACTTTATCAGAAGGCAAACGCCAAGGGCTATAACGAGCAGCAGAAACAAGTGCAATTTTTGGTGATACTGCTTGAATAAACATCAATGTGGATGATGTTTGACTACCATGATGAGGAACTTGTAAGACATCTGCTTTTAGTTGATCTTTTTTTACTCTTACTAATTGAGCTTCAGCTTCTTTTTCTATATCTCCAGTTAGTAGAATATTGTATTTCCCATCACTCACATTGATCACACAGGATTGATTATTTTTCGGGGAGAGTAATTTATTCGGTGGCCACAATGCATCAAATTGAAGTCCTTTCCACTGCCATGATTTATCACTTAAGCAAGGTAAATGCGAAGGATCGTCAAAACTACTACGAATGCTTAAATTAGGATAAGTTTTTATTAAATCTTTCATTCCCCCTGTATGATCAAGATGATCATGACTAATGATCAATGCAACTGGCGTAAGTCGATGATGTCTTAAATAAGGAATGATGACATTCTTTGCAATAGAACCTCCATTTTTCCAACGCATTCCCGTGTCATAAATAATCGCTTCCCCTTCTTTTTCAAGAATAACCGCTAAGCCATGTCCAACATCTAACATAGATATTCGCCATTGATAACGTGAAGAGACGACGAATTCACAGTACAAAATAGTACTAATAGCCACAATGCAAATAAAATGATAACGCCACCATGACATTTTTATGATTAAAATAGTACCAATCCCCAAAAATCCTAATAATAAAGGAATAGCACCATTATTTTGCCAATATGGTAAAAATAAAGGAGCACACCAAAAAGCAAGGTTAATAGAAAGATCAACCCAGTGCCAAATTATTGGTTGTAAAAATGAGAGAAAAAATGTCAATAATCCGAGCATTATTAATGGCACGGTAATAAAAGAAACAATAGGAACCGCCCATAAGTTAACGATAAAGCTAAAAAGATTAGCGCCATTAAATAAATATAATTGGAATGGTAATAAAATAATTAATAAACCAAATTGTAAATGTGCCAACCTTAAAATAAACCACCGTTTTTGATGGCTATATTTAGCTTTTAATGGGTACATCCAATACCAAAAGATAATGGCAAATACAGCAGAAAATGAAAGCCAAAAACTAGCTGAAAGTATAGAAAGAGGCTCAACAATAAGAATAAGTGCCGCACTCCAAAGTGCCCATTGCCAAGGTAAAAATAATCGGCTCCCCCAATGTAAAATCACCCAAACAGTTAATCCAATAACAGCTCTTGTTGCTGGTATTCCCCAACCTGATAACGCAGCATAGAAAACACCACATAACCAAGCTATAACTAATGGAAATCTTGGATTAATCCATCTGATAGGGAAAAAAAATTGAATACCTCTTGCAATACCCCAACCAAAAAAGGCAGCTAAACCTATATGTAAACCCGATATCACAATTAAATGAGCAACCCCTGTTTTCATATAGAGATCTTTTTTCTCAGGTTCAATATATCGCTTATCACCTAAGACTAAAGCAATAATTTCACCTTTATTTTTTGCTGTTTGCCAATGAGCTGTGATTGTCTGAATAAGTTGAGTACGTAGTGATATATCATTTCGGATAAACTTGGCTGTCATCACTTTACCCGTTAATGTTTCCTTCACAGAAACAGCATATTTTTGGCTATCAAACCCACCTTCATTTAAATAACTATGTACAGCCCTAAATTGAATTTTAAACTTCCAATATTGTCCTACAGCTATGTTTTTAGGCGGACTTCGCCAATATACGTTTGCATAAACAGATGATGAAAAGAGCGTCTTCTTCGTAATGGGTATTTTGATAATAATATTGCCATCTGTTAATTGGCGATACTCCATAACCTTGGTTTCAAATGTTGCCATATTATCAGCAAACTGTTCTGTTCTCGTCATTAATGATGACGCAACCATATTTGAATAAACCCAGAAAATTAGAAATATCGCTGAAAAACGGAATAAGCAAAAAGGAATAAATAATAGAAATAGTGCAACAATAATAATAATAGAATAAATTGTTTGACTAAAAAGCGTATGTTGAACTAATAAAGGTAAGCAACCTAATATTATGGCCAAAGCAATATTGTCTAAAGTTAACTTCGTGAAATAGAGTCTTTGAAAATAGGCTGAATGAATGCACCTCCGTTTTATTGATACCATCTTTAACTCAAAAAACTTTATCATTCGATTCAATAAAATCATCTATAGCATCCCTGCATACAATTATTCTTTAAATATCATAATGTTACTACTCTATTAGAGATAGGCTTTTAGGTCGTTTTTTAGTGATGCTTTATAAAAAGGAAAAGATCTCTTGTTACATACAATAAATTTTGAGAAGAAGCTCGTAAAAAACAAAGCAACTAAGTGATATAGGTAATTAAATAGAGAAATTAAAATCAAAGCAGAATAAAGTAATAAAAAAGAAAGGTGCTAGCGAGATAAAATCAATAAAACGAATCATTCAATCTAAGATTGGGATTGAAGGTGCAAGATGGAAGATAGAAAAAATTAGGGAGCAGAAAAATAAACCAAAAGTGATAATAATAGGTAATAAAAAACGGCACCTAAGTACCGTTTTTGAGAAAGTTAACTAACATCGTGCCATTTCGACAGGAGTTATTATTCCGTATAAATATTTACACGGTCACGTAACTCTTTACCTGGCTTAAAGTGTGGAACGTATTTACCTTCCAGATCTACTTTATCACCAGTCTTCGGGTTACGACCCGTACGCGGCGCACGGTAGTGTAGAGAAAAACTGCCGAATCCGCGGACTTCGATACGCTCACCATCAGCTAAAGTATCAGCCATATGATCAAGCATTTCTTTTACAGCTTCTTCAACCGTCTTAGCCGAAAGATGAGATTGTAGGCCTGCAAGTCTCTCGATTAACTCAGACTTGGTCATATTACCTCCCTAAACTACCGATAAATAGGCAACGATTAACGTTGCCTTCCGTTAATAACTTAAATTATTCGCCTTTAGCTGCTTTGAAAGCTTCAGCCATAGCGTTGTTTGAAAAACCAACTTCTTCTTTGTTGTTTACAGAAGCGATAGCGTCTTTCTCATCTGCTTCGTCCTTAGCACGAACAGATAAGTTGATAACGCGGTTTTTACGATCAACGCCAGTGTATTTAGCTTCTACAGCTTCGCCAACATTCAGAACCAGAGTTGCATCTTCAACGCGGTCACGTGAAGCTTCTGAAGCACGCAGGTAACCTTCAACACCGTCAGCTAATTCTACAGTTGCGCCTTTAGCGTCAACAGCAGTTACTTTACCAGAAACAATAGCACCTTTTTTGTGAGCAGACAGGTAATTATTGAATGGATCTTCTGATAATTGTTTAACGCCCAGTGAGATACGTTCACGTTCAGCATCAACTTGCAGAACTACAGCAGCGATTTCGTCGCCTTTTTTGTATTCACGAACTGCTTCTTCACCTGCAACATTCCAAGAAATGTCAGATAAATGAACCAGACCGTCGATACCGCCGTCTAAACCGATGAAGATACCGAAGTCAGTGATAGACTTGATTTTACCTTCAACACGGTCGTTCTTGTTGTGAGTTTCTGCAAACTGCTGCCATGGGTTAGATTTGCACTGTTTCAGACCCAGTGAAATACGACGACGTTCTTCATCGATGTCAAGAACCATAACTTCAACAACATCACCAACGTTAACAACTTTAGATGGGTGAATGTTTTTGTTAGTCCAATCCATTTCAGAAACGTGTACCAGACCTTCAACACCTTCTTCGATTTCTACGAAGCAGCCGTAATCAGTCAGGTTAGTTACACGACCAGTCAGTTTAGTACCTTCTGGATAACGTTTAGCGATAGCTACCCATGGATCTTCGCCCAGTTGTTTCAGACCTAATGATACGCGAGTACGTTCACGGTCGAATTTCAGGACTTTAACAGTGATTTCGTCGCCAACATTGACAATTTCGCTTGGGTGTTTAACACGTTTCCAAGCCATGTCAGTGATGTGCAGTAAGCCGTCAACACCGCCCAGATCAACGAATGCACCGTAGTCAGTAAGGTTCTTAACGATACCTTTAACTTCCATGCCTTCTTGCAGGTTTTCTAATAACTGATCGCGTTCTGCGCTGTTTTCAGATTCGATAACCGCACGACGAGACACAACAACGTTGTTACGTTTTTGGTCTAATTTGATGACTTTGAACTCAAGCTCTTTGTTTTCCAGATGAGTTGTATCGCGAACTGGGCGAACGTCTACCAGTGAACCTGGTAAGAACGCACGAATGCCGTTCAGTTCAACAGTGAAACCACCTTTAACTTTACCGTTGATGATACCAACAACAGTTTCGTTTTCTTCGTAAGCTTTTTCCAGCATCAGCCACGCTTCGTGACGTTTAGCTTTCTCACGAGACAGAACGGTTTCACCGAAGCCATCTTCAACCGCGTCCAGAGCAACATCAATTTCGTCGCCCACTTGGATTTCTAATTCGCCTTGAGCGTTTTTGAATTGTTCTACAGGAATAGCAGATTCTGATTTCAGACCTGCATCAACCAGAACAACGTCTTTATCGATAGCAACTACAACGCCGCGAACGATAGCGCCAGGACGAGTTTCGATTGTTTTTAGGGATTCTTCAAAGAGTTGAGCAAAAGATTCTGTCATGTTAATGATCTTCAAGTAAATTTAATTAACGTCCATTTAGCATCCGGCCGAATGGGGTTGTTTCACATACCTCGTTACATCCTTTGTGACAAGGTCATCGGGCATTGTTGTGTTTTCATTAACACGTCAACCCGATTTTGATAATTACCTAGTATAAACGAAATAAAAATTAATTACGCTGATAATTGCAGATTTTTTTTAGCATAAGTCAACGATTTTTCAATGACTTCGTCAATAGACAAGCTTGTAGAATCGAGAATTAATGCATCTTTCGCCGCAACAAGTGGCGCAACAGCACGATTCCGGTCACGGTAATCGCGTTCTTTTATCTCGGATAAAAGGCGCTCAAAGTTAACATTAAAGCCCTTTTCCTGCAACTGTAACATGCGACGACGCGCGCGCTCTTCTGCACTCGCTTCTAAAAATATTTTCACTTGAGCATCAGGAAAAACGATTGTGCCCATATCTCGGCCATCTGCAATTAAGCCCGGTGCTGTACGAAATGCGCGCTGACGACGTAATAATGCTTCTCTTACTCGAGGAAAAGTTGCAGCTTGTGATGCCGTATTCCCAACTGTTTCTGTTCGAATTTCAGTTGAAACATCTTCACCTTCTAGAATGACACTTAAGCCATTCTCATTAGGAATAAAGCGTACATCCAAATTTGCCGCCAAAGGTACTAAAGCATCTTCGGAAGTAATATCAACATGATGATGTAAAGCTGCTAATGCCAATACACGATAAATAGCGCCAGAATCGAGTAAATGCCAGCCAAATGCTTTCGCTAATGCTTGGCATAATGTTCCTTTACCTGCTCCGCTAGGCCCATCAACAGTTATAACAGGGACGATAACCGCCATGAGTTTCTCCTTTTCGTGGGCACTGCATTTCTGTGTTTGTTGCTCTTATTACATTGATATAATAGGCATAGTGTTCAAACAGAGAAAAACAGTATTAATATATGCGCGACATTATACGCATACAATGTATAGGAAGAAACAAGTAGATAAGCACTAAAAAGTCTTATTTAATATTATTTTTTCTAAGTAGTGTTTTTTTAGAAAAATTAATCTAATTATAATAAAAAATCGGCAGTATTGTTCTCCAAAAGGTTCAATACTGCCGATTTAACTGATTTAGTTTTGACTCATTTTAATTAATGATTTTTACATTAATTATTACGTTGAGAAAGTGTTTCTAATTTCTCAAAATAATCAGGGAAGGTTTTTGCAGTACATCCCGGGTCAAGAATAGTAATTGGTGTATCAGAAAGTGCCACCAGCGAAAAACACATTGCAATACGATGGTCGTTATAAGTTTCAATATCCGCAGTGGTTAACTGTTTTGGTGGTGTTACTTTTAGGTAGTCGTGACCTTCTTCAACAATCGCACCCACTTTTTGTAACTCTGTTGCCATTGCCGCTAATCGGTCAGTTTCTTTTACACGCCAGTTATAAATATTGCGGATAACCGTTTCGCCTTCAGCAAAAAGTGCCGTGGTAGCAATGGTCATTGCAGCATCAGGGATAGTATTCATATCCATATCAATACCTTTTAACGTTCCACGCTCACACTCAATATAGTCCTCACCCCAGCGTACTTTTGCACCCATCTTTTCAAGCACAGAAGCAAAATGAATATCCCCTTGTAAGCTATTTTTACCGATACCTGTAACTCGCACAGTACCGCCTTTAATGGCAGCTGCTGCTAAAAAGTAAGATGCAGATGAAGCATCACCTTCTACAAGGTACTTTTCTGGTGATTGATATTGTTGACCACCTTTTATAACAAAGCGCTGGTAGTCTTGGTTTTCGATTTTCCCACCAAAGGTATTAATTAATGCTAAGGTAATATCAATGTAAGGTTTTGATACTAATTCGCCTTTAATGGTGATAATCGTATCTTGCTCTGCCAAAGGTGCCATCATTAATAAAGCAGTCAAAAACTGGCTAGAAACACTACCATCAACCTCAACATTACCACCTAAAAAACCACCATGTAAGCGAATTGGTGGGTAATCAGTCTGTTCAAGATAGTCAATTTTTGCACCACCTTGGCGTAAAGCGTCAACTAAATGCCCAATTGGACGCTCTTTCATACGAGGTTCACCAGTAAGAATAATATCATGCTGACCGAGATTTAATGCGGCCGCTAATGGGCGCATTGCTGTACCTGCATTACCTAAGAAGAGCTCTGATGGCGAATTTGTTTTAAATTCACCACCTAGTCCTTCAATATCACATACCGTATTGTTATTTGATAATTGATATTGCACCCCTAAGGCTTTTAATGCATTAAGCATATGGCGAATATCATCACTATCTAATAAGTTGGTTAGACGAGTTTTACCTTTAGCTAAAGCCGCTAATAACAACGCACGGTTAGAGACACTTTTTGACCCTGGTAAATTAATAACACCTTCGATATGAGCGATAGGTTGTAATGTTAACGATTCCATAAACAGGTAAAAACTCCAATAAACAAGTAAATTAAGCGGGGGATGCTATTTAATTAAATATAAAATTATTTAGGTACTTATCTTTTTATTTATTATTTTGTACTTGGTAACTCAATTTTAATTATTAACATCTTAAAGGTTGAATAATAAGAAAACCTGTATTTAAGCAGGCTTTCTTATTCTAGTTCTAGATTTTATTTATTACGCATGACGTCGTTCAAAATCAGCCATAAAGTCGACTAATGCTTGAACACCTTCCAATGGCATTGCGTTATAAATTGAAGCACGCATACCACCTGATACACGGTGACCTTTTAATGCGACTAAACCTTGAGCTTCTGCCTCTTTTAAGAATAAGGAATCCAGTTCAGGAGAAGACATTTGGAAAGGCACATTCATTAGTGAACGATTTTCCGTGGCAATACGATTGATATAAAAATCACTATTATCAATTGCACTATAAAGAAGCGCTGCTTTTTCATAGTTACGTTTTGCCATCTCTTGCAAACCACCTTGCTCTTTCAGCCATTTAAAGACCATACCTGATAAATACCAAGCAAAGGTAGGTGGTGTATTAAACATGGAGTCATTCTCAGCAAGCACTGTGTAATCAAACACAGAAGGTGTTTCTTTGCGCGCTTTGCCTAATAGATCTTCACGAATAATGACAATCGTTAAACCCGCAGGACCAATATTCTTTTGTGCGCCCGCATAGATAACACCAAAACGGCTAACATCTATCGGTTGAGATAAAATCGAAGATGAATAGTCAGCAATAACAATTTTACTATCATCAAAATCTGGCTCTTCATGAATAGCGATACCATCAATGGTTTCATTTGGGCAATAATGCACATAAGCTGCATCAGCGCTTAATTGCCACTCTTTCATTGGCTTAACACCAATTTTGCCATCAACTTCTGTTTTAATTTTAATGATATTTGGCGAACAATATTTTTCAGCTTCTTCGGCTGCACTTTTTGCCCAATAACCACCATCAATATAATCAGCGCTTACTTTATCGCCTAATAAATTGAGAGGTAAAGCAGCAAAATGACCTCGAGCACCACCGTGGCAAAAAAGAATTTTGTAGTTTTCTGGCACATTAAGAAGATCACGAAGATCTTGTTCTGCCTGATGAGCAACTTCAAGAAACTCTTTACTGCGGTGGCTAATTTCCATAACCGAACGCCCAAGTTCATGCCAGTTGCATAATTCTAGTTCTGCACGACGAAGGACTTCTGCCGGTAACATAGCCGGACCTGCACTAAAGTTATATACCTGACTCATTCAAATTCACCCTATCTGAATATGTTTTTACAAAATGACCTTTATCGGTTGTATCATTCCCGTTAAATTGGCGCAATGATTATTGTGAACTAACGCATAATATGCAGAGCGTAAAAATAATGGCTAGGAGTGTTTTATGTCGGGGAGTGTAAATAAAAAAGAAGAAGCAAGCTGGGGAATGCTTCTTCATGGAAAAAATAGTCTAAAATCGCTCGCTTTAGCAGGAGGTGTCGCATTACACGCAATTAATGTCTATATTACGATCACAACGCTACCTTCAATTGTACGTGATATCGGTGGGCTTAATTTATATGCATGGAACACCACTGTTTTTATTCTGGCTTCCATTCTTTCTTCTGCATTAACTTCACGATTACTGAGTGCATTCGCCCCTCGCAATAGTTATCTTTTTGCCACTATTTGCTTTTTAGCAGGCTCTGTTATTTGTGCAACAGCACCTTCAATGCAGATATTACTTTTAGGGCGATTTATTCAAGGGGCTGGCGGAGGAATGTTGCTGGCACTTGCTTACTCTTTAGTCAGAGTGATGTTCCCTCAACCACTTTGGTCCAGAGCTATGGCGTTAATGTCTAGTATGTGGGGAATATCGACACTATTAGGCCCCGCACTAGGCGGAATATTTGCTGAATATGATGTTTGGCGTGGTGCATTTTGGTCTATTTTATTTGTAGGCATTCCTTACGTTATTTTATTATTTACTATTCTTCCTACCAAGAATAATGCTGATAATATTGTCGCCAAAGCGCCGTTACCTTATCAACAGCTTATTTTATTAATGCTCGCTGTATTATCTATTTCTATTGGTAGTCTTTATAACGTTATTTTATATAACACCTTATCTTTTATATTTGCGGTGATCTTTATTTTACTGTTAGTCAATATTGATAAAAAATCGAATGATGGATTGTTTCCTAAAGGGACATTTTCTTTTTCTGCACCATTAGCACCCATATATCTCACTATGGCTTTATTAGGGATAAGCGTACAAACAGAAGTTTTTGTGCCCTACTTCTTGCAAATTATCCATAATATTACCCCTCTGCTTTCGGGTTATTTAGCAGCATTGGTGGGTGCGGGTTGGTCTTTCTCTGCCATTGTGTCTTCCTCAAGTAAACAATCTACTGCTCAGAGATTAATGCGTTTTGGTCCAATGATTAACTTTTCAGCCATTGTGATCCTTGGCTTATTTATCTCTAATGTTCTAACCATACCTTATGGGCAAATTATCATTATTTGTATAGCCCTCTTTTTTACAGGTGCAGGTATTGGTATGGCGTGGCCTCATTATTTAACTCGTGTATTGCATGTCTCTCAAGGGCAAGAAGCTCAGAAAGCGGCAACATCTATTACCACAATCCAATTGTTTTCAACGGCTGTTGGTGCCTCTATTTCAGGGACGGTGGTTAATATGGCAGGGTTAACAAATCCGGGTGGCATGATAGGCGCTCAAAATGCGGCACATTGGCTCTTTATTGTTTTTGCAATAACGCCATTAATTGCTTTTTTTGCCGCAAGAGTTGTTGTCTCTCGAGCCAAAACCAATTAGCCATTTCACTCTTTAAAAATAACAAAGCCTCATAAATGAGGCCTTGTTATTATCCAAACTCTTTTAAATTAATACTTTTCGAAATTCTCTTGGATCTTCGCAGGCTCTTGCGTTTGTGTTAAAGATAATTGTAACAATACTCTCGCTTTTTGTGGGTTTAAGCGCTCTGATGCAACAAAGCCATATTTTGCATCATCAACTTCACCATTTTGTGTAGTAAAGCCTACTGGTACACGGCTTGAACGCACAACAACTACACCTTTTTTAGCGCCATCAGCTAAAGTATCAAAAATATCAGTATATAAGTTGCCGTTACCAACACCAGCGCTGACAATACCTTTATAGCCGTTATCAATAAAGGCTTTTGCTGGTAAATTAGAGGCATTGGAGTAGTTATAAACAATACCAACTTTTGGTAATTCAGTCAGTTTACTGACATCAAATGCGGGTTTATCTGCACGAGGTAATGCGGCAGTGTAATAATGAACCTTACCATTATGCACATAACCTTGAGCACCAGCGTTAACAGGTTGGAATGCTTGAACTTCAGTCGTGTTCATTTTCACAACATCTTTACCACTGATAACCGCATTATTCATGGTTACTAACACACCTCGATTTTCAGAGGCTTTATCACTCGCAATCACAACAGCATTAAAGAGATTTAAAGGGCCTTCAGCACCTAATGCTGTTGCAGGACGCATTGCCCCCACCATAACGACAGGTTTTTTACACGCAGTGGTTAAATCAAGAAAATAGGCTGTTTCTTCCATGGTATCTGTACCATGAGTGATCACAAAGCCGTCTGTTTTATCGCAGTCTGCATTAATTTTATTAGCCAGCTGAAGCCATACTTGGTCATTCATATCTTGAGAGCCGATATTCACGACTTGCTCGCCTTTTAAATTAGCGACTTTTTTCGCCTCAGGTACTGCATTAATCAATGTATCAATGCCTAATTTACCTGCTGTATAGCTTGATGTTGTTGCTGAATCGCCACCACCAGCAATTGTGCCACCTGTTGCTAAAATGGTGACATTAGGTAAGGCAAAAGCAGAACCACTGATTACCGCTAACAGGCTGGCGAGCAATGTTTTTTTCATCATCGAACTGATCCCTTATGAGTTTATAAATAAATCCAATTATGATGATTTAAAATTATTAATTCCGTGATAAATCGAACGAATTTATTAAAAAAACTCATATATCAAATAAATTATAAGTGATGAATATAGTTAGCCTTGGGCAAATGAGAGAAATTATTAGTGCATTACAGGGGATTTCAGTATCATGTGCCCCTAACTATCACCAGCAAAATATTGATGAAACCTGCCATGTCACAAACATTTATTCCTGGCAAAGATGCCGCACTGGAAGATTCTATCGCTAGCTTTCAGCAAAAATTAACCGACTTAGGATTTAACATTGAAGAAGCTTCATGGTTAAACCCTGTTCCTAACGTTTGGTCTGTTCATATTCGCGATAAAGATTGCCCTTTATGTTTCACCAACGGTAAAGGAGCCAGTAAAAAAGCAGCATTAGCCTCCGCATTAGGCGAATACTTTGAACGTCTCTCAACCAATTATTTCTTCTCTGATTTCTGGCTAGGTGCTGATATTGCAGAAGGTGAATTTGTTCACTATCCAAGTGAAAAGTGGTTCCCACTAACAGAAGATGATTCTGTTCCTGCGGGCTTATTAGATGCTCATTTACGTGAATTTTATGATCCTGAAGGTGAGTTATGCGGTAGTGAGTTAGTTGATTTACAATCAAGTAATCATGATCGCGGAATTTGCGCACTACCATTTATACGTCAATCTGATGAAAAACCTGTTTATATTCCTGTAAACATTATTGCTAACTTATATGCATCTAATGGTATGTCAGCAGGAAATACAAAGAATGAAGCGCGTGTTCAAGGATTATCTGAAGTTTTTGAACGTTATGTAAAAAATCGCATTATCACTGAAAGAATTAGCTTACCTGAAATTCCTAAAGAAGTTTTAGCTCGCTACCCTGCTGTTATTGAAGCGATTGAAACATTAGAGAAAGAAGGTTTCCCAATCTTTAGCTTTGACGCATCTTTAGGTGGTCAATTCCCTGTTATTTGTGTTGTGTTATTCAATCCACAAAATGGCACATGCTTTGCCTCTTTTGGTGCTCACCCTGATTTTGGTGTAGCTTTAGAGCGTACTGTCACTGAACTATTACAAGGCCGTAGTCTTAAAGATCTCGATGTCTTTAACCCGCCAAGCTTTGATGATGAAGAAGTCGGTGATCACACTAATCTTGAAACACACTTTATTGATTCAAGTGGTTTAATTAGTTGGGATCTCTTTAAGAAAGATGCAGATTACACATTTGTTGATTGGAATTTCAGTGGTACGACAGAAGAAGAGTTCCACACCTTAATGTCACTTTGCCAACAGTGCGATGCAGAAGTCTATATCATGGACTACTCACACTTAGGTGTTTACGCTTGTCGTATTTTAGTGCCTGGTTTATCAGATATTTATCCTGCTGAAGATTTACAGCTAGCCAATAATATTATGGGTGTACATTGGCGTGATACGATCCTTTCTCTACCAACAAGCCAAGGCACTCAAGAAGAGTACCTTTCTCTTATTGGTCAGTTTGATGAAGATGGCCTAGACGATTTTACACGTATCAGAGAGATGATTGGTATTGCTCCGGGTAAAGATAATGGTTGGAGTCATTTACGTGTAGGCGAATTAAAATCAATGTTAGCGCTTGCAGGTGGCGATCTTGATCAAGCGCTTGTTTGGGTTGAATGGACTCAAGATTTTAATGCTTCTTTATTTACGCCAGAGCGTCAAAATTATTATCGCTGTTTACACAATCTCTTATTATTACAACAAGAGACTGAACGTGAACCAGCACAATATATGCACGCATTTTCTCGTATGTATGGCGAAAAAACATTACAAGCAGCCTTAAACGCAATGCAAGGTAAACAAGCATTTTATGGATTACAAACTATTGATCCTGATTTAGCTAATTTACCTGTTCATCAGTCGTTACTTGCAGCCTATGAGAAATTACAGAAAGCAAAACGTCAATCAGCTAAATAAGCCTATTTTGTTTAAGGTTATTTATTAAATAATAACTAATTTTAACTGAATAATAAGTGCATATTTAAATTGAAACACTCTATTGAAAAGTAGAGTGTTTTATTTTGTTGAAAATAAAATATTGACAGATTTGTCAATATGACAAATTTGCCATCTGACAAAATTGTCAAAATATGGCAAAAATGACGATTTAAGGCATTTAATATGACACTATAAATACATATTGAACTTTTACACTAATAATATTACTTAATTCTAGTTTAAATTGCTATTTGTTTAACCAGATCTCAAAAATTAAAAAACCTTATTTTTATAATGGATATATGTCTGGAGTAATCAATAAAGATTAACCACAAATAAAGTAATGTTTATATTTATGACGAAAGTAAATAAGGCGTTAAATTTGATTTTTAATTCTTAACATACAGGGTTTAAATAATACTTTATATTTACTTTTTACTTTATTTATCCAGCTAGCCTAAAATTTTTTGATAATTTTTAAAAAATTTTTTTATTTTATTAATCAAATAGTTATAGCCGAAATAGCGGGTTTTTACGCACTAAAAACGGGATTCTAATGAGCGACCATGATCCATATCAATTTTAGAAGTAAGCCCCTTTGCTACTATTATTGCGTGCTATAATTATTCCAACATATAAGAGAGTGTTAGTATGAAAGCTGACAGCCCTTTTAATTTATTATCACCTGCTGATATGGCAAAAGTTGCCGATGACGCATGTTGTTATAAAGCAAATAAACAGATCCCAATGACTTACTTATCTGCATTTACTGCGGGAATGTTTATATCAATTGCTTTTGTTTTTTATATTACTGCTACTACAGGTACCGCATCTGTTCCTTTTGGGCTGGCTAAATTAGTCGGTGGGATCTGCTTCTCTCTGGGGTTAATGCTCGTTGTCGTTTGTGGCGCTGACTTATTCACCTCAACTGTTCTTACTATTATACCTAAAGCAACCGGACGTATATCTTGGGGCAATATGTTTGCTAACTGGATAAATGTCTATCTTGGTAACTTTGTTGGCGCACTCTTTTTTGTCGCCTTAATGTGGTTTGCTGGTCAACATATGGCAGCAAATGGGCTTTGGGGGCTGAATGTTTTACAAACTGCGCAACATAAACTAGAGCACACGTTTATTGAAGCGGTTTGCTTAGGTATTCTAGCTAACTTAATGGTTTGTCTTGCAGTATGGATGAGCTATGCAGGCCGTACGCTGATTGATAAGCTTTTTGCACTAATTTTACCTATCGGTATGTTCGTTGCTAGTGGTTTTGAGCACAGTATCGCTAACATGTTCCTTATTCCTTTAGGTATTGTTATTAAGAATTTTGCACCAGCAGAATTCTGGACTAAAGTAGGTGCATCATCCGAACAATTTTCAAATTTAACTGTATCAAATTTTCTCTCTAATAATTTATTACCTGTCACTATCGGTAACATTATTGGCGGAGCAGTCCTAGTCGGTCTGGTATACTGGTTAATGCATCTGCGCGGTGACAAACATTAATCCGTGCAGATATGACTGATTTCTTAAGTTCCATTGTAAAAAGGTAGAAGTATCATGTCTGATTTAAATGAAAAATTTGCTGAAGCATGGAAAGGTTTTTCTGAAGGTGAATGGCAGAACGGTGTTAACGTTCGTGACTTTATTCAAAAAAACTACACTCCATATGAAGGCGACGAATCTTTCCTAGCAGGTTCCACTAAAGCAACTGATACACTTTGGGAACAAGTTATGGAAGGCATCAAAATCGAAAACCGCACGCATGCGCCGGTTGATTTTGATACTTCTGTTGCTTCAACTATCACATCTCACGATGCGGGTTACATTACTAAAGATTTAGAACAAATCGTAGGTTTACAGACTGATGCACCTCTGAAACGTGCGATCATCCCATTCGGTGGTATCCGTATGGTTGAAAGTTCTTGCCATGCTTACAACCGTGAGCTGGATCCAGAACTGAAAAAAATCTTTACTGATTACCGTAAAACTCACAACCAAGGCGTTTTCGATGTTTATACTCCAGACATCATGAAATGCCGTAAATCTGGTATTTTAACAGGTTTACCAGATGCATATGGTCGTGGCCGTATCATCGGTGACTACCGTCGTGTTGCACTGTACGGTATTGAGTTCCTGCGTAAAGATAAATTTGCCCAATTCACCTCTTTACAAGAAAGAATGGAAAAAGGCGAAGATCTGGAAATGACTATCCAACTGCGTGAAGAAATCGCAGAGCAGCACGCTGCTTTAGGTCAAATCCAAGAAATGGCTGCGAAATACGGTTACGATATTTCTCGTCCAGCTCAAAACGCTAAAGAAGCAGTACAATGGACTTACTTCGGTTACTTAGCCGCTGTTAAATCTCAAAACGGTGCTGCAATGTCATTTGGTCGTGTATCTACTTTCTTAGATATCTACATCCAACGTGATATTGATGCAGGTTTACTGACAGAAGAACAAGCTCAGGAATTAATTGACCACTTAGTCATGAAATTACGTATGGTTCGTTTCTTACGTACTCCTGAATATGATGAGCTGTTCTCTGGTGACCCAATCTGGGCAACAGAATCTTTAGCAGGTATGGGTTTAGATGGCCGTACTCTGGTAACTAAGAATACTTTCCGTTTCTTAAATACCCTGTACACAATGGGTCCATCACCAGAACCAAACATGACCATCCTGTGGTCAGAACAACTGCCTATCAACTTTAAAAAATACGCAGCGAAAGTCTCAATCGATACTTCTTCAATCCAGTACGAAAATGATGACTTAATGCGTCCTGACTTCGACAGCGATGACTATGCAATCGCATGTTGTGTTAGCCCAATGGTTGTTGGTAAACAAATGCAGTTCTTCGGTGCTCGTGCAAACTTAGCGAAAACCTTACTGTATACCATCAATGGTGGTGTTGACGAAAAACTGAAAATCCAAGTAGGTCCAAAACATGCTCCAATCATGGACGAAGTATTAAACTTCGATACCGTGATGAACCAAATGGATCACTTTATGGATTGGTTAGCAACTCAGTACGTCACTGCGCTGAACGTTATCCACTATATGCACGATAAATACAGCTATGAAGCAGCTCTGATGGCACTTCATGACCGTGATGTATATCGTACAATGGCATGTGGTATCGCAGGTCTGTCTGTTGCTGCTGACTCACTGTCTGCAATCAAATATGCAAAAGTTTCTCCAATCCGTGATGAAAACGGCTTAGCGATTGACTTCAAAATTGACGGCGAATACCCACAATTCGGTAACAACGATTCTCGTGTAGATGACATCGCTTGTGACTTAGTTGAACGTTTCATGAAGAAAATTCAGAAACTGCGTACATACCGTAATGCGGTACCTACACAGTCAATCCTGACTATTACTTCAAACGTTGTTTACGGTAAGAAAACAGGTAACACTCCAGACGGTCGTCGTGCAGGCGCACCATTCGGACCAGGTGCTAACCCAATGCACGGTCGTGACCAAAAAGGTGCGGTAGCTTCTCTGACTTCTGTTGCGAAACTGCCATTTGCTTATGCAAAAGATGGTATTTCTTACACCTTCTCAATCGTACCTAATGCATTAGGTAAAGATGATGATGTTCGTAAAGCGAACCTTGCTGGTCTAATGGATGGTTACTTCCACCACGAAGCAGGCATCGAAGGTGGTCAACACCTGAACGTCAACGTGATGAACCGTGAAATGCTGTTAGAAGCAATGGAAGATCCTGAGAAATATCCTCAGTTAACTATCCGTGTTTCTGGTTATGCAGTTCGCTTTAACTCACTGACTAAAGAGCAACAGCAAGACGTTATCACCCGTACATTTACACAAACAATGTAATTAAGATAACTATATGCATTTATTTACTGAGAAAGTAGATAAAATCGCTTAGAATAAAGGCCCCTACTTCGGGGCCTTTTTATTAGACAGTTTTGGAGTAACCCTGTTATGTCCGTACTTGGTCGTATCCACTCATTTGAATCCTGCGGTACTGTTGATGGTCCCGGAATACGTTTCATTGTTTTCTTTCAAGGATGCCTAATGAGATGCCTCTATTGTCACAACCGTGACACATGGGATACTCATGGTGGGCAAATCGTCACAGTTGATGAACTAATGAAAGAGGCGGTTACCTATCGTCATTTTATGAATGCTTCTGGCGGTGGTGTTACTGCTTCAGGTGGCGAAGCAATTTTGCAAGCAGAGTTTGTACGTGATTGGTTCCGTGCTTGCCAGAAAGAAAATATCCACACCTGTTTAGATACTAACGGCTTTGTTCGTCGCTATGATCCCGTTATTGATGAATTGATGGATGCCACTGACTTAGTGATGCTCGACCTAAAACAAATCAATGATGAGATCCATCAGAAACTGGTTGGTGTATCAAACCAGCGTACACTTGAATTCGCACGTTATTTAGCAAAACGAGGCCAAAAAACATGGGTTCGTTATGTAGTTGTACCGGGTTGGTCTGATGATGATGATTCTGCTCATCGTTTAGGCGAATTTATTAAAGATATGAAAAATATCGAGAAAGTAGAACTTCTTCCTTACCACGAACTCGGCAAACATAAATGGGTAGCTTTAGGAGAAGAATACAAACTAGATGGCATTCATCCACCGTCAAAAGAGACGATGGAAAATGTAAAATCAATTCTTGAGTCTTACGGCCATAAAGTCATGTATTAAGTTTTTCTATTGGAAATTAATTTAAGAAGCAGTGTTTTTAAGCACTGCTTTTTTGTTTATAAAGCAACATTATTTGATACTAGAAAGCACGTTTTTCATTCTTCTCATCTTATACTCCCTTACCTTTAAAAAACGATCTCAGAAATAATATTTTTTATTATTAAATACAATTATCAATAAACTTAAATCGTCTTTATAAGATTATCCTTAACCTATATTAGTTTTAATACAGTTGATTAATAACAAAACTAAAAGATATTATAGAAGGCTTATATTTATAAACAAAGACATTAGGATTAAGGTACAGGAAATGGAACAAGACAACAATTCATCGCAAACAGAGCCACAAGAGGTATTCACGCCTATTCCTCAAGCTCGAGGTGCTTCAGGTGGTGTTCGCTGGTTAGGACTGGGATGGGATTTAATAAAAGAACGTTTTTGGATGTGGATAGGCGTTATTATTATCTACTTTATTGTTAGCCTTATTATATCGACCATTCTTGGATTTATTCCTCTAATTGGTCCAATCATCTCACCTTTTGTTACTACTGTATTAGCCGCGGGTGTCGTGGCAATTGCTCATCAACAGTATGAAACTCAACGTATTGATGTTGATTCCTTATTTGTTGGTTTCTATAACAAACGTTATCTTAGTTTGATGGGGGCTTACGGTATTAGTTTTCTCATTTTACTTGTAGGCTTTATTCTTGCATTTATCGTCAGCAGTGCCGCTATGATGGATATTTTTTATGCTATCAATAGCGATTATCCTGAAGAGATTATTGTTGAAATGTTGATGGATAACTCATCTGGATTTATATTATTTTTTGTTATTATTGCTATTTTTGGCGCATTGAGTACCGCAGCTTATTGGTTTGTCCCTGCACTTGTATTAGTTAATGGTTACAAAGCACTCCCTGCGGTTAAAGCAAGCCTTTCAGCCGTAAAAATAAATTTAGCTGGTGGGTTCTTCTTCTTTATTTTGCTGTTCTTTATTATCGCTATTAGTGTTATTCCATTTGGTCTAGGGTTATTAATTACTATTCCTCTATCTTACACTGCGATGTATGGCTCTTATCGTGACGTTTTTTATCACCATAATATAGGAAATAATGGTGGAATTGGCGGAAGTGGTGGAAATGGAACAATTTCTCTAAATAAAACAGCTGAATCTAATATTGGTAAATTAGTTAGTTAATCTTCGATTTAATTCATTAAAACGAAGATTAACGTTTTTTAGCCTGCACTCCAACAGTTGATAAATAACTTTGGAGTGCATTATTTCTTTTATTTTAAAGAATCATTATCTCCAATGTAACGGCATGATTCTATAAAATATATTTTCGAAGTGTTCTTTTCCATAATCACTCATCACTGAAAAAAGCATATCAGTACATTGAAACGCGTTATTTATTCCTAATAGTTTATTACCCCATTTATCAAAATTCCCTCCCATTAACTCTGGGTTTAACTCGTTGGCCTTATTCATTAAAGCATAAGCATACATTCTTAATATTTCAGGTGAATCTGATTGAATGCCAAATACAGATCCTGATGAATACTTAATAATTAAAATAGAAAGACTTAATAAATACTGAGACTTCAGTTCATTATCTGCCGAAGTAATATTAAAAACTTCACAAAGCTTTTGATAATGTTCAATATTTAGAGAGTTTTTTTTAATCTCATTATCTGAAATGCTTAAAAATGGCATAAATGTTTCAGCTAGATCTTCTTGCATTTCGAAATCAATAAGCTTTGCATTAGATGAAGGGGGTATACCTATTAATGCGTAGTGAAATTGATAATAAAAATCACTTGATTCAAGTAATGATAACCATTTTTTAGATTCGATTTTATTGATTATTTTTTTATAACTATCTTCAAAAATAAGAAAATTAGGTAAATATTTGATCTCAAATCCTGGGAACAACTCTAGAGAGCTAAACAGCTCTTCATAATTAATTTTACTATATCTCTGTAAATTATTATTTATATAAAGATAAAACTTATTCCAACTCGAATTATTCTCCACATTATTATTGAATAACATATTAACTATATTCTCGTGAGCAATAATGATCTTTTTATTCTTATCATTACCTATTAAGATATAATTGCAATTACTTTTATCACTCCAATCAACCACTTTATTACCACAACCAAAAAATATTTCTTCAGTAAAAGGTTTGATCTCTTCAAGATTAAGATATTTATCATACAATGCTCTTGCTCTATCTCTAATACTTGTATTTTCATGATAAAGTGATAATACCATTAACTTAATGAATTGATGATTTTTTTCTAACATAAAGTTTATTAGTTCATTATTATCATAATTATAAATTATATCTAAATGAAAAGATAAGAAATCAGGGGATAGTTTATCAATATAATTGCTATACTCATTGTTAAAATAAGAGGTATATAAAATATCAGTAATAAATTTTTTAATAACATCGTCTTTGCAAAAGTATTTATTAGAAAAAATATTATCTAATATTAAGTTTATTGAGATCCCTACATTATTATAATCATTTGAAATAATACGATAAATTTTGAAAAGTAAATCGTTCATTAATGATGTTTTTATTTCAGTATATTTTTCATCTATAGAGTTAATAGTTTCAAATAGAGAACTAATGGTTTCAAATAGAGAGTTTTTATTTTTTATTGAATTTAAAAAACTCATATCAAATTTCATGCTTGCATTATCAAGTGTTGCATTTTCAAAGTTAGCAGTTTTCACCTTAATTTTAGCACCACTTAAATTACTATCTATAAAATTCACATTCTCTATATTTGCACATTCTAAATTAGCATTAGTTAAATCACAATGATTAAACGTTGAATTATTTATTGTTGAACAATAAAAATTAGATTTAATTAAATTACAATCTTTGAATGTTAATTCATTTATATTACAGTCATGAAATCTTGAATTATATATATCTACATCACTAATAACATCATCATTAATATCAACATTATGAAAATAACCGTTATTAACTTTTTTATTTCCAAATAAAAAATCCACTAAATTTTCATTTATAAAGTTATTGATATTTTTATTTATAAATCCATAATTCACTTCTCTATTTTTATAATCTTCTATGATCTTTTCTTTTTCCCTTTCTTCTGTTTTTTTCATTGTCAATGATTTTTTTAATTCAATTATACATTTATCTTCATAGGCATATTTTCTCTTAACTTTATTTAACTTTAAAAATAATGATTCATAGTTTTCAATTTTTTCTTGAATAAGAGAGATATCTTTAGAATTTTTCTGTAATTTTAATTCCTCATTTGTTAATTTTATGGTCAATATTTTATTAGCAAGATTAAAATTACGGATAGATGGACTCTTTTCTGCGAGTTCAACAGATAAAACGGCATCTTGTTTGATTTTAACTGTGAGATACGTAAATAAATTATTCATAATCATCACCAATTTAAACCATGAATCAATAAAGATATACACTTCTTTTAATTACTATATAATTAAAAAAACTATAATTCATTATTTTTATAATGAACTAAATTTAATTTACTTACTATAATAAAATAACCAAATAAAATAATTTCTGGTGAATTATAAATTCTTAAAAATAAAAAAGAACACTCGGCATCCCTCTTCCTGTTCTTTTTTATCGCGAATAGAGACGTTATATTATCCTGCGAACGGGTCTTTATTGTTATAGGATTTGTTATAAAGCACATCAGATATTAAATAATCATAAATTTCATCAACAATTTCAATGCCTTCTTTCTCGCTTCTTTGCTCTTCTATTTGACTATTCTCACCAGGATAGAGAACTTTATCTACATTCGGTGCAGGTTTAATTGCATTTAATTCGCCCATAACCTGTGAGATATGTTCTCTAAATAGAGTGGCATCAGTAAAGAATGCGGGATTAATCACAATATGTAATTGACCCAATTCTCGCCCTTGCGTTAAATCGTGATACATCGAACTGACATGTTTACCAAAAGGAAGCCCAAGTAAAATACCAGACAACACATCAACCATCATCATTAAGCCATAGCCTTTAGGGCCTGCAATAGGCAATAACCCTTTTACTGCAAAGGGATCGGTTGTAGGTTTTCCACTTTCATCTACCGCCCAAGTATCAGGAATATCGACATGACGTGAACGTGCATCAAGCACCTTGCCCCACGCCTGTACTGTTGTCGCCATATCAAATGTAATATGTTTATCACCTACGCCTGGAGCAGAAAATGCGATAGGATTTGTGCCGTAATACACCTCTGAGCCACCAAAAGGAACAACCATTGGATCAGATTGGCACAACGAAATACCTATCATACCCGCTTGTGATGCTTGTTCAACAAAGTAAGACAGTGCGCCGCTATGACCAATTCGTCTTACACCAACAACAGCAACCCCCTTCTCCTGTGCCATTTTAATTGCGCGTTCCATTGCGTCTTTCGCTGCAACATGTCCAGCTCCATTATCACCATCAAATACGGCGCTACAGGGTCCTGTTTCAGTATAAGTAAAATCAGGGGCTATATTTGTACCGCCTTTACTGATCCGTTCTGCATAATATTCTACACGCACAGCACCATGAGAATGAATACCTTTGGCATCAGCATGGACTAAGACATCAGCCACCGTATCCGCATGAGACTCACTTAATCCTGCATGATGTAATTTGTTTTTTATTAATTGATGTAACTGCTGTTTAGAAACTATCATAGAATATGCTCTTTTGTAGGGTTCTAATGAAATAGAAACGTCATAAAGTAACTGAGATAAATTCGAGCGATAGGTCTAATTTAACAGCATAAATAAGATCTGCCGTGATCGGTTTAACCAATGGCGGATTGCGTTATATTTTTATTTAATCCCACTTTATTTAGTAAGAATTTTTTAATAATCATCTTTTTTCTACATTTTATAACTATATTTAGATGACATTAAGAAGACTAGAAAATTTCTTATTAAGAGTAAATGGCGAGAACTCAGCTATCATTTTTTATTTAATTACAATATTATGCTCCCCTTTTTATGTTACAAGGTCTAAGTTCTTATACATTCCTTTTGATCATTTAAATCTATTTCAGTAGTCTGTGAAACAATTAAAATTTTCGGAATAAATAAAATGATAAATAAAGAAATATTAAAAAACTTAAAATATTTAAAAAAAAACCATTAATTCATTATATTAATTATTCTCTAACAGAAGAAGCAGAAAAAAATATATTAAATGGGTGGTTACCTTCATGCATGGAAGATAAATGGCTTTCTTATAGTATAGAAAACTGTATCTATGTCTACCGTAGTTGGAGTGGACATTTAATGTATAAATTTACTATTCATAATAAAACCATTGATTATATAGAAATTGCAATGGACGATTTTGTTAATATGGAAAATGAAAGAAAAATAGAGATATTTTTTTCTCTATTACCTTATTTATCTAAACCTCATTGAGATGTTGTGTATTAAATAAAAATATAATTTTTTATTTCTTTCTATATCATTAAAAAACCCCCTGCCTAAGCAAGGGGTTAAATTATTAATACTCAATTAATTAGAGAATAATTAACCGATATATTCTAAACCGTTCATGTATGGACGTAACACTTCTGGAATTTCAATACGGCCATCGGCCATTTGATAGTTTTCCATAATTGCAACTAAAGTACGACCTACTGCTAAGCCAGAACCATTTAAGGTATGAACAAGTTGAATTTTCTTGTCACCTTTAGAACGGAAGCGTGCTTGCATACGACGTGATTGGAAATCCCAGCAGTTAGAGCATGAAGAAATTTCACGGTAAGTATTTTGAGCAGGAACCCATACTTCTAAGTCATAGGTTTTACGAGCGCCAAAACCGATATCACCAGTGCAAAGCACAACTTTACGATATGGTAGATTCAGTAGTTGCAGCACTTTCTCAGCGTGACCCGTTAACTCTTCTAATGCTTCCATTGATTTTTCAGGATGAACGATTTGAACCAGTTCAACTTTATCAAATTGGTGCATACGAATAAGACCACGAGTATCACGTCCATAAGAACCCGCTTCTGAACGGAAGCAAGGCGTATGCGCAGTCATTCGCAATGGTAGATCATCTTCTTCAAGAATGACATCTCTTACCATATTTGTCACAGGTACTTCCGCTGTTGGAATAAGCGCGTATTGGCTTTCTGCTTCTTCTTCTAACGGTTTAGTGTGAAATAGATCTTCACTAAATTTAGGTAACTGACCTGTACCGTACAGAGTTGCGTGGTTAACCAAGTAAGGAACATACATTTCTTGGTAGCCATGCTCTTCTGTATGCAGATTCAGCATAAATTGTGCGATAGCACGATGTAGACGTGCAATTTGGCCTTTCATCACAACAAAACGTGAGCCGGTGATTTTGACCGCAGAAGCAAAATCTAAACCATCTGTTAGTTCACCTAAAGTCACATGATCTTTTAATTCAAAATCATAAGTCTTTGGTGTGCCCCAACGAGAAACTTCAACGTTTTCGCTGTCATCTTTGCCATTTGGAACAGCATCGTCTGGCATGTTTGGAATAGTTAAAACGTAATCACGAATTTCCGCTTGAAGCACTTCAAGTTCGGCTTTTGCAGCTTCAAGTTTTTCACCTAACAGGTTAACTTCTTGACGAAGTGGCTCAATATCTTCACCACGCGCTTTTGCCGCACCAATGGACTTCGATCGAGAATTACGTTCTGCTTGCAGGGATTCAGTTTCAACCTGTAACACCTTACGGCGTTCTTCTTGTTGACGGATTTTTTCCACATCGAGGGTGAACCCCCTGCGAGCCAGTTTTTCGGCGACCGCGTCTAGCTCATTACGCAGTAGATTTGGATCGAGCATGCTTATCCTGTGCTTATTTATAGATTAATAAAAACCTTCTCTCCTATCTTATAAAAAAGATATCTGAGACAAGGCATAGTTAAGAAATTAATGATAATTTAATAACCTTACCGCATCTTTACATTTTGCGATAGCGTTTTGTAACACTATTTTGATCTTGTTGAGAAAGCCAGTCTAATTTCTCTGCAACCTTGATCTCTAACCCTCTTTTTACTGGGTAATAGTACTGCGTATTTGCCATTTCTTTAGGGAAATAGACCTCTCCAGCGGCATAAGCATTAGGCTCATCATGAGCATAACGATATTCAGCA
Organism: Proteus sp. CA142267; assembly: GCF_003336825.1. Classification (NCBI taxonomy): domain Bacteria; kingdom Pseudomonadati; phylum Pseudomonadota; class Gammaproteobacteria; order Enterobacterales; family Morganellaceae; genus Proteus; species Proteus sp. CA142267. The sequence continues at coordinate 271,298 of NZ_QPMG01000002.1, read as the reverse complement.
CCAAGCCCCATTTCTTTCATTAATTTTGTTGGTGCATTACGTAAATGCTCAGGTACATCATAATCTGGCTTACTTTTGGCATCGGCAATAGCTGCTTTAAATGCAGTATAAACGGCATTACTTTTTGGTGCACAAGCCAGATATACAATTGCTTGAGCAATAGCGCGCTCGCCTTCTGCGGGACCCACTCGAGTAAAGCAATCCCATGCAGCAATTGCCACTTGCATGGCACGAGGATCAGCATTCCCCACATCTTCTGACGCAATCGCCAATAATCGACGAGCCACATAAAGAGGATCGCCACCTGCTGTTATGATCCTTGCATACCAATAAAGAGCAGCATCAGGTGCAGATCCCCTTACTGACTTATGTAATGCAGAAATAAGATCGTAAAAGCGATCACCTTTATTATCGAAACGAGCACTACGCTCACCACTGATTTCTGTCAGTAATGCCGGTGTTAATACTCGTTTTCCTTGATTATCAACCTCAGCAATATCCGCCATCATTTCAAGTAAATTTAGTGAACGACGTGCATCACCATTAACCAGTTGTGCAATCATTTTGCGCGTATCATCTGGCAGGATAATATTACGTCCGCCTAAACCTCGTTCTGGATCGTCTAGCGCTTGTTGTAGTACTTGCTCAATATCAGCTTCGGTTAATGAACGTAATAGATAAACTCTTGCTCTGGATAGCAACGCGGAATTTAATTCAAAAGAGGGATTTTCTGTTGTTGCACCAATAAAAGTGATCGTACCGTCTTCAATATGAGGCAAAAAAGCATCTTGTTGACTCTTATTGAAACGGTGAACCTCATCAACAAACAGGATCGTTCTACGCCCTGCATTACGGTTTTGACGCGCAATTTGAATAGATTCTCTGATTTCTTTAATACCCGATGTCACCGCAGATAAGCGTTCTATATCGGCTTGCGCATAGCGACCAATGATCTCAGCAAGGGTGGTTTTACCCGTGCCAGGAGGCCCCCATAAGATCATGGAATGCAATTGACCCGCTTTAATTGCTCGAGGTAATGGCTTACCTTCGGCAAGTAAATGAGTTTGTCCGATATATTGTTCCAACGTTTCAGGTCGCATTCTTGCGGCTAAAGGTTGAAACTCATTGCGTGAAAAATCGAGTGATAAATTACTCAAAATATCCTCACTGACGTTGGTCATCCACAGTCACACCCGCAGGAGGTGTAAAGCGAAACGCGGAAGCATCGATTGGCGTAGCAGTCTGTGCAGTCAATTGATAATTACTTACTTGACCGTCTTGCTCTGTGGCAGCGAATTGCTGAATTTGTCCATTAGGTAATACAGTTATCGTAAAGTGTTTTAAGTTATTTTCTACTTTAGGAGTTAACTCGAAACGATCACCAGACTGTTTTACATCATAGTTTTGCCACTCTTTACTGTCATTACGGGCGATCAGCATAAAAGGCGTATTGGTTGTAGCACTTTCAAGCCAAGTTGCAGTGACTTGCTCGACAAAAGGGTTATAAAACCACAATGTTTTACCATCGGAGATTAACGAACTCTCATCAGGTGCAGTCATTTGCCAATTAAACAAATCAGGGCGTTGTACTTTTAAACTTCCTTCCCCCTTTTGGATAAGCGAGCCTTCATTACTGGTCACAGTTTGACTAAAGTTTGCTTGAAAACTATTTACTTTATTTAATCGTTGTTGCAAATCCTGACGTGCATCAGCCCAAGCGGTTTGGCTACTTATTAATGTCATCGCACACACTGCAAATAATACTTTTTTCATTCTACAAGCCTCGGCATGAGATAACGCCGACATAATGTCGGCGTATAAATTATTGATGATGTTGTGCAGATTATCATGCTATCTCATTAGCTGATAACTGTGTTTTCAAGATATTACATATCTGAAGGTGGTGGTGAAAGTACATCACGAGTATTGTTGTGGTTTGGCGCACTCACAATACCTTGCATTTCCATCTGTTCTACAATTCTTGCCGCGCGGTTATAACCAATTCTAAATTGGCGTTGTACACCAGAAATAGAAACACGTTGTTTTTCAACTACAAATTCTACGGCTTGGTCAAATAGCGGATCAAGCTCTTCACCATCATCATATCCACCGCTACTATTGCCTTCACCTTCTTCGTTACATTTTGTGATGGCTTCAATATATTGAGGACGACCTCGAGCTTTCCAGTCAGTTGCCACAGCATGGACTTCATCATCACTAACAAAAGCACCGTGAACACGTTCAGGCACAAAGCCATTCGGTGCATAAAGCATATCACCCATGCCTAGTAATGACTCTGCACCACCTTGGTCTAAAATAGTGCGAGAGTCGATTTTACTCGATACAGTAAATGCGATACGGCTCGGAATATTAGCTTTAATTAAGCCTGTAATAATATCAACAGAAGGCCTTTGTGTCGCAAGCACAAGGTGAATACCCGCAGCACGTGCTTTTTGCGCTAAGCGAGCAATCAGCTCTTCAACTTTTTTACCTGCCGTCATCATCAAATCAGCAAATTCATCAACGACAACAACAATATAAGGTTCTTTTTCTAACGTTGGTATTTCTGTTGCCATACTGTCGCTTGGTTTCCAGAATGGATCAGGAATAGGACGTGCCATTGCTTCAGCTTCTTTAATTTTTTCGTTATAACCTGCAAGATTACGCACACCTAATGCTGACATTAGTTTATAACGACGTTCCATTTCAGCCACACTCCAACGCAGAGCACTTGCGGCATCTTTCATATCAGTAACAACTTCAGTTAAAAGATGTGGAATACCTTCATAAACCGAAAGCTCAAGCATTTTAGGGTCAATCATAATAAAGCGAACATCTTCTGGTTTAGCTTTATAGAGAATGCTGATGATCATCGCATTCACACCGACAGATTTACCTGAGCCCGTTGTACCAGCAACAAGTAAGTGAGGCATTTTAGCTAGATTGGCAACAACTGGCTGACCGCCAATATCTTTACCTAAAACAACGGTTAATGGAGAACGGCTATCTCTGAATGCATCGCTATCTAACAATTCACGCATATATACGGTTTGACGTTTTTTATTAGGTAATTCCAGTCCTACATAAGGTTTCCCCGGAATAACTTCAACAATACGTACCGCAATAGCAGACAATGAACGCGCTAAGTCGCGCGATAAATTTGATATACGTGCGGCTTTTACACCCGGAGCAAGTTCAAGTTCAAAACGAGTGATAACAGGCCCCGGTGAAATACCAACAACCTTGGCTTTAACACGATAATCATTAAGACGCGCTTCAATAAGTTTACCAATACGCTCAAGCTCAAACATATCAACAGGCTCATCTTCTACTGGCGGCGTTGTTAGTAAATCCAGAGAAGGCATTGGTGTTGTTGGCTTTTGCAACGGCCTATCATTACGCATCAATAATGGATGAATTAAAGATTGTTGCTGTTGCTGTTGCTGTTGCTGTTGCTGTTGCTGTTGCTGTTGCTGTGCAAAATGCTGCGCTATATTAGGCTGTGGCTCAATACGTGATTGAGGCGCTGCTTGTGGTGTAACAGGTTCAGAAACAATCGGTGTAAATACTGGCTCTATCGGATCTTCATCCAATAGATCATCAATTGGTGAGAATGCCTCTAATGCAGTGAGCTCTCTTTCTAGCTCAATTTTAGGGCTGTACTCTTCCTCTTCTTCATCTCGAGGTGAAATTTGTAAAAATGCATTGCTGGCTGGGTATTCAACTTTTTTCTCAATAGTTTGTGTCGGCTGCGCTGATTGTGAGGCAAACGAATGTTGAATATGAGGTTGATAACCCGTTGTTGCTTGCAATGAAGGCGCTGGTGTCGATATTTGAGGTAAAACCTCATCTTCGTCATCATCTAACGAAACATCATCGCCATAACGATCCTGCAATTGTTGCTTAAATTGTGCTGCCAACTGTTGCTGATATTGCTCATCTTCATCAATATCGTTGTTATTTTCTTCTGTGGAAGAGAATATATTCGCGGTAACTGTTGGCTCATCACTATAATCATCTTGTCGATGACTAAATGAAGATATTGGTGTTGTGACACTTGGCTGATGAGGCTCAATAATATCTTCAGGATCAGTACTATCGTTTTCACCATAACGTTCACGTTGCTGTTCGAGGAATTGCTGGCGCAACTCTTGTTCAAAATTAGCTTGTTCTTGAATATCAGCTAACTCATCTTCAGGTTCAGATTGAACAGCCTCTTCACGACGACGTAATTCGGCTTCACGCTGTGAAGGAATATGAATGCCATAAAGCTCACGACGTGTAGGCAATCGCACTGGATTTGGGCGAGGTAACTCAGGGCCTAATCCTTGTTTAACTTGAGAGCCATGGCTAACAAGAGCACTAGTCGCCACACCTGCTGCCACCGTAGCTGCTTGCGTTAAAGAATCTGTATCAGGTGCTAGAGAGAATGTAGGTTCTGCTCCTCTGCCAGTCGGCATAAAGCTATCTGTTGATACAGATGATGGCTGTACCATAGGTTCATTTTCAACAAACGGCATTACAGAAGGTGTACTTTCTTCTGGTATTGAGGAATAAGTAGGACGTTGAGGAGCATTAATTTCCGATTGAGCTTCTTTTTTCAAGAATGCTTCTGGAATATCAAAACGATAATGTTCTGGTTCTTCTGTATCACTTGGTTGCGAAACTGGTGCTGACATAAGAGGAGCTGGTTGCGCCAATGTTTGTACATGTTCATCTGCTATATCATTTGTTGCAGAGAAAGATGGTAAATCATCTTCTTTTTCTGCTTTAGATTGCAACGTGTCTATCTCTTGCTGACGAGCTAGTTCAAGTGCTGAAGGTGCAGAAAATAAAATATCATCACTCTCTTCTGTTCCTAATTCAGATTGCTGATTTTCTTTTTGATTTGAATTTTCAGCTATTTCTGTAGCAACATCTTGAGTGTCATCTTCCTCTTCTTCATCTGCGTAATCAGCTTCATTTTGGCCTCTATTGGTAATAAAACCAACACTTCCCAAAATAACGGCACCAATTTTTTCTGTGATTGTTAACCAAGACCAACCAGTAAACAGAGTAAAACCAATAGCCCAAACAGATAACAGGGCAAGAGTAGCGCCTAAAACATTAAACCACGGCAATAGAGCTTTGCTAAACAAGCTTCCAATTACACCACCAGAGCTAAAATTATAGATATCATCAAAATTAAGATCAGCTAATGCACAAGAGGTAAAGATCAGAGCCAAGGCACCAATCGTGCGAAGTGCAAGGGAAAAGAAGTCGGTGTATTCACGGTTTTGTTGGTAGCGTAGAGAATTCCAGCACCCAAAAACCACGACGACAGGAATTGCATAGGCAAGTAAACCAAATGCAGAAAATAGAATATCAGCTAACCATGCTCCGATACTGCCGCCTAAATTCTGGATAGGCTCATTCCAAGTGGTTTGTGACCAGCTAGGATCAGAGGGATGAAAGCTAAGTAATGAAACCATTAAAAAGACAGCGCCAATGCCGATAAGGATGAGAATAGCCTCCCAAATACGGCGACGGTTGCTTATCTTTGTTAAACGAATATTTTTATCTTCTGTATATTCCTGGCTCAAAGAGGGCTCTCCAGGTTTAACTTAGGGTGAATTAAAACGGAACAACGCTGAGATGTCCCAGCGTTGAAACTGTATGCATAAACAGGAGTGTACCTAACTTTTTCCTGCTTTGCACCAACCTATTAAGTTGGCTTAGCGAGTTTTAATTACAAGGCGGTTGCTTTGTTTAACTTCTTCCATAACCACGTATGTACGTGTGTCATTAACACCTGGAAGACGTAACAGTGTTTCACCTAGTAATTTACGGTAAGCGGACATATCAGGTACACGAGTTTTCAACAGATAGTCAAAATCACCAGAAACTAAATGACATTCTTGGATTTCTTCAAGTTTCTGAACAGCCATATTGAATTGTTCAAAAACATCTGGTGCACCACGGTTTAGTGTGATTTCCACAAATACTAATAATGATGCATCTAAGTAATGTGGATTTAACAGTGCAGTATAACCAGAAATAAATCCTTGGCGCTCTAAACGACGAACACGCTCTAAACAAGGCGTTGGTGATAAGCCTACACGTTTAGATAGCTCAACGTTTGAAATACGACCATCTTTTTGAAGTTCATTTAGAATATTCCGGTCTATTCTATCAAGATCTTTACCCGGACGTTTTTTATTATCAATCATCTCTATACTCTCTTTCTCTTTTTCTCTTACTTTATTTTCCTATACCCATACCTGTACACCATCAGCATCACTGTCGAAACTTCGGTATCAAACGGTCAGAGCAAACTACCAATCTATTTTCTTTTAATGCCGGATAAAAGTTCTATTTTATCCAAATACTCATTAGCAAATATCATAAAGTAACTATCCGATACCCTGTCTGTCTAAAAAATATTACGTATAACATCCGAGGATAATTATCTTTAACAATCATGTTTTCGCAAATGTACAGCGGATTGTCAAAGCAAATGAGTAAAAATCAGAACAAGGCGCTATGTTATTATCTATATACGCAAGATAAACATCAATTGTAAAGCAAAATGTTTCAGGTTAATTCGATGATGTTAGCCCAATATAACTCTATAATTATTAAACTATATTAGTATTAACTATTGCTAAAATAGCTAAAATATTATGTCTATTTCTCGTCATTGGCTTTTTTTAACGTCTTATTTCTCCTACAATCCCTCAATTCGCATCACGCCTAATCAGAGATGAGGTATACATGAGCACCATCAAACATAGCAAACTTATTATTTTAGGTTCAGGCCCTGCGGGTTATACCGCCGCCGTTTATGCTGCAAGAGCAAACTTAGAACCAGTACTGATTACGGGTGTTGAAAAAGGTGGTCAGCTGACAACAACAACAGAAGTCGAAAACTGGCCCGGAGACCCTGAGGGGCTAACAGGTCCTGGATTAATGGACCGCATGTTTCAGCACGCTGAGAAATTTAATACAGAGATTATCTCTGACCATATTAATAAAGTCGATCTGAAAAACCGCCCATTCCGCCTATTTGGTGATGAACAAGAATACACTTGTGACGCATTAATTATCGCAACGGGTGCTTCTGCACGCTATATCGGTTTACCTTCAGAAGAATCCTTTAAAGGCCGAGGCGTTTCTGCTTGTGCAACCTGTGATGGATTTTTCTATCGTAACCAAAAAGTCGCTGTTGTCGGTGGCGGAAATACGGCAGTAGAAGAAGCTCTTTATTTAGCTAATATTGCATCAGAAGTTCATCTGATCCACCGTCGTGATTCTTTCCGTTCTGAAAAGATCTTAATTAACCGTTTAATGGATAAAGTAAACAGTGGCAATATTATTTTGCATACTGATCGTACCTTAGACGAAGTTCTTGGCGACGATATGGGTGTAACGAAAGTTCGCTTAAAAGACACTAAGAGTGATAAAACCGAAGAATTAGATGTTATGGGTGTCTTTATTGCAATTGGACATAGCCCTAACACCGCTATTTTTGACGGTCAATTAGAATTAGACAACGGTTACATCAAAGTACAATCAGGTACTCAAGGTAATGCAACACAAACCTCTATCGAGGGTGTTTTTGCAGCTGGTGACGTAATGGATCACATTTATCGTCAAGCAATTACCTCTGCTGGCACAGGCTGTATGGCTGCTTTAGATGCAGAACGTTACTTAGACGCACTAAAATCCAACTAAAATCATCACTTCCTCTTAAGGCGCTATTTCAGTAGCGCCTTTTACCATGTAACATACTAGCCTGGTTGCCAAAGCGTATAACTACTTACCCTTGGCCTTTCTGATACTTTGTATCTCACCTGCAGATTTGAATCTTTTCTTATGGATAAAACTAAACAAAGTGAATTGGTTCGATGGCTGAAACAGCAAAGTGCTCCAGCCCGTAGATGGCTACGGCTATCAATGATCCTAGGTGTTGTAAGCGGTTTATTAATTATTGCACAAGCATGGTTATTAGCTGTTTTACTTCAAGCATTTATCATGGACAGTCTGAGTCGTGATACGCATATACCTACCTTTCTCACCCTTATTGGTATTTTTATCTTACGAGCTGTGGTGATGGCAATACGAGAGCGTGTAGGTTATCGCTGTGGTATGGCGGTCAGGCAACAAATTCGTAAAATTGTTCTTGATAGACTTGAAGAGCTAGGCCCTGTTTGGGTTAAAGGTAAACCCGCGGGGAGTTGGGCAACAATTATTCTAGAACAAATAGAAGATATGCAAGATTACTATGCGCGTTATATTCCGCAAATGTATCTTTCCACTATTGTGCCTATTCTTATCCTTATCACCATCTTCCCTGTTAACTGGGCTGCTGGCTTGATCCTATTTTTCACCGCCCCACTGATCCCACTATTTATGGCATTAGTTGGATTAGGTGCAGCAGATGCTAACCGTAGAAACTTCCTCGCATTAGGTCGTTTAAGTGGTAACTTCCTCGATAGATTAAGAGGATTAGATACATTACGGTTATTTAACCGTGGTAATGCAGAAGTTAAACAGATTACTGAAGCAACAGAAGATTTCCGTAAACGGACAATGGAAGTGCTAAGAATGGCATTCCTTTCATCGGGCGTATTGGAATTCTTTACTGCTGTTTCTATCGCGGTTGTGGCGGTTTACTTTGGCTTTTCTTACTTAGGTGAACTTAATTTCGGTAGTTATGGTTTGGGTGTTACCCTTTTCTCAGGCTTTTTGGCGTTGATCTTAGCCCCTGAATTTTTCCAACCATTGCGTGATTTAGGAACGTACTATCATGCAAAAGCACAAGCGATTGGTGCGGCTGAATCTCTGGTTGAATTCTTAGAAGCCGAAGGTGAGAAACCACAATTCACAGGCAATGAGTGTATCAATACAACAGACAGTATTGAGATAACAGCTCATGAGCTAGAAATTCTATCTCATCAAGGTGTCAAGCTGGCGGGTCCATTAAGCTTTACCATTAATCCTCATCAGCGAATTGCGATTGTGGGTCTTAGTGGTGCAGGCAAAAGCTCGTTGTTAAATGCGCTACTCGGTTTTTTACCTTATCGTGGCTCATTAAAAGTTAATGGTATTGAATTAACACAGATCTCTCCTGAAGCTTGGCGTCAATGTTTAAGCTGGGTTGGTCAAAATCCTAATTTACCAGAACAAACCTTGCTGGATAATATTCGCTTAAGCAATCCTAATGCCAGCGATGAACAAATCAATCTTGCCATTGAAAAAGCCTATGTCAGCGATTTTATTAATGAATTACCTGACGGCTTAAATACAATTATTGGCGATAGTGCTGCACGCCTTTCTGTTGGTCAGGCTCAGCGTATTGCTGTTGCTCGTGCTTTATTGTCACCTTGTCAATTTTTGTTATTAGATGAACCTGCAGCAAGTCTTGATTCTCATAGCGAACAACGTGTGATGCATGCACTTAATAATGCCTCATTAAATCAAACGACCTTGCTTATTACTCATCTACTTGAAGAGACTTTAGGTTATGACCAAATTTGGGTGATGGAAAAAGGCCAAATTATTGAAACTGGCACTTATGCATCGTTAAGCCAACAGAATGGCACTTTTGCTCGCCTTCTTGCTCATCGTAAAGAGGAACTTTAATCATGAGAGTATTGCTTCCTTTTCTTGCACTCTATCGCCGTCACTGGTTTATGTTACTGCTGGGAATTATTCTTGCTATTCTGACTTTACTGGCGAGTATTGGTCTTTTAACACTATCAGGCTGGTTTTTAGCAGGTACATCTCTTGCAGGTTTTGCCGGTATTTATAGCTTTAACTATATGCTACCTGCAGCGGGTGTTCGAGGTGCGGCAATTTTTCGTACTGCGGGTCGTTATTTTGAAAGGCTTGTCAGTCATGACGCCACGTTTCGCGTATTGTCGCACTTGCGCGTATTCACCTTTAAAAAGATCCTCCCTCTTTCACCGGGTGGAATAGCTCGTTTTCGTCAAGGTGAGTTGCTTAACCGCTTAGTTGCTGATGTTGAAACGCTAGATCACCTCTATATTCGCGTTATCTCCCCTATCATTGCCGCTTTTGTTGTCATTATGGCAATAATGTTTGGCCTTGGCTTAATTGATGCACGTTTAGCCAATACGCTAGGTGGCATTATGCTTACCTTGCTGATTGTTTTACCTTTCGTATTCTATTATGCAGGTAAACCTATTGGCCGTGATCTTACTGATTTACGAGGCCAATACCGCACAGTGTTAACCAGTATGTTGCAAGGACAAGCTGAGCTAACTGTTTTTGGTGCATTACCTCGTTTTAGACAAAACTTAGCGCAACTTGAAGCTAAATGGCTACGCAGACAAGCACAACAGGCAAACTTAACCGGTTTATCGCAATCATTGATGATCCTCGCATCAGGACTAACAGCAACATTAATTTTGTGGCTAGCAGCTGGCGGTATCGACAATAGCTTTATGCCTGAAGCGTTAATTGCCTTATTTACATTTTGTGCATTGGCTGCATTTGAGTCATTAGCCCCTGTTACTGTTGCTTTCCAGCATTTAGGACAAGTGATGACATCAGCAACACGTATCTCTCATTTAATTGAGCAAAAACCTGATGTCATTTTTCCTGAAAATGGAGGAGAAAAAAATAATAGTGCCAAACTTACAATGCACAATATTTGCTTTACTTATCCAAACCAACCAATGCAAGTCATCAATCACGTAGATTTAACGATTGAAGCAGGACAACACATTGCCCTATTAGGGAAAACAGGTTGTGGTAAATCGACACTATTGCAGTTGATCAATCGCGCTTTTGATCCGACTCACGGCACAATCAGCTTAAATAATTTACCTATTGCTGATTATGATGAAGCGACATTACGCTCAATGATGTCCGTTGTTCCTCAACGCGTTCATGTCTTTAGCCATACATTAAGAGAAAATTTATTGATGGCAAAAGAACAGGCAACAGATGAAGAGCTTAAACATGTTCTTCAGCAAGTCGGTCTTGGGCAACTACTTGAAAATGATGAAGGCTTAAATGCCTGGATGGGCGATGGTGGTAGACAGCTCTCTGGTGGCGAGCAGCGACGTTTAGGACTTGCAAGAGCCCTACTCCACAATGCACCTCTTGTATTGCTTGATGAGCCAACAGAAGGCCTTGATGCCGATACAGAACAGCAAATCCTCGCACTCTTGCATCAGCATTGCCAAGATAAAGCTGTATTAATGATCACTCACAGACTTCACGGTTTAGATAAAATGGATAAAATCTGCGTTATGGATGGCGGAAAAATCGTTGAAACAGGTACTCATGCTTCGTTGTTACAACAACAGGGGCATTATGCTAAATTTCATCAAAGACAGGCTCTATTAACACCAACTCACGAGGCATAATATGCCATTGTTTCAATTAGATGATTGTGATTTGGATTTTCCAGAGCCTCATTTAGCTTTAAAAGAACCCAACGGCTTATTAGCGATAGGGGGAGAAATCTCCCTTTCGCGATTACGTGTTGCGTATCAATCGGGTATTTTTCCTTGGTACTTTCCTAATGAAGAACCATTATGGTGGTCACCCGATCCAAGAGCCGTTTTACCCGCTGGTGATTTGCATATTGGGCGTAGTTTACGTAAATTTATTCGTCATCAGCCTTATAAAATTACACTTAATCATGCCTTTGCTTCGGTGATTGAGGCATGTTCTGTACGTGAAGAAGGAACATGGATAGGCCCTGATATAAAAGCAGGTTATGAAGCTCTCCATCAACAAGGTGAGGCTCACTCTGTTGAGGTTTGGGAAGGTGATGAACTCGTTGGAGGGTTATATGGAGTAAATATGGGTGCTGTTTTTTGTGGTGAATCTATGTTTAGCCGTAGAGATAACGCCTCTAAATGTGCCTTTATTGCTTTTTATAACCATTTTCTTCGTTATGGGGGTCAACTATTTGATTGTCAGGTGCTAAACTCTCATACTGCCTCGTTAGGTGCCTCTGAGATTTCACGTGAACATTATTTAGTTGCGTTATCTCGTTGGAAAAAAGTGATTATTGATAAAAAGTGTTGGTATCAGCAATCGTTGGAATTATAATCACTGCTTGTTTTTGTAAAGCCCTTCTTATTTAAGACAGAATTAAGAATGTCATTCTGTTATTTATGCAAAAAGGTTTATACAAAAATTTTATCTTACACACCCATTATGTGGTTAGGGTGCTGTTATTTTATTGCTACAAATACCACAAAATAAAGAATTACAACTTCTGTTATTACTTTTACTTTAGCAAAGTAAAACGCAAGTTGCGGTAAGGATGTTAAGTACAATAGCAAGGTGAACACCATTGCTATCCAATAACATTCCTTTACATAGGACAATATTTTCGGCATTATCTTGCCGTTTAAAAAATATGGTTATTAAAACTTAGAGGATTAGATGGCCAAAGAAGACAACATTGAAATGCAAGGCACAGTACTGGATACTCTGCCAAACACGATGTTCCGCGTAGAATTAGAAAACGGACACGTCGTTACCGCTCATATCTCAGGAAAAATGCGTAAAAACTATATTCGTATCCTGACAGGCGACAAGGTTACCGTTGAGCTGACCCCATATGACCTGAGCAAAGGCCGTATCATCTTCCGTAGCCGTTGATCCCAATCTGTTCTCTCCCGTTATTGTCATATAACGGGTGAAAAAAACACCACAGGCAAGGCATTTATTGATGCTCACCTGTGGTGTATGCTTTTATAGCTTAGTTGAAATTAACCGCTATCCTTAGATAACGGCATCTTCATTCTTCGCCAATTTTTCTTGGCTAACAAACTCATAATTCAATTTGCCTGCCAGTTTATCTAGTGTCACAGAAACCGATCCACCATTAACAAGAGAACCGAATAAAATCTCGTTAGCTAATGGTTTTTTCAAGTTTTCTTGAATAACACGCGCCATTGGTCTTGCACCCATCGCTCTATCATAGCCTTTATCACACAACCATTGGCGTGCTTCTTGGCTCACTTCTAGCGATACCCCTTTATCATCTAACTGCACTTGTAGTTCGACAATAAATTTATCCACCACCATAGAGATAATTTCTGGCGATAATGCATTAAACCAAATAATACTATCTAAACGATTACGGAATTCAGGTGAGAAGGCTTTTTTGATTTCAACCATCGCATCAGTGCTGTTATCTTGCTCTGTAAACCCTATTGATTTACGTTGTGTTTCACGCACACCTGCATTGGTTGTCATCACTAAAATGACATTACGGAAATCTGCTTTACGACCATTGTTATCCGTTAATGTACCGTTATCCATTACCTGTAAAAGGATATTGAACACATCCGGATGTGCTTTCTCAATTTCATCAAGTAACACTACGGAATATGGATTTTTAATGACAGCGTCTGTTAATAATCCCCCTTGATCAAAACCAACATAACCAGGAGGAGCACCAATTAAACGGCTGACCGTATGTCTTTCCATATATTCAGACATATCAAAGCGTAGCAACTTCACATTTAATGCTTTAGCTAGCTGTACAGTGACTTCCGTTTTACCTACCCCAGTAGGGCCTGCAAATAAGAATGAACCCACCGGTTTATTATCTTGGCTTAATCCTGCTCGACTCATCTTTATCGATTCAGACAAGGCATGGATCGCTTGATCCTGACCGAATACCAACATTTTTAATTGGTTGTCGAGGTTTTTTAGCATTGATTTATCACTGCTAGAAACTGTTTTTTCAGGAATACGTGCAATTTTAGCTACGACTGATTCAATATCTGAGACATTAATAGTTTTTTTACGTTTGCTTGGTGCAACTAAACGTGTTTTTGCGCCTGCTTCATCAATAACATCGATAGCTTTATCAGGTAGATGTCTATCTGTGATGTATTTAACCGATAAGTCCACCGCTGCCTGAATGGCTTTATTGGTATAACGTACATCATGGTGTGCTTCGTATTTTTGGCGCAATCCTTTGATGATCAAGACTGTCTCATCTGGGGATGGTTCAGTCACATCAATTTTTTGGAAGCGACGCGCAAGCGCCCTGTCTTTTTCAAAAATATTGCTAAATTCTTGATAAGTCGTAGAGCCTATAACGCGAATTCGACCACCAGATAACAATGGTTTAATTAAGTTTGCCGCATCAACTTGTCCACCCGATGCAGCTCCCGCACCGATAATGGTGTGGATCTCATCAATAAATAAGATGCTTTTTTCATCTTTTTCAAGGGTTTTCAGTAACGCTTTAAAACGTTTTTCGAAATCGCCACGGTATTTAGTTCCCGCTAAGAGCGAACCAATATCGAGTGAATAAATAGTGTAGCCTTTCATCACATCAGGAACATCGTCTTGCTCAATACGCCATGCAAGCCCTTCTGCGATAGCTGTTTTACCGACACCTGATTCGCCCACTAATAATGGATTATTTTTGCGACGACGGCATAACACTTGGATTGTTCTTTCTAATTCAGCTTGACGCCCAATTAGGGGATCAATTTTACCTTGGCGCGCTAACTGATTAAGGTTAGTGGTAAAATTATCCATATGATCATCGCCTTGTGGCATCTCTTGCTGAGATTGCGAATTCATATCATTCATATCAGAAAGATCTTCGTTTTGTTGATCTTCTTTCGAAATGCCATGAGAAATAAAGTTAACGACATCAAGGCGGCTAACGTCGTGTTTACGTAATAAGTAAGCTGCGTGAGATTCTTGTTCACTAAAAATAGCCACCAGCACATTAGCACCAGAGACTTCATTTTTGCCTGATGATTGAACGTGAAAAACAGCGCGCTGTAATACACGCTGAAAACTCAGCGTTGGCTGTGTTTCTCTGTCCACATTTTCAGGTAAAATTGGGGTTGTTTTACGAATAAAGACTTCAAGTTCTTCGCGTAAGACTGCCAGATCGACTTTACAAGCTTCCAATGCTTCGCGTGCCGATTTATTACTTAATAGCGCCAACAACAGGTGCTCTACAGTCATAAATTCGTGTCTGTTATCACGGGCTTTCGCGAATGCAACATTAAGACTCAGCTCTAATTCGTGATTAAGCATAAGCACCTCCTCCTTAAAAGACTAACCGGATCATGCCTGTTCAAGAGTACACAAAAGTGGGTATTCGTTTTCTCTCGCATACAGATTAACTTGAGCCACTTTTGTTTCGGCAATATCCGCACTATAAACCCCACAAACTCCTTTTCCTTTATGATGAACGTCCAACATGATTTGCGTTGCTTTTTCCTCGCTAAGGAAAAAATACATCGTAAGCACTTCTACAACAAAATCCATGGGGGTGTAATCATCATTATTCAAGATCACCTTATACATTGCTGGTGGCTCATTTTTCTGATGAACATCTTCCCTTAACGTGGTTTCTGTTAAAAAATCAAACTGACCCATTGTTTTGCATTACTCATAGTTTTGTTAAACGTCACTTTCAATTATGACATTTAGTTTACCATCTCACAGGAAAGTCTGCCTATCAACGCTTTTTTATTCCTACTTTTTACATTCAAAAAATTACAAAGCGTTAGCTACATCAAAATTTCACCTACTCGAAACACTTTCTATCGCCTTCACCTCTTGACGATTGAAACAATAAAATAGAGTATGTTTTATGAACAGCTCAGTAAATATACTGAAAGTGATGTTAAACAAATAAATACAAGTATATGAGAGAAGCTAAGTATGGAGACAGGTACAGTAAAGTGGTTCAATAATGCTAAGGGCTTTGGTTTTATTACCCCAGCAAAAGGTGGCGATGATATTTTTGCCCACTATTCAACAATCAGAATGGAAGGTTACCGCACACTTAAAGCGGGGCAGAAAGTTAATTATAGCACGATAAAAGGGCCTAAAGGTGATCACGCTGACCTTATCATTCCTATTATTGAATAGAAGATAATTTACAGTATAGATAAACCCGATAAAAATACCTGCTACTCTCAATAGTTGGGTATTTTTAGCTAAATAGAATGCCTAATTCATTCAAATAAAAGCCCTTTATATTTTAAGGGCTTTTATCTTATAGTTTGGATTATTCTCTCGCTAGGGCATCTATTGGATTCATTTTTGCCGCACTTCTTGCAGGTAAAAATCCAAAAATAACCCCAATGGCCGTTGAACAGGCAAAAGCACTCACTAGTGCGATAGGCTGGAATACAAAATGCCAATCAGGCAACATAATACTTGCCACCATAGCGATACCAAATGAAAGGCCAATTCCCAGTAATCCGCCGACTAAACAAACTAATACAGACTCGATAAGGAATTGTTGCATCACATCACTCGCTCTAGCACCAACTGCCATTCTAATACCAATTTCTCGCGTTCTTTCTGTTACTGAAACCAGCATAATATTCATTACACCAATCCCACCTACCACTAATGAAATAACGGCCACTAAAGTGAGAAACAGTTGCATTGTTTGAGTGGTACTTTCAGCTGCCTTAATAAAGCTATCAAGGTTATAAGTAAAAATATCTTTTTTACCGTGCCTAATCGTTAATAAACGAATAATTTGTTGTTCTGCAACACTGGCATCATAACCTTCAGTTGCTCTTACTGTAATACTATCAAGATAGCTTCGATTTAAAATACGACTATTTAATGTGCTGTAAGGAACCCATACTTTGAGGGATTGACCATTACCAAATGCCGATTTTTTCTCAGCAATGACGCCAACAATTGTAGAGGGAATATTGCGAATAATGATTTGTTCACCAATAACCTCTTTTTTGGTAGGAAAAAATCGCTGACGAGTGTTTTCATCAATAACAACAACTTGAGCTTGTCGCTGGATCATATCAGGTGTAAATGAACGACCTTGCGAAAACTTCATCGCATATACAGTGAAATAGTCGTCACTAACTCCCGCAACAGATGCCGGTGAATCTTGGTTTCCACGGCGTAATCGAGTACTAAATTGAACTTGTGGTGTAACAGCTTGTACATAAGATTGTTGCTTTAAAGCGAAGACATCTTGCAGTGTTAATGATTGTCTATCTTCCGGTGAATCACTCCCAAAATCTTTTCCGGGATAGATATCAATAGTATTAGAGCCAATCGCTTTTATATCTGCCAGCACCATGCTTTTAGCTGCATCACCAATCACAATAATCGTGACGACAGAGGCAATACCAATAATAATGCCAAGCATCGTTAGCAGAGTGCGTACTTTGTTCACCACCATTGCACGCCAAGCCATATCTAATGCTTGTGTAAAACGCCCAAATATTTGCCCCAAATAAGAAGAAGTTAAAACAGGTGTTGTCTCTTTTTTAACTTTATTTACCGTTATTTGATGGCAATTATCATTAATAATTCTACCGTCTTTTATCTCTATAATTCGTTCAGCCTGTGCCGCAATTAAAGGATCATGAGTTACGATAATCACCGTATGCCCTTGCTCATTTAATTGCTTAAGAATAGACATAACTTCTTTACCAGAATGGCTATCCAATGCACCTGTTGGCTCATCAGCAAGAATGACCTCGCCACCATTCATCAACGCTCTAGCGATACTTACACGCTGTTGCTGGCCACCAGAAAGTTGATTAGGACGATAATCAACGCGATCACCTAATCCTAAGCGCGTTAACAATTCGCGAGCTCTTTCTTTTCTTTGGGTAGCATTTTTATCTGCGTAAATCGCAGGAATTTCGACATTTTGCTCTGCAGTTAAATGGGACATCAAATGGTAGCGCTGGAAGATAAAACCAAAATGCTCACGGCGTAATGCAGCAAGTTGATCACCTTCCATTTTCGCAACACTTTGACCTGCAACTTTATATTCACCACTACTTGGTTTATCTAAGCAACCTAAAATATTCATCAACGTCGATTTACCAGAGCCAGAAGCGCCAATAATCGCCACCATTTCCCCTGCATTAATCGTTAATGAGACTTTATTGAGAACAACGGTTTCTTCTTCACCATTGGTATATAAACGGCTAACCTCATTCAGCTCTAATAATGCAGGCATCATGCTTCTCCTGAAGTTTCACCCAGAATAACCTCATCGTTTTCTTTTAATCCGCTGAGAACTTCTGCATAAACATCAGTACGCATGCCTATTTTTACTGTGCGTTTTTCTGGCTGACCATTAACTAATACATCAACATAATATTCATTAATTCCTGCATCATCACCTAATACAGAAAGCGGAACAAGAAGCACATCTTTCTTATTTTCGATAAGAATTTTAACTTGCGCTGTCATTTGTAAACGTAACAAATGCTGTTCATTGGGTACTTCAAAACGGGCATAGTAAAAAATAGCGTCATTAATTTTTTCGGGTGTAGGTAGGATATCTTTCAACTTACCGCTGAACGCTTTATCGGGCGCACCTAAAACCGTAAAAGAAGCACTAAGTTCAGGCTTTAAATAAATGACATCAGCTTCTGATACTTCTGCTTTTACCAGCATCGTGTCTAAGTCAGCTAATGTTAAAATAGTCGGCGCTTCTTGCGCTGCAATCACCGTCTGGCCTTCAAGGGTTTTAATAAAAGTAACAACCCCATCCATAGGTGCAGTTATCCTCGTATATTGCAGGTTGGTTCTCGCAGTATCTAGCGTAGCTTGGTTCTTTTTAATTTGTGCTTGATAAGTGATGATACGTGCTTTTTTTACTTCAACATCTGTTTTAGTACGATCAAGTTCATCTTGTGCAATAGCATGAGTACCAATGAGCTTTAATTGGCGTTGATAA
Source organism: Proteus sp. CA142267 (assembly GCF_003336825.1). Lineage (NCBI taxonomy): Bacteria > Pseudomonadati > Pseudomonadota > Gammaproteobacteria > Enterobacterales > Morganellaceae > Proteus > Proteus sp. CA142267. The sequence continues at coordinate 252,598 of NZ_QPMG01000002.1, read as the reverse complement.
GTTAATTGAGCTAAACGCAATTCTGCCTGTGCTTGTTGAAGATTGGCTTTAAGCTCATTATTTGTTTCTTGAGATTCAGTGACGTCATTTTGTGCTTTTTTCGGATCGATAATGGCGAGCAAGTCCCCTTTTTTAACCACATCTCCTTCTTTGACAAATAGTGTTTGTAACTGACCACTGACCTGCGCACCCACATCAACTTTACGCACCGCATCAAGCTTACCCGTTGCTGTGACTTCTTTCGACAGATCACCTCTTGTGATCTGCTGTGTTTGATATATTGGTGCCTTCTCTTTTGGCCAAACAAAATACGTAGCGATTGCGGCAACAACTAAAATAAGGGTGAGCATTCCCCCTCGCTTTTTTAAAGATAAAAAAGCCATAAAATTTCCTTCTTAAACATAAAGATGCAATAAATCATACAAAGCATTAGCTATGAGGTTTTATTCTCATAGCTAAATAAAATAAGTGTAGGTCTCGTGAATTTATCTTGCTTATACAAGTGTTGCGAATTAATTCGCCTTACCTCTTGCAAGCCATGCCACACGAGAAAACATACTTTTCAGTATGGAAGGGATGGAGTCTACTCCACGTTGAGCCGCATTGTTAGCCACCGTTAGTGCTAGATCAGGCTTGGATGAACGTTGAATAGCTTTAATGATCACGCGTCGAGTTGGCCATTTTTCATTATCTGGTACACCTGCAACATCATGATATACATTACGAAAGCCTTCTTTGTATAAAAAGTGTTCCATGTCTAATGCAGGAAGCTTCGTTAATCTATCACGCTCTGCATCATTGCTTTTTAACGCAAAATCCTTAACGGTAGCGGCATATTTCTTACCTGCTTCATCACCATCCACTAAGGTATGCCATTCTATACCCATATAGGTTGCGTACTTTAATAATGGCTTAAGTCCACATTGAGCAAACTCAATGACTTTTATTCCTTCCGCTTCAAAGAAATAATTACATTGCCTTGCCAATTCGTTCATTAACCAAATCTCTGTTTCACCTTCAACCAATAACCAACAACGCGCAAATAACGCAGACGGACGGTTATAACGAATATGAAAAGAGATACGTCGCTCTTCATCAGAATGCAGTTGTTGATCCCCAACGCGGTAAGCAGCGACTTTATCGGTATCACGGACTAAACGGCAAACGCTCTCTAATGGAGCAAGTGACAGCAACTCACCTGAGTTTGTGGTTGTGATCCGTTGTAATGAGAAAAGATTGAGTAATCCCCAAGCCACCGAAAGCATAATAGGATGCAAACGCGTTTCTGGGTTTTCAACAATCACGATAGGTCTTGCATAAGGATCGAGCGCGACACTACCACGAGACTGCAAGATAGAAGAAAACATCCCCAAGATAATTAATCGAATACTTCTCTGATTGGGTTTTGCCAACACTTTATTAATATTTTCTAAAGCATGCCAGCCACGAACATGAGGCTCATTGACTTTTCGATGATGAGAGCGAGATTTAAACAGTAACGAACCATGATCTGCAAAATAGTGCCCTAGCAGTTGTTGCATTGCATCAAGACCTTCACGTAAATCATCATCTGACAACTCATCAGGATTTTTGACTAACGCTTTGGTTAACTCGCTCATTTTATTATTAAACGCTTCTCGGTGAGGATTATTATGAGAATCGATAACGTCAGAGGCAAGATCACGAACAAAACGCGCATCTTGTAAGCGAAGTACAGGATAAAGTCTAACAATCTCTGCAATAATTTCTTGCGTTTGTCCATTAGGTAAGCGAATTTGTTTTCCTTCTTTATCAAGGAAATAGCGAAATGTTTTCACATTCTTCTGCTCATCTAATTCAGCACTTATCCGGTAATAGATATGTTTAAGATCATCACCATTTTCGACCCACACAGGCGCTATTTTATGGAAACGGTAAGATCGATGACGTCCAGGGCGAGATTCGGTAAACGTTAAAATAATTTGTAGGCTTTTTTTACCATTTTCTTCCGGCTCATTCGGCAAACGATGGAAATCATCAGGTGTAAATGCATATTGATAGGTTTCAATACCCAAACTGAGTGTTAACGCATCAAGTAATGAGCTTTTACCCCACGCATTTTCACCCACTAAGACTGTATTCATATCAAGAGGTAATGAAAGACGATTAAGTCCACGGAATCCAACTATTTCCACTCTTTCTAAATACATAAATTCCCTCGTTAGTTACGACTAAGTTATGGCTTTATTTTATTCTTCCTATCTTCATTTTATGCTTAATCAGCTAATAATTTCACTTAATGGATATTTTCATTAAATCACAGTTCAAGATAGCCGTAATAAAATTTACTCAACTATTCGATATATACCCATTTTGTTCGCTTTTCAATCAATTAAAGCCTCTTACACCTAAACGTGGTAGGCTCGTTATTTTTAATAAATATTTTAGACTTATCTTAATTTCTGTATCCACAACATCATAAGTAAATGTTATAATCCCAATCACGTTATTAGTTTATTTTATAATTTGAGCACACTCAGTAAGGAATAGAAATGTTATCAGGGTTATTGATTATCCTACTTCCGCTTTTTGTAGGGTATTTGATTAAGTTAAACAATCGCCCATTACTTCATTTGGCAAACCGCCTACTTAGCGCGATGGTTTACGTTATCCTATTTCTAATGGGCGTAAGTTTAGCCATGCTAGATAATATCGGTGAAAACTTAGTCTCAATTCTTTCTTATGCCAGTGTTTTCTTTTTATGTACCTTTGGCGCCAATTTACTATTTTTATGGCTACTGGATAAAAAAGATCCTTGGCATGTCCCTGCCCATAAACAGTCCAAGCCTCCTTCTCGTATAAAAATGGTACTTGAATCACTGCAGTTATGCGGTGTCGTTGTTGTAGGTTTCTTTGTCGGTTTAACAGGCTGGTCAATTTTTCATTATGCCTCTCATGCCAGCCAAGGCGCACTTATCTTCTTACTTTGGTTGGTTGGTTTACAATTACGCAATAGCGGAATGAGCCCAAAGCAAATTCTTATCAACCGTCGTGGAACAACTATTGCCGTCGTTATGGGTGTTAGCGCACTTGCTGGGGGAGCTTTAGCGGCTTACTTACTAGGCTTACCGATGAAAATGGGATTAGCCATTGCATCCGGTTATGGTTGGTATTCATTATCGGGTATTGTGCTTACCGATGCATTTGGCCCCGTTATTGGTAGTACTGCATTTTTCAATGACTTAATGCGTGAGTTAGCGGCCATCATGCTTATTCCTATTATTGTTAATCGTTATAGAAATACAGCATTAGGGATTTGTGGTTCAACATCTATGGACTTTACCTTGCCTGTTTTACAAAGAAGTGGCGGTGTATCCATCGTTCCTGCAGCTATTGTGCATGGATTTGTTTTAAGTTTAATCACACCAATCTTGATGGCATTCTTTACTTCATAGAAAAATCAGTAACAATAGAACAATAACGTTCTCTTTTTACAATGGATTAACAATGAATCAACAGCGTGTATTAGTACTTGGTGCAAGTGGACATATTGGTCAAAATCTTATTCCAGCTCTGATAAAACAAGGTCATCAGGTCACCGCAGGTGCCCGTAGAATTGACTGGATGATGTCTCAAGGTTGGGAAAATACACGCTGTATATTTGTCGATCTGCATGATCCAGAAACCTTAAACAAAGTAATGCATGATACTGATATCGTTTATTACCTTGTTCATAGCATGGGTGATGCACGTAATTTAGTTGAACAAGAGCGTAAAGCGGCAATTAACGTAGTAGAAGCGTTAGAAGGTACTGACGTTAAACAAATTATCTTTTTAAGTGCCTTACAGCATGAAGATCAGCAATATTCACCTCATCTTATTGCCCGAAAACTTACAGGTGAAGTGTTAAGAACCAGCACTGTTCCTGTGACTGAGATCCGTACCTCAATGATTGTAGGGCCCGGCTCTGCGGCCTTTGAGATTATGCGTGATATGGTTTATAACCTTCCCATTCTTACACCACCACGTTGGGTTCGTTCTAAATCCTCCCCTATTGCTCTCAAAAATTTAATTCACTATTTAACTGAAATTATTCATCATCCCACTCATCAACATCGTATTTTTGATGCAGGTGGCCCTGAATACATTAGTTATCAAACCCTTTTTGAGCGCTTCATTAAAATCTCAGGTAAAAAGCGAGTGCTGATCCCGCTACCTATGCCGGGTAGTCTTATTTCTGCGGGCTTTATCAGTATGATAACCTCTGTACCAACCTCTATTGCTAAAGAGCTTATTCAAGGGCTTAAATACGATCTCCCAGCCAACGATGAACCATTACGTAAACTTATTCCTCAAACTCTCATTAAATTTGATGAGGCAGTAAAAGAAACACTCGCAGATGAAGAAGCCGCTTTAGACAACCAAGACTGGGGTTACTCTCCGGCTGTTCGTAGTCGCTGGAAACCTGGTTATGGTTATTACCCCAAAAATGCAGGTTGTACAGTATCTACACCCGCAAGCGCGGCATCTCTTTGGCGTACAGTGCAGCAAATTGGTGGAGAACAAGGATATTTTTATGGTAATGCGCTATGGAAAACTCGCGCCATTATGGACGATATTGCTGGAAATAAAGTCACTTACGGACGCCCTTCTAGAGAAACGTTAGAACTTGGCGATATGATTGATGGTTGGCGAGTAATCAAACTAGAGCCTGAAAAACAGCTCACACTATTATTTGGAATGAAAGCTCCCGGTTTAGGCAGACTCTCTTTCACGATCCACGACAGTGGTAATCTTCGCTCAATAGATGTTCGCGCTTGGTGGCACCCAGCAGGATTTAGTGGATTGCTTTATTGGTTTGCCATGATGCCTGCGCACTTATTTATTTTCAAAGGTATGGCTAAAACAATAAGTACTAACGCTTACAAACTGGATAAAAATTCACCTGACAGTGAAAAAAAATAGCCGAATTACCCATTTTTACGTAAAAAAACCACTTTATTATGCAGTTTTAGTTGCATAATTATTCTTACCGTTTTATTATTTGAACCAGTTAATGACTATTCAGAAAAAACGCATGAGTATTCAATTAAAAAACATAAATTGTTTCTACGGTTCGCACCAAGCACTCTATGATATTAATCTGGAATGCTCTGCTGGTGAAACAATGGTTCTATTAGGACCAAGTGGTGCAGGTAAGAGCTCACTAATGAGAGTTCTTAATTTATTAGAAATGCCACGTTCAGGCGAATTAGAAATTGCAGGTCTACATTTTGACTTTAGCCAACAGCCTAACGCAAAGGCAATTCGTTCATTACGCCAAAATGTGGGTATGGTATTTCAACAATACAATTTATGGCCACATTTAACGGTTCTTGATAATTTAATTGAAGCACCTTGTCGTGTATTAGGTTTATCAAAACCGCAAGCCAAAGAAAAGGCGATGAAATTGCTTGAGCGTTTACGTTTGAGTGATTACGCAGGACGTTTTCCTCTGCATTTATCTGGAGGACAACAACAACGTGTTGCTATTGCAAGAGCATTAATGATGGAGCCTCAAGTTCTCTTATTTGATGAACCTACAGCAGCATTAGATCCTGAAATTACAGCTCAAGTTGTTGATATTATTAAAGAGCTATCTGAAACGGGTATTACACAAGTCATTGTGACCCATGAAGTTGAAATTGCACGCAAAGCCGCGAGCAAAGTTGTATATATGGAAAACGGCCGTATTATAGAGCAAGGTGATAACTATCATTTCACTGCTCCACAAACTGAAGCTTTTGCTAATTACTTGTCACACTAAATCAGGATCAGACAATGAAAAAAATATTATTTGCAGCACTTCTGACCAGTATTACACTTTCTGCAACTGCGGCTGAGAAAGAGACAATTCGTTTTGCAACTGAAGCAACGTATCCTCCATTTGAAATGATTGATGCGAATAATCAAATTGTGGGATTTGATGTTGATTTAGCAAATGCAATGTGTGCAAAAATTAATGCTGATTGTACCTTTACCAATCAATCATTTGATAGTTTAATTCCTAGTCTGAAATTCCGTCGTTTTGAAGCGTTAATGGCAGGTATTGATATTACGCCAGAGCGTCAAAAACAAGTTGATTTCACCGATTCTTACTATGATAACTCAGCAGTATTTATCACAGTAACTGGTAAAATCTCTGATGTAGCGAGCCTAAAAGGCAAACAAATTGGTGTGCAAAATGGGACAACCCATCAGAAATTCATCAATGAACAACACAAAGAGATGAAAACTGTTCCTTATGACAGTTATCAAAATGCAGTATTAGATCTTAAAAATGGTCGTATCGAAGCTATCTTTGGTGACACTGCGGTTGTTAATGAATGGCTGAAAAAGAATCCTGAATTAGGTATTGTAGGCGACAAAGTTGCAGATCCTAACTACTTTGGTACAGGCCTTGCGATCGCAGTAAGAAAAGGTAATGCTGATTTACAAGATAAATTAAACAAAGCATTAGCTGAAGTAAAAGCTGATGGCACCTATGATGTCATTTATAAAAAATGGTTTGAATAACAATAATAGCTTAATAAATGAATGAAATAACAACTCTAGCAGGTGCGGCCGTCACAACGGTCTCACTTGCTATTTCTGCTCTTATCATCGGATTAGTTCTAGCCATGCTGTTTACAGCTTGGGAATCCGCGAGATGGAAAGCCTTTGCTTTCTTAGGAACATGCTGGGTAACACTAATTAGAGGACTACCAGAAATGCTGGTGGTTCTTTTTGTCTATTATGGCACTCTACAAGGTGTCATGATGCTAATGGATGGAATTGATCTCGGAGCTTTCACCTTACAAGTTGATTTTGGTGATACTGAATCATTACCTTTCTATTGCGGTGTTATCGCCCTTTCACTTCTTTATGCTTCTTATGCTTCGCAAACTTTACGTGGTGCATTAAAAGCAGTACCAACAGGACAATGGGAAGCCGGCCAAGCATTAGGTATGGGCCGTATTACTATTTTCTTCCGCTTCATCATGCCTCAAATGTGGCGTCACGCTTTACCAGGTTTAGGTAATCAGTGGTTAGTTTTATTAAAAGATACCGCTTTAGTCTCATTAATCAGTGTTAATGATTTAATGTTACAAACACAAAGTATCGCTAACCGAACTCAAGAGCCTTTTACTTGGTATAGCATTGTTGCATTGATTTATTTGGTAATTACTTTGGTCAGTCAATATATCCTGAAATGGTTAGAAATGAGAACGACTCGATTTGAACGGAGTACCTCATAATGTGGGATTATATTGTTGATATTTTACCGGGATTACCAACAAGCCTGTCTTTAACAGTCGTGGCTCTATTGGTTGCATTTACACTTTCAGTTTTAATGACTTTTGTTTTGGCACTCAAAACACCTGTTATTAGCCAAATAGTCAAAGCCTATATTACCTTATTTACGGGTACGCCTTTATTGGTGCAGTTCTTCTTAATCTATTATGGCCCAGGGCAATTTCCTGTGTTGAAAAACTTCCCAATAATGTGGGAGTTATTATCAACGCCGTGGTTCTGTGCGATGGTCACATTAGCATTAAATAGTGCAGCTTATTCAACCTTGCTTTTTTATGGTGCTGTAAGGGCTATTCCTTCTGGACAATGGCAATCTTGCCAAGCGTTAGGAATGTCACCAGTACAAACAGCAAGAGTAATATTACCTTACGCATTTAAACGTGCGCTTTCATCATATTCAAACGAAGTAGTTTTGATATTCAAAAGTACCTCACTTGCCAGTACTATCACCTTACTTGAATTAACAGGTTATAGCCGACAAGTCTTTGGTCAAAGTTATGATGTGATGGTTTTTGTTGCGGCTGGTATTATTTATCTGTGTATCAACGGAATACTGACACTCTTAATGCGATTAATTGAGAAGAAAGCCTTAGAGTTTGAGCATCGTAATTAAAAACGAGCAAGCCAAACTGTCAATATAAAAACACCCCAGTAGTTTTCACTCTGGGGTGTTTTTTTATGGCTGAATAAACAGTAGCAAATAATGGTTCTATTCTTGCGTAGCCTGTTTTTCTATTAACGACTCTTTATGGCTCACCCGATAAGCATTTAACGCTAATAAACTACCCAGTAACATCACAATAGCTAATGCCAATTTAGGTTGTACTGGTGAAGCCAGTGCTGTTAAACCAAAGGCTGCACCACCCGCCATTTGAATAAAGCCCACTAATGCAGAGGCAATACCTGCTGTTTGTGAATAAGGCTCAAGAGCATAACTTGTTGCAGGCCCCATAATAAAAGCAAGACCAGCGCAAGCACTTGCCACAGGCAGCATATAAATCAACCAATGATTTTGTAATTCAGCAGGGATAAATATCAAGCTACCTAACAAGCTCACACAGCCCAATCCCATTAACACGCTCCCTAAGATCAAACAAATAGGTCTACCAACACGATGAATAACGCGGTTTGCATAAAAACTGACAAACATTATCCAAAAACCATTTACACCGAAAACAATAGAAAAAATAAGTGCTGATAATTTTGCATCATGCATTAATACAATTGGGGCAAATGACACATAAGTTAATGCCATTCCCATAGTGCCCGCATTCACTAAAGCAAAAGTTAAAAAGCGTTTACTGCATAAAATCTCAAGGTATGTTTTACCTAATTTTTGTTTTGATTGAATTGTATTTTCAGGTTTTGTTTCTGGTAAAAAACGAGTGATCAAGATTAATACAAGCACTGAATAGAAAATTAAAAACCCGAAAGGTGCACGCCATCCCCAATATTCAGCCAATAATCCACCTAATAGCGGAGCCAATGCAGGGATAATATTTAACGTGCCATTTAAAAAGCCAAAAACACGGGCAGCTTCATTACCATTAAAACAGTCACGAACGCAGGTAAACGCCACAACGGAAGTACAGCACACCGCTGAAGCTTGTAATAATCGTGAAATAATAAAAAGCGTTGAATCTGTCGAAATCGTTGCAATGATAGAACCCACAATATAGATAAGTATCCCAGCGATAGCGATTGGTTTACGACCGAACTTATCCACCAAAGGCCCCGATATAAGTTGCCCTACACCTAAGACTAAAATAAATAAAGCGATAGTAGACTGAATAAGGGATACGCTACTCCCTAAATCTTGAGCAATCGCAGGTATCGTCGGTAAATAGAGATCGATCCCCAAAGGCCCCAATAACACCATCACTAATAACAACGCTTTTAAATTCTGCATAAAATAGAATGCCCATCTAATAAAAAAGAAAACGCCCGATGTTATCCATCGAGCGTTAAATGCTGATTTATACTAACACTCAATCTCTATTTTGTAATAAATATCTTAGCTATCTTGTAATACCAATAACGTAAGAACTTCATAGTGAGAAGTATGAGGAAACATATCAAACAACTGCACTCTATCTATTCGATAGTGAGAAAGTTGCTGAATATCTTTTGCCATCGTTTGAGCATTACAACTTGAGTAAAGGATAAGGCGAGGTTTCATTTTATTGAGATAACCGCACAATGCCTCACCAATACCTCGCCTTGGTGGATTAACAAGCACTAACTCAGGAACAGACTCTTTAGCTAAGGCATAACCTGTTGAATCTAATGCTTGAAACTCGACATGCTCTAACCCTAATTCCTGAGCTGATAAACGTGCACATTCAATAGCTTCAGGGCTAATTTCAATACCTGTTAATTGGGTTGATTTATCCGCGCAATGCAACCCAAAGCCACCTGAGCCACAAAACATATCCCACAAATGCGTGATATTTAATTCTCTTACCCAACGGCCTGCTGTGGCATAAAGAGATGAAGCCACCGCTGGATTAGTTTGAAAAAAACCTCTAGGCCGAATATGCAATGGAATTTGGTTAAATGATTCATCCAAGAACGTTTTTTCTGTCAGAATAATTTCTTGTTCACCTTCCAAGATAGCCATATGCACCGGTTGAATATTAACGGAGATAACCGCTAATTGAGGCAATTGTTCTTGTAACCAAGGAAGTGCTTTACGAAGTTGTTCTAGTTTTTTTTCTGAACGCAAAACAAAGCGCAACATCATGGTATTATTACTTCGGCTCTCAGTTAATAAAATAAACTTGAGTTCACCACGGCGGCGTTCAATGTCGTAAGGTACTAGCCCTGCTTTTGCAATAAATGTTTTCAAAATAGAAAACACGGGTACAAAAGAAACTGGATACAGTGGACATTCGCATAAATCAACAGCGACACCTTCTTTAGTTTTTAAGCCCAAGACGGGTCTTTCAACACTCCCGCTGACTACCATCTTTGCTTTATTACGAAACTGCACTTGTTGGCTTTCAACAGGCGCTAATTTATCAAAAGCATAATCTTCTGGCAGTAATGCTAATAGGCTGTGCTGTTTTTTCTTGATTTGTTCAGGATAAGCAAGAGAAAGCCATTCACAAGAGTGACATTCACCCGCACTAAATCGTGCGCATTGCATAAGATTTTGTGACCGTTATGGAGATTAATATTAATGTACAGTATAGGAGGAGTCAGTTGATACGTTATTTATCTCAACATCTTCGTCTTCATCATCTTCTTCGTTTTCACTTTCTTGTTTTTCACCATACAAGAAACCGTTATTAAAAATTTCGCTAACGACTTCAGCAGATTGCTCTTCTGCTTTTTGTAAGAACAGGTCGAATTGATTCAGTGAGATACCTGCGGCAACCGGAAATGATTGGCAAAAAACTAATTTTGGTAAGTTCTCATCACTAATTTCTAGAAATGTTTTAATAAATAAAGAGCTTGCATTAATTTGGCTTAGATTTGCCATTAATGGCACTATTGCTGACGGCTTTAGCTCAGCGATAGCGGTAAATACAAGTACATCTTCAAGAATATCAATTTTGGCATCAAAAATACCACTGATATATTGAAGATGTGGTAAATGTAACGCTTGACAAGAGTCACATTCATAGTAAGCAATCTGTAGTTCATCAAGCCAAGACTTTAGCTGATCCAGATCGGTAGTCACAACAGCGTTCATTCAAATAACCTTTACGCGCAAAAAAAAGAGTGCCTGTTGGCATTGAGGCTATTTTGCCACTTTTTCTATCTTGAAGGCACTAATAAATAGAAAAACTAAGAAAATTAAGCCAATTTACATATTGGATTTTCTTAGTTTCTAATGCTTTTTTGAGAAAAAACAGTTAACTATTCTTCGTTATTCTCTTTTTTCTTTTTACTCTTTGCGGATTTATGATCAATTCCTAAAAAAGTTAATCGATAAATAGCACGCCATACAATATGGATAGCAGGCGGGATCATGCAGATAACACCCAAAACAACTAGCGTTAATTGTCCTGTATACGTTCCTAACCACTGCGGAGAGGTCATATATTGGTTGATATAAAGATAAGCAACCACTAATAAAATAATACCGATTATCTCAATGATGATAATGGGTTTTGGCATATCTGACAGTGATTTCATATCTCGATTTGAAGGCTTTTCCATTGTTTCTCCGCTAAATGCTGTATCACAGTCCTATCTCATTATTCGGCAAATTGGTATAATTTATCACACTAAAAGGCAATAACTGTTTTTGTTTAGCCTAATAAAAGGGCATAGTAACAACCAATAGAAACTATTATGCCTGAATTTTATTTCCTCAATAAGGAGTGTCGTATGTTTGTTGTTATTTTTGGTCGTCCGGGTTGCCCATATTGTGTACGTGCTAAACAACTGGCTGAAAAACTATCTAAACAACTTGATGATTTCGATTTCCGCTATGTAGATATTCATGCTGAAGGAATTACAAAAGCTGATTTATCTAAAACTGTCGGAAAAGAAGTTGAAACTGTGCCACAAATTTTTATTGATGAAAAACACATTGGTGGTTGCACAGATTTTGAAGCTTATGTTAAAGAAAATTTAGGCATCTACAACTAATTCAAAAGCGCTAAAACAGTTTATTTATCAATATGTTTTAGCGCTTTCTCTTTTTTATCTCTCATCTTTTCTCTCTTTCTAAAAAAAATTCTATTTTTTTTCATTAGTCAGCGAACTTTCTTTCTAACCCGGAGTCTGAATTAGTGCCACTGCTTTTCTTTGATGTCCCCAAATATTGAGGAGCCCGATAGTTTCAACCCTTTTGGTGAAATAGCTGTCGGGTTTTTTATTGCCTGAAATCTAGTAACACTCTCCTTGCAAGGTCACGATAATACGACGACTACCGCCGTGATTTCGATGTTCACCAAGATAAATCCCCTGCCAAGTCCCTAAATTCAACTCACCTTGACTAATAGGAACCATAACACTTTGTCCAAGTAAGCTACTTTTAATATGCGCTGGCATGTCATCACTGCCTTCATAAGTGTGAAGATAGTAATCTTCGCCTTCTTTTACGCTTTGATTAAAAAAGCTTTCAAAATCACTTCGCACTGTTGGATCCGCATTTTCATTAATCGTTAATGAAGCCGATGTATGTTGAATAAAAAAATGAGCAATTCCGATTTTATATTGTCTTAGCTCTGGTAATTCTTGAATCAATGCTTGTGTAATTAAGTGAAATCCTCTTGGCCTTGCATTAAGGACAATATTTTTCTGGAACCACATAAAGTTATACCTCATTGAAGATAAGAAAAAGAACGATGTGAGAGCAATAACATAAGCGCAATACTCTTTTTAAGAGTGCTTTAGCTCAGTTTGATATAAAACTGACAAATCTTTTAAAAAAGCACAATTAAATAAGAAAAAAACACTTTACCCCTATTACTCCCTCATTTACCCTTAAAAACTTGCGTATTATGTATCATAAACATCGCTTATCAGTACGACATGTATGGAGCCTACTTTGCTGGAACAATTCAATTTAGCCGTATTTTCAATGATGAATGCAACACCTGCGGCATCTCCTTTAGAAATCGGTACGGCGATAGTTATTGCTAAGTACCTTGTCTATCTTTTTCCGTTATCTTTAGTGTTCTATTGGTTATGGGGTAATGAAAAACATCTTAGTCAGCAAAGAACATTAGTGTGCAAAGCTGCCGTCTCTTTAGGTATTGCACTTTCTATCTCTTGGATGATTGGTGCAATTGCGCCTCATGAGCGCCCTTTTGCGGCTAATATTGGTTACAACTTTCTCGACCATGATGCGACACCTTCATTCCCAAGTAACCATGGTACGTTTGTTTTCACCATTGCTTTAGCTTATCTCTTTTGGCATAACAGCAAACGTATTGGATATATTATGCTCGGCTTAGGACTTGCGATTGCTTGGGCGCGTATCTATCTTGGTGTGCATTGGCCAATCGATATGATTGGTGCTTTTATCGTTGCTTTACTTTCTTGTGGCCTTTGCCAGATCTTCTGGTCTAAAGGTGGCGATATACTCCAAAAATGGGTACAAAGGCTCTATCAGCTCTGTTTTGCCTATCCTATTCGTAAAGGTTGGACAAAGGCCTAACCTTTCTAATACTGAAAAAGACCACATTTATTGTGGTCTTTTTTATATTTAGCTTAAGTAATACCACCCTTAAATATATTAATATATAAATAAAAACATTCTCTATTATTATATAATTTGTCCAGAAAATAAATATGTTGTTATTTTAATCAAAATGAAACTTTTATATTCGTTATATAACAGCCTACCAAACTCATTTATTAACAAATTCACTGTCGTATTTATAAACAATATTCTACTTATAAACAAAATATAGCTATATTCATTTCATAAAATAAAAGAAATTCATTAATAAATAATCATATTACATCGTTTCTATATTCTTTTGTCTACTTTTAAACATTAATTAAAGAAAATTATTTATTATTTTATTTCAATAACATACACTGTTAATGCAATGTTTTAATTGTAAACAAAAATAACCTAATTGATTTTAATCATTTATTTTCCAAATAATAAAAATACCTAAAAACAATCATTAACATATGAACATTTGAGTATTTAGCTTTATTTTATACTTACTTTAAAATTGGAAAATTATTTCAAAATGTTTTAAAAACCCCCTCTAAAAACACAAAATATAAAAAATGTTACATTTTCAGGTTTTTCAGTTATATTTAGCATTTGAGATGGTGATCACGGTAGTTTATCCTGAAAAACACTATATTCTGCACCTCTTAAGTCTGGATATAAACTTATTGAATATTTTTTCAAATTTTGAAAGAGCTTAATTCTTTTGAAATTTAAAGATTTTTATCTGTGGTAATTGAAGATATTGAGATAACACCAGGTACTCAATGCACTCATTTATTCATAATTAAATTTATGCCGTGATTGTTTCTAAAAAGAAATACAATCGCGCCCTTATTTTTTATTCATTATTTTTTTACCGCGTTATTTCGGAGAGTATTATGGATACAACCAAAGTTGGTTCTATCGCGTCGGGTAACACCCAAGGTGATTACAAAGCATGGCGTAAGTCAGATACAGTATGGATGTTAGGTTTATACGGTACGGCTATCGGTGCTGGCGTTCTATTTTTACCTATTAACGCAGGGATTGGTGGTTTAATTCCTCTGTTGATCATGTTAGTACTTGCATTCCCAATGACCTTTTTTGCACACCGTGGTATGTGCCGCTTTGTGTTATCAGGTAAAAACCCAGGTGAAGATATCACTGAAGTTGTTGAAGAACACTTTGGTAAAACCGCAGGTAAATTAATCACTCTGCTCTATTTCTTCGCAATTTATCCTATTCTATTGGTTTATAGTGTTGCTATCACCAATACAGTAGAAAGCTTTATTGTGAACCAAATGCACATGGCTGCACCACCTCGTGCAATTTTATCGCTGATACTGATTGTCGGTATCATGTCGATTATTCGCTTTGGTGAACAAGCTATCGTTAAAGCAATGAGTGTATTAGTATTCCCATTTGTTGCAGTTCTAATGGTCTTAGCACTGTATCTGATCCCTGAGTGGAATGGTGCGATTCTTGAGACTCTCTCTTTTGATCACGCAACAACATCAGGTATGGGTCAAGGTCTGTTAGTAACCTTATGGTTAGCTATCCCTGTAATGGTGTTCTCTTTTAACCACTCTCCAATCATTTCTGCGTTTGCTGTGGCGAAACGTGAAGAATACGGCGAAAACGCTGAGAAAAAATGTTCACGCATTTTAGCTTATGCGCACATCATGATGGTTATCACTGTAATGTTCTTCGTGTTTAGCTGTGTATTTAGCTTAACACCAGAAAACTTAGCAGAAGCGAAAGCACAAAACATCAGTATCCTGTCTTACCTTGCTAACCATTTTGAAGCGCCAGTTATTGCTTATATCGCTCCGTTTATTGCTTTCGTTGCGATTACTAAATCTTTCTTAGGTCACTACTTAGGTGCTCGTGAAGGCTTCAACGGTTTAATCATCAAATCACTGCGTGAAAAAGGTAAAACAATCGAGAAAGATCGTTTAAACAAAATCACTGCACTGTTTATGCTGGTTACAACTTGGATTGTTGCAACATTAAACCCAAGTATTTTAGGTATGATTGAAACATTAGGTGGCCCAGTTATCGCAATGTTACTGTTCCTGATGCCAATGTATGCAATCCGTAAAGTACCAGCGATGAAGAAATATGAAGGCCACATCAGCAACGCATTCGTTGTAATTATGGGTCTTATCGCAATCTCAGCTGTTTTCTATAGCTTAGCTAACTCTTTCATGAGCTAATAAGACATCTAATGGCTACTTCCTTAATCGGAAGTAGCCATTACAGCTTTAGGTTTCAAAACTGACACTTAACACTCTAATAATCACACAGTTGCGCCTTTAAATTAATTAGGGAGGCGAATATTATGGTTAGCGTCTTTGATATTTTTAAAATTGGTATCGGTCCTTCAAGCTCACACACTGTAGGTCCAATGAAAGCAGGTAAGGAATTCGTTGATTTACTTGCTGAAAAAAATCTCCTCTCTTCTGTTTCCCGCGTTATCGTTGATGTTTATGGCTCTTTATCTTTAACAGGTAAAGGTCACGCAACTGATATTGCTATTATTATGGGACTCGCAGGAAATTTACCTGATACTGTCGATATTGATTCTATCGCCCCGTTTATCAAACAAGTAGAAACAACCGGTCGCTTAATGCTGGCAAATGGCATAAAAGAAGTCGATTTTCCGGTTGAAGGCGGTATGAATTTTCATAAAACCAATCTCCCCCTCCATGAAAATGGCATGACCATTACCGCTTATAACGGTGAACAGGTTTTATTGAAGAAAACCTACTATTCAATTGGTGGTGGTTTTATTGTTGATGAAGAGCATTTCGGTCAACCTGAAGAAAATGCGATTCAAGTTCCTTATCCTTATCAATATGCAGCTGATTTACGTCACCATTGCAAAGAAACTGGGCTTTCTTTATCTGCATTAGTGATGCAAAACGAATTAGCATTACGCAGTAAAGAAGAAATTTCGGCTCATTTCGCGGCTGTTTGGGAAGTGATGAAGTCAGGTATTGAGCGCGGTGTAAATACCGAAGGCTTATTACCGGGGCCTTTACGCGTACCTCGCCGTGCTTCTGCATTACGCCGTATGTTAGTAACCGAAGATAAAACCACAACCGATCCAATGACAGTTGTTGATTGGATTAACATGTTTGCCCTTGCCGTGAATGAAGAAAATGCGGCTGGTGGACGTGTTGTAACAGCACCAACAAACGGTGCCTGTGGCATTATTCCAGCAGTATTGTCTTACTATGATAAATTCATTCGCCCTGTGAATGAAAACTCTTACACTCGCTTTTTCTTAGTTGCTGGTGTTATTGGTTCACTTTATAAAATGAATGCATCTATCTCAGGTGCAGAAGTGGGTTGCCAAGGCGAAGTCGGTGTTGCTTGCTCAATGGCAGCAGGCGCATTAACTGAACTTTTAGGCGGTAGCCCAGAACAAGTTTGTATTGCGGCAGAAATTGCGATGGAGCATAACTTAGGACTTACCTGCGACCCAGTGGCAGGACAAGTACAAGTTCCTTGTATTGAACGTAATGCTATCGCAGCCGTACAAGCCGTAAACTCATCTCGTATGGCTTTACGTCGTGTCAGTGATCCTCGTATTTGTTTAGACAAAGTCATTGAAACAATGTACGAAACAGGTAAAGACATTAACGCTAAATATCGTGAAACCTCTCAAGGCGGATTAGCCATTAAAATTTCTTGTGACTAAACCTGAGAGTCTCAATAGAGGTATTTATGATAGATAAGGTGCTGATATCAGCGCCTTTTTTATTTATTAACATCAATCTCAATACCCTTCTTTTTTAATATCATCTTTTTTGTATGAGATTAAATTTTCATCCTTAGTTAAAATACGTTTTTTTAAAAAAGCAAAGCATCACTCAATAGTGATAATTTAAAGAAAAAGTAGGAGCTAACAACAATAATTATTTAAATGGCGTGACGATGAACGTGTTATCTATAGTAAATAACTACAAATTAATCAATCTATTGGCCATATTTAGATTATTGTCTAAAGTTGATAAGTAAAGATCACTAGAGACATCAATAAGCGGGATAAAAAGAGAACTAAAATGAAATCAGATATTCAAATCTCCCAAGAAGCACACCTCTTACCTATTCAGGATATTGCTAAAAATTTAAATATTGATCAAGACGATATCGAGTTTTATGGCAAATACAAAGCCAAATTTAGCCACAGTATTTGGTCAAAAGTTGCGACAAAAAAGCCCGGAAAGTTAGTTTTAGTTACAGCCATTAACCCAACACCTGCTGGTGAAGGTAAAACAACGGTCACTGTTGGATTAGGGCAAGCACTTAACCATCTTGGAAAAAATGCCATTATTGCGTTGCGTGAACCCTCTTTAGGTCCTTGCTTTGGTATTAAAGGCGGTGCAACGGGAGGTGGTTATTCGCAAGTCGTTCCAATGGAAGATCTCAATCTTCATTTTACTGGCGATTTTCATGCTATAACCTCAGCCAATAACTTACTTGCAGCCATGCTTGATAATTCAATTTATCAAGGTAATCCTTTAAATATCGATCCTAAAAAAATCGTGTTTAAACGTTGTATGGATATGAACGATCGCGCTTTACGTAATATTGTTGTGGGATTAGGCGGCGAAAAAGACGGTATTACAAGAGAAGATAACTTTGTTATTACTGTTGCTTCTGAAATTATGTCTATCCTTTGTTTAGCGATGGATCTTGATGATTTAAAACAGAGACTTTCTCGCATCATTGTTGCCTATTCTTATAATGGTGATCCTGTTACAGCAAACGATCTGCAAGCTGTCGGAGCAATGGCAAGTTTATTAAAAGATGCAATTAATCCTAATTTAGTACAAACACTTGAAAATACGCCAGCCATTATTCATGGAGGCCCCTTCGCTAATATTGCACATGGATGCAATAGCGTAAGAGCAACAAAATTGGCACTTCAACTTGCAGATATTACCGTAACAGAAGCCGGTTTTGGTGCTGACTTAGGTGCTGAAAAATTCTTTGATATAAAATGTCGGATCAGTGGATTACGCCCTGATTGTACCGTCATTGTTGTAACCACTAAAGCGCTAAAATATAACGGTGGCTTAGGCAAAAGTGAATGGAATAATGAAGATTTAGTTGCTCTTGAAAAAGGGATTGCAAATCTTGAAAAGCACATTGAAAACCTTAAAAAATATGGCTTACCAGTGATTGTCTCTCTTAACGCTTATATCACTGATAGTATTGCAGAGCACCAATTTATCGAACAATTTTGCCAAGATAGAGATTGCCGATTTGCAATTACAAAAGTGTGGGAAAAAGGAGGCGAAGGCGGTATTGAATTGGCTAAGCAAGTGATTGATACACTAGAAAATGAACAGAGCCAATTTAAATTAATTTATCCTAATGATATCTCACTTAGCCAAAAAATCGATATCGTTGCTAAAGAAATTTATGGGGCAAATAATGTGACCTATAGTCAACATGCTAGCAAAATGTTGGAAAAGATAGAAAGTATGGATTTTGCTCATTTCCCTGTCTGTATGGCAAAAACTCAATATTCACTCTCCGATGACCCCACCTTATTAGGCCGCCCTACTGATTTTACAATCAACGTTCGTGAAGTATATGTTTCTGCTGGTGCTGGTTTTGTTGTCGCTTTAACAGGTTCTATCACAACAATGCCTGGATTACCGAAAACTCCTGCGGCTATCACTGTGAATGTTGATAATCAAGGTAAAATCGATGGGCTTATTTAAGTTCTAAACTAGAGATATCCCCTTACTTTATTGAATATAAAAAATCCGTAATCATTAAATAATTACGGATTTTTTCTATAAAATAACAACCAGTCTTTCTTTTTGGGTGAAAAACTCAGTAACGCTTTGATAGAACCATTATTGGGAATTAACCAAAAATAGCATTAAACCAACCGGATACTGTTTTAACAACAAAATCCCAGATACGACTAAAGAAACCACCTTCTTCAACAGCTTCTTTTACAACCAATGGGCGTTGTTCAATCACTTCGTCATTCAATAAAAAGTTAACTGTACCAACAACCTGATTTTGAGTTAACGGCGCTTCTAATACAGGATTGGTTAAAGTAAAAGAGGCTTTCAGGTTTTTTAATTCACCTTTAGGAATAGTAATTGAAGCATCATTAGCAACCCCTAACGCCACTTCGCCTTTATCGCCGTACCATACTTTGTGCGTTGTCAGTGGTGTATCTGCCTTTACTGGAGTTACCGTTTCAAAAAAACGGAAACCCCAACCTAATAATTTTTCACTTTCAGCAAAACGTACTTTATCTGATGGTGTTCCTAAAACAACAGCAATTAAGCGCATATCACCTTCAGTTGCCGAAGAAACAAGATTGTATCCTGCTCCATTGGTGTGACCTGTTTTCACACCATCAACATTCATATTTTTATTCCACAATAAACGGTTGCGGTTTGGCTGACGAATATTGTTGAAGGTAAATTCTTTTTCTTTATGAATTTCATACTCTGAAGGTACATCGCGGATCATGGCCGCCGTAAGTAATGCCATATCTTGTGCTGTGGTATATTGTCCATCAGAATCTAACCCATGAACGGTTTTAAAGTGTGTATTTTTTAAACCGAGATTGTTAGCGTAGGAATTCATTAAATCAACAAAGGTTTCCTGACTACCCGCAACATGTTCTGCTAATGCAATACTGGCATCATTACCTGATTGAATAACCATACCGCGATTTAAATCAATCACTTTGACCTGATCACCCGGTTTTAAGAACATCAATGACGATCCTTTCAATACCGGATTTCCCGTTGCCCATGCATTACGCCCAACAATAACCGTATCGTCAGGTGACATACGACCTTCTTTGATAGCTTGTCCAACAACATAGCTACTCATGATTTTTGTAAGACTAGCGGGATCTAAACGCTCATCAGGTTTTTCTGATGCCAGAATTTTTCCGCTGTTGTAATCCATTAATACATAAGATTTTGCCTCTATTTGGGGAGGCACCGGATTATTTACCGCAAATGAAGGACTAGAAATAATTAGCAGTAAACCCATTCCCGCGGTAACCTTACCCAGAACAGATGGAATATTTTTTTTCATTACCGATCACCCTTTTATATCAATTTGTTAAAGCTTTCCTACTATATGGCTTTCTGGAATAAGACGCCAACATTGATATACAGAGATTTATCTTATATTCATATTTAGCGCCCTATAGAGGGAAATTTTATTACTTATCGTGGTTTAGGAGACCTTTATGTTAAAAGTCTGGGGTAGAAAAAACTCATCTAACGTTAAAAAAGTTCTTTGGTGCTTAAAGGAACTAAATGTTCCTTATGAACAAATCGATGTTGGAGGCCCTTTTGGTGGACTCAATGAAGCAAATTATTTAGCCATGAATCCCAACGCTTCAATTCCAACCTTACAAGATGATGACTTTGCTTTATGGGAGTCTAACACCATTATTCGTTATTTATGTGCAAAATATGAAAATAACACACTCTATCCCATTGATCCTAAACAACGAGCAAATGTAGAAAAATGGATGGATTGGTCAAATGGTAGCCTATTTGCTCCCATTCAACAAATGATGATCATGATTGTTCGTACACCTAAAGAGCAGCAAAACCCTGAGATTGTTAACGCATTGAAAGAGAAGCTTAATAAATTAATTAAAATTGCTGACGACCAACTTGCAAAAACAACTTACTTTGCAGGAGATGCATTCTCTCTTGCTGATATGGCGATCGCACCATTGGTCTATCCATGGTTAGAAGTTTGCAAAGATAGACCACACTTCCCTCACATTGAGCGTTGGTTTGCACAATTAAGTGAAAGGCCTATTTTCCGTGATATCGTGTTACTGCCTGTAAATTAAGTTAATTCATTGGCATTTTGTCGGGATCTGGATAATGGTAATGAAATCCAAGATCTCGACAGATCTCCTGACCATCAATCTCTCGTATTAAAGGTTTCTCTTCCTCAGCAAATTCTGGTGGAATAAGTTCGAGTTGATTTGACACTCTTGAGTAAAAATCTTTCTTTTTAGGGTGAATTGGGGCGCATAAATTATATAAATGGCCACCTTCATTCTGTGCAAGAAGTTGTTCAACAGCAAAAATCACATCATCCAAGTGAACTAAATTAACGCATTGATGAGCGCCTTTAACCTGTTTTTTACCTGATAAAAAACGTCCTGCATGACGCCCCGGCCCGACTAATCCAGCTAATCGAAGAATATCAACTGTGGTCAACGGTAAACGATGTAGCCAATTCTCAACTTCTGCTAACATTTTTGCTGATTGTGTTTCTGGTCGAATATCCATTTCTTCCGTGATATTACCTGTTTGATTGCCATATACAGAAGTAGAGCTAATGTAAATGACTCTCGTAACATGTCGAGACATTGCGCTATCCACCAGCGTTTGAATGGCTTCAACATAATCATAACCACCACCAGCTGCACTTGGCGGTAACGTGATAATCAAGACATCCGTTTCCATTAAGTAATCAAAATCATCTCTATCACATTCAATTGCGGGTGTTAAATTCACTAAACAGCAGTCAACGCCACTCATTCTTGCTGCTTCTACGCCATCTTCGGTAGTTTTAGTCCCTTTAACTTGATAGCCTGCATCACGCAACGCAACGGCAAGTGGTAAACCTAACCAACCTAATCCTACGATGGTTATTCGTTTCATTTTGCTCCCCTACTTAAATGGCTTAATCAAAGTATGCTATATAATTTTCGTTTCGCCATTACTTATAAATACTACTTATATTTCGTGAACGTTTAGCATCTCCCTATATACTCTCCTACTTGTTCCATTAAGTAAATAAGAGAAATATTAAAATCACATTAAAAACAAAAGGTTATAAAATAATTAAATTATTATTAAAAAATAGGTTGCTTTCTGCTTTGTAAATCATGTAGGTTGAAAGGCAGACAAATTCTAAATGCAGGTTACTAAATACAGATTAACAGTAACGGGCATTATTAAATAACAAATAGTGTTATTAGCTAGGAAAATAATTATGTATAGCATTCAACTAAACCATCATCATCACCATCACCCTGACTAGTCTTTCAGGCGATGAGTGCTGGAAGACGTTTAAGAAACGCTTCCGGTGGTCTGAATGCAGATAACAACTAAAACCCCGGAAGGCAACTTCCGGGGTTTTTTTATAGCTAATTTTCATCACAAAAATATGGACAATGATAGGGTAATATTATGTTAGATAAAGCAAGATTAAGAATCGCAATGCAAAAATCAGGACGTTTAAGCGATGATTCTCGTGCTCTTTTAGCGCGTTGTGGCATCAAAATTAACTTAAATCAACAGCGCCTTATTGCTTACGCTGAAAATATGCCAATCGATATTTTACGTGTTAGAGATGACGATATTCCAGGATTGGTAATGGATGGCGTTGTTGATTTAGGGATCATCGGTGAAAATGTTTTAGAAGAAGAATTATTAAAACGTCGTTCTCAAGGTGAAAACCCAAGTTACTTGACGCTACGCCGTCTCGATTTCGGTGGCTGTCGCTTATCTCTGGCAACCCCTGTCGATTTCAACTATCAAGGTGCGGAATGCTTAAATAATACTCGTATCGCAACCTCCTATCCAAATCTGCTCAAACGTTATTTAGATCAAAAAGGTATCAAGTTTAAATCGTGTTTATTAAATGGATCTGTTGAAGTCGCGCCTCGTGCGGGCCTTGCTGACTCTATCTGCGACTTAGTTTCTACTGGTGCAACATTAGAAGCGAATGGATTAAAAGAAGTTGAAGTGATTTATCGCTCAAAAGCATGCTTGATCCAACGCGATGGTGAAATGGAAGCCGATAAACAAGCACTTATCGACCGCTTACTGACACGTATCCAAGGTGTTATTCAAGCTCGAGAATCAAAATACATAATGTTACACGCGCCAAGTGATTGCCTTGATGATGTGATTGCATTACTTCCGGGAGCTGAAAGGCCGACTATTTTACCTCTGGCTGGTGACCAAAGTCGTGTTGCAATGCACATGGTAAGTAGCGAAACCCTATTCTGGGAAACAATGGAAAAGCTTAAAGCATTAGGTGCAAGTTCAATTCTTGTTTTACCAATTGAAAAAATGATGGAATAAGGTGAAATAATGAAAACGGGTTTTAATACATTAACTTACTGGAATAAATGCACTAAAGAACAGCAACAAGTGCTATTAACTCGCCCTGCTATTTCTGCATCAGGTTCAATTACAGAACAAGTTGCTAGCATCATTTCACAGGTACGCAATGATGGGGATAAAGCGCTTAAAGCACTTAGCCAAAAATTCGATAAGGCAGCGCCGGAAAGTGTTTTGGTGTCAAAATCGCAAATCGATGAAGCCTCATCAAGACTTGATAGCAAAATAAAACAGGCAATAGCACAAGCGATGAATAATATTCGTCGCTTTCATGAGGCGCAAATTCCCAACACTATTAACGTGGAAACGCAGCCCGGTGTATTTTGTCAGCAAGTCAGCAGACCCATTGATGCAGTAGGGCTTTATATTCCCGGAGGTTCAGCGCCATTACTATCAACGGTAATGATGTTAGGTATTCCAGCCCGTATTGCTGGTTGTCGCAAAGTTATTCTTTGCTCACCGCCCCCTATTGCTGATGAAATTTTATATATTGCTCAACAAATTGGTATTGATGAAATCTTCCAAGTCGGTGGTGCGCAGGCGATTGCAGCCATGGCATTTGGTACGGAATCTATTCCTAAAGTTGATAAAATTTTTGGCCCCGGTAATGCTTATGTAACTGAAGCAAAGCGCCAAGTAAGTCAATCGCTACAAGGTGCAGCAATCGATATGCCAGCGGGGCCATCTGAAGTGCTAGTGATTGCTGATGCAGACGCAAATCCTGCATTTATTGCTGCTGACTTACTTTCACAAGCTGAACATGGCCCTGATTCACAGGTTGTATTATTAACACCGGATGAAACACTCGCCAGAGCCGTTATAGCGGAAACTGAAACACAACTGGCACTATTAAGCCGTGCTGAAATCGCGAAACAAGCACTTGCAGAAAGCCGTGTCATTATTACTCGTGATCTCGACCAGTGTATTGAAATCAGTAACAGCTATGGCCCAGAACACTTAATTATTCAAACCAATGATGCTGATGCTCGTGTTGATAGTATTACCAGTGCTGGCTCTGTTTTCCTTGGTGCTTGGTCGCCTGAATCAGCAGGAGATTATGCTTCTGGAACTAATCACGTTCTGCCGACTTATGGCTATACAGCAACCTACTCAAGCTTAGGCTTAGCTGATTTTATGAAACGCATGACAGTACAGAAACTCACCGCACAGGGATTATCTGATTTAGCGCAGACCATTGAAATATTAGCGCAAGCAGAACAACTCACAGCACACAAAAATGCTGTCACACTTCGTGTTAACGCTTTAGCTCAGGGGAAAAAGAGTGATGAAAACTGAATTTGATATCAATACACTTGCAAGAAAAAATGTACGTGAATTAACACCTTATCAGTCTGCTCGACGCTTAGGAGGAAATGGTTCTGTTTGGTTAAATGCAAATGAATACCCTATTGCACCTGACTTTACTTTTAATGAAAAAAACTTAAACCGTTACCCTGAATGTCAGCCTGTTAACGTCATAAATCGTTACGCAAAATATGCAGGTGTAGAGGCTAATCAAGTCTTAGTGAGCCGTGGCGCAGATGAGGCGATTGAGCTCCTTATTCGTGCGTTTTGTGAACCGGGTAAAGACGCGGTGCTTTATTGCCCACCGACATATGGAATGTATAGCGTTAGTGCTGAAACCTTCGGTATAGAACAGCGTGTTGTCCCTACACTTGCTGATTGGAGTCCAGATGTCAAAGCCATCGCATCACAGCTTGATAATGTAAAACTTATCTATCTGTGCAGTCCTAACAACCCGACAGGAAATCTTATTGAACCTTCACTTATTCGTGATGTATTAGCGTTGGCTAAAGGCAAAGCCATTGTTGCAATAGATGAAGCCTATATTGAATTTTGCCCACAAGCATCAATTGTTTCATGGCTTGAAGATTATCCGAATTTAGTTATTTTGCGAACCTTATCGAAAGCTTTTGCTTTAGCTGGGCTTCGTTGTGGCTTTACACTTGCCAAC
Organism: Proteus sp. CA142267; assembly: GCF_003336825.1. Lineage (NCBI taxonomy): Bacteria > Pseudomonadati > Pseudomonadota > Gammaproteobacteria > Enterobacterales > Morganellaceae > Proteus > Proteus sp. CA142267. Next base: position 227,019 of record NZ_QPMG01000002.1, on the reverse strand, counting down.
CCTCCTGTCATTGAATTATTACTAAAAGTGATCGCACCATACCCACTTTCAACACCTGTTGCAGATATTGCTGCGCAAGCGCTAACAGATGCCGGTATTGAGATAATGAAAAAACGAGTGGCGGAAATTTCACGCAACAGAGCTATTTTATCTGATTCGTTAAAAAAACTGCCTAATGTTGAACAGGTGTATAACAGTGAAACCAACTATATTTTAGTGAAATTCACTGATGCGACTCTAGTTTTCCGTACTTTATGGGAACGAGGGATTATTTTACGCGATCAACAGCGTCAATATGGGCTTAATGGCTGTTTGCGTATTTCTATCGGTACAGCAGAAGAATGTGATAGCGTGATTAATGCCATAAAAGATATTCAAACTGCAAACGTATAAAACATTAAAAACGATAACAATAAAAAATCGCAACTGAGGGATCTCAACCATGAGCCAAAAAATTCTTTTTATTGACCGTGATGGTACTTTAATCACTGAGCCACCAACAGATTATCAAGTTGATAGACTTGATAAACTCGCCTTTGAAAACGGCGTGATCCCCGCACTTACTGCTCTGCAAAAAGCGGGTTATAAACTCATTATGATCACAAATCAGGACGGATTAGGCACAGAAAGTTTTCCTCAAGCAGATTTCGATCCGCCTCATAATTTAATGATGCAAGTTTTTTCATCTCAAGGGATCTCATTTGATGATGTTTTAATTTGTCCTCATAAACCTGAAGACAACTGCCCTTGTCGCAAACCAGAAACAGGGCTTGTCACCCAGTATTTAGTTGATGGCGCACTAGATAAAAATAACAGCTACGTCATTGGCGATAGACAAACTGATATTCAGTTAGCTCAAAATATGGGTATCAAAGGCCTGCTTTATAATGCCAATGAACTCAATTGGGCTGTTATCACAGATCAGCTAACAAAAAAAGATCGCTATGCCCACATTGAGCGAAAAACCAAAGAAACACAAATTGCGATCGATGTTTGGCTTGATCGTGAAGGCGATAGCCAGATCAGCACTGGTGTCGGTTTCTTTGATCACATGCTTGATCAAATTGCCACACACGGTGGCTTTCGTATGAACATCAATGTTAAAGGTGACTTAGTTATTGATGATCACCACACGGTGGAAGACACCGGCCTTGCTTTGGGTGAAGCATTACGTGAAGCATTAGGTGATAAACGAGGTATTGCTCGTTTCGGCTTTACATTACCAATGGATGAATGCCTTGCAAGTTGTGCGTTAGATATCTCTGGTCGTCCACACCTTGAATATAAAGCCGAATTTAAATATCAACGTGTCGGTGATTTAAGTACAGAGATGATTGAACACTTTTTCCGTTCACTCTCTTACACCATGGGATGCACATTACACCTGAAATCGAAAGGCAAAAACGATCACCACAAAGCTGAAAGCTTATTTAAAGTCTTTGGCCGTACATTACGCCAAGCCATTCGTGTCGAAGGCAATACTTTACCAAGTTCAAAAGGTGTTCTGTGATGAAAGTGGTTATTCTTGATACGGGTTGTGCCAATTTAGCCTCTGTCGCTTACGCCGTTAAGCGACTTGGTTATGATCCAATTATTTCCTATGAAAAAAATGTTGTGCTATCTGCAGATAAACTCTTTTTACCCGGAGTAGGAACTGCTAGAGCCGCGATGGAACAACTCAAAGCACGCGAGCTAATTCCGCTAATTAAAGCGTTAACACAACCTGTTTTAGGTATTTGTTTAGGAATGCAAATATTGGCTTCACTAAGCGAAGAAGGTAAAGACATTCCTTTATTAGGTTTAGTTGATGGCACCATAGATAAGCTTGATACGGCAGGATTACCACTACCTCATATGGGTTGGAACCAAGTATTAGCAAAACCTGGTCACCCTCTTTTTCGTGATCTTGGTGATGATGCTTGGTTTTATTTTGTTCATAGCTACGCTTTAGCGCTCAATAAATCAACGATTGCTGAAACTGAATATGGCTCGCGTTTTAGTAGTGCAATTCAAAAAGATAATTTTTATGGAGTGCAATTTCACCCAGAGCGTTCAGGAAAAGCTGGTGCTCAACTTATCAAGAACTTTTTGGAGATGTAACCCGTTATGATTATTCCAGCATTAGATTTAATTGATGGAAAAGTAGTTCGTTTACATCAGGGTGATTATGCAAAACAGCGTGATTATGATGATAATCCACTGACTCGCTACCAACAATATGAGAAAGATGGTGCAAAATTACTTCACTTAGTGGATTTAACTGGTGCAAAAGATCCTTCAGCTCGCCAAATTCCGCTATTAAAAGAACTTGTTGCTTGTGTCACTGTGCCTGTACAAGTGGGTGGTGGCATTCGCACAGAAGATGATGTGAAATTGCTACTCGATGCAGGGGCAAGTCGAGTTGTTATTGGCTCAACCGCAGTCAGCCAACCTGAAATGGTAAAAACATGGTTTGAACGCTATGGTGCAGATGCCATTGTGTTAGCCCTCGATGTTCGTATTGATAAACAAGGTAAAAAATGGGTAGCTGTCAGTGGCTGGCAAGAAAACTCACCCTACACACTTGAAGATATCATCGAGCTTTATCAAAGTGTCGGATTAAAACATGTGTTGTGTACCGATATCTCTCGTGATGGCACATTAGCCGGCTCTAATGTCGAACTATATAAAGAAATTAGCCAACGTTTCCCCGATATTTTATTCCAAGCGTCGGGCGGCATTGGTGATTTACAAGATATCGCAGATCTTCCAGCATCAGGTGTTGCCGGTATTATTGTTGGTAGAGCATTATTAGAAGGTAAATTTACATTAAAAGAGGCGATATCATGTTGGCAAAACGCATAATTCCTTGTCTTGATGTCCGAGATGGACAAGTTGTTAAAGGTGTTCAATTTCGTAATCATGAAATCATTGGTGATATTGTTCCTCTCGCTGAACGCTATGCCAAAGAAGGTGCGGATGAACTGGTATTTTATGATATTACAGCATCTTCTGATGGTCGTGTTGTTGATAAAAGCTGGGTATCGCGTGTCGCTGAAGTGATTGATATTCCTTTTTGTGTTGCTGGTGGTATTCGCTCTGTTGAAGATGCAGGGAAAATTCTCTCATTTGGTGCAGATAAAATTTCAATAAACTCCCCTGCACTTTCCGATCCTTCACTGATATCTCGTTTAGCAGATCGCTACGGTGTGCAGTGTGTTGTTGTGGGTATTGACACTTGGTTTGATGAAAAAACCGATGAATATTTAGTTTATCAATTCACTGGCGATGAAAAACGAACACAACAAACGCACTGGAAAACCCTCGATTGGGTACGTGAAGTTCAGAAGCTAGGCGCGGGTGAAATTGTTTTAAATATGATGAACCAAGACGGTGTGAGACAAGGTTACGACCTAAAACAACTTGCTCTAGTACGCCAAGTTGCAGATGTTCCTATTATCGCATCAGGGGGAGCTGGCGAAATGTCACACTTTCTTGATGCATTTAAATTAGCCAATGTAGATGGCGCTCTTGCAGCCTCTGTTTTTCATAAACAAATAATTAATATCAACGAACTAAAACAGTATCTTGCAAAGAATGACGTTAAGGTAAGAATATAATGAATAATGAAACATTAGCGCAATTAGATTGGGAAAAAGTCGATAATCTCATGCCTGTGGTTATCCAAAATGCCATTTCAGGCGATGTATTAATGCTAGGTTATATGAATAAAGAAGCATTAAATGTCACTCTAGAAAGTGGAAATGTTACCTTCTATTCACGTACTAAACAGCGTTTATGGACAAAAGGTGAAACCTCAGGCAACTTCCTAAAATTAGTCAATATTTATCCTGACTGTGATAACGATACTTTACTTATTTTAGCTAATCCTATCGGCCCTACTTGCCATAACGGTACTGAAAGTTGTTTTGCCCCAGCACAAAGCCAATGGGGATTTCTCTATGAACTTGAGAATTTATTACGTGACCGCAAAAATGCCTCACCAGATAGCTCTTATACTGCCCGCCTTTATGCCAGTGGTACAAAACGTATAGCCCAAAAAGTGGGAGAAGAAGGTGTAGAAACCGCGTTAGCTGCCACTGTTAATGACCGAGAAGAGCTAAAGAATGAAGCCTCAGATTTGCTCTATCACTTAATGGTACTATTACAAGATCAATCACTATCACTCTCTGATGTAATAGGTTGCCTGCAAGAGCGCCATAAAAAAGCCGAATAATTTCTAGCTAATTACCCCCCCTCTAGAACTACCAGACTAGAAAGCGATACTTAAACAAAAAGCACCTCAATCAGAAATTCTGAGGTGCTTTTATTACTCAGTTAAGAGATAAAACAACAAGCATTAGTTGTCATTTATTTCTTACACATTACATTGCTTGGCGGAATAACTCGATAACATCACTTTCAGAACCCTGAACTGGGTTAGTGATTGCACAAGCATCTTTCAGCGCATTTTCAGCTAATGTTTTGAAGTCTTCTTCTTTCACACCTAATTCTTTCAGGCCTGCAGGAATACCAACATCTTTAGCCATTTTACGAATTTCTTCGATACACGCTTTAGCACCTTGCTCATCGCTCATTGCAGAAACATCAACACCCATTGCTTGTGCGATATCTTTTAAACGATCTGCGGCTGCTTGAATGTTATAAGCTTGAACATGGGGTAATAAAACCGCATTACACACACCATGAGGTAAGTTATAGAAACCACCTAATTGGTGAGCCATAGCATGCACATAACCTAAAGAAGCATTATTAAATGCCATACCTGCTAAGAACTGAGCGTAAGCCATGTTTTCACGAGCTTGTGCATCACCACCATTATCAACAACTTTACGTAAAGATTCGCTGATCATAGTGACAGCTTTTAATGCACACGCATCAGTAATTGGGTTTGCAGCACTTGAAACATACGCTTCAACAGCATGAGTTAATGCATCCATACCTGTTGCCGCAGTTAAACCTTTTGGCATACCAATCATTAATTCTGAATCATTTACAGATAACAGAGGCGTAACGTTTTTATCAACGATAGCCATTTTGATATGACGCGCGGTATCTGTGATGATACAAAAACGTGTCATTTCTGAAGCTGTACCTGCTGTGGTATTAATAGAAATAAGTGGTAATTGAGGTTTTTCAGAGCGGTCAACACCTTCATAATCCGCAATTTTTCCACCGTTAGAAGCGACTAACGCAATGCCCTTCGCGCAGTCATGTGGAGAGCCACCACCTAAAGAAATTACACAGTCACATTGATTTTCTTTCAGCAGAGCTAAACCCGCTTCTACGTTTTCAACAGTAGGGTTTGGTGCAGTTCCGTCATAAGTTACGCTAGAAATACCAGCTTCTGTCAGTAACTTACTGACTTTATCAACAACACCCAGTTGATTTAAAATGCTATCAGTGACGATCAACGCTTTATGAAAACCGAAGTCTTTCATTGAACTTACAGCATCAGCAAGACAACCAGCACCAATTTTATTTACAGAAGGGATATAGAATGTTGAAACTGCCATTATTGACTTCCTTTTTAGTAATTAAATCTACGTTTTAATATGTTCTATTCTTTTTATTCTTAAATTGATCATCATCAAAATAATGAATAAATATCAATTTGTTTATAATGTTAGTACAGGTAATTAAATAAAGAAGTCCAATTACCCTATTAATTCAATAGGATAATACTATTAACATATTATCATTTGTAACAAAATAATTTGAAAAGCTTATCAAAATAATCAAAACCAGCCGTGAACATCACAGCAGAATATTTTTTTTAAAGTCGTATAATGACCCTAAATAAATAACTTATTAAATCAGGAGCCATTGATGTCTTTGACTATTTTTGAGCAACTTACTACTTTATTAGATAACAACCACGCTACTTATCGTGTAATGGAACACCCTACCGCAGGTCGTTCTGAAGAAGTTGCAAAAATCAGAGGAACACAATTAGGACAGGGAGCAAAAGGACTTGTTTGCCATATAAAAGGTAACGGCATTAAACAACATGTTCTTGCAATATTACCCGCCGATAAACAAGCCGATCTATCAAAACTTGCTCACCAAATTGGTGGAACAAGGGCATCTCTAGCAAGCCCTAAAGAAGTGGATGATCTTACTCAATGCGTATTTGGTGCAATCCCTCCTTTTAGTTTCCACCCTTCATTAAAACTTGTGGCTGACCCTCTGCTCTTTGAACGTTTTGATGAGCTTGCTTTTAATGCAGGAACACTAGAGCGCTCAATTATTCTTAATACGCAAGATTACAAACGTATTGCACAACCTGAATTAATCTCTTTTATTCGAGATGAAGAAAGTGAGTAATAAAAATAACTGATTTATTTTTAACAATTACCCTAATCATAATTCAGTTAAGGGTAATTGTTATCATGATATCTATTCTTATTGTATATATAGATTTACACACCAGAAAGTAATATTAGATAATCTAACCTAAAAAAACGCCAACATTTAACACCAAAAATAATCAATAAATCAGAATAAATTCCATTAATTTCATATTACCTTGGCTATAACGCTACAGAATGTACAAAACAGAAATTTTTAACTATTTTTTTCGATTCAGCACTCAATAATTAACTAAATAGATTTTATGTTATTGACCTGATTTACTCGTACATTTAAGTTAGCTCCAATAAAAATACAATAATGTAAAATCTTATTTACATGTCGGTTATTTTCTAACATACAAATAAATATATAAACAATGTACCAATAGGTGCAGGGAAATCTTCATGCAAACTTCAACTAAAAAACAACCACTTTATAAAGTGCTATACGTGCAAGTTATCGTCGCCATCTTACTCGGTATCTTGCTTGGGCATTTTTACCCTGACGTGGGTGAATCCTTTAAACCGCTTGGTGATGGATTTATCAAAATTGTAAAAATGATCATCGCACCTGTTATCTTCTTAACTGTGGTAACAGGTATTGCAGGTATGAATAATATGAAAGCGGTAGGTACTGTCGCGGGTAAATCCATGGCTTACTTCCTGAGTTTCTCTACCATTGCATTAATTATTGGTTTGATTGTCGCGAATATTATTCGTCCTGGTGATGGATTGAATATTTCCCCTGCCTCATTAGATGCAAGCAAAGTAGAAAGTTATGTAGCAAAAGCACATGACTCTTCGATTGTTGGTTTCTTGATGAATATCATCCCTGATACTGTTGTCAGCCCATTAGTTAACGGTAATATCTTACAAGTTCTGTTTGTTTCTGTGGTCTTTGGTATTGCCTTAGCGTCTATTGGTACTCGAGGAGAGCCGGTTCTTAAGTTTTTACAAAACTTTTCTGAACCTGTATTCAAAATGGTCGGTATGCTAATGAAATTAGCCCCTATCGGTGCTTTTGGTGCAATGGCCTTTACTATTGGTAAGTATGGTATTTCATCAATCAGTAACTTGGTATTACTTGTTCTAACTTTCTATATAACTTCATTATTATTCGTTCTTGTCGTGTTAGGTGCTGTTGCAAAATATAACGGCTTCTCTATTCTCTCGTTAATTAAATATATTAAAGATGAACTTTGGTTAGTATTAGGTACCTCTTCTTCAGAAGCAGCATTACCTAGCTTAATGCGTAAAATGGAAAATGTAGGTTGTAAAAAATCAGTTGTCGGTTTAGTTATTCCAACAGGTTATTCCTTTAACTTAGACGGTACTAACATCTACATGACCATGGCGGCTCTATTTATTGCACAAGCGACAGGTATTGATCTTTCATTGACAGAGCAGATCACACTACTCTTAGTTGCCATGATAAGTTCAAAAGGTGCAGCGGGTGTGACTGGTGCTGGTTTTATTACTTTAGCTGCCACCTTATCTGTTGTACCTAGTGTTCCTGTCGCGGGTATGGCATTAATTCTAGGAATTGACCGCTTTATGTCAGAGTGTCGTGCATTAACTAATCTTGTGGGTAATGCTTGCGCCTGCATAGTTGTTGCTCGTTGGGAAAATGCTTTAGATAAAGAAAGAATGAATGATGTCTTTAGTGGCAGAGCATCAAGTGAATTTATTGAAGATGCTCCATTAGCGCCTATTGAAATTGAATCTGACAATGCAATTAAAATCCCAGTAAAATAAAGACCATTTTCTATGATCTATAAAAGAGCGCTGATGTGCTCTTTTATTTTTTATATTCCTTACCACTACGAACAAACACTTGTCTTTTTTATAATTTATTTATTATTGTCTCTTTTTCTCATAGATTATTATTTGCTTATTTTTATGATTTTTTAAATATTGGTTGGGTGGTTCTGCCATAATAATTGTTAGTAGTATTGTTCTTTTTTATATCGTTGTTGTGTCACCGTGTTTTCTCTCTATATATCGCTATTTATTTTGTTGCATTTGCTTTAGCAATAAAAATTCTGTTTTCTGCAATCATGCTACTTCGTTTTTTTATCTTGGTAAGAGATACTTCAGAGTTTCCTTCAATACTCGCCTTTATTATTGTTCTTTCTGAATGCTTATTTGTTTGTTGGTTAGAGTTTATTTATATTGAAGGGTTTATCAGTAGCTCATTTCTCCCTTAACAAAAAACTCAATAAAAACAAATAATTATAATCACACCCCCCATTTTCCCCTCCTCACCCCATATTTTTTACATTTTAATCATTTTATTCACCAAAAAACAAAACAAAATATACATAATTTTAAAGAAATACAATAAATTAAAACAAATTATAATTTCATTAACTTATTGATTTAAGAAAAATAAATTCCACAAATAGCGATAAATTGAAATTAAATCTAATTTTTTAGATGAAGAGCACAATATTTGATAAAATCAACTTTATTTTATTGACCTGATTTACGCATACCTTTAAGTTACCTGTCACAACATAATAAATGTAAATAATAATTTACATCATAATTTCTTTTTTATTTAGTCAATATCTTTCAGTTACAGGGAATTTTTATGCAGACTTCATCCCGCAAGCTCCCCTTTTATCGTGTGTTATATATCCAAGTTATTATTGCTATCATTTTCGGTATTCTATTAGGACATTTTTACCCTGATATTGGTGAGTCATTCAAACCTTTGGGTGATGGGTTTATCAAAATAGTAAAAATGATCATCGCACCTGTTATCTTTCTAACCGTAGTGACAGGCATTGCTGGTATGAATAATATGAAAGCCGTCGGAAAAGTAGCTGGTAAATCAATGATTTACTTTCTTACATTTTCTACGATTGCGCTCATCATTGGATTAATCACTGCCAATGTTATTCGTCCTGGTGATGGTTTAAATATCTCTCCTGAGTCATTAGATAGTAGCCGAGTAGAAATGTATGTCACACAGGCACATAACTCTTCTCTCGTTGATTTTTTCATGAATATCATCCCTGATACTATCGTTAGCCCACTAGTAAACGGTAATATCTTACAAGTACTGTTTGTTTCTGTGGTTTTTGGCTTAGCATTAGCATCAACAGGATCACGAGGTGAGCCTGTATTAAAATTCTTACAACATCTTTGTGAACCCGTCTTTAAGATGGTTGGTATGCTAATGAAATTAGCGCCGATTGGTGCTTTTGGCGCAATGGCTTTTACAATAGGCAAATATGGTATTTCTTCCATTGGCAATTTAATGTTGTTGGTAATTACTTTTTATTTAACCGCATTACTTTTTGTGTTAGTGGTTTTAGGTGCGGTTGCTAAATATAATGGCTTTTCTATCCTCTCTTTAATTAAGTACATAAAAGATGAGCTCTGGCTTGTATTAGGTACATCTTCATCTGAAGCCGCACTACCTACATTAATGAGTAAAATGGAAAAACTGGGTTGTAAAAAATCAGTCGTCGGCTTAGTTATTCCTACAGGTTATTCCTTTAATTTAGATGGCACTAATATTTATATGACCATGGCTGCCCTATTTATTGCACAAGCAACGGGCGTTGATTTATCGTTAACAGAACAAATTACATTACTCTTAGTTGCTATGATTAGCTCAAAAGGCGCAGCAGGTGTGACAGGAGCTGGTTTTATTACTTTAGCTGCAACATTATCAGTAGTACCTAGCGTTCCCGTCGCAGGTATGGCATTAATTCTAGGTATTGATCGCTTTATGTCAGAGTGTCGTGCATTAACTAATCTTGTCGGTAACGCTTGCGCCTGTATTGTTGTCGCTCGCTGGGAAAATGCATTAGATAAACAAAGAATGAATGATGTTTTTAGTGGGAAAATATCTAAAGAGACTCATTTAGATACCGATCTTACATCAGATAAAATAGATATTACTGAGCTTATTAAACAACGATAATCATTAACTAAAATAAAAGCTATAATGAAAAAACCTCACTTAATAAAGTGAGGTTTAAATCAAAAACTTAAAATCTAAATATCTGTGATAATTTCACTTTGTGGCAATCTTGATTTTGGCAAATTGTAGTTGAAATCATCTTCTTCTCTATAACCTAATGCAACAATTGTCACAGCATGAAGACCTTTATCATTTAAAGAAAATGTTGAATCTATTTTTGATAAATCAAAACCTTCCATTGGAAGAGCATCTATTCCTAACGTTGCGGCACCTAGTAATAGTGATCCCATATTTAAATAAACCTGCTTCTCTATCCAATGAGATAAATCACCAAGTTGTTTTTCATGTAGATTAACAAAAAATGATCTTGCGAGATTATTTTGCTCTTTAAATTCGGCTTCTGGATATCGTCCTGCTTGATCTTCTAATTCAAGCAAATGAGAGAGATATTCTTCAGATAACGTATTTCTTGCACACATAACCACAACATGTGAAGCACTTAATATTTTCTCTTTATTGAACTCATATCCACCCTCTGTTGAGCCAGCAATTTTCTGCTTAGCATCATCAGTTTTCGCGATGATAAAATGCCATGGTTGAGTGTTCACACTTGATGGGCTTAGTTGTAATAATGCTTTAATTTGTTCTAATTCTTGCTCAGGGATCACTTTGTTTTTATCAAAATGTTTTGTCGCATAACGTGTTTTCAATATCTTTAATAAATTCATTTATTACACCTATTCCAAAGTAAGACACTTGTATCGAGCACATTTTAATTATAATTTACTATCTGACAAGTACGTACAATTTATGTATATAGGATACAAATGGATACTGTCAAAAAGAATAGATATAACGACTACACCTATGATGGATGCCCTGTTGAAGCGTCTTTAGAGCTAATGGGAGGTAAAGGAAAAGGTATGATCCTTTACCATTTACAGGGAAAAATACTGCGATTTAATGAGCTAAAAAGAAAACTTATTTCAATAACGCCTCGAATGCTGACTAAACAGTTACGTGAACTTGAATCTGATGGGCTTATTGAGCGCAAAGTGTATGCTGAGATTCCGCCCAAAGTTGAATATAAACTCAGTGAAGATGGAGAATCACTCTCTCACGTTTTAGCGGCACTACAAAGCTGGGGAGAAGAAAGAGCAATACCTCTATTAGAAAGATCTGCCAATAGAAAATGATATGTGAAGATTGAGGTCGACACTTTTTAGCCACATTACCTTATACCATTCAATATTATGCAACAAGCACAACAACGGCTGGTAAAGTTAATAGTAGTGTTGTTTATACCCTGCAATATAAATAATTGGATATTTATTTTCATTAAATAAAAAAGGTACTCAATTTGAGCACCTTTTCTTTGTTATATTTTAATTATATAACCTAATATTAAATCTATTTATTCCATCCACTCTGTATGGAATACGCCATCTTTATCAGTACGTTTATAAGTATGCGCACCAAAGTAGTCACGTTGAGCTTGGATTAAGTTTGCTGGTAACACTTCTGCACGATAGCTATCGTAGTAAGAAATAGCAGCAGAGAATGTTGGAGTAGGAATACCTGCTTGCACTCCATAACAAACAACATCACGTAAAGCTTGTTGGTAATCATCAGCAATTTGTTTGAAATATGGTGCTAACAGCAGATTTGCAATGCTTGCATCTTCATTATAAGCATCTGTAATTTTTTGCAGGAATTGAGCACGAATAATACAACCCGCACGGAAAATCTTCGCGATTTCACCGTAGTTTAAATCCCAGTTATATTCGTCTGATGCTGCTTTCAGTTGTTGGAAACCTTGAGCATAAGAGACAATTTTACCTAAATACAGTGCGCGACGTACATTTTCAATAAAGGCTTTTTTATCGCCAGAGAATGCTTTGGGTGTTGGGCCTGATAATACTTTAGATGCAGCAACACGTTGATCTTTTAATGAAGAGATATAACGAGCAAATACAGACTCAGTGATAAGAGTAACTGGTACGCCTAAGTCTAAAGAGCTTTGGCTAGTCCATTTACCTGTACCTTTATTTGCCGCTTCATCAAGAATAACGTCAACAAGGTATTTACCTTCGTCATCTTTTTTACGGAAAATATCCGCAGTAATTTCAATCAGGTAGCTACTTAATTCACCTTTATTCCACTCGGTAAAGGTTTCTGCTAATTCTTCATTAGTTAGACCTAAAGAGTGTTTTAATACTGAATACGCTTCTGCAATCAGTTGCATATCGCCATATTCGATACCGTTGTGAACCATTTTCACATAGTGACCCGCGCCATCAGCACCGATATAAGTCACACAAGGTTCGCCTTCAGCAACAGCCGCAATTTTCTCCAATATTGGAGCAACTAATTCGTAAGCTTCTTTTTGTCCACCCGGCATGATTGAAGGGCCTTTTAATGCGCCTTCTTCACCACCAGAGACACCAGTACCAATGAAGTTAAAACCTTGTGCTGATAATTCACGGTTACGACGAATGGTGTCTTTAAAGAAAGTATTTCCGCCATCGATAAGGATATCGCCTTTATCTAAATGCGGTGTCAATGCAGCAATTGTTTTATCCGTTGCTTCACCCGCTTTTACCATTAATAAAATACGGCGCGGTTTTTCTAACGAATCAACAAACTCTTCAATAGAATAATTCGGAACCAGTTTTTTACCTGGATTTTCAGCGATAACTTCGTTGGTTTTATCGCTTGAGCGGTTGTAAATAGATACAGAATAACCACGGCTTTCAATATTTAGCGCAAGGTTACGTCCCATAACTGCCATACCAACCACGCCGATTTGCTGTTTTGACATGAAAATAACTCCCGTCTGAAAATAAACCTGCCAGTATCAATGTACTGACAATTTGTTAACCTGATCACATAGTAACTCACTCTCTCACTTGGTGGTAGTTATTGATGTAATTGGTATCACAATCTTTTAGACAAAATGAAATTATTCCCCTGCGATCGATAATAATTTATTGAAAATTTCCTTCAAATTGCTCATTATTCCCAAGTCGGCATATGCCGTCTTTATAGAAGGTAAAACAAACTGTATGGAATGGATCTTGGATCCGACGATCTGGGTAGGACTTTCCACCCTAATTGTTCTCGAAATCGTACTTGGTATTGATAACCTTGTTTTCATTGCTATTCTGGCAGATAAACTCCCAGCAAAACTAAGAGATAAAGCTCGTATAACAGGCTTATTGTGTGCCCTTGTTATGCGGATTGTGTTGTTATTTAGTCTCTCTTGGCTTATCACTCTGACAAAACCTCTTATTACACTGTTTGATCACCCTTTCAGTGCGAGAGATTTAATTATGCTTCTCGGAGGGATATTCTTGCTGTTTAAAGCCACTATGGAGCTTAATGAACGGCTAGAAGGTAAAGATCACAACGAAGGGAAACAACGCAAAACGACCAGCTTTTGGTCTGTTGTTGCACAAATTATCGTGCTAGATGCGGTATTCTCGCTTGACTCAGTGATAACCGCTGTGGGTATGGTTGATCATTTAGGCGTTATGATTGCGGCTGTCACTATTGCAATGTTCTTGATGATCCTTGCAAGTAAGCCTCTAACAAATTTCGTCAATAATCACCCAACCATTGTTATCTTGTGTTTAAGCTTCTTGCTGATGATTGGTTTTGCATTAGTTGCCGAAGGCTTTGGTTACGCCATTCCAAAAGGTTACCTGTATGCAGCGATTGGCTTCTCTATCATGATAGAAGTCTTTAATCAGCTAGCACAATTTAACCGTCGTCGCTTCTTGTCTGCTTCCCGCTCTTTACGTGAACGCACAGCAGAAGCGGTGTTACGTATTATTAATGGTAAGTCTGAATCTTCTGAATTAGATCCTCACACATCTGATTTAGTCTCCAGTTCAGAAGAAGTGTTTGATCCTCAAGAGCGCCAAATGATTGTGCGTGTGCTTGGTTTAAGCCAACGTAATGTGAACAGTATCATGACGTCTCGCCATGATGTTGAATACGTAGACTTGAATGCAACACAAGATGATATCCGCCAATTGTTGGAAAAGGATCCGCACTCTCGCCTCGTGATCACGGATGAACAATATAGCGATGAACCCATTGGTGTGGTCAATATTATTCAACTGTTGAATCAACAATTGCGTAATGAGCCTCTAAACTTACGTTTACTGGTCACACAACCATTGATCTTCCCTGAAGGTTTATCCTTGCTGCAAGCGTTAGAGCAGTTCCGTAGTGCTCATACACACTTTGCTTTTGTCGTAGATGAATTTGGTTCAGTAGAAGGGATCGTGACGCTGACTGACGTTATGGAAACCATCGCGGGTAACTTGCCAGTCAGTTCTGAAGAAAACGATTCGCGTCATGACTTAGTTCAAAATGAAGATGGGTCATGGACAGTTAATGGCTTTACACCACTTGAAGACTTAGTGCTTTATATTCCAATCAAATTGGATGAAAAACGTGAGTATGAAACCTTAGCGGGCTTGTTAATGGAACACTTACAACGCGTACCAACCGTTGGTGAAAAAATCTTGATTGATGGTATTGAGTTTGAACCATTAGAAGTGAATAACCATCGAATTAATAAAGTACGTATCGTTGAACCTAAAACTGACGATAATGAGGACGTAGACGAAGCGTAATCTCAATTAACACTTTAAATATCCGCCTTTATGGCGGATATTTTTTATCTGAAGATTGTGTCTACTGGAAAATAATATGCATACCAATGTCAGCGTTAAAATCGTTTGGTTAACCTCTGTTGAAGGAGGAAGACTATCACCACCTCCTTTGAGTGGTTTTTATTATCCAACCACTCAACTACCTTACGAACCAAATAATTGGGACCTTGCGATTGAAATCTTTCACACACAACAAGAGTCTAAACATTGGATAAGTGAGGGTAATATGCAATTTTTAGTTGAACATGCCCCTCATCATTTATTAGAAGAATTAGAAAAATTTGAAATATATGAAGGTACTAAAAAAGTCGCATATGCCTTTATTCAGTTTAAATAATTATTTTCTATACAACTTTTCTTAAGCCAATAAAAAACGGGCTTTGTTTTATCACAAAGCCCGCCAATAAAATTTAAAACAATAATCTTAGATTAATTCAATACAGTAACAATTAACCCAATGTACTTGGTACAAGAATTTCAGTCGCAACAATGACAATAACAAGACCAACTAATACAGGAACAGAAACACGTTTCATCACTTCGAAAGGTGAAATTTTTGCCATACCTGATACTGCAACCACAACACCAGAAACAGGTGATAATGTACGGCCTAAGTTTGAAGCTTGTAACATTGGAATCGTTAAATAAGCTGGGTTAACGCCCATATTGCTTGCTAAACGAGGAATTAATTCAACAAATGCATAGAATGGTGCGTTACCAGAGCCTGTGGTCATTGCCGCTAACATGGTAATTAATACCAATGCAATCATCATCACAATCGCACCTGAACCTAATGACTGAGCACCTTCAATTAATGCATTAATAAAGCCAACTGTTGTTAAACCTTGAGCAAATACCCCTGCTGCGACTAATAACATAACAACTTGAGCAAATGCATCTGCCATACCGCGGTAAGCAACTTCTAAACCTTCAAAAACTTGTTTTGCACTGAAGCTGCGAATAAATTCGATAATAGCCGCTAAAATCATACAGATGATGATAATGGCAACGATATGAAGTTCTGGTAACCATTTACCATCAAAAACGAGAACACCGATAATTGGTGTGAAAGGTAAAATCGCATAGAAACTTGGTGCGTGAGTTTTGATCTCATTCACGTCTAACATTTCTGTTTCGATATGCTCTTTACGGTCAAGATAACGCTGCCAGAAGAAATGAGCGATACACATACCAATAATTGCAGCAATAGAGATAGGTAATGTGGTTTTAAATGCGAAATCAATCAGCGGCATTTGAGACGCTTCAGCGGCTAAAATAACATCACCTGATGTTGGCGCTAAAATAATAGAAGCTGGAGACGCACAAATTGCAGCAGCAGCACCGCGACTAATTCCCATATTCACCATAACAGGAAATAGAGTTGCCATTAACAACACCCCTAAACCTGTTGCTGATGAAACAGCCAGTGACATCAAACATGCAACAATGTAAGCCGCAACCATCAAAAGATATGGTGAGTTAATCATTTTTAGTGGGCGTGATGCTAATTTAACAACAACATCATTAGCACCGATGTGTGTCATATAAGAAGCAAAACCACAAAGTATCATGATCATCATACCTAAATCGCCACCACGGCTCATTAGTAGATTTTTCACATACTCAACAATATCGATTAAGCCATAGCCTGTCGCAGTTGCACTTGCAGGTAAAACAGCTCTTCCCATAATAACGCTGATGATCAGTAATAACAGACCACCTGTCATTAAAACACCGGTTGGTGAATAGCCTTTTACAATATAACGTCCAACGCCTACAGCAACGAAGGCGCCGATAAGAATTTCAATCATTTATTTATCCTGTCTAACGTAGTCATTTATAAAATGAAGTTTTTTATTTTTATCATCATTTTTGCGTTTAGTGCGATTGACACACTCTGCCCAAAGGCAACGTTGCAGTGTATGACATATATCAAAAAAAACGACTATTTTTTTACATATACATAGCACGAATGCTTACTTTTCATTCAAAACATAAATTAAATGATAGATATAAAGCAAAAAGCACACCATTATCAAAATAGTGTGCTTTTATTAAGAATGTGATGAAGTTAAAAATCGTGAAATTAGATTTTCTTCAATAGCTGATTAAGTGCTTTTACTTCAGGGCTTTCAGCATCTTGTTTATTTAGCCAATTATCGATGGCTTGTTTCGCTTTTTGCTGTAATTGATCACGCAGTAATTTTTCAATATTAAGTTCATATTGCACTGCATTCCAATCCCCATAAAGCCTTAAAGGAATATCAATTTTAGCCAGTTGGCGAATAAATTCATTTTCTTTACCCCACCCTTTTTTAATATTAACCAATAATGTTACATCAAGATCATGACGTTGAAGGTTAACTTTACCCTGCCCTTTAATTTGATAAGCATCAGCTTGAGCATCAAGGGAACTAACCGTCAATTGTCCTTTTGGGGTTAATTTAAATTGGGCAATGACATTATCTGCTTGGGTGTAACTCTCAATATCTTCAGGATAAATTACTTTATCTGTCGCTTGAGCGACTGATTGCTGAATAACCTGCGGGACATTTAATCCTTGCATTTTAAATTGGCTAACAGATGTATTGAGCGTACCTTGCCAATAATGATAAAAGGCTTTTCGGTTATATCCCGCACCTTCTAAATTCCCTTTTACCGAAATTAATCCACTGAAATTTTCAGGTTGATTAAACACACGCAATAGCGGCTGTAATGGAATATTGTTCATTGTGACATCCACGCTGATATGTGCTGGCACAATGCTTGTAGAGATAACAGTTGGAAGTGAGAAGTCACCTTGAAGAACGTGCCCTGTTAAGGTTTGAATATTCAGCGAATTAGGATTATTTAGCGCATCAAGTTTAAAATTATTAATCTCTAAATCTTTATAAAGAAGCTTATTCAGTGCTAATTTCAGGGTAAATTCAATATCCCCCCAATGCGTTAAATCATATTCTTTATTTTCAATAGTAACCGAAGTAATAACCGGCTTTGCCATAATTGTGGTATTTGGCGCTGGCGCTGCATGTGCAGTATTAAATAATGAAAATGATGATGGCGCCTTATTATCTTTAGGGGCCAATAATACGGTTTCCGTTGTTTTAGCCGCAGCTAGCTCTGGTAACAACGTATTTAAATTTAATTGTTCACCTTTTAAATCAACCTGATAACGTGTTTTACCTGCAAATTCCGCACTGATATTACCTTGCAGTTGGCTATCATTAGCAGTGAGATTTAAGTTATCAAGTGAAATTTTTCTCACACCTTCATTTTGGATCGTAAAATCTGAGGTTAAACTTCCTGCTATGCCATTTTCAGGGATACCTATTCCTGATAAAGCATAATCTAACTGTGTGATATTACCTACAATTTTGTAAGGATAACTGTTCATATCCGCATTAGCGGCAACATTTAGAGTGATCTCACGACGGTCACGATTCACTTTCGTGGTCATCTCAAGACTAACTTGTTTTTTCTCGTCTGTTTTCAACGATAAATTAATATCACGTAAATTAAGCTGCTCACCATCTTTCATTTGCCAAATAATTAAGCTGTCTGAAATTTTTATTTTGGCGATATTCAATTGCCAATTATTGGCTCTAGGTTCGATTACTGGTACTGGGCGAGAAATATCTCGAGGAGTAGAAGGCGGTGATATTTTAGGAATAGCTTTGCTTTCTGGTGTTTGGCGAACAACGGCACCTTTAAGCATGACTTCTTTTACTTCAAGTTGATGAGAAAGTAGCGGTAATAACTCAACATCAAGACGCATATTATCGGCTGTAATTAAAGGCATTTCAGCACCGGGTGCTGTCAATGACATTTTACCACTAATAATGCTTAACTTTGGCCATACATGCCAACGCATATCATCTTGTAATGTAAGTTTATAACCGCTTTGTTTTTCGACCCTTTCAACAAGGTATCCACGGAAATCATTCGGGTTAATGAGTAAAACTAACGCTGTTAAGCCTGCCAAAATCACCACAAGCAAAATAGCCAGTGTTGTCAGAAACCTTTTCATACAATTACCCGTTTAGTGAAATATGATAATAATGATTATAAAGATAGTTAATCTTCACTAATCCGACTACCAACTGCACCTTGTTGATTTTTATATTTTGCATCTTGACGACGATTATAAGGTCTATCAGCAGAACCAGACATAGGTTCAAAGCTTAATGCACCAATCACCATACCCGGTCTTAATGCAAGAGGCAGTTTACCTGAATTGAAAAACTCTAATACGATTTGTCCATGCCAGCCGGGATCAATACGATGAGCGGTAACATGCACCATTAAACCTAAACGAGCTAATGATGAGCGTCCATCTAACCATCCAACAACATTGTCAGGCAAAGTGACTGATTCAAGTGTCACAGCTAACGCTAATTCACCAGGATGTAAGAAAAATGCCTCACCTTCAGGTAAAACAATTTCATCACTCATTACACGCTCTAGCGCTGCATTCACTTCTGCCTTAGGGCCACTTAAATCAATATAAGCTGCAGTATGACCTTGGAAAACACGGAATTGGTTTCCTAAGCAAACATCTGCTGTTGCGCCGTTAATTCGCTCGATGGGCGGGCGGGGTTCAATGACTAATTTACCTTCATCCAGCCACTGAATAATATCACGGTCGCATAATCGCATTTTATTTCCTTCTTCAAATTAAACAGGCAGTTTCATCATGCATGAAAGCTGCCCACAAATGAATCTATTATTCGCAGAACTGACCAATTTTTGCTTTCAGAATATCAATCGCAACACGGTTTTTACCCCCTCTAGGAACAATAATATCGGCATATTGTTTAGAAGGTTCAATAAACTGGAAGAACATAGGACGAACGGTTTTATTATATTGTTCAATGACTGAGTCTAAGCTACGTCCACGTTCATTCACATCACGTTTAATTCTACGCATTAAGCAAATATCTAATGGCGTATCAACAAAGATAGAGAAATCCATCTCTTCACGCAGGCGTTTATCTGTTAATAATAAGATGCCTTCAATGATAATAACTTTTTTGGGTTGAAAAGGAATGGATTCTGCTTTGCGAGTGTGAGCAACGTAGTCATATTGAGGGAGTTCGATGGTTTTTCCTGCTTTGAGTTCACACAAATGCTGATATAAAAGTGCGTGATCCATCGAATTTGGGTGGTCATAATTGACCTTATATCGTTCTTCCATCGTTAAATCACTTTGGTCACGATAATAACAATCTTCTGGTATCACACCGATATTATGATCACCTACTTGCGCTCTTAATTCGCGGTAAAGCGTACTTGCAATAAGACTTTTACCCGAAGCAGAAGCTCCAGCGATACCTACAATTGTGCACTGATGTGCTGTGTCAGCCATAATCAAAAACCTGGTTTGAAATAAAAAGAGGGATAACGTAATAATATGTAAATATTACGCTAGCGCAGATTATAGTTTTGAAATCACTCTGGTTCCAGCGTAAAACCAGAAATCTATTTGTTTTTTATCAAAAACAGTCGGAAATCGCATGTAAAAAATGGAAAGCCAAATGACTCTCCATTTAAATCAGCAAATAATTCAATGTATTATTGAACAGCAATTACACTGCGCGGAAAGAAATTTCCGTTGGGATTGCATCTCCATCCCAATACATTTGAGCAGAAACTGTTGATGCGATTTCGCGATAAATATCAGCAAACTCGCCTTCAGGATCACGCATCACTGTTGGTTGTCCGCGGTCTAAGTCTTCACGTAAAGAGATATGAAGAGGAACTTGACCTAATAATTCGCAATGATACTTCTCAGCCAATTTCGCCGCACCACCAGTACCAAAGATAGGTTCAAGGTGACCACAGTTGCTACAAATATGTGCGCTCATGTTTTCAATAATACCTAATACAGGCACATTGACTTTCTTAAACATGACAATCCCTTTCATCGCATCCACCAGCGCAATATCTTGTGGTGTTGTTACTACAACAGCAGCAGTTACTGGGATATTTTGAGATAAGGTTAATTGAATATCACCTGTTCCCGGTGGCATATCGATAACCAAATAATCCAAGTCAGGCCACAGCGTATCTTGGAGCATTTGCATTAATGCTTTGCTCGCCATAGGACCACGCCATACCATCGCATTATCATCAGTGACTAAATAACCGATAGAGTTAGACGCTAAACCATAAGCCATAATCGGTGCCATATGTTGTCCATCAGGAGACGTTGGACGCTCCATTGTGGTACCCAACATATTAGGAATAGACGGACCATAAATATCAGCATCAAGAATACCTACTTTAGCGCCTTCTTGTGCAAGTGCTAATGCAAGGTTAACTGCTGTACTTGATTTACCTACGCCACCTTTACCAGAGCTCACTGCAAGAATATTACGAACACCATTAACACCAGGCAGATCATTTGCGCGACGTAAGGTTGAAATATTGTGCTTGAGTTTCCATTCAATGGCTTTTGCACCAGTGATGTTGCGAAGTTCAGCTGTTTTTTCTTCGATTAGGACTTGGAAAGGTTTTTTCCAAACAAATGGCATCACTAATTCGATATGAAGAACATCGTCAATCATCGCACATTGATGTAATGCTTTTAGAGAAAGCAGATTACGTTTCAATGTCGGGTGTTCAAAAGTAGACAAGACACCTGAAACTTTTTCGTTCAGAATCTCAGGGGTGGTCTGCTCGGGGGATTTATCACTCATCCCGGCTCCTCTCGTTTTCATTATTTATTAAATATATGAGTGCATCTATCATATCAGATAGTAGATGACTACGATAATGCCTTACCTCAATTTGCCAACTGAAATTTCTCTTGCAAAAACTCGATTATTGCCCTAGCGACATCATGACGGATCGGTTACCATCAAAGTCCCTTTTATTAATTTTATGGAAGTAAGATCCTTACTATGTCTCACGTCGCGAATAAATTATTGGTAACCTGCGCGTTACCTTATGCTAACGGTTCAATTCATCTCGGTCATATCCTTGAGCACATTCAGGCAGATATCTGGGTCCGTTATCAACGAATGCGCGGCAAAGAAGTTCATTTCATCTGCGCTGACGATGCCCACGGCACTCCAATTATGCTGAAAGCTCAACAATTGGGTATAACTCCAGAAGCCATGATTGAAGAAATGAGCAAAGAGCATCAGCAGGATTTTGCAGGCTTCAATATCAGTTATGACAATTATCACTCTACACACAGTGAAGAGAGTCGCCAATTATCGACTAAAATTTATCTGGCACTGAAAAAGAATGGTCACATCAAAAGTAAAACAATTTCTCAGCTTTATGATGAAGAAAAAGGCATGTTCCTGCCTGACCGTTTTGTAAAAGGCACTTGCCCTAAATGTAAAGCGCAAGACCAATATGGTGATAACTGTGAAGTTTGTGGCTCAACTTACAGCCCAACAGAATTAATTAATCCACGCTCTGTCGTATCAGGTTCAACGCCTGTAATGCGCGAAACAGAACACTATTTCTTCGACTTACCTGCATTTAGCAATATGTTACAAGAGTGGATCCGCTCTGGTGCACTGCAAGAACAAGTTGCGAATAAAATGCAAGAATGGTTCGACAGTGGTTTACAACAGTGGGATATCACTCGTGACGCGCCTTATTTCGGTTTCGAAATTCCTGATGCACCGGGTAAATATTTCTATGTATGGCTAGATGCGCCGATTGGCTACATGAGTTCATTCTTAAACTTATGTGAAAAACGTGGTGATTTAAGTTTTGATGAGTTTTGGAATAAAGACAGCAAAGCTGACCTTTATCACTTTATTGGTAAAGATATCGTCTATTTCCACAGCTTATTCTGGCCTGCAATGTTAGAAGGTAGCGAATATCGCAAACCAACAAACTTGTTTGTTCACGGTTATGTCACCGTAAATGGTGCGAAGATGTCAAAATCTCGCGGCACCTTTATTACTGCTCGCGCTTATCTTGACCATTTTGATGCAGATTGCCTACGTTATTACTATGCAGCAAAACTTTCATCACGCATTGACGATATTGACCTAAACTTAGAAGACTTTGTTCAACGTGTAAACAGTGACATTGTTAATAAAGTGGTTAACCTTGCATCGCGTACAGCAGGTTTTATCAGCAAGCGTTTTGATGGCAAATTAGCAGATTCTTTAGATGATGCTAAGCTTTATCAACACTTTGTTGATATGAAAGAAACCATTGCACAATCATTTGAAAATCGTGAATTTAGTAAAGCTGTTCGTGAAATCATGGCATTAGCAGACGAAGCTAACCGTTATATCGACGAAAAAGCGCCTTGGGTAGTGGCAAAACAAGAAGGTCAAGATGCTCAGTTACAAGCAATCTGTACAATGGGAATTAACTTATTCCGCGTGTTGATGACGTATCTGAAACCAGTATTACCTTCACTAACAGAACGTTCAGAAGCCTTTTTACAAACCCAATTAACATGGGATGCACTAGAACAACCACTGTTAGGCCAAGAGATCACTAAATTCAAAGCGTTGTTTAACCGCATTGAAATGGATAAAGCCAATGCAATGGTTGAAGCATCAAAAAGCACCATTGCACCTGTAAAAGAAGTGACAGGTCCATTAGCAGATTCACCAATTCAAGAGACCATCAAGTTTGATGATTTTGCGAAAATCGATATGCGTATTGCTGAAATTAAACAAGCCGATTTTGTTGAAGGCTCAGACAAACTGCTGAAACTAATTTTGGACTTAGGAGGCGAAACTCGCCAAGTATTCTCAGGTATTCGTACTGCATACCCAGATCCTAAAGTGTTAGAAGGTCGCTTAACGGTAATGGTGGCAAACTTAGCACCTCGTAAAATGCGTTTTGGTATTTCAGAAGGCATGGTAATGGCAGCAGGCCCTGGCGATAAAGATATCTTCTTACTCAGCCCAGATTCTGGTGCAAAACCGGGCCAACAAGTGAAATAACAACCAAGATTCATTTGCCAAATAAATACATGGCGGGGTTCTATTAGAGCCCCGCTCTTTTTTTATTGTGATCCATAGCACACTTTCAAAATCGGTGTATGATAATTCTGTTAGTTGATTTGGGACACTTACTTATGAAATCTAAACGGGCACGATTGCAGATTACACTTTGGCATTATCTACGATCTTTTTTGGTACTTTATCTTTGTCTTTTTGCTGGTAATCTTATTTCAGCCCTCCTACCCTTTGCGGTTCCAGGCAGTATTGTTGGGTTACTGATCCTTTTTGGTTTACTTGCTTTCCAGCTTATCCCTTTGCGTTGGGTTAAACCTGGCGCCAATATCCTGCTGAAAAATATGTCATTACTCTTTATCCCTATCGGGGTAGCCGTAATGAATTATTATGATTTACTTAGTCAGCAGCTTTTCCCTATCGTTTTAGCCTGTATAGTCAGTACGTTTGGGGTTATGGCACTGGTTGCTTACTGTTCACATTATGTTCATCGGGAGCGTATTATCGTAGGTTCAAAACCAGATCAAGTTGAAGATGTTATTGAAACAAAAGAAAAAGATGATGATAAAGCATTAAGTGAGAAGAAAAAATGTTAGTGTTAATGAATATATGGTGGTCACTTCCTTTAACCATAATTATCTTTTATTTATCACGTAAACTTGCTGCTCGTTATAAATTACCTATATTGAACCCTTTACTTATTGGTATTGCGGTTATTATTCCTATCTTGTTAATTACACATACTCCTTACGAACACTATTTTGCTGGTAGTCGTATTTTAAATGATTTATTACAACCTGCCGTTGTTGCTTTAGCTATCCCGCTTTATCAGCAATTACACCAAATTCGCGCACAATGGAAATCACTGATAAGTATTTGCTTTATTGGTAGTGTTGCTGCCATGGTCAGTGGTACTGCGATTGCCTTATGGGCAGGAGCAACTCCCGAAATTGCCGCATCAGTCTTACCTAAATCAGTCACAACACCTATCGCAATGGCAGTTGCAGACTCCATAGGTGGTATTCCTGCAATCAGTGCTGCATGTGTTATTGCAGTAGGTATTTTAGGTGCCATTTTTGGTCACACTCTATTCAAGATATTGCGAATTCCAACTCACGCCTCTCGGGGATTAGCGATGGGAACCGTTTCGCATGCAGTAGGAACAGCAAGAGCGGCAGAAGTGGATTATATCGAAGGTGCTTATAGTTCATTAGCATTAATGACCTGCGGGATTATTACCTCTTTACTTGCTCCGTTTATCTTCCCTATTATTTTGCATCTTTATAGTTAATCTCATTTCCAGTGGTAAAACAAAAACCTTCGCCTAATTAAGACGAAGGTTTTTTTATGCCAATTCAGAAATTAATAAAGATACTTCGGTTAATTCACCCTTTCTAAGTTTCAATGCCATATTAATCATTGATGTAAAATGTGCATTTTTCACTATTTCAGTATCAACTAAGCCTTTAGAAGCAAGCCAATTTGCAATTTCACTTCAATCATAAAGGGGGTTTTTTCCTATAACACGCAAATAAGGTGTTGGAAATTTTCCATTAATTCATTCGCTATTTACAAGAAATAAACGTTTATTTTATAAGTACGGCATTAATAGATTTGGATTAGCGAGTTATCACAGAAGTGTTCAATTAAAATTTCATTCCCTTTGGAGATTTTTCATCTCACTATTTTTGAGAAAAATGCTATAAATTTGAGATATATCTCTCAATTAATGAATTTGTTGCAATTGTTTCATTGAAAATATGATTTTCATCACATATAAGAATGGGTAAAGATGCCTAGAATCTTATAATACAGAAAGATTAATGGGAGACTCATGTATGCATACTCGTTTTCAGGCAGTTTGGTCAGATTTATCCCCTCAGTTACAACAAGCACTTGCTCCTTATCTTGAGCAGGATGAATTCCCTGCAATGTTTACGGCAGAACAGGTCAACGCCATAAAAACACAGTTACAATGTAATGATGATGCCTTAGCCCTAGCACTTTTACCTGTTGCTGCTGCTTGTGCTGTTGCACCTATCTCTAATTTTAAAGTCGGTGCAGTTGCGCGTGGTGAAAGTGGTAATCTCTACTTCGGTGCCAATATGGAATTTGCTGGCGCTCCGCTACAACAAACTGTTCACGCTGAACAAAGTGCTGTGACTCATGCATGGTTACGTGGTGAATCTCGCTTAATCTCCGTCACTGTTAACTATACACCTTGTGGTCACTGTCGCCAGTTTATGAACGAATTGAACAGTGGCACCCATATTCAAATTCAGTTACCGGGTAGAAAAATGGCAACATTAGGTGATTATTTACCTGATAGCTTTGGCCCGAAAGATCTCAATATCACCTCTTTATTAATGGACAAAGTTAATCACGGTTACAAAATTGATAATCCTAGTGAATTAGCACAACAGGCACTACAAGCCGCTAATCGTAGCCATGCACCTTATAGTGAGTCACATAGTGGTATTGCTGTTCAAATGAAAAGTGGCAAGATTTTCCAAGGTAGTTACGCAGAAAATGCCGCATTCAACCCAAGTTTACCGCCATTACAAGCCGCATTAATTTTGTTAAATATGGCAGGTGAAAGTGTAATGGATATTGAATCTGCTGTCTTAATCGAAAAAACAGAAACAATTTTAACGCAATGGGATGCAACACAAGCAACATTAACTACTTTAGGTTGTCGCCAAATGCAACGCATCACTTTGTAAAAAGTTTTAACTTATTCCTCTAAAAATCTCTCCTAAAAAAGCATCAGCATGTAAATTTTGCTGATGCTTACCAGAAAAAGTTGTAACAACCGTATCTATCTCTCATTTCTAAGCATAAAAATCATAAAAAAATAACATAAGCTGTACATATTTTTATTATTTTGTAGGATCTACAATTGTCATGTGACTAACTGCCTTACAAGAGTATTTTTCATGGAACTGGAACACGAAAGTAAACGCCCTCTCTACATCCCGTATGCAGGTCCCATCCTGCTTGAATTTCCCCTGTTAAATAAAGGTAGTGCTTTCAGCGAAGAAGAACGCAGCACCTTTAACTTACATGGTTTACTGCCTGAAGCAGTTGAAACCATCGAAGAGCAGGTCGAACGCGCTTATCGCCAATATCTTGATTTCAAAAACGATAACGATAAACATATTTACCTACGAAATATCCAAGATACCAATGAAACCCTGTTTTACCGTCTATTGGAATCTCACCTAACTGAAATGATGCCTATCATTTACACACCAACAGTAGGTGAAGCTTGTGAACATTTCTCTGATATTTATCGTCGTGCTCGTGGTTTATTTATCTCTTACCCTAACCGCGCCAATATCGATGATATGCTACAAAACGCCACGAAACAGAACGTAAAAGTCATTGTTGTAACAGATGGCGAACGTATTCTTGGTCTAGGTGACCAAGGTATCGGTGGTATGGGTATTCCTATCGGTAAACTCTCTTTATATACCGCGTGTGGTGGTATTAGCCCAGCGTACACACTGCCTGTCGTACTTGATGTTGGTACTAACAATCCACAACGTTTAAACGATCCTCTGTATATGGGATGGCGTCATCCTCGCATTACAGGTGATGAATATAACGAGTTTGTTGATGAGTTTATTCAAGCTGTTAAACGTCGCTGGCCAAATGTTTTACTGCAATTCGAAGATTTCGCACAAAAAAATGCGATGCCTTTATTAAACCGTTATCGTGATGAGCTATGTTGCTTTAACGATGATATTCAAGGTACAGCGTCTGTTACTTTAGGTAGCTTAATTGCAGCAAGTCGTGCTGCTGGTCGCCAATTAAAAGACCAAACTGTCACTTTCTTAGGTGCAGGCTCTGCAGGTTGCGGTATTGCTGAGCAAATCATTGCCCAAATGAAATCTGAAGGTTTAAGTGATGAGCAAGCGCGTGAACGTATCTTTATGGTTGACCGTTTTGGCTTATTAACAGACAAACTGCCAAATCTACTTGATTTCCAAAGCAAACTTATTCAAAAAAGTGAAACCATTGCTGATTGGGAAACCGAAAGCGATGCAATTTCACTGTTAGAAGTGGTTAAAAATGCAAAACCAACTATTTTGATTGGTGTTTCAGGACAAGCAGGTTTATTCACTGAAGAAATTATTCGTGAAATGCACAAACACTGTGAACGCCCTATCGTAATGCCATTATCTAACCCAACTTCTCGTGTAGAAGCGCGCCCTGAAGATATTATCAATTGGACTGATGGACAAGCTTTAGTCGCAACGGGTAGTCCATTTGCACCAGTTAAATACAAAGATAAAGAGTATCCAATTGCACAATGCAACAACTCTTATATCTTCCCAGGTATTGGACTAGGTGTTATCGCTTGTGGTGCAAAACGTGTTACTGATGCCATGTTAATGGTTGCAAGCCGTGCATTAGCAGATTGCTCACCAATGGCAAAAGATGGTGATGGTTCACTGTTACCTTTACTGGCTGATATTCAGCAAGTTTCGCGTTATATCGCAAAACAAGTTGCAAAAGAAGCTCAAGTACAAGGTGTTGCTACCGTAACTTCTGATTCAGCATTAGAAGAAGCTATTGAACGTAACTATTGGTCACCAGAGTACCGTATTTACAAAAGAACCTCGTTCTAAGTAGCTTGAAACACTAAGTACCATTCTGAAAAGCGCGTCATTACTTAATATGAAGCGCTTTTTTCTTGCTTCCCTACCTCCGCTCAAGTAGCCTTAAGCATTATGAAAGTCATTCATTATTTGCGTCATTAAGGCAAGGAAATGCTAAAACGCCTCATTTATCTCTTTCTCACACTTTTTATTCTGCTTGCTGTCATCTTGATTGCCTGCGATCGCTGGATCGGTTGGAAAACCAATCCTTATATCTTTGAAGATGTGGATACGCTACCTGCTAAAAAGGTAGGAATGGTATTAGGCACATCGAAGTACTATACCAGCGGTTATATAAATCAGTTTTATCAATACCGCATCCAAGGCGCTGTTAATGCTTATAATAGTGGCAAAATTCAGTATTTATTACTCAGCGGTGATAATGCCAAGCACAGCTATAATGAACCGAATACGATGCGTAAAGATCTCATTAAAGCAGGCATTCCGGCCTCTCGTATTGTGATGGATTTTGCAGGATTCAGAACACTTGATTCAGTAGTACGAACAAAAGAGGTATTTGGTACAGACGGATTTACCATTATCACTCAGCGCTTTCACTGTGAACGAGCCGTTTTTATCGCATTAGAAAAAGGAATTGACGCACAATGCTTTGCGGTTGCATCCCCTAAAAGCATGTTTAAAGTACGTGTACGCGAAGTATTTGCCAGAGCAGGCGCAATGATTGATGTGTATATTCTAAACCGTGAACCACGCTTTTTAGGGCCGCCAGAAACTATTCCTGCAATACAATCTATTCCAGAAGGCATTAAAGGTTATCCTGCGGTTTCACCAGAGGAAGTCGAATCACTTCCTCTGAACGAAAATAATCATGAAAAAACCTAAAAGAATTGCGCTAATTTTGAAGTTGATTTACGCCAGATCCACTCTATTGGTCCTTGTGGAAAATAATGTAACCAAATCACAGCAAAAGCAATATTGATTGCCCAAATGATAGCAACAAAAGGCATCAATTCCGGTAGAGTATATTGATTAAATAGTCCCATACGCTGAAATAAATAAATCCCGATAAAGCTTTGCATTAAATAGGTTGTTAACGCCATTTTGCCAACACAACGTAAAGCATAGGCAAAATAAGAGTGTTGAATAATATCCCAACTCCAATAAAACAACGCAATATACCCCAAACTTTGCATCACTTGGATCAGCATGGTTAAAGGTTGTGCCAAAATAGCCGCCCAGCGGTAATCCCAATCAAGGTAATAATCCACCAGCACAATAGCTGTTTGTAAGCTTAAACTGATTGTGAGGAAATAAAGTGCCACATGGCCATAATGAGCACGACTAAATTTCTGCTGTAACCAACCCGACGCCATTAATGCAGAGCCCATCAACATCGCACCAAACAAAAACCAACTGTATTGACGTACTAGATTAAAAACAAAAAGACTTAGCTCATTCAAACGATAATAAACACTATTTAAATAAGGCCCTGTTTTCCAATCTGATTCAGCCAATTGAGAATATGGCGTGCTGTACCAAACGGTATCAATAAAGTCACGATAATAGTAAAACAACGCACCTAAAATAAGTGCGCCACAAAAATAGAGTATTACTCCCAATATAAACTGGTGTTTTGTCGCTATTGATTTAATAAACGCGAAAACAAATAAACCGCATATACTATATGGAAATAAAATATCACCTTCCCAAATGAATAGTGTGTGAATAAGGCCAATCAATGCCAGCACAACTAACCGCGATATATTAAAACGCGCTCCTTTATGCAAAAGGAGATAAAGCGTACCACCAAATAGCAACGCAAAAATAAAGAGGAATTTTCCTTGAGCAAACAGATTTAATGCCATCCATGTTATACGATCACCAAAAGAGGCTTCTCCCGAATGTAATGGGTTAAATGAAGCCACTCTTAATAATGCAAAACCTGAAATATTGAGCAATAAAATGCCAAGGATCGCCATTCCTCTCAACGCATCGAGAGCTTCGATACGTTGATGGGACGATTTATTCATTTTTATTTAAAATCTCAAAGATGACGAACAGCGCGCAAAAACTCCTGACGCGTATTTTGGCTCGATTTAAATAACCCACCTAACGAGGTAGTTGTTGTTGCACTAGTTGCATCACGAATACCACGAGCCTTAACACAGTAGTGAACCGCATCAATAGAAACAGCCACATTTTTTGTGCCTAGTAACGTTTGTAATGCGATAAGAATTTGCTGTGTTAAGCGTTCTTGAACTTGAGGGCGTTGAGCAAAGAATTGCACAATACGATTGATTTTAGATAACCCAATCACTTTATCTTTCGGGATATAAGCCACAATCGCTTTACCATCAATGGTAACAAAGTGATGTTCGCAAGTACTTGTTAATGTGATATCTCGTACTGTCACCATTTCATCAACTTGCATTTTATTTTCAATTAGCGTGATTTTTGGGAAGTTGTGGTAATCCAGCCCTGAGAAGATTTCATCAACATACATTTTAGCGATACGACGAGGTGTTTCAGCTAAACTATCGTCGCTCAAATCCAGATTTAACAGCTTCATCACTTCTGTCATATGATGTTCAATTTGCTGTTTACTCTCACTTGGAGAGAGTTTTGGTTCACGAAGAGGCGTTTCCAAACCGCGTTCAACTAACGCAGCATGCACCCATTGCGCCTCTTTACTTAATGATGACATTGGACTCTCCGATAAACACATTAATTAAGTAGCTGTTATCACACTGAGCAACAACAGCCTACACTTTAGATGACCTCAATCACATTATCCAGCGATACCGCATTTTTCGTTATGAAATTATTGCATTTTTGTATGAGCTATTTTTAGTTTACTGATGTTCTTTTTCTTTTAAACACACCAGAAAACCACCGATTATCAACACAATAAAAGCAACATAAAGTGCAGGTTCTAATTTTCCTGTTAATGCGGTTGAAAGTGAAGAAATTACGGGGCCAACTAATTGTCCGATGGCATAAAAAGTGGTGAGTAAACCCGCCATATAACGCCCATGATCAGGTGCTAGTTCTCTGCCTCGTAAAAAAGCAAGCTGTACAGCGCACATAAGACCGCCACCAATTAAGAAAGCGCCTATTGCAAGCCCTGTTATCGTCGGTATCCACTCTGCAATCAAAATACCTAATGCTTGTAACCAAAGCGTAATAGCTAAGCGTAACTGCGTATTTAGTATGTTACGCGTTAAAATGGCGATCCCGATACACAATGCAGCTGAAGCACCAAAAACAGGCCAAACAAATTGCGCGATCAAGCTACCCGGAAAACGCTCTGCCGCCATTTGAGAAAGAAATGTGGCAGGTAAAATATAACCAAATCCAGCAAAGGTATAACCCCAAATCAGCTTTTTCATCGCTGGGGTGAGCGTTAAAGGGGCAACTTTTACTTCTTCTCTGCTCATTTTCCAAGGTTTGGGAAGATGATAGCTCACATATATGGCACAAATAAAAGCAAGAGAACCATAAATTAACCACCCCGCCGTCGCACTCATTTGCCATTTCATAATTAACACGGCGAGAATACCGCTAATAAATATACCTGCACCCGTTCCTGCATAAACTGCCACACTTAATGCAGGTCGATTAAGACGAGCCAGTAACTCATTAGCCCATGAAGCCACCAACACTAGCGTCCAACCACTTGCCCAGCCAATAAAAAAGCGCGCAATACTATGTGTAAAAGCATCATTTAAAAAAGCAGATAACAGAGTGATTATCACCGCGCCCCAAAGACCAGCCCACAAACGATATCCTACACCTTTAATGGCTTTCATCGCATCATAAGAGCCCGCGAGGTAACCAAGATAATTAAATGCAGCGACAATGCCCGCACTTGTTAGCGTCAATTGATATTCTGCAATCATCAATGGCACTTGAGGTGTAAATGTAAAACGCCCTATTCCCATTGCAACCACTAAAGCAAGAAACCCACTAAAAGCGATATGAAAAGCTTGTGCTGAATGACTTTGGTGATTTGAAGTATTCATGGATATCCATTATTTTGTTTTATCATTTTAATGTGCCGCCCATTAATAACAGAACAAGCAACACATTAACCCCAGATAGTTAACATTTTTGTAATAAGAAGTTTCATTTCTTTCTATTCACAAGATGATCTCTGACATGATGATGTTCATCGTGATAGATTAGTATCATGAAATAAAACAGAACATTTCGATAGATCTTGGAGTATATGATGAGTCAATGTCACGTTAGCGGTTTATTATCTCTTGATGAAGCGCTAGAAAAACTACTTGAAAAACCGCTGGCAATTACCAATACCCTTAACATTCCATTAAATAACGCCGCAGATTATATTCTAAGTGAAGATATTACATCTCCACTGAATGTTCCGCCTTTTGATAATTCGGCAATGGATGGTTATGGACTTCGTTACGCTGACTTAGAAGCTCAAACTCCACTTCCTGTTGCAGGTAAATCGTTCGCAGGTATTCCTTTTGAAGGAGAACTTCCTGCAGGGCAATGTGTACGCATTATGACAGGGGCAATGGTTCCTGGAGGTGTTGATACTGTCATAATGCAAGAAGAAGCTGAAGTGACTGAAAATGGTGTCCGTTTTCCACACCCTGCTAAAAAAGGCCAAAATATTCGTCGTATTGGTGAAGATATTAAAGAAAACGACATTGTATTACCAGCTGGCACTAAGCTTTCAACAGCGCAATTACCTTTAATCGCCTCTTTAGGTGTAGCAACAGTACAAGTTTATCGTCGTTTAAAAGTGGCTGTTTTCTCAACGGGTGATGAATTACAAACCATTGGCCAGCCATTAAAAGCAGGTCAAATTTATGATACTAACCGCTTTGCGGTACGTTTAATGCTTGAAAAATTAGGATGTGAAGTCTTAGATTTAGGGGTTATTCCTGATTCACCGGAAAAACTGCGTGAAACCTTTAAAAAGGCTGATAAAGAAGCAGATTTGGTGATCAGCAGTGGTGGTGTTTCTGTGGGTGAAGCCGATTACACCAAACAAATTCTTGATGAAATTGGTGAAATTGGTTTTTGGAAACTTGCCATTAAACCGGGAAAACCTTTTGCCTTTGGTCGATTACATAATGCATGGTTCTGCGGTTTACCGGGTAACCCAGTGTCAGCAACCGTGACATTCTATCAATTGGTTCAGCCTTTGATCGCGCGGTTGTCAGGCTTTAGCCATTGGAAAGCGCCACAACGTTTCCAAGCTATTGCTCAATCACCATTAAAAAAATCAGCAGGTCGCCTTGATTTTCAACGTGGTATTGCAAGTATTAATGCAGAAGGTGTATGGCAAGTAGATACCTCTGGTCATCAAGGCTCACACGTTTATAGCTCCTTTAGTGTCGCTAATTGCTTTATCGTTTTAGAGCGTGAACGCGGTAAAGTTGCAACTGGTGAAACTGTTACTATTGAGCTATTTAATTCTCTATTAAAAAGTGAATAGCCTTTATGAGTATTGAATTAACCGATGAAGAAACGCTGCGCTACAATCGCCAAATTGTATTAAGGGGTTTTGATTTTGACGGGCAAGAGGCGCTGAAAAGTGCCTCTGTATTGATTGTTGGCGCGGGTGGCTTAGGATGTAGTGCCTCGCAATATCTTACCGCCGCAGGTGTAGGAAAACTCACATTATTAGATTTTGATACAGTTTCCCTTTCTAATCTTCAGCGCCAAATTCTTCATCGCGACGCCACGATTGGTCAACCTAAAGTGCTATCTGCAAAAGCGACATTAGAAGCCATTAATCCTCATGTCACGATAGAAACCGTCGATGCATTACTTGAGGATGAGGCTTTAGCCGAGCTTATTAGCCAACATAATATTGTTATGGATTGTACTGATAATGTGACAGTACGCGAGCAACTTAATCGTCTCTGCTTTCATCAGAAAAAGCCCCTTGTTTCTGGTGCAGCCATTCGAATGGAAGGCCAAATCAGTGTATTCACCTACCAAGATGACGAGCCTTGCTACCGCTGTTTAAGTCATCTTTTTGGTGATAATGCGTTAAGTTGTGTTGAAGCTGGTATAATGGCGCCTGTTGTGGGTACCATTGGCACATTACAAGCAGTTGAAGCCATTAAATTACTCACTGGTTATGGTGAAAACTTACATGGTAAGGTATTGATGTTTGATGCCATGCGTATGCAATTTCGTGAATTCAAATTACCTAAAAATCCGCATTGTGAAGTGTGTTCTGCCAAATCACCAGATAACTAACCACTTTCTATCTTAAATAAGGTAAGTCTAACTTCTTTAAACTTACCTTATCACCTTTTAAAGAGAGAGGTATTAATCTGTTTTTTAAGCATTTTAATTGCCCTCTAAGTCGTATTTTTCGTTAAGTCGATGTAATAAGCTTGTAGTATTCACTCTGATTTAATTCTACTATGACCGCCCGCGTCAAAACGCAACAGGATGCCCTATAAGCAGAATAATCATTTAAGCATGCGTTCTATGTGCTTAAAACGCAATACAAGGTAGAAGAATGACATTTCAAATTGCAGACACTCTCTATTACAACGGGCTTATTTATACCGCTGATCAAAATAACAATATTGTTGATGCTATCGCGATCAGCCAAGGTGTAATTATTGCTTCTGGTAAAAAAGAGGGCTTACTTTCTTACTGTAATGAAAATACTGAGCAGATTGATTTACAGGGAAGAATAGTCATGCCGGGCATTATTGATGCACATATGCACCCATTTTGGGGTGGCGCAACATTAGCGGGTTGCCATCTTGATTATCAATCGCTCTCTATCGATGACATTTTATTGCGTATTCAGAAATACCTTGATGAAAACTTTATTGATGGTGATACCGAATGGTTAAAAGTCTCCGCATGGTATCGTGAAGGTATGCAACCTGAAGGCGTGCAAATGACACGTTATCACCTTGATACCTTAAATACGACTCGTCCTATTTTGCTCTTTTCTAGCGATTGTCATAGTGTTCTTGCTAATTCTCGTGCTTTAGAGTTGTTAAATATCACCGCCGAAACACCCGATCCACCTGATGGAAATATTGAGCGTGATGGTGATAGAACACCTATTGGTATTCTTGAAGATGCGCCAGCAATGCAAGCCATTGATAGGTTACCGCCACTAACTGAAGCACAAAACCTGCAAATAGCCCGTCATGTTCAAAAATTATTAAATGAACAAGGCGTGACCACTATAATGGATGCGCGTGTAGGCGAGCCTCAATTACGCGCCTTTAATACATTAAGAAAAGCAGGCGAGCTGACTCTTCGCGTGGAGAATGCCGTTGAAATCACACCGGATGATGTACCTTGTATTGAAGATATTCCAAACGCTGTACTCCATGCTGCCACTCATTTTTCACAATGGCATCAAATCAGCGAAAATGCTCAACCTAGTGTTGCAATCCGCCATATCAAACTTTTCCTTGATGGTGTATTGCAAGCGCCGATTATGACAGCGCGCTTACACACACCTTATCGTATCAATGTTGGCACTGATGACACGCCACACTGGCAAGATTCTGATCATATTGGCGATCTCTATTTTCCACCTGAAATTTTAACGCCGCTAGTCACCGAAATTGCCCGTACTGGTTATCACCCTCATATTCATACTGTTGCTGAAGGTGCAATTAGTACGGCTCTTGATGCCATTAGTGCAATGCGTGAAGCCTTACCTGAGAAAGACATTAGACCGGGGCTTGCGCATAATGAATTGATGTATGAAAAAGATTACGCTCGTTTTACACAATTAAAAACCTACCCTTTTCTCTCCTTCCAATGGGCGGCGGCAGAACAGAGCAATATCGAAAAAGATATTGAAATGCTGGGTAAATCTCGCTGTGACTATCTAGAGACTGCTGGCAAGTTTATTGATGCTGGCGTTACTGTTGCTTTTGGTAGCGATTGGCCAATTGATCCACTTAATGAATGGTACGATTTTAAAGTCGCAATGACTCGTCAAAAAGATGCAACAAGTCCTCGTCTTGATAATGATCGTAACCTAACATTAATTGAAGTCCTACGTGCAGCCACTATTAATGCTGCTCAAGCATTGGATATGGATAGACAAATTGGATCATTAGAAGCCGGAAAATTTGCCGATTTTATTGTATTAGATAGAAACCTGTTTGAAATATCGGCAGAAGATGTTGAAAATGTCAGGGTATTGTGTACGATCATTGCGGGGAAACCCACAATTTAGCTGAATAATATAAGTAATAAACCCGTGTAAAGCGGGTTTATTTTTATCTATGCACTTAATCCTATGAGAATTAACGTAAATTGGATCTGCTATAAAGCAATCCCCATCACTGTGCTCACTTCTTTTAATCCTTCACGTTCGTAAAAACGTTTTGCTGCACCATTTTCAGCTAATACCGATAACTCGAGATGCGTCATTTTTTCTGATTTAGCCCACTCTTTCATCGCTGTTAATAATAAACTGCCTGCGCCTTGGCTACGTACAGAAGGATCGACAACAATATCATAAATATAAGCATATTTACGCTGAACCAAGCAGTTAAACATCGGTGTTTCTTGAATTTGCGCCATGCTAAATCCAACTACTTTACCGTCTAAATCTGCCACTAAAAGATGAAACTTATCATTTTTTATTCCATTAATAATAAAAGCTTCATCTTGCTTACCCGGTTTTAATCGATCGGGTTGTAAATTCGCCATTTCATTAAATAAATGGGTGTAAAGCGTATTAATTTCTTCTACATCAGACAAAATTGCTTTTCTTATTATTATCATTTTTTACCTTTATTTGTTGTAGGTTTTTACAGGGGGGGCAATATATGTTTCAAATTTATCTAATAATTGAATAGGACATTGTTCTACAATTGCCATATTGCGATATTTTTCATGTAAGAATTGTTCGTCCGCCATTTTATCAATCATCATTAATAATGGAGCATAGAACTGATTGATATTAAGTATGCCCAATGGTTTTTGATGCAAACCAATTTGGCTCCATGTAAAGACTTCACTAAACTCCTCTAATGTACCAAAGCCACCGGGTAAAGCGACAAAACCTTCAGCTAGTTCAATCATTTTACTTTTACGCTGATGCATGGTCTCAACAATATGCAGTTCAGTCAGATTGTTATGTGATATTTCACGCCCTTCTAATAGCGTAGGAATAACGCCAATCACCTTTCCGCCTTCGGCTAATACAGTATCAGCGAGTGTTCCCATAATTCCTACACTTGCACCACCATAAATTAAGGTAATATTACGTTTAACCAGCTCTTTGGCAAAAATAATTGCTTGTTCTTTATAAATAGGTGAAGCCCCTAAACTAGAACCACAATACACTGCGATAGATTTTATTTTACTCATTTTTTATTCTCTTTTAGCTAGTTAAAACGAGTTTGGAATTATACTGAAGGTACTTTTAATAAAAAAGGTTAAAAAAAGTGTTTTTACACTTTTTATCGCACATATATATTTAATCATTATCAACCCTTATACTTATAAGAGGCCGTTTTTTATTTTATTAAAAATAAATTAATTCTTAATAAAGCTAATTTAACTCAACCAATTTAAAATAAAAAATATTTATTAATGAATAACTATATTAAAACAGATAGTTTTAATTTATATTATGCGATCCTTTGTTCTCCGCTAACAAAGACACATACGATTGATTATTGACGAGGTTTTATAGGATGTTGTCAGCCAGACACTCAGCTAAATTACAGGTGTTTTACCCTGTGCTTCTTTTGCTTCTCTCCATGCTTTCAATTCAAAGTGGCGCATCCCTTGCTAAAAGCCTATTTCCTGTTATTGGTGCCCCCGCTGTAACGGCGTTACGTCTGTTATTGGGTACTTTGATCCTCTTTTTTATTTTTAAACCGTGGCGACTTAAGTTCACTCGAGAATCAATTATACCACTGTTTTTATATGGTTTATCTTTAGGGATGATGAATTACCTTTTCTACCTCGCCCTTGAAACCATTCCTTTAGGTATTGCTGTTGCCCTTGAATTTACAGGCCCTTTAGCTGTTGCTATGTTTTCATCGCGCAGAGCCATCGACTTTTTATGGATAATTTTAGTCATTGCTGGCTTAGGATTATTGCTGCCTATTGGCGATAATATTCATGGATTAGATCCTCTAGGTATCCTTTATGCACTGGGTGCAGGTGTGGGTTGGGCGTTATATATTGTATTCGGACAACGTGCAGGCAAAGGTTACGGCGCGGCAACGGTTTCTATTGGCTCATTAGTTGCTGCTTTTATTTTCGTTCCTATTGGTATGTTACAGAGTAGCCCAGATATTATGTTTAGCTGGTCAATTTTGCCTGTTGCATTAGCTATTGCGATTTTATCAACCGCTTTCCCCTATACTTTAGAAATGATTGCTCTTACACGCTTACCCGCTAAAACGTTCGGGACTTTAATGAGCTTAGAACCTTGTATGGGTGCCTTTATTGGTATTATTTTCTTACACGAACATTTGACGTTAATACAATGGGTTGCCCTCGCCTTTATTGTGTTAGCTTCAATTGGTTCAACGGCAACCATAAAAAGCAAAACCAAAATTGAAGAGGTTAAATAATTATTTAACCGTATTTATTTATAAGAAATAAATATTTATTTAAAAAGGATCTTATGATCCTTTTTACTTATTAAATAATAACTTTACTGGCCTATCATTGCTATTTTGTGCGTATTGTCTTACCCTAAATAGGTTATTTCGATAGATTAGATTTTTTTAATAGATGACCTATCAATTTAATAGTATCAATCGATAAGACTAACCATTAATAATTTACTATCATAATTAACAGAAATTAAGATATTGAGTTATTAATTATTTAGGGAGAACGATTATGAGTACTGCTAAATTAGTCAAATCCACACCTTCAACTCTGCTTTATACCCGTAATAACCTTGATGACAGCGTAAAACTACATGCTATCGAGTTATTGCAACAGATGGTGACGCAGTTTATCGACCTATCTCTCATCACAAAACAAGCGCACTGGAATATGCGTGGCAGAAACTTTATTTCTGTCCATGAGATGGTTGACGGTTTCCGCGATACCATTAATCAGCATACCGATGAGTTTGCAGAGCGTGTTGTTCAATTAGGTGGCACTGTATTAGGTACTGCACAAGTGGTGAGTAAGAAAACACCATTAAAAGCTTATCCTCTGGATATTCATGATGTACAAGATCACTTAAAAGCACTGGCTGATCGCTATGCTGTCGTTGCAAATGATATTCGTAAAGCTATTGACGAAGTTGAAGACGAAGATACCGCTGATATGTTTACCGCAGCATCGCGTGATCTTGATAAATTCTTATGGTTTATTGAAGCCAATATTGAGAATTAATCTACATATAAAAATACATTATTAATTGTGTTATTAATAATGAAAAAGGCTGTCATTTAAGGCAGCCTTTGTCTTTTTACTATAGAGTTAAAATTTATAGACGACACCAGCATTAACGCTAAAACCATTTCCTGGAAACAGTAAGGCATCGTTTTTATTCACAGTAGGATTCGCTAATGTACTTGCTGCGTAACGTTTATTCGTAATATTGTCCAAATTCAGATAAGTAGACCACTGATTATCATATTGATAATGTGCATTAAATCCTAACAATGCGTATGGTTTACTTTTTTGAATATTAAGGTGATTGGCATGATCAACTGCAACACTGGTTGGTG
Organism: Proteus sp. CA142267; assembly: GCF_003336825.1. Lineage (NCBI taxonomy): Bacteria > Pseudomonadati > Pseudomonadota > Gammaproteobacteria > Enterobacterales > Morganellaceae > Proteus > Proteus sp. CA142267. The sequence continues at coordinate 186,781 of NZ_QPMG01000002.1, read as the reverse complement.
ACCAATATACTGTGGGGCCAAATTTCAATCCATTTACTTGGTAATAAACTTCACCTGAAATAAGATTTCTAGGAACACCTGCAATATATTTCCGATTATATTCCCCCCCCATAAAACGAAAATCATTATAAGTCCATGTTGTTCGATAAAGAATATCACCCATTGGAAGCGGTTGAATTGCATTTAAACCTAACTCTACACCTTGGTGACGTGTTTTTGCTGGATAATTATAAATATCAACAATATTTCCTTCTGTATCATGCGAAGTGATATATTCATCTTTAATCAGGCTGCGATAGAATACTGCGCTAAAACTGATGTTGTCGGTTAACTCCACATCACTACCTATCTCAAAACTAGTTGCTTTTTGAGGTGATAGCTTTAAAAGGTTCACTTTATTTAATGGTGCCTTAGGGTTAATAATATCATTAAAAGAAGCTGGTTCATGGCTTATACTCACATTGGCAAACAAGCGAGTCTGGTAATTAGGATACCAAATAATCCCGACCTTTGGCGTTAGAAAATTAAATGACTGCTCAAGCTGATTATGACTAGAAAACAGATCCCTTTTTGCATGAGTACCTTTTAAATCAAGGTTAACCAATACACTATTTGTAATATGTATTCCCGCCCCTAAAAATGCATAAATATTTTCAGCTCGACCATCGAATCGTCCTAGCCAACCTTTAGGATTTTTTTCGATATCATCTTTCATTACAGAATGATCCCAAGCCAATGCGGTACGATAACTAATAAGCTCTGTCTCTAATTTATAATTAAGTTGAGCCCCTTTAGTGTAATAATTTACAAATTGATAATGGCTAGGCGTTTTAAAATTATCGTGTGTTTGTGAATACCACCAGCCAAATTGAATATCGTGAGCATCACTGTTCCATGTCGATTTATTGGCTATACGTAATTGCTCAACATTTCTATGAGGATCTTTTTTCTTGATTGCTGGTAATACCGATTTAGGATCGTCCTCAAGCATTTGTGAAGTTGCAGGACCTGGAACATCAAAACGCAAATCTGTCCAATTAATCCATATTCTGTTTTCAAAATTATCTGATGTGTAACCCAATGTTGAACGCATTGCTTTACGCTGGGAAGCTGAATGCTCACGATAACCATCATAATGGTCGTAGCTTAGGCTTATTCTTGCATCAATCGGATGATTTTCACTATCACCGCCGAATGCCATTTGCATACCTTGGCGCCCAAAAGAGCCCTGCTCATAACGCAATTGATTATGGCTATCTTTTCCTGTGTAAGTAATAAAGTCGAGTTCCCCCCCTAAATTATTACTTTGTAATTGAGTACTGTTAGCCCCCCGACGAATACTCACAAATTGCACATCATGCACATCAATCATGCTCGAATGAAAACTGCCATCCGCTTCATTCAGCGGTAAACCGTCTTGCAATAATAATACCCCTCTGGAAAGAGGTGCACTTTGAATACCAGATCCCCTAATACTTAAACGAGGTTGATCTAATCCACCAAATAAACTTTGTATAACAACGCCAGGTTGGTTTTTTAATGCGTCATTAAGTGTTAATAAACGATTTTCCTTATCTACAGTAATTAAATTTGTTCCTCCAGCAATATTACTTATTTTTTCAGCTTCAACATTATAAGTATGATTCGAGATATTTTCTGCTTTTGAACCACTCACAATTATACGTTCAGGTTTACTTTCATTCGATTGAGCATAATTAAATATTGTTGTTATCGAAAGCAAAGAAGATGAAATAAACCATAAGGTCTTTTTTAAAATAGGCATATTTATAGTTCTACTTATCGTTAAATAAAAATGCCCAACGTTAAATTGGGCATTTAATCTGTTAATGATTGGCTTCATCATGTTCAATAATGCGAAAATTCTCACAGATAAATAAATATGCAAGAACACCCATCGCAACAAGACCAATAGTGATGGTTAATTCTGGTAATGATGGCCAATAGGATACACCCGTTGATGTAACCATTCCTGTCACCACAACGTTATAACGATTTAAAATAACGCCAGAAGCGACTAGTACACCAAATGTAACTACCCAATGACGACGTTTTATTAATGGAGAAAAGCAGATAATCAGTGGAACAATAATGCCAAAACCGACTTCAATCCAAAAGAATAAAGACTCAAAACTACCTTCAAAAAGGTAACTCACTTTACCTTCAGCAATAATACTGCCGAATTTTAGAGCTAAATAAACAAGCATTGCATAACCTGAAATTCGAATTAATCCACTTAATACAGACATAGGAACTTTATGATTAAATGCTCTACCTGCTAATGCAGTTTCAACCGCTATCATTGCAGGGCCAACAAAAAATGACGATATTAAAAATTGAAAGAAAATAATTGGCGACCACCACAATGGATGTAATTTATCCACCATTAATAAATAGAGCGCCCCGAGTGATGATTGATGCATAGATGGAATAGCAATACCAATCACCAATAATACAGGTAATATTTTTCGGAAAAATTGATGGTATTTACGCCCGATACGCTCAGTTGCGACTTCACCAAATTCAATTAATTGCACACTGGTATAAACAGAAACACAAATAAAGACTTCAAAAAGCACTGAACTATGCCCTTGAGAAACTAATGGACGCCAAAAATTCCACCACTGTCCAATATCAAGGAAAAGCCCTACCATCACCAATAAATAGCCAATTAATGAGGTTAATGCAGCACTGCGCGCAATACTTGAAAATTGTTCTTGTTTAAAAACATAAACAATCAATGCAGTACCATATCCACCACCCGCCAACGCCACACCACACATCACGTCAAACGAGATCCAAAGACCCCACGGCCACTCATCATTAAGATTGGTTACTAATCCCAGTCCTGTGACTAAACGAAATAAAATAAGTCCGACTGCAATCAAACTAATGACAACAAGTACCCAGCGTACAGGTGTCATAGGAAAACGCCACTTACCAAAGCTGGTCGTATTATCGATAACACTCATTCTGATCTCCTTGTTTCATCATCCTTGCCATTTTTCTTTTGTTCTTGATGTAATTGCTCATCTTGGTTGACTCTATCTTTTCGGTGATTAAACATCGCGATACCGCCGAGGATCACAGCCCAAGTTGCTCCCGCAATTGGCGTATATTTCATAAAATCAGAAGTGTAAGAAGAGAGTGGTTTTTCAGTTAATCCTGTTTTAAACCCAAGATCTTTAAACGGCACATCAGAAATGTAGAGCCATTCCGTTCCCCCAACTTCCTTTTCACCATAAATATGCTGAACATAGTTAGGATTATTCGAAATGGTTTCTTTCGCTTTTTCTAATAAGGTTTGTCTATCACCAAAAACTAAAGCTTGAGTTGGGCATACTGCGACACAAGCCGGAGATTGTCCTTCTTCCACACGAGAAGAACACATCATGCATTTAGTGACATAAGGAAGTGATTTTTCCCATTCATATTTAGGAATATCAAATGGACATGCCACCATACAATAACGGCATCCCACACAAAGATCAGGATAATAAACCACAGGCCCAGCTGACGTTTTTTGAAATGCTTTTGCAAAACATGCCGAAGCACACGCAGGATCAATACAGTGGAAGCATTGCTCTTTAACGTAACGCCAAACCGCTTTATCTTCTTTTTCAACAGTAACTGTTTTTATAACCGTCCAGTTTTCATCTGCTAATTTTGCATTTTCGCCACTGGTAGGTTGTCTTTCTTCTATCCATTTATTTTCGTTGTACATTTTACATGCAACTGTACAACTACCACAGCCGATACACTTAGTAAGATCGACTAATACACCTTTAGACATAATGTGTTTCCTCAATCTTTAAGCTTTCTTTTTGTTAAAATGAATACTGCGATCTTGATAATGCGTATGAAGCAATTGATGAGCCCGCTCACCACAAGGTTCGCCTAAAAATTGTTTATAAATACTTTGAATTTCGCTGTTTTCATAACTTAAGCGGATTGTGGCGCGTTCATCTTTGCTATACAGCGCTTTCATACGTAATGCTCTAATTTCATCAGAAGGCGGTAATGCTGAGCGAGGTTGACCGCCACCCGCAATACATCCCCCTGGACATCCCATAAACTCAACGAAATGCCACGATTTTTCCCCATTTTGAATAGCTTCTAAAACGGGGCGAGCATTTCCCATACCAGAACAGACTGCGACACGAATTTCTCCTACACTCGGTATATTCACAGCGGCTTCTTTAATGCCTTCTAATCCGCGTACAGGTTGTAAATTAAATAGAGGCTCTGGTGGTCTTTCACCTGTAATAAAGTAGTAACTGGTTCTAACTGCAGCTTCCATAACACCGCCAGTTACACCGAAAATAGCACCAGCACCACTATATTCAGACATAAGACGGTCATAGTTTGCGGGTTGAAGTGAAGTTAAATCGATATTGTGGCTTTTGATTAATCTTGCGAGTTCTCTTGTTGTTAGAACGATATCGACATCGCGGAGATCTGGTTTTTCCCATAACACACTTGCACCATTCATTTCAGGGCGAGCAGCTTCTGATTTTTTAGCTGTACACGGCATAATGGCAACAGAAACAATTTTACTAGGATCGATATCTTGTTCTTTGGCGTAATACGTTTTTATCATCGAACCAAGCATTGTCATGGGTGACTTTGCAGAAGAGAGATTAGGAATTAATTCAGGGTAAAACATTTCACAAAATTTAACCCAACCGGGGGAACAAGAAGTAAATTGAGGCAATACACCATTATTTTGAATTCTTTGTAGTAATTCCGTTGCTTCTTCCATAATGGTTAAATCAGCAGAGAAGTTAGTATCAAAAACTTTATCAAAACCTAGTTTTCTAAGTGCTGCCACTTGAAGTAACTCAATGTCTTCACCGGGCTTCATACCAAACTCTTCACCTAATGCAACTCTTGTTGCTGGCGCTGTTTGTACAACAACATGCAAGGCTGGATCTAATAACGCTCTAATAACCTTGTCTGTGTCATCAACTTCTGTTATTGCTCCTGTTGGGCACCAAAGAGTACATTGACCACAATCGATACAAGGAACACTATCAATTAGCGGTAAATCATAGTTTCCCATTACGGTTTGTACTTTTTCACACACCTCAACGCATTGACCACATAAAATACATTTTTTGTCATCACGACAAATGGCAACGTTGTTAGGATCAATAGGGATACGACCCCTTACTTGAACTGGGAAAGTGCCTTTCGCATTATATTGCTCAGGAACCCAACCTGTACCACCAGAAATATTGCCATCACATCCCGCTGTGACAGCGGTTACCCCTGCGGCTAGGCTTACCTTTCCAGCAAATGAAAAGAAAGAGCGTCGAGATAATAATTTCTCGTCACTTTCTTCTTTTGTAGGAAGAATAGATTTCATCTTTTTACAATGCTCCTGCTTTAATATATAAGTAAAATTACCGTTTAAAGGTAATAATATATAAAGAGTTAAAAGTTATTTTTTGTTAAAAATATTTGTATTATTTCATTAATAAAAAAATCAATACTTAAAATAAGCATCGATTTAATGTGAAATGAATTTTTTATGTAAAAACACCCTATCAGCAATCATCGTTTCATTTAAGAAAATCAGGAGAGATTTTTTTAATTCAATAAGTGATAGGGTGTTTATGAGAGATATTGTACTGAAGAGAAATTAAAAAAAAATAGCTTACAATCTTATTGATTAAATATAGTTAACTTTATTGACGCATATCAAAATAAAAATAATTTCATAAAAAAACCTCTATAGAGAAACGATAGAAAATCAAACAAATAAACCAAAAAATTAATTAAAAATCAATGCATTATAATACGTGTTATTTTTTATAAATTTATTGAGCGTTTATCTTAACTAAATAAAAAAATGATTACTGTGCAATATTTAATAAAAATATATATAATTATAAAAATATCACATGAATAATATCTAAATAAAATATGCACTTTTTCTAAATTAATAAAAATAAGTATATTATTATATAAAAATTTATTTTGTTGTAATTATATTAATTTATGTAAATAAATTATTATATTTCAAATAAAATACAATTTTATTTTCTTAATATTAATAAGATTCATAAAAAATGCAAGTTAATAATATTAGACACATTAAAACCTAAAAATAACAAGGAAATGATTAAATATATTTAATCATAAGGTAAGATATGTTGTTTTTAACAAAAAATATAATCTCTATTTTATTAAAAATAAAAAATTATAGTAAACAACCTCTATTTGTTAATAAGTTATTTATAATCATATAAAAATAAGTTAGGGAAGAATAAATCACTAATAAAAGAGAGATCTCTATAAAATAATAAAAAGTTATTTCTCTTTAGGCATCTCTGGTTGATAAATAGGGAAAATAGGTAACGCGGTTAATAAACGCGAACCATAGTTTTTTGTTAGCAAGCGTCTGTCATAAATCACTATTTCACCGTGACAAAGATGACTACGAATAAGGCGCCCAACCTGCTGAATTAAATTAAACGATGCACTCGGTAAACTCTGCACTTCAAAAGGATAACGTTTTAGCGATTTAAGCCACTCTCCTTCTGTCACAATCACAGGATCTGTCACAGGCGGAAAAGCAATTTTATGAATATGCACCTGCGTTAAATAATCCCCTTTTAAATCGAGCCCTTCTGCAAAAGATTGCAAACCTATCAACACGCTATTATCACCCGCATCAATACGCTTACAATGTGTTTCGACTAATCGATAGCGTGGCTGATCGCCTTGCACTAATAAGCACAAACGTAAATCTTTCACTTCTTCTAAAAAGCCTTCCATTGCTCGCTGGCTACTAAATAAAACCAATTGGCCTCTGTGGTTATTCTCTTCCATACTGTGTCGAAAATAACGCGCCATCTCTTTTAAATGTTCACGTTCATGGCTCATGGTCGGTTCATAACGCATTTTAGGAATAACTAATCTACCTTGCTCTTTATGTTCAAAAGGCGAAGACAATGTAATAAAGCGATCATCAAAATGCTCACTTAAGCCTGTTAATTCTTGAATACGAGAATAGCTATTTAATGAGCGTAATGTCGCAGAAGTAATAACCACATGTGGGATATTTTTCCACAACAATTGCGTCAGTTGTTCGCTAACACGAATGCCAGCACAATGAAAATAGAGATGAGACTGCTTTTTATCGTAACGGCGCGTTAACCATTTGGATACTGGCGCTTTTGAGGTTTGCTCTAATGTGGCTAAGCGCCACAGTTTTGCCATATTTTCTAAATAACCCACCATTCTACTGGTCGTTAAAATAGCACGATGTAAACGTACAACATCTTCTTTTGCAGTACGCTCTGTCAAATCATTTAAAATGGCTTCGCCCAACATTTTTAAACCATCTGTTAGCTTAAATAATGTCTGGCAACTTAACAGAAGTTGTTCAGGCAATTCACCTAACGGGAAGAGGTATTCATCTTGCTCACTACGTTCTGGCAATAGTGCGCGTGTAAATGTATCAACCTCTTGATAAGCTTCACGCAACTTAGCGATATGGGCATCAAAACGAATAGGATCAGCCAATTTAGGCGGCCTTATCGGAATAAATTGCGCTAAATACTGGCTAACATGGCGAGTGATATTATCAAGCTGATTATTAAGAGCAACTAAGGTTATTTCCCCTTCAACTTCAAGGGCATCTCGCGCAACATCAGGAATATGGTGCCCTTCATCAAGTACCAAAAGTAGATTTTTAGCATCTGGCAACACAGATTCACTTTCCATTGCCGCCATCACTAAAGCGTGATTGGTAATAACCACATCCACTTCATCAATTTCACGGCGGGCAATAAAGAAAGGACAACGATGATAATATTGGCAATTGCGCCCTAAACAGTTCATCTTATCCGTGCTGATTTTACGCCATAAGCTATCTGTTAATGCGCGTTTATGGTGATCACGCAAACCATCCCAACCAAAACTAGTGAAATCATTTTTCAGCTCTAGGCAAATTTCTCTTTCTGCACTTGTCGCCACATCAACTTTATCCTCAAGCAAAAACATTAAGTCAATTTGCTCACCTTCTGTTGCACAAATCGCATCTAAATTGCGAGGGCATAAGTAACGTCCACGACCAAAAGCGCCAGTAAACGTAAGATCAGGAATGATTTTTTTAAGTAATGGTAGATCTTTACTATAAATTTGATCTTGCAGTGCCACATTGGCTGTACTGATTATCAGTGGTTTTTTCTCATCACGACTAATTGCAATCCCCGGAATAAGGTAAGAGAGTGTTTTACCCACGCCAGTTGGGGCTTCTATCACTAAATGACGCCCCATTTCATCAGAAAAAGTCTTAGCCACCTCAGCTATCATTTCACGCTGTGGCGCACGCGGAATAAACCCTTCGATATGCTCAGGTAGGGCTTTATACCACTGACTTATTTGATTTTTAACTGATTGAGAAAGGGACATAACCACTCTGTAACTGATTTTAAGAAAGGCGCCATTGTCGCATAACACTGTATAAAAATCAGTAGTTACCTTCGTTTGCTCTCCTTTTTCATCAAAGAATGGATAACATCTCGAAATTATTGAGCTTTGTTATAGATTATTAATTCAACTCTTCATAGTATGAGTATTCATTACGTAACATCTAAAATAGTCTTATAAAAAATGTGATTTATTGGTTTTATTAAACACAACACCAGTTAAGAGATATCTATAATGACCTCTGCAAAGCGCCCTATTTTTAACTTAGAACTTGATTTGCTCCGAACCTTTGTTGCTGTTGTCGATGGAAATACCTTTGCAGCGGCGGCTGAGTCTGTTTGTCGTACACAATCTGCCGTAAGCCAGCAAATGCAACGACTTGAATCGCTGATAGGCAAAGAGCTATTTGCTCGCCAAGGACGAAACAAAACGCTGACAGAAGCAGGTACGCAATTGCTTAATTATGCTCGCCGTATTTTGCGTTTGAATGATGAAGCCTGTCTTTCATTGATGCATGAAGAAATTGATGGGATCTTAAAAATTGGCTCTCCAGATGATACGGCAAACACGATTTTACCTGATCTTCTCGCGCGTTTTTCTGGAGCCTATCCTCGCCTCATCATGGAAATTATTGTTAAACGTAGTCCGTTTTTAATGTCTATGTTAGAAAACAACGAGCTTGATTTAGCCATTTCCACTGAAGAACATGTGGGTTATCCCAAAATTGTATTACGTGTTTCCCCCTCTTTATGGTATTGCGGAAAACACTTCCGATTTGATCTTGATGAACCCTTACCGTTAGTTGTATTAGATGAACCCAGCACATACCGCGATATGATGATAAATCACCTTGATCAACAAGGTATTCGTTGGCGAATCGCTTATATTGCAACCACGCTTTCTGGTGCCAGAGCAGCAGTGCGGGCAGGCTTAGGTATTATGGCGCGTTCAATTGAGCTTTCAGGTGATGACTTACGTATTTTAGGTGAAAAAGAAGGCCTACCTCCTTTACCCGCAATTAGCTATAACCTGTATCTCAATGCCAATAGCCCAGGAAAAGCAGCACAAATACTGTTTGATTCATTAAAAAATGAACAAAATGAAGTGATTAATCATGCTGACATAACACTTCAACAAGAGTAGAGATTTTAAAGCCCTTAAATCGTGTTGATAACCAAAGTAATAAAATATTAAAACCATAAAACAGGACACTGATTATGACCCAATTTCATGGCATTTTTCCTTACCTTGTTTCACCTGTTGATCAAACAAAAGGCACCATCCTCGAAGCTTCATTACGCCGATTAGTCGAACATTTGATTTTGTGTGGCGTTCATGGTTTAAGTCCATTAGGTAGCACGGGGGAATATGCTTATCTCTCTCAAACACAACGCAATGAAATTGTGCGTATTACAGTTGATCAAACCGCAGGTCGAATTCCCGTTATTGCGGGTGTTGCAGGCTTTTCAACTGCTGATGCTTGTCATCAAGCTGAACAATACGCTCAATTAGGCGTCGATGGCATGGTCTTAATTTCACAAAAAATGTACCCGTTAAGCGAAACCGCACAAGCCGGTTATTTCCGAACTATCGCCGAAGCGTTTCCTGAAAAATCCATGACAATTTATACCAACCCGGGACTTTTGGGCGATGTTCTTCCTATCTCTTTATTCAATGAGCTTAGCTATATCCCGAATATTGAATATATTAAAGATGCCTCAAGCAATACAGGTCGCTTACTCACCATGATCAATACTTTTGGTGAGCGCGTTAAAATCTTTAGTGCTTCAGCTCATATTCCATTGTTGGTGTTAAAACTTGGCGGTGTAGGTTGGATGGCGGGCCCTGCTTGTGTGCTGCCAAAGCAATGTGTTGAACTGTATGAGCTAGCAATAAAAGGCGATTTTGATACAGCACTAGCAAAACAAAAAGAGATGTGGCAAATCAATGAAGCGTTTACAAAGTACTCGCTCGCATCATGTATTAAAGCATCCTTAAATATTCAAGGCTTTGAAGTCGGCTCACCTATTTTACCGCAAGAGCCTCTAAATGAAGCAGCAATGAACGATCTACGCCAAATTATTGCTCGCCTTGATTAATAAACTATTCTTATTCAGAAATAACAAAGGCTAGATTTTTCCTATTTTGGTCTTTGTTATTTGTTTAACTCAATTTTCCTATCAAAAATACAGGTCAATGCTGTACCATATTGAATAAGAATGAAATAATAACCACCGTTGTTGTAAAACTGAGCTTGCCCTATCACCATAACGAGGAGAAAATATATGCCCATTTCCGTCAGTGAAATAATGGAAATATTGCCTCATCGTTATCCATTCTTATTAATTGATCGCGTTATTTCTGAGCCAGCTGAACTTGCCAGTGGCAAATTAACAGCCATTAAAAATATCACAACCAATGATACGGTTGTTTTTGGTGAGTTTTATCCACCTTTATTACTACTTGAAAGTATGGCTCAAGCTTCTGGCGTTCTTGCCCATTACTACCTTTCACCAATGGGTAAAGATCAACAATGTTATTTTGCCAGTATAAAAAATGCGCGTTTTTATGACGTGGTAAAAGCGGGCGATCAGCTACATATTGAGATCCAATTTCGCCGACAACGACGCACAATTGTTAGCTTTTCTGGTATGGTGAAAATTGGTGAGAAGGTAGTTTGTACATCTGAATTTATGTGTGCGAGACAATAAGTAAAGGATTGGTAGTTAAAACCAATCCTTTATACAATCACCTTGTTTGCATTATTTCAGCCTAACCTTCTATTTCTTTAATACGTAATAATTGTGTTATCTCTGAAACAGTGACATTGTCGAAATGCAGTATTTTTTCAACTAACTGTGCTGATTGTTCTGCTTCTATCACCAAAGATGCATTATCGTAAAACTTACTGATCACATCTTTATCTGCCATTGGATTTTTCGGATTACCGTATTGAATGTCTAATCTTTCCGTGATCTTCTCGCCATTTTTTAATGTCACGAAAATTAATCCCGGGAAATAGGTAGGAAATGGGATCTCCCCTTTTTCGGGATAACGATAACTTACACGCTTCGCTAATAACTGAATATCTTCCCGTTGTAGGTTTTCAGGTAATAATGAAGAGAGCGTTAAAGCGTTATCTAGAAAACCCGCAGCAAATAACCATGGCAAACTAAATTTAGCCCCATACGCGGTTTGAGGTGCCCATTTTGTTTCAAGTGGCTCGCAAATCAAAGCAGCCGCTACCGGATCGACAACACACTCAACACTATCAATATCATCAGCCATGATCCCTTTTTTCAGCAAATTACGCCCACAATCCACAGTCGCATGAGCGAAATGGCATACCGGATAAGGCTTAATAGAAACATTTAAAAATTCCCACACATCACCTAATCCTAATGCCACTTGTTCTGGTTGTGCTTGCTCTTTAATACCATGTGTTTGATAAAGACTATAACGACCTTCAAATATTGTGTCAGGACCTGTCATTCCGCCTTTTGCTAATGATGCTGCGATAATACCTGATTGTGCAGCCCATCCCGCATGAAAGCATTTAGAAGATGAACTGTTAGTAAGATATTCTGCCACACCTCCTGCTTGGCTTCCTGTTAGGCCTATTGCATTCACAGTTTGTTCTGGCGTTAACTTTAATAGTGAAGCGGCACAAGCTGTTGCGCCAAAAATTCCAGCAATTGCTGTGGCGTGAAAACCTCGCTGATGAAATCCACTATGGCTTGCTAAGCCTACTCTTGCTGCCACTTCCCAGCCAATCACCCATGCCGTTAAAATATCTTTTGATGACGCACCAATAGACTCACCCAATGCAAAAGCAATCGGCGTTAATACCGCGCTACCATGTGCAATCGAATCAGTGTGTGTATCATCAAAATCTAAGGCATGTGATGCAATACCATTTGTCAGTGCCGCCACCGTAGTGCTTGCTGTTAGCGAACTTCCCCAAATCGGAATGTTACCTTGGCTATCAGGTAAAAAAGCCACACCTTGACGACTTTGAATCGCACTTTGTTGCACACTTCCAGCAAGTGCAACACCTAATGTATCTAATAAATGAATTTTGGCTCGGCTAACAACTTGAGCAGGTAAATCAGAGAAAGTGGTTGTAGTAATAAATTGGGCTAACTGCTGACTCAATGTCATAAACACCTCGTAATAGATAAGAAAAAGCCAGCAATATCACCGGCTTTTAGATAATAAGAAGGTTGGATGTAATTAAGTCACTTAGTCATTTAACCAGCCAGAGGCTTTGGTTTGTGCGACAACACGATCAACTTGGGCGGGCGCATTACCGACATATGTCGTTGGATCTAAAAGTGCATCAAGCTCTTCTTGAGTAATGTGATCACGAATACGGGTATCGCGATTTATCGCTTCAACGAAGGTTATGCCTTCTTCTTGCCCAGACATTGATGCTTCATACACAATTTCATGTGCGGTTTGTTTACCCGCTTTATCAGATAATGCAAACATCACACGCTCTGCCAGCATAAAGCCACCAAGAATATCCATATTTTCGCGCATTTTCTCAACATGCACATTCAGTCCGCCTATTACTGTTTTCATATTATCGAAAATGACAGACAGCATCAGGCACATTTCTGGCATGATCTTCCATTCCATTTTCCAGATTGCACCATCACGCTCATGTTGGTGTTTCATCATATCCGTTAAAACAGAAAGATTCGCTTTTAGGGTATTACTCACACAGGCCGCATTTTCAACAATGGCAGGATTACGTTTATGTGGCATGGTCGAAGAGCCCACTTGTCCTTTGCTGAAAGGCTCGGATAGCTCATCAATTTCGTTATGTGCTAATAGTAGGATTTCATTAGCAATTTTACCTAGAGTTCCGCTAATTAAGCCCATTAACATGCCATATTCACTGAATCTATCACGCGCAGGTTGCCATGAAATTTCAGGTACACCTAAACCTAAGCGTTTTAATACACGGGCTTCTAATTCATCAGCTTTATCGCTTAAAGAGGCCTTTGTACCCACCGCGCCAACAACACTACCGACAAATAAGCGAGGTTCGATCTCTTTAAGACGTTGATAATGACGCGCTAACTCTGTTAGCCAAATTGCAGTTTTATGGCCAAATGTAATTGGCAGAGCTTGTAAGGCTAATGTACGCCCAACCATTGGAGTGTTGCGATGTTGTTCACTTAATGAAAGTAACGCACGACCTAATACTTTGATATCACGTAAGAAAGTATGATGAGCATCTTTTAGTTGCAGTACAAGACCCGTATCAATAACATCTTGTGTTGTTGGACCAAAGTGAACGTATTCCCCATAGTGTTCTGGGCAAGCATGTTCTAAACCACGAATTGTTGGCACTAATGGATGGCGAGTAAGACGCACTTGTTCTAATACATAATCCATATCGAGCTTTTCAAGTTTCGCGGTGTCTGCAATCACTTTTGCAGCCTCTTTTGGGATCAAACCTAATTCAGCTTGCTCAATCGCTAATGCGGCTTCGTAATCAAGCCAATTTTGCATTCTAGTTTTATCAGAAAAAATAGTTCTCATCTCTTCTGTTGACCATAAATTCTTTAATAAAACCGAATCAAAAACGCTGGTTCCCATAATTATTTCCCCTGTTAAAAGAATAATAAAAAAATCGTTTTTTTAATCAAACGACTTGTTAGATTGTTATTTTATTTATGCAATATAATCTCAATAAAAACACTTTGATAATTTTAATCTAATTTCAAATATTTCTAATCAATTAAAAAATAGCATTAATTCAAATGGTTATAAATAACCCTTTATTTATTACTTATAACTTTTGAATCTTAAATGTTATTTAAGATTTAATTAGAATAATTAATGCTAAAAAGTTAGAGGAAGATCATCATTTTTAGAAAATAGCTATTTTAAAAATAAATAAGTTTGTTATAAATAATAGAAACAAAATAAGCGAAAACAGTAATTAATCCTTTTATTTAATTACCGGGGAACTCTATTTCTATATTTGGAGATATTAATAATGAAACAAAATAAACAAACAAAACTGATACACAGTGGACGCCAAGAAATCAAAACCTCAGGCCCCATTAACCCACCCGTAATGAGAGCCAGTACCATCGTTTTTGACTCAATTAAGAGTTGGCGTGATGTTCGTGATCGTCGCGCAACAGAGCGTGTTTTAAGCTACGGCGCGCGTGGTACAGAAACCGCATTTGCCCTTGAAGCTTTAGTAACTGAATTAGAAGGAGGCTATCGCGCTCAGTTATTCCCTACCGGATTAGCAGCTATTGCCGTCACAATTATGGGATATGCTCGCAGTGGTGGACATGTTTTATTTGCTGATTCGGTTTATGAGCCTGTTCGTAAAATTGCATCGGCTTTTCTTGAACCTAATAACATTGCTTATAGTTTCTTTAAAACCGATGGTTCTGATTTTGAACAAAAAATTCAACAAAATACACAGCTTATTTTTGTTGAATCACCGGGATCACTCCTTTATGAAATGCTCGACCTGCCTGAAATTTGCCGTATTGCTCATGAGAGAGATATTCCTGTCGGTGTTGATAATACTTGGGGCTCTGCATGGCTTTATAACCCGCTGGAATTAGGCGCGGATGTCTCTGTTATCGCGGCAACCAAATATTTATGCGGTCACTCTGATGTGATGATGGGCATTATGGTTGCGAATGAAAAAGCATGGAAAAAAATTGGTACATTACCTGAAGCATTAGGTCAAGCCAGTAGCCCAGATGATGCAGCATTAGTTCTTCGTGGTATGAGGACATTAGGTCAACGCATCGCGGCGCATGGTAAATCAGCACTAACCATTGCACAGTGGTTAGAGACTCGCCCTGAAGTTGAAAAAGTCTGGTTCCCTGAATTACCTAATCACCCTCGTCATGATTTATGGAAACGTGATTGCAAAGGCAGCAATGGTCTATTAACCATTGAATTTAAACAAGAATATACCACTAAACAATCAGAGCAATTTATTGATGCGCTTGAGCTTTTTGGCATTGGTGCTTCTTGGGGGGGATTTGAAAGCCTCGCTTTACCTGCCAATGTTGTCGGTGCGAGAACAGCATCTGATTGGCGTGAAGGTCATGGTCCTTTTGTCCGTTTACATATTGGCCTTGAAGCAACGGATGATCTTATTGCAGATATTACACAAGCTTTTTCAGCATTAAACCAATAACAAAAAATATTGCATCATTACCGGGGAATTCACTATGACAGGTTTAATCATTGCCGCGCTGGTAACAGCGTTGGTGGTTTATTTACTGGCGCGAGGTTATAAACCTCAGCCAGTATTATTACTCGGCGGATTATTGCTATTACTCTTAACAGCATCTCTCGACCTTAATCCGTTATTGCCAGAAAATAAATCCACCCAATTTAAATACTTTGATATTTTCCAAATCTTTACGGATATTATGAGTTCTCGCCTAGCGGGTCTTGGTTTAACATTAATGGCAATTGCGGGTTTCTCTCGTTATATGGAACACGTTGGCGCAAGCCGTGCTTTATTCGCTATTTTTGAAAGACCATTAAAAGCGATAAAATCGCCTTACTTATTATTAGTGATTTCATTTTTAGTCACCCAAATCTTGGTTATCTTTATTCCTAGCCATGCAGGTTTAGGTATGCTGTTAATGGTCACCATGTATCCGATATTAATTCGTTCTGGTATTAGCCCACTTTCCGCTTTAGCCGTAATTGGATGCTGCCAATTTATCGACCATGGCCCTGGCTCTGGTAACGTGATTATGGCGGCGAAAACAGCGGATATTGAACCTGCCGTCTACTTTGTTCAACACCAGTTACCGATCACAATTCCTATTATTATTGCCGTTGCGATCACTCATTTCTTTATTCAACGCTGGTGGGATAAACGTGAAGGATTTGTTTTTGACCCAACAACTATTGATGCAGTAAAAGAAGAAGGCAATAAAATTCCACTATCTTATGCCTTATTACCAGTGATCCCTTTAATTCTCATTATTGGTTTCAGCCCTTTGTTACACCCGTATATTAAATTAGAAGTCACCACAGCGATGATTATTAGTACCGTGATTGCACTTCTTTTTGAATATGTTCGCTTACGCGATGCAAAAGCAGTAATGAATAGCTTTATGTTGTTCTTTGAAGGAATGGGTAAGCAATTTGTCTTAGTGGTATCGTTAATTGTATCTGGTGAGTTCTTTGCCAATGGTTTACTAAAAAGTGGTGCCGTCGATACGTTAATTAGTTCTGCCCAAGATGCAGGTTTTGGTATTGCAGCCATGATCATTGTAATGAGTGCCATTCTTGCATTAGCGGCATTTTTAATGGGTTCAGGTAATGCAGCATTCTTCTCATTTGCCGCCTTAACACCCAAAATTGCCGCCTTCTTAAAAGTCGATGTCATTACCTTAATTTTACCAATGCAAATAATGACCAGCTTTGGACGTACCGTTTCACCAATTACCGCAGCCATTGTCGCCATTGCAGGTATTGCGAATGTCTCGCCTTTCCAAATAGTTAAACGTACCGCCATTCCTATGGCTGTCGCGGCTATTGTGAACTTAGCAATGACATTCTGGTTTTTATATTCTTAATTAAGTTGCGTTACCCTTACCCTTAAACTCATTTACTCCTGAGTTTAAGGGATTTTTTCTTATCATTGACTGTAACCTTTGATTGAAATAATTAACGTCAACATTAACTCTACTCAGGCTATTTATAAAAAATAAATAGCCTGTTTATTTTTATCTATCCCCCCCTTTTTTGCCTAAAAATAAGACGTTTTAGCCACTATCATTTGCTGATTAAACCGACTTAGTACTTGTTTCAACTTCATATCTCGATATACTTTTGCGCAACATTCATCTGCAAATGAACATTATGAAAAAAATAATTATTGTGATTATCGCGCTACTTGCTTTTGGTTCTATCGGTGGTGTTTTCCTTGCCGGCTTAAATATCTATACGCGCTCCACAACACCAATAGAAACAGAACAGACTCAACCTGAAACATCACCTACACAGCAATTTCCAGCTATCCCAGACAGCTCACCTTCTGCTAAATAAATGAGGTCGCACCGTGGAATACGATTACTTTGTTACTCCCCAATGGTTATTTGAACATCAAAATGATGCTGATCTTGTGATCCTTGATGTAAGCGCACCAATGCCAACTCAACAGATTGACTATCAAGCGCTTTACCTTAAGCGTCATATTCCACATGCCCATTTTTTTGATCTTGATGAAGTCGCAGATAAAACCACATCACTGCCACATATGCTGCCTTCTGATACCCTATTTTCAGAAACACTGACACAATTAGGTATCTCTAATACCACGACCGTTATTATTTACGATCAAGGTAACTTATTTTCTGCACCAAGAGGTTGGTGGACATTAACAACACTAGGTTGTCGTAATGTGCGTATTCTTGCTGGTGGTTTACAAGCATGGGTTGAGGCTGGATTTGCAACAGAACAAGGTGAGGCAATAAAAGTATCGGTACAGTCTCCTTTTGTGGTTGAACGTCATGCACAACGTTATGCCAATAAACAACAACTTCTTGATAATTTAGAAACTAAGCAAAAACAGATGATCGATGCTCGCTCTGCTGATCGTTTTTATGGTAGAGCACCAGAGCCTCGTCCGGGCTTGCGCAGTGGACATATTCCTGGCAGTAAAAACGTTCCGTGGAATGAATTAGTTATTAATGGGCAATTAAAACAGAAAGCTGAGTTAAAGCAGATATTTGAACAAGCAGGTGTTGATTTATCACAGCCTATTATTGTTACCTGTGGCTCAGGTATGACTGCGGCAATTTTATTTTTAGCATTAACCGTATTGGGTTGCCAATCTATTGCGCTCTATGACGGCTCTTGGGCGCAATGGGGTGCTGAAAGTGCCCTTCCTTGTGACTGCTAATTTAATCCGTTTATGCTTTAAAAAAGTAAACCCGCATTATGCGGGTTTATTATCAATATCTATTGGGTATGGAGGTATTAACTTGCGAAGATTTTTGCAAGATAGAGCACGACAATGGCACCGATAACAGCAACAACAAAGCTACCAAAGTTAAACCCATCAACTTTACCTTTGCCAAAAAAGTTACTAATCGCACCACCAACAACCGCACCCACAATACCCAGAATACAAGTCCATATCAGACCAATATCATAAGAGCCTGGCATTAAGAATTTCGCCAAAATACCTGCAATTAAACCAAAGATAATCCAAGCAATAATTCCCATATTCCCCCCTAAAATAGTCATGATATAAACAACATACCTAAAAATGTCACTTATTGAGTGTAAGTCGAAAAAGTGATTATTTCCAATTATTAGAAATAAATTACATAATATTTAAGATAAATGGATGGTGGATGGATTATTTCTTAATGAATAAAAAAATAGCGCTGATTAATTAGCGCTATTTTTTATTGGATAAGATTATTTTTAAACTACAGAGACTCTATTGCTACTGCAATTTCTGGCGACGTTTTTAATGTTCTAATTTGCCTAAATAACTCATCTGCCTCTGGATACTCTTTGCGTAAATAGCTAAACCACTGCTTAATACGTGATGCATGATAAATCGTCGTATCTCCACGCTTTTCTAATCGAACATAGCGCTTTAATAATTCAATCACCTCTTGCCAAGGCATTCTAGCTTCGATGCCTTTTACAACACGACTTAAGTTAGGGGTATTCATTGCACCGCGGCCAATCATTATCGCATCGCAACCAGTTGTGGCTAAGCAGGCTAATGCATCTTCACGGTTCCAAATTTCGCCATTAGCAATTACAGGTATTGAAAGCCTTTGACGAATATCACCAATTGCCTGCCAATTAATTTTTTCGGCATTATAGCCATCTTCTTTTGTTCTGCCATGTATGGTGATTTCCGTAGCACCACCTTGCACCACCGCATCTGCAATCTCATGACTATACGCAGAAGAATCCCAGCCAAGTCTCACTTTAACAGATACAGGCAACTCTGAAGGCACTGCATCACGCATTGCTTTTGTTGCTTGATAAATCGTTTCCGGCTGTTTTAGAAGTGAAGCACCACCACCGCTACCATTGACTGTTTTTGAAGGGCAACCGCAGTTTAAATCAACCCCCCAAGAGCCTAAAGAAACGGCTCTAAAGGCATTTTCAGCCAACCATTGTGGATGTTGTCCTAATAATTGCACCCGTACAAGCGTGCCACTTTTTGTGCGACTTTCGGTATGTAATTCAGGACATAAGCGGTAAAACGCTTTCGTTGGCAATAATGAATCTACAACTCGTACAAACTCTGTAATACAGAGATCGTAATCGTTAATCGAGGTGAGTAACTCTCTCACAAGGGGGTCTAAAACCCCCTCCATTGGCGCTAATAGAACTCGCACTTTTTAACCTCAAAACTCTTTTCTAGCTTTTGACCAAGGGCTTTGATTATCACTACCTTCATCACTTTTACGTGAACGACGAGGCCCTAATTTTCCGGTACGAGAGCCATCTCTATTACGGTAGTTTTCTTTGCTTTTATTACGTCCAGACTCTTTGCCTTCGCTATCGCCGTCTTTACGACTATTGTTGCGATTATCTTTACCACGAATATCTGCACGTCCATGACCACCGCCACTTCTACGTGGTGTATTATTCTTTGGTTTTTTATGCAAAGGCGCTGCTTTAATTGAAGGGTCAGGATCGTAACCTTCTAACGCTAAACGTGGAATTTCACGTTTTAATAAACGCTCAATATCAGCTAATAAATCATGTTCATCAACACAGACAAGTGAAATAGCCTTACCCGTTGCAGCAGCGCGGCCTGTTCTACCAATACGGTGAACATAATCTTCTGCAACTTGCGGTAATTCAAAATTGACAACATACGGCAGTTGGTCGATATCAAGACCACGAGCGGCAATATCTGTTGCAACTAATGCTTTTAATTTACCATCTTTAAAATCAGCTAATGCGCGAGTTCTCGCACCTTGGCTTTTATTGCCGTGAATGGCTGCTGATTTAATACCATCTGCATTTAAATGTTCAGCAAGTTTATTCGCACCATGTTTAGTACGGGTGAAAATCAGCACTTGAGACCAATTTTCTAAACCAATTAAATGTGATAACAGCTCGGTTTTACGCTTTTTATCAACTAAATGCACATGTTGATCAACAGATTCTGCGGCTGAGTTTCTTGGTGCAACGGAAATACTCACCGGATCATTTAATAGCGAATTGGCAAGACCAGTGATCTCTTTAGAGAATGTCGCTGAAAATAGTAAATTTTGACGTTTTTTCGGTAATTTATTAATTACACGGCGAATATCGTGGATAAAGCCCATATCTAACATACGGTCAGCTTCATCAAGCACTAAAACTTCAACACGAGAAAGATCAACTGCATTTTGATGTTCAAGATCGAGTAAACGTCCCGGTGTTGCAATCAGTACATCAACACCACCGCGTAATTTCATCATTTGAGGGTTAATGCTTACTCCACCAAAAACGACTAACGAACGAATTGGAATATAACGACTATACGCTTTTACGTTTTCAGCAATTTGAGCCGCTAGCTCACGCGTTGGTGTCAAAATCAGCGCTCTAACGGGTTGACGACCTTTTATTTTGGTTGCTGATTGAGACAGCTTTTCCAATATTGGTAATGTAAAAGCTGCTGTTTTACCTGTGCCCGTTTGCGCACTCGCTAATACGTCTTTACCCGCCAAAATCGGCTCAATCGCCTGCTGTTGAATAGGGGTTGGGGTTTTATACCCTTGTTCATCAATAGCGCGGAGAAGCGCCTCACTTAAACCAAGCGATGTAAAATCGGTCAAAACAGTAGTCTCCTACAACCAGAACGTATAACACGGTGATTGAAATTAAAATGACGGGCTTTCATACTGTCAATCTATAGGTAATATTACTCTATAAGAGCTATCATTTTTCAATATAGACAGTGATGAAAGAGAATGAACCTTGTTAGGTTAACCTAATAACCCCTATTCTAACAGTTTTTGCTGTATTCAGAATACAAAAATAATTTTCAATAATAGATTGCACTTTTTTTATTACACATCACCTTTATTTGATTATTTATCACAAATTTTCCCTATTGTTCAATATCATCTAATATAATACGCCTTGTTATCGCTGTTTTTAATATCATTGGTTTTGTTACATTTTACTTAAGTAAGGTATCTTCTATTATGTCAGACACCCAACAGAAGACGACGCGCGGTGAACTAGCAAAACGACAATTATTGGAAGCGGCATGTGAGATCTTTGGTAAAAATGGGCCAGATGCTGCCACTACACGCCAAATTGCACAAGCTGCTCAACAAAATATTGCCGCTATCGCTTATTATTTTGGTTCCAAAGAAGGGTTATATCTCGCCGTTGCACAGCATATTGCTGATCTTATTCGCCTTGATTTTGAACCTACCGTTGCCATTCTTGACGAATTTCTTGAGCGGCCTAACCCAACAGAACATCTCCCATTACTGCAAACGCTTATTACAGATAGCTTTTTACAATATGCTCAACTGGTGCTTGATAAAGCCAATATTCATCTTAGCCGCATTATGGCAAGAGAACAGCTTGTTCCAACCGAAGCCTATTCTTTGATCCACCAGCAAGCGTTATCGCCTCTTTTAACGCGCGTAAACAAACTATTAGCTATCTATATTGGTTTAGATCCTGCACTGCCTACAACGATGTTACATACTCACGCTATTTTGGGAGAAGTGTTATCATTTCGTTTAGTTAGGGAAACTATCCTAAGACAAACTGGATGGGATAGAATTGGTAAAAATGAGTATCAGGTTATTTCCAACACCTTAAAAACTCATATCGCTTTGTTACTCAACGGATTAAGAGAGATTTACACTAACACTCATCACGCATAAATAGAGTTATTATGAAAACTAAAAAAGTCAGTTTCTTTATTATCTTAATGATTATTATCGGTATTGTTGCAGGTATCTATTATTACGAAGAAAACAAAGAGTCTGAATTAGTACTCTATGGCAATGTCGATATACGTACAGTCAACCTTAGTTTTCGTGTTGCTGGAAGATTAGACACATTACAAGTTGATGAAGGTGCTCCTGTCCAAAAAGGGCAATTATTAGGCAAGCTTGATGATGCGCCCTATCGCAATGCACTAAATAAAGCTTATGGTGAGCGTGATAGTGCAATTGCTTCGCTCGCTTTAATGGAAGCGGGATATCGCACTGAGGAAATCGCGCAAGCTCAATCTGATGTGTCATTAAAGCAAGCCGCTTGGCAATACGCAGATAATTTTTATAAACGCCAGCAAGATCTTGCTAACCGAAAGGTAATTTCAGCCAATGATTTAGATAGCGCAAGAAATAATCGTAATCAAGCTGCTGCTGCATTGAAGGCGGCACAAGATAAGCTAAATCAGTATCAAAATGGTTATCGAAAAGAAGACATTGATGTGGCGAAAGGACAAGTTATGCAAGCTAAAGCCGCCGTTGCTCAAGCTGAATTAAACCTCCAAGACACGCAATTAATCTCACCATCACAAGGCACAGTACTAACTCGAGCTGTGGAGCCCGGCACGATGTTATCCGCTGGAAGCCCTGTATTTACAGTGTCATTAACTAATCCCGTCTGGGTCAGAGCTTATATCAGCGAAACTCACTTAAGCGAAGCCGTTCCTAATCGAGAAGTTTATCTATACACCGATGGACGTAAAGATAAGCCTTATCACGGTACGATTGGATTTGTTTCACCAACAGCTGAATTTACCCCAAAAAGTGTTGAAACACCGGAGTTAAGAACGGATTTAGTTTATCGTCTAAGAGTGGTTGTAACGGATGCTGATGACGCATTGCGCCAAGGTATGCCTGTCACCTTAAAATTTGCCTCCTCTCATTAAGTGTGGGGGAAAAATGGAACACACTAATTACACTATCCAACTTCAAGGTGTTGAGAAATGCTTTACAGGGCTAGAAAGCCCCGCTGTTTCGTCATTAACAACCACCATTACAGGTGGCTCTGTGACAGGTTTAGTTGGCCCTGATGGTGCAGGTAAAACAACCTTAATCCGTATGCTTGCAGGTTTATTAAAGCCTGATGCGGGTGATATTCATATTTTAGGAATGGATCCGCAAAAGCAGAGTGTTGATGTCAGAGCTATTCTTGGCTATATGCCACAAAAATTTGGTCTTTATGAAGATTTAACAGTATTAGAAAACCTCAATCTTTATGCTGACTTAAAAAATGTTGTCGGCGATGAGCGCAAAAAAGTTTATCACCAACTGCTCACCTTTACCGATCTCACTCGCTTTACATCTCGCCTAGCAGGCAATCTTTCAGGAGGGATGAAACAAAAGCTGGGTCTAGCTTGTACTTTATTAGGTAGCCCTAAAGTTCTGCTTCTTGACGAGCCTGGCGTGGGAGTCGATCCCATTGCACGTCGTGAACTTTGGCAAATGGTACATGCTTTGGCCAGCGATGGTATGTTGATACTATGGAGCACCTCTTATCTTGATGAAGCTGAGCAATGTAAAAACATTCTCTTACTTAACAAAGGAGAGCTACTTTACAGTGGCATTCCTCAAGATCTAACAGCAAAAATGGCAGGCCGTTCTTTTCTACTCAATGTTGAAGGTCATCAGCGTAGAAAAGTATTGCAACAAGCAATTATTCAACCTCAAGTTACTGATGGCGTTATTCAAGGACAATCCGTTCGTTTGATCTTGAAAAAACAAAGCAATCAAACTGAATTACTGAACGCTTTGGGTAAACCTGATGCGAAGCTTATTCCCGCTACACCACGCTTTGAGGATGCTTTTATAGATTTATTAGGAGGTGGCCCTTCTCATAAATCTGAATTAGCTGAAATTATGCCACAGATCCCTCCTGCACCTAATGAAACGGTAATTGAAGCACAGCAGTTAACCAAAATGTTTGGTCAATTTGCAGCGACCGATCATGTTGATTTCCAAGTTAAACGAGGTGAAATTTTCGGTTTGCTGGGCCCTAATGGTGCTGGTAAGTCGACAACCTTCAAAATGATGTGTGGTTTATTAGTCCCCACTAGCGGCAAAGCACTTGTGTTAGGTATGGACTTAAAAGAGAGCTCAGGTAAAGCGCGTCAGCATTTAGGCTATATGGCACAAAAGTTCTCACTTTATGGCAATTTAAAAGTGGGACAAAACTTGAAATTCTTCTCTGGTGTCTATGGCTTACATGGTAAACAACAGCGCGATAAAATCAACGATATGATAACTGCCTTTGGCTTAGAGCCGATGGTAAATCAAATCACTGAAACCTTACCTTTAGGTTATAAACAGCGCCTTGCTCTTGCGTGCTCATTAATGCACGAACCTGATATCCTCTTTTTAGATGAGCCTACATCAGGCGTTGATCCACTAACACGACGAGAATTTTGGCTACATATTAATGGTATGGTTGATAAAGGAGTGACCGTGATGGTTACCACTCACTTTATGGATGAAGCAGAATATTGTGATCGTATTGGTTTGGTTTATCGCGGAAAAATCATTGCGGCTGGCGAGCCTGATTCACTCAAAAAAATGGTTGCTAGTGACGATAATACAACCCCTTCAATGGAAGATGCTTTTATTGGATTAGTGCTGGATTACGATAAAAAACTTGAAAGTGAAAATGATAAAGGGAGCGAAAAACATGCGTAATTTAGCTCAATCCTCTCATGCCCGCTTTTCTTGGCGACGTCTATATGCCTTGTGTTTAAAAGAAACAAAGCAAATAACTCGTGATCCCAGTAGTGCCTTAATTGCTATTGTTATCCCACTTACTTTGCTGTTTATTTTTGGTTATGGCATCAATTTAGACTCAAGCAAATTAAATATTGGTATTTTAACTAATCAACAAAGCCAACCAGCGCAAGAATTAGTTTATACCTTCACGAATTCACCATATATCAATGCAACTATTAGCGATAATCGACAATTATTAATTGATAAAATGCAGGCAGGGCAAATTCGAGGCATTGTGGTTATTCCCGTTAATTTTGCCGAATTACTCGCTCGACAAGATACTAAAGCCCCTATTCAAGTGATCACCGATGGCAGTGAGCCCAATACCGCAAACTTTGTTCAAGCTTATACCAAAGGGGTTTGGCAAATTTGGTTGCAACAACAAGCTGTCAGTAAAGGTATTGATACTACGCCATTAATTGAAATAGAGCCTCGTTATTGGTTTAACCCTGCAGCAATTAGCCAGCACTATATTATTCCGGGTGCTGTCACTATTATTATTACCGTAGTGGGCGCTATTCTTACCTCGTTAGTGATTGCCCGCGAATGGGAAAGAGGCACTATGGAAGCCCTACTTTCCACCCAAATAACACGCACAGAACTCTTACTTTCAAAGCTTATTCCTTACCAAGTGTTAGGCAGTTTTGTCATGGTGTTATGTATGGTAGTCACCGTGTTTGTGCTTGGTGTACCTTATCGAGGATCGTTGTGGATTTTAGGCGGGATCACCTCGCTCTTTTTAGCTACCGCTTTAGGCATGGGATTGCTTATTTCTACGCTAACGCGTAATCAATTTAATGCCGCGATGATTTCGCTAAATGCTGCATTTTTACCCGCAATTATGTTATCAGGCTTTGTTTTTGAAATTGATAGTATGCCCATATTTATTCAAGTGGTGACCTATTTTATTCCTGCACGTTATTTTGTGAGTAGTTTGCAAACGCTATTTTTAGCTGGCGATATTCCGTTGATATTGATGCTAGATATGTGGCTATTAATTGTATCGGCGATATTTTTTATTGGATTAACGGCGTTAGCAACACGTCGTCGATTAGATTAAAGGGAGAGCTTTTATGTTTTATCGCCTTCTCACCCTGATAATGAAAGAGTTACAGTCATTATTACAAGAGCCTCAAACACGTATTATTTTAATAATGCCAGTTATCTTTCAGATGATCTTATTTCCATTTGCCGCGACGTTAGATGTTACCAATGCCTCTATTGCCATTTTTGATGAAGATAATGGTAAACAATCCATTGAGTTAACCCAACGTATCGCCAAAGCGAGTGCATTCTCTCAAACTCTTTTACTTAAAAATGAACATGAAATAAAAGAGACTATTGATAATCGTAAAGCGCTTTTATTAGTTCGTTTTCCGCAGAATTTAAGTGCTGATCTAGAAAGCCATGTTCCTGTTAAATTGCAAATAATCCTAGATGGTCGAAATTCTAATAGTGCGCAAATTGCCGCTAATTATGTGCAACAAATCGTACAAAACTATCAAACTGAATTAGCAGCTAATACACCTTCTTTACTGAATAAAACAGAACTTGTTGTTCGCAATTGGTATAACCCGAATTTAAATTACAAATGGTTTATTGTGCCTTCTTTAGTAGCATTGATTATTACCATTGGCGTGATGATAGTTACTTCGCTTTCTGTTGCTAGAGAGCGCGAACAAGGCACATTGGATCAACTGTTAGTTTCGCCACTATCAACATGGCAAATCTTTGTCGGCAAAGCGGTTCCAGCAATGGTTGTGGCAGCTGTTCAAGGTACCATCGTATTAATCATTGGAATATTCGGTTATCAAATTCCATTTTCAGGTTCATTAGTCCTGTTTTACTTTACCATGCTTATTTATGGCTTATCGCTGGTGGGTTTTGGCTTATTAATATCCGCATTAAGTTCGACACAACAGCAGGCTTTTATTGGTGTGTTTGTGTTTATGATGCCAGCCGTTTTATTATCCGGATATATTTCACCAGTAGAAAATATGCCCGTTTGGCTACAACATGCCACATGGATAAACCCAATTCGTCATTTCACCGATATCACAAAACAGATTTACCTTAAAAATGCCGACATTACTGTTATATGGCACAGTTTATGGCCTTTATTAGTGATTGCCACAGGTACTGGCTCTTTTGCATATTATCTTTTTCAAAGGAAGATTGCTTAAAATCTGTACTTTGATAACTAACTCTAATAGACTGATCACAAAGAAAAAATCAATAGGCACGCAATATGCAAATCAGCAAACTACGACTTGAAAATTATGGTGTTTTTACTGATGCTGAATTCACGCTAGCCACAAAAGAGGGTAGCGAGGATGGTTCTAATATTACAGTGTTTATTGGTAATAATGGTTCAGGTAAAACCAGTATTTTAGATGCGATAGCAACAGGTTTGAGCTGGTTTGTAGCGAAGTTGGAAGATAATAATGCTCAAGGTAAATCTATTAATGAATCTAAGATTAATCTTTTAGCTTTAGAATCCATAATTTCTTTTGAAAAGAAAGAAATTGGAAAAAGTAATGGAGAAAGATACCAGCTCGATGAAATATCATTAAAGTTATCAAAAATACGCAAACATGCAGAAAATAATCTCATGAATTCGTATATTACTGATAATATTAAGTCTTTCACTTCACCATATCGTAAATTACTTACTAAAAATACAGAAAAAGAAATAAACTTGCCCATTACAGCCTACTATGGTGCAACTCGCCATACTTATGACTCAACAATCAATAGTGCAATTCAGCCTAATAATAGCCATCAATTTGACATTTTATCCGCCTATAAAGGGGCTTTAGAGGCTAAAACAGATTATGCTGATTTCTTTGCTTGGTTTCGTTATCGGGAAGATGTAGAGAATGAAACGGCTCCTCACACTAGCATTATGAAGTTGCTAGAAAAACACACCGATGTAAACAGTGAAATCTATCAAAGTATGTTGGCTGAGCAGAAAAAACTGCAAGATAAAGCACTAACTGCTGTACGTGAAGCCATTAAAATTTTCTTATCTGATGATAGTTCTGCGATTGAAAATATCTATATTGAGCGTACTCCTGATCTTTCCATGAAAGTGGTAAAAGACGGTACACACTTCTCTATTGAACAACTCTCTTATGGTGAAAAGTCGTTGCTAGCAATGATTGGAGATATAGCGCGCCGTTTAACAATTTTAAATCCAACTTTGAATAATCCTTTAGAAGGCAAAGGTATCATCTTAATTGATGAACCTGATGTGCATTTACATCCTCAATGGCAACGACGATTAATCACCTTATTGGATAAAACCTTTCCAAATTGCCAATTTGTATTAACAACACACTCACCATTATTAATCAGTGATCATAAAGATATTTTGGTCTATAGCATTGAAAAAGGTCAGGTTGAAGAAGTCTCTTCACTTTATGGGCAAGATATCAATAGCGTACTGTCAGAAATTATGGATACTGACTTTATCAATCAAAAAGTGCAAAGCCAAATCGGCGATATTCTTGATGCGATTCAAAATGCTGATATTGCAACAGCAAAAAAATTATTAGCTGAATTAGAACAAGATGTTTCAACAAATAATATTGAGCTAGTTAAAGCACGATTATTACTAAAGAAAAAGGAAGTTCAGCTTGAGAAGGAGCAGCAAAAGAAATGATTATGAACCCGCAAGTTTAACTCAATGGAAAAGGCAAAATAAACATAAAAAATACGCTGATTTAACCTCAGAAATTCGAACAGAAATAAGAGAAGAGTTGCTAGAAGAGCAGTTCTATTTATGTGGTCATTGTTGCCAGCAAATAAAATCAGTTCATGACTGTCACAATGAACATATTGAACCACAACAATTGGCACAAAAAAGAACGCTTGATTTTATTAATCTTATCGCCAGTTGTAATGCTAAGAAACAATGCGGTGATTCTCATAAACATCACTCTCTTCCACTCACTCCACTTATGGATGAGTGTGAGACTGAATTACAATTTTCAATTAGTG
This sequence comes from Proteus sp. CA142267, assembly GCF_003336825.1. Classification (NCBI taxonomy): domain Bacteria; kingdom Pseudomonadati; phylum Pseudomonadota; class Gammaproteobacteria; order Enterobacterales; family Morganellaceae; genus Proteus; species Proteus sp. CA142267. The sequence continues at coordinate 157,562 of NZ_QPMG01000002.1, read as the reverse complement.
GTAGAGTTAATGGTGTAACTTCCCGTGCTGAAAAGGCAATTGAAATATTAAATTTAGGCTCGAGCACTCATCCCAATAACTTATTAATCAATAAAAGAAAAAACGCTATTGAGCAAATCCTCTTTATTAATGGAATTAATCCTAGTGAAGGGTTAGAAGATGACGATTTACTTAATGATTTAATTGTAGAGCTAGCAAAGCCTAATGATGATGGAAAACTAGAAAGCTTTTCACCCATTATTATCAATATATTGAAACAGTGGTTAGCTTAACGATAAGGGTACTTTTATGACTCCTTTTATTTCTGGTATTAATATTCTCTTTGTTGCAGGCTTTGGTCCAATTACTCATGATAATGCACAAAGCCAGCTATTTTATAAAGATGCGCTGAATCTGCCGTTAAACCCCATGGAAGGTAATAGCGATTATTTATCAACATCAGAAGGTGAGCTAAAAGGTGTTAAACACTTTGCACTATGGCCTTTAGAGCAAGCAGCTATGTCTTGCTTTGGTGATAATAAATGGGTTGACTCTCTGCCTGTGCCACAATATTGGGTTGAGTTTGAGGTGGAAGATATTGATAGCGCAACTGAGGCTCTAAAACAAAAAGGCTATCAGCTGCTAGTTGATAATCGCATTGAACCTTGGGGACAAACAGTCACTCGTTTGTTAAGTCCTGAAGGCGCTTTAGTCGGTTTAACTATTACACCTTGGTTGCGAGATAATTAAATTTCATTCTATTTCAATTATGTGCAACAAAAAAATTCTCTTAATAAAAGTACAAAAAAATCCCACAACTTATAAAGTTATGGGATTTATTTTTTATGCTGTTTTTAAACTACGTTTATCCGCAGATATCGTTAAAATTAACGACGGTCGCCTAAAATACGCAGTAACATTAAGAACAGGTTGATGAAATCTAAATAAAGCGTTAATGCACCCATAATTGAGTAACGGCGCATATTTTCTTTATCTTCTTGGTTAATTTCATTACCCATATCTTTTAATTTTTGTGTGTCGTAAGCAGTTAAACCTGCGAAAATTAACACACCTGCGTAAGAGATAACCATGCTCATCATTGAGCTTTGCATAAAGATATTAACGATAGAAGCGATAATGATACCAATTAGCCCCATAAACAGGAAGCTACCCATACCCGTTAAGCTACGCTTAGTCGTATAACCGTAAATGCTTAATGCGCCGAACATTGCCGCACAAATAAAGAATGTGCTCGCAATTGAAGATGCGGTGTAAAGCAGTAATACGCTTGAGATAGTCACACCCGTTAACACGGAATAGAGCATAAATAATGAGGTTGCCATGGCTCCACTCATTTTATGAACCATACCTGATAACACGAAAACTAACCCTAATTGAGCAATGATCAGACCAAAAAAGACGATCTTGCTTGAGAAAATCATTGATAATAATGCTTCGCTTGATGCAACGTAGAATGCAACAAACGCAGTTAATAACAGACCTACAGTCATCCAACCATAAACCTGAGCCATAAAGGTTTGTAGGCCAGAACCTGTGCGCTGTACGATTGAATCATTTGAACGTGAAAATCGATCCATGATGATTACCCTTTAATCATAGTGATAACGTTAGGTTTAACGATAACGTCTATTTCAGTAAAGAGCCCATTATGGGCTCATTAGAATTTAATTTTATCACACTGATTTTACATTTCCATGAAATAAACTGTATGAAATGTCATCATAAAATAAATTGAGGTAAAGTTTTGTAGCATTAAATTGAGTGTGGTGATTTATTCCCAGCGCTCGGCTGAGTCATAATCACTTTGACGTGCATCAACCCATCTATCATTATTTTCAGAAAGCCCTTCTTTTTTCCAAAATGGCGCGCGCGTTTTTAAGAAATCCATAATAAATTCGGCGGATTCAAAGGCGCTATTACGATGAGAACTGGTTACACCGACAAACACTATCTCTTCACCAATATGCAGAGTTCCTACGCGGTGAATAACACTTACACGCTGTAGAGGCCAGCGTGAGCGGGCTTCGTTTACAATATCTGTCAGTGCTTTTTCAGTCATTCCCGGATAGTGTTCAAGCGTGAGCGTACTCACTTCATCACCGAGATTATGATTGCGAACTTTACCGGTAAATGTCACAACAGCACCATCACTGTCACACTCTGAAAGCCATTGGTATTCATCACCAACGCTAAAATTTTCGGTTTGTACTGAAATACGAGTTGATGCGCTCATCTTATCCTCCTGTAACAGGTGGGAAAAAGGCGATTTCATCACCATCATTAATAACGTGAGAGCTTTGAACAAAGGATTGGTTTACCGCAGAGAGTAACTTGCCATCTTCTAACGCGAGTGACCAACGTTCACCTTTAGTGATTAATGCCTTACGTAAATCGTCTACCGTGTGGTACTCACAATCTAATTCAAGAGAATCAACACCAACTAATTCACGGACTTGAGCAAAAAAGAGAACTTTAATCATGCTTCCACCTTAAAGTGACCAGATTTGCCACCTGTTTTTTCTAATAAACGTACAGGCCCAATCACCATATCTTTTTGAACGGCTTTGCACATATCATAGATGGTCAATGCTGCTACTGATGCCGCAGTTAATGCTTCCATTTCAACGCCTGTTTTACCCGTTAAACGGCAAACAGATTCAATGCGTACACGGTTAGATTCAGTCAGTGCTTCTAAACGCACTTCAACTTTAGTTAATAACAGCGGATGGCATAACGGGATTAATTCCCATGTTCTTTTTGCTGCTTGAATTCCTGCAATTCTTGCCGTCGCAAATACATCACCTTTATGATGTTTGCCTTCGGTGATCATGTTTAATGTTTCTGCTGACATTTCAACAAAGGCTTCAGCACGCGCTTCTCGCACTGTTTCAGCTTTAGCGCTAACATCCACCATGTGAGCTTCACCGGCGGCATTAATATGAGTTAGTTGAGACATGCACAACTCCTGAAATTAACGAAATAACAGAGCGAAAAACTACCCACCAATAACAGATAAGTTCGGTGTAATACCGCTATCGCCTTGATGAAGAAAATGGGTTTCTCGTTTATGAAGAAGACCACCCTGAATACGCTGTTGTAATGCTTCTTGTTGACTATCATCAGCAAGTAAGTCGCGTAGAGGAATACCATTTTCACCAAATAGGCAAAGATGGAGATTACCAATAGCGGAAACACGTAAACGGTTACAAGTTAAACAAAAGTCTTTCTCATAAGGCATGATCAGACCAATTTCACCTTGATAATCAGGATGGGTAAATACTTGAGCAGGCCCGTCACTACGAGCGCGAGGAATTTGTAACCAACCTTCATTGAGTAAGCGTTGGCGAATAACTTCACCAGATAAATGAAAGCGGTTGAAAATATCACTACCGTCACCAGTTTCCATTAATTCGATAAAGCGCAGTTGGATAGGTCTGTCTTTGATCCAATTAAGAAAATCAGGGAGGTTTTTATCATTCACATTGCGCATTAGCACAACGTTAACTTTTACTTTTTCGAAACCAGCAGTGAATGCAGCATCAATGCCTTCCATCACTTGGCTAAATTTATCTTGCCCAGTAATAGCATGGAATTGGCGAGGATCGAGGCTATCAACACTCACATTAATCGCACTTAAACCCGCATCACGCCATTGGGCAACATCTCTGGATAAACGATAGCCATTGGTTGTTACTGCGATTTTTTTGATAGACGCATTGTCTTTAATGGTTGCGATAATATCAGTAAAATCACGACGCATCGTAGGTTCGCCACCTGTTAGGCGAATTTTTTCTGTTCCTAATGCGGCAAAAGATTGTGTCAGTCTGCTGATTTCATCTAACGAAAGAAATGATTTATGACCGTTAGGCTTATAACCATTAGGCAGGCAATAAGTACAACGGAAATTACAAACGTCTGTAATTGAAAGACGTAAATAGAAAAATTTGCGGGAAAACGCATCAACGAGTTCTTGCATAGTAACACCTTTCCAAATCGGGAGATGCTGGCATTTCTACCTTGCACCCTGGTGACTTATTTCGTCACGGCCAGAACATCATATCTTGTAAACACACGACTTAGACGTTAAGGCTAGGAGTTAATCTTTACCTGTTTTTCACAGGTTTCTAATACCTATATATTTATTGTGGATTCTACCTGCTAATTTTTCAAAAAGCGAATAATGTTTTCGCTATATAATTTATAATACAACGACTTACGACATTTTAGTCTCTCTATTAACATAAGTAAAAGTACTTTCATTGATTAAATATTAAGCTATCAAAAGTAAAATTAAACTAGGAATGTGATGAAATCACGTCGTGATCATAGGCTTAAAATTTAATTGTGATAAATTAGCGGCAAATTTTTAAAGATGAGTAGAACAAATATGCGAAATCGCACGCTAAGTGATTTAGATCGTGTTGTTGCCCTTGGTGGTGGTCATGGCCTTGGACGTGTGCTTTCAGCACTCTCCTACTTAGGCTCTCGTCTTACTGGTATTGTTACAACAACAGATAATGGCGGTTCTACTGGCCGTATTCGCCAAGAGGAAGGCGGTATTGCATGGGGAGATATGCGCAACTGTATTAATCAGTTAATTACAGAACCTTCCGTTGCTTCTGCAATGTTTGAATACCGTTTTTCTGGTACTGGTGAGCTGGCTGGGCATAATTTAGGTAATCTAATGCTTAAAGCACTCGATAACTTAAGTGTTCGCCCTTTGGAAGCCATTAATCTTATTCGTGGATTATTAAGAGTGAATGCTCACCTTATTCCTATGTCTGAACAAGCCGTTGATCTTATGGCGATAGACGACCAAGGAAATGAGATTTATGGTGAAGTCAATGTTGATATTTTACCTAAGATCCCCCAAAAACTTGATCTCTACCCTAAAGTCCCGACTACACGAGAAGCCATTGAAGCAATTGAACAAGCAGATTTGATCTTAATTGGTCCGGGTAGCTTTTTTACCAGCTTAATGCCTTTGTTATTACTGCCAGAACTTGCGCAAGCATTACGCCGCAGCAGTGCAACAACGATTTACATTGGTAATTTAGGCAAAGAGCTAAGCCCTGCAGCTGCGAGTATGACGATGTCTGATAAAATCGCCATGATGGAGAATTATATTGGTTTACAAACAATAGACGCGGTGATTATTAGCCCTGAAACTCAATATGAATCGATGAAAGGTCGATTAATTGTACAAGCGCAATTGGAAGCCAAAGATATTCCTTATCGTCACGACCGCCATCTATTAGGCAAAGCTATTGAGTTAACGTTGCAGCAATTAGGACAACGTAATTCATCACCTCAAGCTGTTAAATAGGATTTAATTACTTACTTTCATAAAAAAACCGCATCTGCAATAAACAGCAAGTGCGGTTTTTTGTTGGTAAAAAACAATATCACTATTGGTTTTCAGCGCGTTATTAGCTATTAAGTTGTTTTAATGTAATACGCTGGCTAATCGCATCTTCAATTTCATCAAGTGTCATTGGTACATCATTTTTCATCAGACCAAGGCCTGCAACAGTACGAGAAAACGACATTAAATCTAATGGCGGTAAATCCATGATCCAATTCTCTTCTGTTGCTAGTGTATCTTCAGCATTTAGAATATTTTGTATAACATCCGTAAAAGCTTGATGAGAAGATACCCAATCTTGATCACCACTTGCCCAAAACCAACGAGCAGCAATAAAGTTTCTCCACATATCTTCCCAACCATCATAAATACGACGCAACATTGATGCGCTCATTAATGACCATGTTTGGGCTTCTTGTTGAGTAATATAACCTTGCTGGCAACCTTCTAAACAGAGCTTGTTAAAACGGCAGAGATCCCAAATAAGATATTTCACATTTTGGATATTCATGCGATTTGTGCTCATCATATCGATTTGCCATAAACGCTCATTTTTATCGTGTTCAGTTAACTCAGAAAGTAAAATATCATTTTTTAATGACTGAACATCGTCTTCTTTGCCATCCAAAATTTGGTCACGTAGCTGATAAAAATCATTAGTGTGACCTTGAGTGAGCAACCAAAATAGTTGATAAACTAAATCCCAACGGTCGTTAATTCCCCAACCTGCTGATAATCCACCATCATCTTTACCTGGATCGTATTCGTTATATGCCCACTCATTCATTGCGGCATAAGGTGCTGCAACATATAAACCCCATTCATTGGGCAACAACTGACCTGACGTATTTTCTGCTTCAGATAAAATGGGCTCCTGCCCTGCTGTTGATGGTTTTTGTAACTCACTATCTTGTACAGCAAATTTGCGTAGCCATTTAAAAAGCATAATAAGAAGAATAACACCAAGAATTACCCCTGCAGAGCTGGGAAACCCTGCATAAACATAACCACTCATTCACTGTCCTTAATGTCTTTTTTATCTTTGTAAATAATTGACGCTTTGTTTGTTGTGGTATTTAAACAGTTGAACGCCATTAAGGGAATATCAAACAAGGCAAAAAATGGAAGATAGAAGATAAAAAGGAATAATCCCTGTAAAAATACGGATATCCCTTTATCAATTTGTGAGCTTAATTTCTTTGATTAAGAGTTAGCAATAAACTGAGCGCGTAATGCCTGCAACTTATCACGAGTACTCGCCGCTTTCTCAAATTCAAGATCTTTTGCATATTGATACATTTCGGCTTCTAAGCGTTGGATCTCTTTCTCCAATTCAGCCGTTGATAACAACGGATAATTTTCATGAATATCCGCTGCCTTATGCCCTTTCTTATTACGTCCTTGAGAAGGCTGGCCAATCTTAAGGATATCGCCCACTTTCTTATTTAACCCTTTAGGCACAATGCCATGCTCAAGATTAAACTGTTGTTGTTTCTCACGACGGCGTTCAGTTTCACTTATAGCTCTCGCCATTGAATCAGTAATTTTATCGCCATATAAAATCGCTTTACCTTCTAGGTTACGAGCTGCACGACCAATGGTCTGAATCAATGAACGCTCTGAACGTAAGAAGCCCTCTTTATCAGCGTCCAAAATCGCCACCAAAGAGACTTCTGGCATATCCAAACCTTCACGAAGTAAGTTGATACCCACTAAGACATCAAACTCACCTAGGCGCAAATCACGAATAATTTCGACACGCTCAACAGTATCAATATCAGAGTGTAAATAACGAACACGCTCGCCATGCTCCTCAAGATATTCCGTTAAATCTTCAGCCATTCGTTTTGTCAGTGTTGTTACCAGCACACGTTCATTTTTTGCTGCACGAATACGAATTTCAGAAAGTAAATCATCAACTTGCGTACCAACTGGTCGCACTTCGACAATGGGATCAAGTAAGCCTGTTGGCCTTACGACTTGCTCAACAATTTCATCACCCGATTTTTCAAGCTCATATTTACCTGGCGTCGCTGAAACATAAATTGTTTGTGGTGCTAATGCCTCAAACTCTTCAAAACGTAATGGGCGGTTATCAAGTGCAGAAGGTAAACGGAAACCATATTCAACGAGGGTTTCTTTACGAGAGCGGTCGCCTTTATACATTCCACCAATTTGAGGAATAGTAACGTGTGATTCATCAATCACTAATAAACCGTTAGCAGGAAGGTAATCAAACAGAGTTGGAGGTGGCTCACCGGGACCTCTACCTGACAAATAGCGGGAATAGTTTTCGATACCGGAGCAATATCCCAACTCATTCATCATTTCGAGATCAAATTGAGTGCGCTGTGTCACGCGTTGCTCTTCTACCAGTTTATCGTTAGCTAAAAGCACTTTGCGTCTCTCTGCGAGTTCTTTTTTGATTTCTTCCATCGCTTCAAGAATACGTTCACGCGGGGTGACATAGTGCGTTTTAGGATAAACGGTAAAACGGGGTACATTGTAGTGAATTTGCCCCGTTAAAGGGTCAAACAGTGAAAGACGTTCGACTTCTTCATCAAAAAGCTCAACACGTAATGCATAATCATCAGATTCAGCAGGAAAGATATCTATCACTTCACCACGGACACGAAATGTACCGCGCTGAAAAGCTTGATCATTGCGAGTATATTGTAAATCAGCAAGGCGACGTAAAATGGCACGTTGGTCGATTATCATGCCATTAGTCAGATGAAGCATCATTTTTAAATAGCTATCAGGATCACCCAAACCATAGATAGCAGAAACCGATGACACAACAATAACATCTTTACGTTCTAGCAAGGCTTTAGTGGCTGATAGACGCATTTGTTCGATATGTTCGTTAACAGAGGCATCTTTTTCAATAAAGGTATCAGAGCTTGGAACATACGCTTCAGGCTGATAATAATCATAATAAGAAACAAAGTATTCCACTGCATTTTCAGGGAAGAATTCTTTCATTTCACTATAAAGCTGTGCTGCCAATGTTTTATTTGGCGCCAACACCATAGTCGGACGATTTAGATTGGCAATCACATTGGCAATCGTAAAGGTTTTACCTGAACCTGTTACCCCCAAAAGAGTTTGATGAGCAAGACCATCATCTAATCCTTCACAAAGTGAGGCAATAGCAGCAGGTTGATCACCACCCGGTTTAAATTCAGAATGCAGTTTAAAATCTTTGCTCATATTTTCTTCTCCTCGCTTACACTCCTTATGATACTGGATAAAAATCCAGCTTCAATCTCTATCTAATAAAATTTGTCTGAATAATTAGCATAAGTTATCCCCAGTTTTGGAACTGGAGTTTTTTCAAAAAGCAACCCCCTTTATTGTGAATTATTCAAAGAAACACACTGACATCATTCGCTCTATTGATTTTATTTAATTAATTGATATATAAGAATTAAAAATAAAAGTTGAGAATAACGCCAATCTTTAGCAATGCCTTGTATTCTCTCTATTCAGAGTATTTTTATAATGGTAATACACAAGGTTATCCACAGGAATAGTGGATAACTACACAAAGTTGTTATCTCTCGGTAGGTTACGTCTTTTTTTCCACCTTAAAATATCCCTCAAAATTGGCGAAATTTATTTTTTTTATTTTTTTATTGGTATAAAAAATGGACTTTTATAACTTACTTAATAATGACCGATCAACTTAGTTTTAAACAGGAAAGATCGAGATAAGGAGTAAAATCATGCTCTTTTACTTCGTTTAAATAGGGTATTTTACCTAAGAATGGAGCTTTAATATGCTGTTTTAATGTTGTCAGATACTCTTTCTGATATCGCCCTGCTGGCTCAACTTCGTTCGCAATCCAACCCGCCAATGTTAAACCAGATTGAATAATTGCTTGTTGCGTTAATAACGCATGATTAATACAACCCAATTTAACACCCACAGTCAAAATAACAGGTAGCTTTTCATTGATAACCCAATCAGAGAAAAATTGGTTTTCTGATAGTGGTGTAAACCACCCCCCCGCTCCTTCGACTAAAACCCAATCGGCTTGCTGGTTTAAGTAAGACAATCCTTCTGACATCACATCAAAATCAATAGGTTGGTTCATTTCTTGACTAACAATATGTGGCGATGTAGGCGTTTCAAAACAGTAAGGGTTAATACGCTGATAATCTAATTTTACCGTACTGAATTTTTGCAGTGTAAGTGCATCTGAATTACGTAAACCTTCATTTAGCCACTCACTTCCTGATGCAACAGGTTTATAGCCCAGAGTTTGATACCCTTGATGTGCCGCACATTGCAATAGAGCACTACTTACCACGGTTTTACCTACTTCTGTATCTGTGCCTGTTAAAAACCATGTCTTAGCCATGTGATATTTTTCCTATAACAATTTGATAGGTAAGTAAATATTTACCTGATTCTGTTTTCCACACATTTTCTAGTGCACGGAATTTTTGTCGTGTCATTAACCCTTTTTGTCGATCACCCTGCACAAAATTGGCGCCAACCCCCTTCAAAGAAGCAAATAGCGCATGTAATGAGTTGTATTGTTCAGTGACAGTTTCAGTAGAAAATTGGCAATGAAAACCACGACACGCTTTCTCAATATCTTGAAGCGATAAAAAGGGATTTACATGAGGGTGTTTATCAAGAGATTGCCAAGCATCTCTGACTTCTTGCAGTGTCAACGTAGTGAGTGTTGAGAAATAAAGAGCACCTTTTACATTGACTGTATTCATTAATGTTTTAATAGCGCCAGATAAATCCTCACACCATTGCATCGCTAAATTACTAAATACAATGTCCACACTTTGTGGTGCAATCGCGCAGTGTTCGATATCACTTTGTAAGTAGCCATTAGCTCGTTGTTGTTGTTTTGCCATTTGTAGCATGCTGTGTGACAGATCAAGTGCAATAACAAACTTGCCTTGTTGCTTCCATTTTTGGCTGAAATATCCTGTTCCACATCCTGCATCTAACACAATATTGCCACTATCCTGATGCGCTAAATCCATTAGTTTATTGCCGCTATAACGCTGAATATTAGCGTGATTATCGTAATGAATAGCTGCTTTACCAAAAGCTTGAGCTATACGTTGTTTATCTGTTTTGACTGAAGAAAACATGAAGCGTCTCGATTAACAGCTTAATATCTGAAAGGTGATGGCGAGTAGTTAACGTTATTCGTAAACGTGCACTTTGAGGGGGTACGGTGGGTGGGAAAATTGCTTTTACCCAAAGTCCTTTAGATTGCAGATAATCTGAAAGTGTTTGGCATAATTGTTCATCACCAATAATTAATGGCTGAATAGCCGTTTTTGAAGGTAATAATTTAATCGGAAGTGAAATTACACCTTGGCGAAAGGTATCAATTAATTGTTGAAAATATTCCCGTTCATTATCCGCTTGCTTAATAACATTCAAAGCAGAGTTTAAGGCTATAGCTTGTGCCGGTGGCATTGATGTACTATAAATAAGATGCCGAGCATATTGTTCAAAAAACTCTGCGGTTGGCTTATTACAAAGCACAGCCGCTCCGCTGACACCAAACGCTTTACCAAAAGTGACTACCAATATTTCAGGTTTAATCCCTGCATCATCGCAACTACCTCGGCCTTCTTTACCTAAAACGCCAATACCATGCGCATCATCGACCATTAACCATGCATGATGTTTTTGGCTTATTGTTGCTATTTCTCTTAATGGTGCTTTATCTCCATCCATACTAAATACCCCTTCTGTTACCACTAAGGTTTTATTAGCTGACGTTTTATTAAGCCGTTGAGATAAAGAGCCAGGAGAATTGTGTAAAAATCGCCATAATGTAGCAGGTGATAATACTGCAGCTTCCATTAGAGAAGCATGACAAAGTTTATCTGCAATAATTGCATCATCTTTTTCAAGTAATGCCGAAATGATACCTTGATTAGCACTGTAACCGGATGAAAATAACAGTGCATTATCGTAGCCTAACCAATCTGCAATATGCTGTTCTAACTGCGAATGAGCTTGTGTAAATCCTGTGATATGACCTGATCCACCGCTACCTACACCGTATTCATCGGCACCTTGTTGCCATGCTTTAATAACGTCCGTATGTTGACTGATACCTAAATAATCATTGCCTGAAAAATTAAGGTATTTTTCACCGGATGTGGTGATCAAAAAACGCCCATCCGCTTGTTTGATCACTTTGCGTTTTCGCCATAATGGCGTATTTCTACGCACATTAAGTTGTTCATTTAAATAGGTTTCCCAGCTCATTACAGTGCCGCGTTATAGAATTGTTCAGTGTCTTTATTGGCAACAGCTTGTATCAAAGCTTCTTCTTGCTGATTGTCACCCATAGATACTGCTAATCGTTCAGGATTTAAGCCTAATTTGCGGAATAATTGGTGATCTTTATCTTCGGTTGGATTGGTTGTCGTTAATAATTTACAACCATAGAAAATAGAGTTAGCCCCAGCCATAAAGCAGAATGCTTGTGTTTGTTCACTCATTTGCTCACGCCCAGCAGAAAGACGCACATAAGAGCGAGGCATCATGATACGAGCAACGGCAATAGTACGAATAAAATCAAAAGGATCGACATCTTCATTATCTGCAAGTGGTGTCCCTTTTATTTTGGCAAGCATATTGATAGGCACACTTTCAGGAGGCTGTGGCAAATTAGCTAACTGCACCAACATTGCTGCCCTGTCTTTAACTTCCTCGCCTAACCCTAAAATCCCGCCAGAACAGACTTTAATGCCAGCATTACGTACTTTATCAAGCGTATCTAAGCGATCTTGATAGGTACGCGTTGTCACTATACTGCCGTAAAATTCGGGTGAGGTATCAAGGTTGTGGTTATAAAAATCCAGCCCGGCATCTGCTAAGCGGTTAGCTTGTGAATCATCTAATTTGCCGAGTGTCATGCAGGTTTCCATGCCCAATGCTTTAACCTCTTTTACCATTTGCTCAAGGTAAGGCATATCGCGCTCATGTGGGTTTTTCCATGCAGCTCCCATACAAAAACGCGTTGAGCCTGCTGCTTTGGCTTTTTTCGCAGATTCAATCACTTGCTGCACTTCCATTAAGCGCTCTTTCTCTAATCCCGTTTTATATCGCGCACTTTGGGCACAATATTTACAATCTTCAGGACAAGCCCCTGTTTTAATGGAAAGCAAAGTACTCACTTGGATTTGCGAAGGGTCAAAATGTTGACGATGAACTTGTTGTGCCTGAAAAACCAAATCTAAAAATGGCATATCAAACAGTGCTCTGGCTTCTTTTAGTGTCCAACGTTTTAGTGCGCTCACAATGCAATCTCCTTTTTAAAAGTGATTGCCAGTTTAAATAATAGGGTTATCATGTCAACTAAAATTGATCACCATTGGTTTACATGATTAAGTGAAAAATATAATGACACCTGAAGATATCGCTTTCGATTTACGCCATATTTGGCATCCATACACTTCGATGAGTAATCCGTTGCCTGCTTACCCTATTGTCAGTGCAAAAGGCATTGAATTAGTCTTGGCTGATGGTAGAAAACTGATTGATGGAATGTCTTCATGGTGGGCAGCAATTCATGGATATAATCATCCTGAGCTTAATAATGCAGTTACCACACAATTAAACAATATGTCTCATGTAATGTTTGGTGGTATTACTCATCCACCAGCAGTATCGCTTTGTCGTAAATTATTGACGATAACACCAGATCCTCTTGAATGCATATTTCTAGCAGATTCGGGTTCAGTTGCTGTTGAAGTCGCGCTGAAAATGGCCTTGCAATATTGGCAAGCTAAAGGTGAAAAACGTCAACGTATTGTGGCGTTAAAACAGGGCTATCATGGTGATACATTTGGTGCTATGTCAGTGTGTGATCCCGATAACTCGATGCACAGTCTCTACAAAGGTTACTTACCTAATCATCTCTTTGTGGATGCACCAAAAACCGGTTTTTATGAAGAGTGGGATCCGGCTGATATCAACTCATTACGCTCAACACTAGAGCAACATCATCAAGAAATTGCGGCCGTTATGCTTGAACCCATTGTTCAAGGTGCGGGTGGAATGCGAATTTATCATCCTGAATATTTAAAGCACGCAAGAGTTTTGTGTGACGAGTTTGATGTACTACTCATTGCCGATGAAATAGCCACTGGTTTTGGTCGAACAGGTAAGTTGTTTGCCTGTGAACATGCTGAAATATCGCCAGATATCATGTGCGTAGGTAAAGCATTAACAGGTGGGTATATGACTTTATCAGCCACCTTAACTACACGTCATATCGCAGAAACCATCAGTCAAGGTGATGCAGGGTGCTTTATGCATGGCCCTACTTATATGGGAAATCCTTTGGCTTGTGCTGTTGCTGATGCTAGTTTATCTCTATTAGCAAAAGGCGATTGGATAAACCAAGTTGCAGAAATTGAAAAACAACTAAAACGCGAGCTATTACCGTTAAAACAGGCTAAAAGTGTCAAAGATGTGCGCGTTTTAGGTGCGATTGGTGTGGTCGAAATGAACGAGCCAGTCAATATGGCAAAATTACAAAAAATCTTTGTTGATGAAGGGGTTTGGATCAGACCTTTTGGCAAGCTTATTTATATTATGCCACCGTTTATTATGCCACCAGTAAGCCTCACTAAACTCACTCAAGCTATTGAAAAAGTGGTTAGTCTCTCATAAATCTTTCATAAAAAATAAACCTCTAGCAAGGCAATATTCTGCTAGAGGTTCACAGTGATTTTTATACTGTGACAGTTATTTCGTCACGACGGTAACCCACATTGCGCCTTTACCTACTGGGTAATACGCTAATTCAGTTAATGCACCAGTGTGTTTATCAATACGAGAGACAGAGGCAAAATCTGATTTTTGACCACAAGAAATCAGGTAATTTCCTATATTATCAAGATTAAAACCACGAGGCTGTGTTTGAGTTGGGTAATAACCCACAGGTTGCAGATAATCTCCCGACTCTGAAATTGCCATCGCACAAATAAAGCTTTCTGAGCGCTCGCTCGCATAAAGAAAACGGCCATCTGGTGTGATATGAATATCTGACGCCCAACGGGTACTGTTAAATGTTTCAGGGACGATATCGACCGTTTGCATTAAACGATATAAATCCCCCATACGACGGTATACATTGATTGTCGCATCTAATTCATTCAGGCAATAAAACACATCACCATTAGGATGAAATGCCATATGACGAGGACCTGCATTTTGTGCTGTTGTCAGCTCTTCAGTGCCCGCCTCTGTTAAATAACCCTTTTCTGATAAATTAAATAAACGAATATGATCTTCACCTAAGCAAGGAACAATCAGTTGTTTATTATCCCAATCGATATTGGATGAATGAGGTTTATTTAATCCTTCAATAATTTGAATAGCTGATTGAGGGATCCCCTTCTCATTAATAGGCAAAACTGCCAAATTGCCTTGGTGATAAGAAGGAACAAATAAGAAACGCTCTGTTTTATCTAAACATAAATGGACAGGCGTACTTGGAATGGAAGTGATAGCCTTTTGCTCTAACTGGCCGTCGTCCGCAATCACAAATGTCACCACACTAAAATGAGGACGAATACCCACATAAAGGTATTTCCCATCTGCACTTGCAATCATGGGTTGTACTTGCCCTGCAACCTCAACAACCTGCAATAAATCCATTTCACCTTCAGTGTTTAATGCATAAACATGGATTTGTTGACTCTCTGGACTTGCTATGTAGACTACCTGTTTCATCCCTTCTCCTCAAAACCGATTACCCATTGATTTATAAAGAATAACAGAACAACTAACGATAACCTGTCACGATTAAGCTAGTTTATCTTTTATTGGTTAACGTGTACCATCAACGACATTGCATCTTAATACTATCAAGGGGCTTATTTATGTCATATCGCGTTATTGCTTTGGATCTTGATGGCACACTGCTTGATGACCAAAAACGTATCCTGCCAGAATCTTTAGAAGCACTCAATCTTGCAAGAAAAGCAGGTGTTAAAGTCTTAATTGTAACAGGTCGTCATCATGTTGCTATTCATCCATTCTATCAAGCACTCGATCTTGATACCCCTGCGATCTGCTGTAATGGAACTTACCTTTATGACTATATTGGTAAGAAGGTACTAGAATCCGATCCATTAACTACCCAAGAAACCAGCGCAGTATTAGATCTTGTTAAACAAACAGATGTACATCACTTAGTTTATGCTGATGATGCAATGATGTATGACCAACTATCAGCCCCTGTACAACGTACTTTGAAATGGTCAGAAACATTGCCTACTTCACAGCGTCCAAATTTAATCAAAGTCGACGATTTTTATAAAGCTATGCATGATGTTAATGCCATTTGGAAAATTGCGACAACAACGCCTGATCACGATGAGTTACGCACTTTAGTTGAAAAAATTGAGCAACAAGTCGGTTTAGAGTGCGAATGGTCTTGGGTTGATCAAGTTGATATCGCTAAAAAAGGCAACAGTAAAGGTCGTCGTTTACAACGTTGGGTTGAAGCGAATGGCATGAATATGAGTGATGTTATTGCCTTTGGTGATAATTTTAATGATCTTAGCATGCTAGAACATGTTGGCTTAGGTGTTGCAATGGGTAATGCTTCAGATGAAGTGAAAGCTCGCGCTAGAATGGTCACTAAGGTGAATTCACAACCGGGTATTGCAGAGACTATTCATAAATATATTTTGTCTTAGTCTTATTTTTACCATTCCCCAAAAGTAAAAGACCTCATTTAAGATGAGGCCTTTTTTATCGACAAATACAATTGATAAATCAAAGATGACGACTTAGCGAAATGCTCTTTATTTGCGCATAAAGCCATTGCCCTTCTTGAATATTCAATTCATCTTTTGCCCAAGGCGTGATCCTCGCCCATAAATAATTACCATCATTGACAAGTTTCACATCAACTTGGCCATCATTTTTAATGGTTTCAACCACTTTCATATGCAATATATTACGAATACTGCTATTTGATGGACGAGTGGTAGTCAGTGATACATCAGAAGCATCGATACGAACACGCACATCACGACCAATTTTAGCCTCAATTTGAGGCAACCACAGCACTTGGTTACCGAAAGCCGTTGCTGTCATATCGTAATGGCTATGGTGTTCTACTACCATCACATTCGCGATACTGCTGAGTGTCTCTTTTTGTAACCACGGACGTAATGCACTACTTGCCCATACATCTTCCAGCTTACCTGTCGCCTTAATTTTTCCTGCATCCATTACAATGACGTTATCTGCAAGTCGAATAATTTCATCAAGGCTATGGCTCACATACAAAATAGGAATTTGTACATCTTGTGAGAGCTTTTCTAAATACGGCAGTAACTCACGTTTCCGCGGTAAATCAAGCGATGCTAAAGGCTCATCCATTAGCATAATATCGGGTGCTGTTAACAACGCTCGCCCTATGGCAACACGCTGTTTTTCGCCACCTGATAATGTTATCGGAAAACGCGCAAGTAAATGTTCGATACCTAACAAATGAATAATGCGATCAAACTGCACTTTCATTGTTGGAGACATACCGTAAAGCAGATTTCCTTTTACTGTGTAATGAGGAAACAGTCGTGCATCTTGGAATACATAACCCACTTTGCGTTTTTCAGGTGGCAGATAAATTTTCTTTTCTGTATCCACCAGTGTGTGATTATTTAATACAATCCGTCCTGAATCTGGCTTGGTTAAACCGCCAATCACATTAATCAATGAGGTTTTACCGGCTCCGGATAAACCAAAGACTGCGGTAATACTTTCTGTTGGTAGTTCAGTATTGACTTCCAGACGCAGTGATCCTAGCGTCTGTTTAAAATTCATCTCTAGCATACGCCCCCCAATCTTTTACGACCCCAACGAGTTAGCCACTCTGAAGCCATTAAAGAGACGAGCGCCAAAATAATTGCAATAACACATAAACGGGCGGCATCCATTTCCGCACCCGGTGTTTCAATTAAGGTATACATTGCCAGAGGGATCGTTCTTGTTTCCCCTGGAATATTGGAGACGAAAGTGATTGTTGCGCCAAATTCTCCCAATGAGCGCGCAAATGCCAACACAATCCCTGCGATAATCCCTGGCATAGATAAAGGTAACGTTATGGTAAAAAAGACGCGTATCGGTGATGCCCCTAAGGTTCTCGCCGCTTGTTCCATACGTTGATCGACAGCTTCTAATGCTAATCTGATCGCTCTAACCATCAGTGGAAATGCAACAACTGCGGATGCAAGTGCTGCGCCTCGCCAACTAAAGGTAAAGCTAAAACCAAACCAGTCATACAACCATTCACCAATAAATCCACGTCTTCCCATACTGATCAGTAAAAGATAACCGACCACAACAGGAGGTAGAACTAAAGGTAAATGAATAATGCTATCAAGCAATGATTTACCAGGAAAACGTACCCTAACTAAAAGCCAAGCCATAAAAATACCAAAAGGTAGACTAATAATAACTGCAATAGTCGATACCTTAAGGCTTAGTATGATGGCTTGCCATTCGTATTCACTTAACATCTCCAAAAGTATAATTCCTACAGTGGGCTAAAGCCGTATTTCTTAAAGATTTCTGCGGCTTGAGGTGTTTTCAGATAGTCATAAAAATCACGAACTGCTTTATTGTCCTGACCTTTTACAACTGCCATTGGATACTCAACAGGTTTGTGGCTATCAGCTGGGAATACGCCGACCACTTTCACTTTATCACTCGCAACCGCGTCAGAACCGTATACGATACCTAATGGTGCTTCATCACGTTCAACCAGCGCCATACCACTACGTACGTTATTAGTACGAGCCATATCTGGGCTTACTGTATCCCATGCACCTAAATATTCTAATGATTCTTTTGCATAGATACCAACAGGCACATGGTCCGGATCGCCAACAGCTAGTTTTCCGCCATTAAGTAAGGATTTCCATTTGGTTTCCTTATTAATAACAACGTCATTTAATTTACTATCTTTAGGGGCAATGAGTACTAAATCATTACCTAATAGTGTATGACGTGAATCTGCAACCATTAAATTTTTATCGATTGCGTAATCCATCCACTGCTGATCTGCTGAAATAAACAGATTTGCAGGTGCACCTTGTTCAATTTGGCGAGCCAGCGTTGAAGAAGATGCATAAGATGCAACAACTTCAGTTTGCTTTTCTTGCTTATATTGTGCCGAAATTTCATTAAGAGCATTGGTAAGAGAAGCGGCAGCAAATACCGTTACTTTTTCCGATGCAAAACTTTGGCTTACTAAAGCAAAAGAGATAACTGCGCCAGCAAGTAACTTGCCTGATAATTTTTTCATGTTCTAATTCCACTTAAATTAAAGGATGACACGCTGTATATACCAAGATACAGCGTAAAATGAAAGAATTAGATGTTAGAAACTGGTTATATATCAATAAATATAGCCATTAAAAAGAAACAGAAAATGGAGATAGATACGCACTCAACAACACGACAATTTGAAATGTGTGAATAGATACTCTAAATAATTCAAGTCACAGCTAGGCGACAAGTGAATGAGTCGCTAGGAGCATACATAAGTATGTGACTAGTGCGAATGAACACAGTCAACGACGCTGTGGCTTGAAGTATGACGAGTATCATGAGTGTGTGGCTAGTGCGAATGAACACGCTGTGGCTTGAAATATGGCAAGTACGCGTAGATAAAAAAACAGCCCTTTACAAAATAAAGGGCTGTTCTAAATCAGGGAGGGAGAAATTATGATTTTTTGTCTGCTTTTGGCTGACTTGGTGAAATCAAGTTAAACACTTCACCTAAACCATAAATGATGCCCATAATCAGTACCATTACAACAGGTACCATCAAGAGAGCAAACCCTAAACTTTTCAACAATTCAAGCATGATAACCTCTTTATCATGGTATATTCGGAAAGCCAGAGTTGGCATTTCTTCACGAATGACGAATAATAACGCTATAGATGTATATATTCTAGAGAATTATCGCTTTGTGTCGGCACAAAAAATGCGATAAACACACAAAAAAAGAAGAAGCCTATCATTATGCAAGCAGAAATATTATTAACTCTTAAACTTCAAGATAAGCTCTTTGCCGATCCTCGTCGCGTAGCATTGTTAAAACAGATCAAGGCGACGGGTTCAATTAGCCAAGGGGCAAAAATGGCGGGCATTAGTTATAAAAGTGCTTGGGATGCCATTAATGAAATGAATCAACTCGCAGACGAACTTCTTGTTGATAGAGCAACAGGCGGTAAAGGTGGCGGTGGTGCAACTCTCACACATTATTGTGAGCGCTTACTTCAACTTTACGATCTGCTCGGTCAAATTCAGCAAAAAGCCTTTGATGTATTGAAAGATGATT
Source organism: Proteus sp. CA142267 (assembly GCF_003336825.1). Lineage (NCBI taxonomy): Bacteria > Pseudomonadati > Pseudomonadota > Gammaproteobacteria > Enterobacterales > Morganellaceae > Proteus > Proteus sp. CA142267. The sequence continues at coordinate 137,824 of NZ_QPMG01000002.1, read as the reverse complement.
CACTCCCTCTGGATAGTCTTTTAGCGGCTATTTCTCGTTTTTCACTACAAACCAGCGCTAGAAACCAATTTTTTGGTACGATTATTGAGCGTGATAACCTACAAGTTCAACAACATGTTAATGTGCAACTTGCAGATAGAAAAACAACTATTCGTGCTGCTTTGACAGAGAAAAGCGCTGATCGTCTAGGACTTAAAAAAGGTAAAGAAGTACTGATTTTAATTAAGGCACCTTGGGTCAATATTGAAAAAGGAACTTCTTTAACACAGCAATATGATAATGCGCTTTCAGGCACACTCACTCAAATTGAGACCGGAAGTGAAAACAGCGAATTAGTGGTGACATTAGAAGGTGGACAAGAAGTTTGTGCCACATGTTCTAATCAGCACGTTAAAGAGCAAAAACTGCATATTAATGATAGCGTAACCGCTTTATTTAATGCTGATCAGGTGATTGTCGCAACACTGTGTTAATCATTAATATGATTGCTTTTAAATAAAAAATAAAACCATCACTTAGTTATTATTTTAACAATAATATTAAGTGATGGTTTTTAATTGATAAAATTATAAAAAGTTGCCTTACACTTGGTTGATATAAGATGATTTTAATATCCATTTAAACTTTCCGACTAATACAACGCGTAAACGCCTCTTTTATTGAGGCACCTAAAACCTCATTACTATAATTGCTTTTTAATGTAATAATTGCACTATCAGGTATTCCCTTACCGACCCAATGATCCATACATAAGATGTTATTTGTGATTTACACTCAATATCAAAGCTAATTTTTTATAATCTCAACAAATCACCTGAAAAATAAACTGGTGTAGGAGTTATAAAGCTTTCGTTATAAGAGCTAATTATATGTCCTAGATATTCATTAAAATTCTTATCTAACGCTCTTACCTTATCTTCATTTTCATCATAATGATAAACTAAGTTAGGCTGATCTGAGTACGTTAACAGAAAATAATATTGAGTTTCTGATTCTATTGAAATAAAAAATGGCTTTTGCTCTAACATATCCCACAACTCCAGATTATATAACTCCTCTCTTAAGCCGTATTGGAATAGAACATGCCCTCGTATAAACCATTCTTTGTAAAAAATGAGAGGATCATCCCCAAAAAAACCACCACTACAACGCCCAATACAATTCAAAAAATCATAAAGTTGATCAGTTGCTTTAATATCATAAAGACGTTCAATTTTTTTTATCTCATCATCAGAATACCCCTTTATTTTATGAATATTGATTGGAAGCTCTGGATAGACAGTATGTAAATAATTTATTAATTGATTATTTTTCATAGATAAATTCATATAATAAAAAATCACCTTACCCATAATTAGGCATAAGGTGATTTTATTTAGTATCCATTTAAACTTTTCGACTAATACAACGCGTAAATGCTTCTTTTATTGAGGCACCTAAAACCTCGTCACTACAATTGCTTTTTAACGTAATAATTGCGCTATCAGGTATTCCCTCGCCGACCCAATGATCCATACGTAAATGGTTTAGAGGACTAATAGTAATTTCATCATCTGTAAGCTCTAAGCTACATCGATTCATATTATTAAAAAGTGCTGTTTTATTTTTATAATCATACTCTTTAATTATTTTTTTTATCCAGTCTTGATAAGGTTTTTTATCCTTATACATTTGATTAAACTTATCTGAACTTCCTTTAATTTGTTCACTTTTAATCAGAGCGAGTTTTGCATAACAACCTAATTCTTCATCAAGAATATCATTAGGTAAAACTTTATAGCCTTTTTTTAGATCCATTATATAGATAGAATGACCAGAAAAAGTTAATAAAATATAATGAGCGTCATTATAATAAACACTTGCTCTTAATTTATTATTTTTTAATTTAAACATTAATTATTCCTCAATAATCGTAATATTAACTTTTATATTTTTTGAAGATGCATTTTTGATAGAGTCATTAATAGCATCCCATTGTTCTTTAGTGGTTTTTTCTGGAACTCCTAATTCTAATGTTTTTAATTTTACATCTTTTTTAGAAATTTCTGTAATTCCACGTCCATCGCCACTATATTTATCCATAGTTGAAATATATGTATTTAATGTATTTTCTATTGATTGTGGATTTTTAAGTCTTGAGGCTGTTTGGGTATTTAATGTCTTTACACTAATATATTCACCTGTATTAGCATCATAATGAGAGGATCATCCCAAAAAACCACCACTGCAACGCCCCATACAACTTAGAAAACCATATAGTTGTTCTGTTACGTTAATACGATATAAACGTTCAATTTTTTTATCTCATCATCAGAATACCCCTTTATTTTATGAATATTGATAGGAAGCTCTGGATAGACAGAATGTAAATAATTTATTAATTGATAATTATTCATATAATGAAAAATCACCTTACTCATAATTATCATAAGATTATTTTATTTAGCATCCATTTAAACTTTTCGACTAATACAACGTGTAAATGCTTCTTTTATTGAGGCACCTAAAACCTCATCATTACAATTGCTTTTTAACGTAATAATTGCGTTGTTAGGTATGCTTTTACCAATCCAATTATCCAATCGTAAGTGATCATAAGGAATAATAGATATGATACCATCAGTCACATTTACACTACATAAGTTCATATTTTTGAATAGTGTCGTTTTATTTTTATAATCATACTCTTTAATTATTTTCTTTATCCATTCAGAATATGATTTTTCATCATTACGCATTTCATGATATTCAGATGAATTAGCATCTAATATTTCGCTTTGGATTAATGCATTTCTTGTAAAAAAACCCAAATCAGCATCAAGTGGATCTTTGGATAAAACCTTATAACCTTTTTTAAAATCCATCAAATAAATACCACTTTTTGAAAGGGTTATTATAATATAATAATCATTGTTAAAATAGACATTTGCTCTTGAATTATTTTTTTTGATATAGACACTATTTACTCCTCAACTATTGTAATATTAATCTTAATATTTTTTGAAGATGCATTTTTGATAGAATTATTTATTGCATCCCATTGTTCTTTGGTTGTTCTTGCAGGAACACCTAGTTATAGAGTTTTTGATTTAACATAACTTGGTAAAATCTCAGCACTTTCCTTTCTTTCTCCAGAATATTTATCAATTTAAGTATTTTTAAATAAAAACCACCACCTAATTATTATTTTTAAAATAATATTAAGTAATGGTTTTGGATTGATTAATATTTCTATTAAAGATTATTATCTAATTTATTTATTTTGAATACATGCGAGTAAAATAATCACTAATTTTATTGTTATCGAGCAATCTATCTTTGGTAAAATCAATACTATCAGAGACTACAATATATTTTCTTAACTCTTCAGGAATATCTTCTATCGTTGCATAAATAGTTGGAACAATAAAACGAAAACAGTTACCTATTTTGGTAAATTTACCGCAACAAGTAGTTTTAACCTTAATTTTTTATCCTTTATTTTTTTTGAATATAAATCTAATGATGATATATTGATATCTTTAAATTCACCATTAAATCTAGATAATTCAAACTCAACAATAGAATCTTTATTAACTAATAATGTATACAGATCATAATCTTCTTCTAAAACATGCTCCAAACAATATACACTTATTATATTAGAGAATCTATTTTTTAAAAGACAATTAATTTTTTCATTTTTTAGAATAGAACCTTCATTTTTAATTAACCTATCCTTAATAATCATTTCTTTTCTAGAACCAATTAATTTCATTTTAGTCTTCCTGGCGTTACCGTTACTAAATTACCTAAATTATCCGTTAAAATTGTTATGATATTCGTTGAGTTTTTAGTAAATTTATCAATACCAATATATTTATCTAATATAATAACTCTTTCATACAATTTTTCATCTTTACTATTGATGATTCTACTAATTTTTATTTTTGAAATATCATTACTTTGAAGTATTAGCTTTAAATCTACTTGACTTATAGTGAATTGGCTAGCATTTTTATCTGAAAAATGCCGATGAATCACATGTACCCAACCACGCTTTAAGTTACCATTATCAATATTAATCCTAGATTGAACAATAGGATATTCTAATTCATTTTTAGAAACTACTGTTTTGGCTCCATTAGATACTTTATATCCATTCGTAGTTACTCCTGAATATGTTATAAGTTCCCCGTTGTTGATTATTTCAATAACTTTTTTATTTGCTGCTATTAATAATTTTTCTTGTTCTACTATCGGTTTTATAGCAGTAATATTTAATTTGCCTGACGTTATTAAAGACTTTGAGCTATTAGCTAACATGCTCGAAAAAGCTTTAGCACTTTCTTCTGAACTTGCTAACACCTTATAACCACTGCCAAAAGTGACGCCTGCTATTGCTGCTTCTGGAGCCGATATCCCTGCAATATTAATACCTAGCTGATTAGTACAATAAACCCAGTTAGCTTTACAGGTATTAAATGCAACTTGAGCAATAGTGATAAGTTCAGGTGTTGCTGCAATGACAGTATGACCAGCAATAAAACTTGCACTTCCTCCTAAGCCAAAAGCGATTGCAACCATTCCTGCATTTTGTCGATTTACAACTCTTTCTGCTGCTGCAACATCTCCCTTCGAAGCTGCGATCATATCTTTATTATTTTCTAAGGCTAAATTAGAAAACATATGCTCACTGTAATTATGCCGATAAACCAACTCAGCAGAATTAGCCGCAGAAAATACGCCCTCAGGCTTACGAGTCACAATAGCGCCTGTCAGTGCACCAATTAATTTAGTGAGCTGTGTTTTTCCTTCATTGCCCTGTAGTGCCTCTTGAATTAATGCAACTTGTCTGTCAGTTTCATTTAAATAACTAGGCTCAAATAATTTACTTTGTAGTGATATCGCCGCTATTTCTGCCGCTAAGGCACCCGCGACAGCTCCTGTAACACTACCTCCTGCAATTTCTGCACTAATACCTGCCACGATGGAATGACTTAACACCTTTCCCGCATGTCCTAATACAGCACCGTTATCACCAATTAGGTTGGCACCTTCTGCATGGAATTGACTGCCAATATTGCTTAATAGCGCGGTTTTAAAATTATCAATAAAACTGCCACCTTGAATGGCAGTGCCCAATGTTGAACTAACGACTGAATGAGAGGCAACGCGTTGTGCAACTTGATTCCATGTTGCGCTATCGGTCGCAAGTAACTTGCCTGTTGAAGGTAATGTTCCACCTTGGATTGCCTGATCCCAACCCATAAATTGGTCAAGACCTTGCAATGCCCCTGCAACCACCATACTTGTAACGACAGACTTGACAGTGTCGCTACGACCGAGTGATTCAATAGTTTTATAAATACTGCCTTTGTTCTCAGCTAAAGAGACTGTAGCTTGAGATACTAAAGAGGCAAAACCCGCTTGTGCCGCAACCGATGCCGTCGAAGCCACACTGGCTGATGCACCTGCCGCAATGGTGGCTTCACTTGCCATTCCACCAATGGTTGCCGCGGTTGCTGTACCGTAAGTTGCAACCCCTACCGCGATAGCAATGACCGCACCGACAACAGGATTTAATTGCTGAGTTTTATCATCCCAATTGGAATAAGTGTCTTTAACTAAATTCCAATTAATATTTTCTTGATGTTGGAGATCTTTAAGCCAAACATATTCTGGTGTATTACTTAAAACAGTTAATGCTTGTTCTAGTGATTCTTTTTTCTTAGCTTTAATATCCGCAGATATGCCTTTTGGGGCATCAATTGTGAGCATTCCACCAATATAAAGTTCAGGTAATACCCATATTCCTTTGGTATATCCCTGATCACGCTGAGTAATATAAATATCTTTTGAATTGGTAATAACTTGTTTAAAGGCCGTGTTTTTTACTGCTTTAAAATTAACTTTTCCTATTTTACTGGTTAACTTGGCATTTTTTGCTGTATCAATTTTAGTAGCTTCTAAAGTGATATCATCTTTAGCAAATAAATTAATATTGCCATTAGTAATAAACTCGGTAACTTTATTATTGGTGTCATAAAATGTTTTCGTATATTTCTTTTTAGTAACACACAAAGTCCGCCAATTACATTTTTTCTTTTCTTCTTTGTAGTAACTCGATTCTTCCATCGCTTGCGCGTAAAGGAATCCTCCTTTAGCGGCGATATCCATCTCTTTATTTGCAGTTAATTTTGATGCCTGAAATAAAATACTGCCTTCAGATAATAATGTTAAATTATTACCACTATTAATTTCAGTACTGACTTGTTTACGAAGTTCTTCTAAATCAGAACCCGACTCTTTACGAAAATGCGTTCTTACTGATCCCAATTGAATATTGTCACCACTTGAAATAGTGACATCACCCTCTGATTTAAATGAACTTCCTTCTGTGATTAATGTACCTGATGACGCAATAGAAATGCCTTTATTGCCAGTTATCGTTGCTGTGGCATACTGGATATCTTGAGCATTTTCATGGGGATCTTTGATAGCAGAATAAGCGTTTGCACCCAGCTTTATATTTCTACCGGCTAATACAATGACTTTATCTTTTGAATTTAATATGGTTGAAGTTAAATCAATATCACGAGCGGCGTTTAAAATAAGGTTATTGTCTGAAAATAATTTAGATTGTAATTGAGGATAATGAATATCACTAAAGAAAGGATCGGCATCTTTTATTGATTTAGAGGAAAGAAAAATATCCTGTCCGGCATTAAAGGTTATGGCTTTATTACTATTATATTTTATTCCTTGACTAATAATATCTTTACCTGAAGTAAAAGCTATATTATTACTTTCCAAAATCCCCATGTTAATTAAAAATGCTGGAATATACCCACTATCTCTAATAAAAGGTACTAAATTAAAAAGAAAAGATTCATCACGATTTATTTTAATATCTTCTAGCGCAGATAAATTTAATTCATTGGATTTATTAATTATTACATTTGAAATATCAATATTTTTCCCAGAATTAAAATATATTTTTTCAGGAATATCAACATATGGTGATTTAATACCTTTTAGAGTATAAAATGTGGTAGGATTAAATAAATGACTAATATTTCCCTTTTTAGTTATAGCAGAAAAATATTTTGCTGTTACATCTATATTCTCAAATTTTATAGTATCTATCGATGTCAAACTTATATTTTCATCAGCTAGCAATTTTGAATTATTTATGTTTATACTTTTATCAGCAATAATAGATAAAGAATCGTTTGCTGTTAAATTTAAAGAAACATTCACATTATTAGCATTTAATAATATATTTTTAGCTAATATAGTATTTTCAAAATCTGATAACCCTCTGAATTTTTTTATTTCTTTTTCTGTAAATGGAAGTTTACGCTCTAAATCTATACTATTTTTAAAATCTAATACTAAATTATTACCTGCTTTTATTATATAATCAGAGACATCATTTACAGAAAATTCATAATGACTACCCGTTTTCACAAAAGGAACAAAATGACTTACCTTATTAAATTTAGCTTCATCAAGCTTATATTTTATTATATCATCCCGATAATAAAGATGAGCATTATCATTAGAATAATGTTCCCATTTATTAAGATATGCAGAACGATAATAATATAATTTTGCACTGCTTCCTGTTGCAATTAAATTATTATCTGCAATAATTCTAGATTGGTTATTAATAAAATCATTAGATTGTATATATAAATTATTTCCTGAAGAAATAATACTAGGAACATATTTATTACTTTTTTCAAAACATGAACGTTCTACATTAACTCCTCCATTATTTTTTAAATCTAAAATATCAAACCATTTTTTATAAGAGAAATTTTTTAACTCAGGAAATGCAATAACTAAAAGAAAATCATCAGTAGGACTTCTAGATGGAAGGAGAAGGTGATTACCGATATTTATAGAGAGTTTAGAATCAGGCTCTTGTTTTATCTCTTTAAATAAAGGTGTTATAGATTCATTAACCAATTTCTTAGTTCTAATAATCAAATCACCCTTTTCTGTTTTTATCGTGGCGGATTGATTTTCAATTAAAGTGCTTGGTTCACCCTGCGCATTTCTCTGTATCCATAAATTATCTTTCGCTTGAATAAGCGCCTTTTCGCCTTTATTAGTGAGTTTATCTGCAAATAAACGTATATCTTTCTCTGAGATAATTTCACTATGATTAATCAGCGTATTAGTTGCTAAAGTAATATCTCTTTTGGCTTTTAACTTTGTATTACTATTAATTTGTAGTTCTTTACTACTAACATTAATATCTTGATCAGATTGAATATTGCCATTAAAGGTAATTTTTCCATCAATGGTTAAATTCACACTGTTTTGGTTTGTTTTAATATGACTTAAATTAACACCAACACCTTTTTCTGTGCTAACTAGACGTATTTGATTAGCATACATTCCACCTAACGCTTTTGTATCAATAGATAGCGTAGGTTTAACGCCTTCACCATTAATGCTATTTACTGTACCTTTATCAAAATCAATACGGTTATTTCCTTGCATTAAAGAAAGGGTTTTAGCGTTAATTTTTCCATTTAATTCAATACTACGGCTGATAATGTCGGCATAATCCTGAGTTTGGAGATCTATACCTTGCGTACCAATAACAACACCGCCTTTTTTCACTTCTATTGCCGAATAAGCACCTTGAGGGTTAAAAAGAGGTTTTCCTGTTGTGAGCGTAATTGCTGGGGTATTTATAAACGAACAGCCATCACACGTAATGCCATTTGGATTAGCAATAACAACTTTCGCTTGTTCTCCTGCAACTTCCAGTTTTCCTTGTAATTGTGAGCGCCCATTTCCCACCACTTCATTAATAATTAAATGAGCAGCACTACCTTTTAAATGGGTATTTGCATTCACTTGTTTGGCTAATTGTGTGTTAACAGAAGTTGTCGCATTATTAAGTACAACACCTTGCTTGCTAACATTGAACGAATGAAACTTATTATGAGAAATACCAAGATTATTAGGTGTTGAAATATTAATAATAGGAACAGTATTTTGTTGATTAACTTTAATCGTTTTATCGGATGGCGTAATTGCTAAACTCCAAGCTGGATGTAATGGATAAATAGCAATGACATAAGCTATGCCATAACTTATTAAACGTTGTTTCCAAGAAATATCCTTTTCACACATAAAAACTCCTAACATTTAAATAGCAAGAGAAATGGACCAATAAAAAGACCAGCAATCTGGCTTTAATGATCTGGGATAAAACATAGGTTTATTAATTAATATCTGAGAAGAAAAAGTGGAATGATAGAAAGAAATGCCTATTGCACTTCCAATTATTTTGTTCTTTTCGGTTTCATATTGATCTGAATGAACAACACCATAATCAAGCGCAAAAATAAAATTCCATTTTCCTAAAAAAGAACTTATTGGTGATATACTTATTTCATTGCGCCAATAAAATCCGCTATTAGCATTAAAATTTGTTTTTTTATACCCACGAACAGCCTTTATTACATCTATTGCTATTTTTTCCGAACCATAAAGATTATCAGGCGTATATTGACTATGAAATGAAGTAAGATAGAAAAATTGATCAGTTAATAAATATTGATAACTTAAATTTAAACTTAATTTTCGATAATGGCTACGAGGTGAATTATCAGCAATATAATCAGGTGTCGCACCAAAAAGAGAGATCCCAAACTCAGCAGTTGGATTAATGATTAAATATCCATTATGTAAACTTAAAGTATATTCAGGGCTAAATGATAAAGAAGTCAATGTGGGACTATTTATTAATAATTTTTGTTGTGCTAACTGTGTTTTTGCTTTCTTATGCTTTAACGTTCCCTTTAGTGTTATTCGTTGTTTATTATCTCGATAAACTAGACGACTAATATCAAATTGCTGATCTCTATTTTTGTTTTTATAAATATATTTGTGATTATTTTGGAAGGAATAAGATGAACTACTATCAGATAACTGGTATTGATAAAACCAATAGTCATAAGGGATATTCACACTTGCAGTATAAGCACGAGAATAGTGAGCATGAGGGAAATCTGTATTTGTTTTTAGTGAAAAAATCCACTGTTCACCCAAGCCAAATAAAGAATCTATTGTTGTCGTGTTAGTAAGTAAGATCTTTCCTGTTGTTTCTGTTCCTGAATTATCAATTGTTAATCGATTCTTTAAAGGGAGTTTTTTAGCTTTTCGATTAATAGTTACAGATGAATATCCCACACTATCGCTTGGTTGAATATCCAAGGCATATTGCGCTGTTGTTAACCGATTAAGCTGTTCTAATCCATGTTCTAAATCTCGTAGATTTAAAACTTCTCCTTTAATAGAAGGAAAAATAATATCAATTAATCTAGATGAAACACCATCGATAGAAATATTTTTTATTCTGCCTTCAATAATCCTTATTACTAACTTATGATTAGAGAGATCTTGCTCTGGAATAATAGCTTGTGAAGTAACATAACCTTTTTCAATATAATTATTAGTAATTGATTTAGCGACCTCTTGCATATCATTTAATGTTAGACATTGTTGTAGATACGGTGAAATCACTTTAGATATATTTCTATAATCTAATAGAGTACTTCCTGTAAGATCAACTTTATCAATAAGAAAGCAATTACTGTTTACATTTTCATTATTCAAAGAAAAACTATTCTTACTAATGAGTAAAAATATAAAACAGAATAAGTTTATGTTTTTAAATTTATGCATATATAAATCATCCTTAAAGAGATATTTATATATTTACATAAGAAACACATTTTAAAAGTTATCATTAAATAGTAGGTGTATAAGACTTTTAGAAAAAGTTCTTTCAGCAAATATTGACAAGTTTCTATTAACCCTATATTGCTAGATACTTAACTTGCACTTAGCTTACATTAAAAAAATAAGGCTAATAATAATGAAACACTTACAACTCAACAAAACACAATTCCGCTTAAGCGATAAACTCTGTTTACAAATTGACAATTTAGCCATAAACGAAGGTGAAAGTTGGGCATTTGTAGGCAGTAATGGAAGTGGCAAAACTGCCTTAGCAAATGCATTATGCCAAGAAGGTATATTGCTCTCTGGTGAATTTATCAGCACATTTTCTCGTCCAATTAGCCTCTCTTTTGAAAAACTACAAAAAATGATTGAAGAGGAGTGGCGTCGTAATAACACAGATTTATTAAGTGAAGGTGAAGAAGATACTGGTTTAACCGTAGCCCAAGTTATCCAAATGCAAGTTAAAGATGATGACAGATGCTTTTTATTAGCCAAACAATTTGGTGTTGAATACTTGCTATCAAGACGATTTAAATATCTTTCTACTGGTGAATCTCGAAAAATATTGCTTATTCAACTCTTAATGAATAAACCTGATTTAATTATTTTAGATGAGCCTTTTGATGGGTTAGATGTGGATTCTCGCCATGCTTTAAATGAATTGTTAACACTATTACATCAACAAAATCTAACTATCGTACTAATTCTAAATCGTTTTAACGATATTCCTGATTTTATTCAGTATGCAGGTCTACTGATTAATTGTGAATTGGTAGCCAACGGCAAGAAAGAACAAGTTTTATCTGACTCAGTAATAGACCAATTATCTCACAGTGAAACGCTAGAAAATCTCACATTACCTAAACAAGATTCGCCTGATGCCATTCCTCAACTATCACCGACTCTTTCTCCTATTGTGCTAAACGATGGTGTAGTGAGCTATAACGACAAACCTGTTCTTCACCATTTAAACTGGGAGGTAAAACCTCAGCAACATTGGCAGATTTTAGGCCCTAATGGTACAGGGAAATCGACATTATTAAGTTTAATTACGGGTGATCACCCTCAAGGCTATAGCAATGACTTAACGCTATTTGGCCGTAAAAGAGGAAGTGGTGAAACAATATGGGAAATTAAACGCCATATTGGTTATGTCAGTAATGCCTTACATCAGAGTTACCGTGTTTCTTCAACGGTAAAAAATGTCATTATTTCAGGTTTTCATGACTCTATAGGCATTTATCAAGCAATTACAGATAAACAGTTTAAACTCGCTGATGAATGGTTAGCGTTAATTGGTTTAACCGCACATGCTAATCATCCATTCCATTCCTTGTCGTGGGGTCAACAACGCTTAGTTTTAATTGTTAGAGCATTAGTTAAGCACCCTACTTTGCTCATTCTCGATGAACCACTGCAAGGATTAGACACAACAAACCGACTCTTAGTACAGCGTTTTATTGATATCATGATAAGCCACAGTAATACGCAACTTTTGTTTGTAAGCCACCATCAAGAAGATGCGCCATTATGTATTACTCATCGATTGACTTTTATTAAAGAAGGCGAAATTTATCGTTACCAGCAAGAAATTTGTTAAATGTTGATTTTTACTGCCATAATCAGGGCAATGATTTTATAAATTAACGCTAAACTTAGGTCTGAATTTTTATTTAAATCGACATTTTCTTGCTTGTTATTTAAACAATAATAAATAAAAGATCTGTCGTTTTTATGGACGTCATTTTCGTCTATTTTTTACACAAAACGGATATTTTGTTTTTTTACGCCGATCCCGCTAGATTAATAGCTTGAACGATTAAGCAAAAGGTGTGACAACTGCGCAATAATTCATCGAATAAACGACATTTTTGACTTAATCCCCCTTGTTTTGTCACTTATGTTTGGCGTTCTTGTCGATGATCCATATAATGATTGAAGTGCTAATTTTAAACTTATATTAAGAAAGTAATTATAGGAGTCTAAACTATGGCAGTAACTAAGCTTGTGCTAGTTCGACACGGTGAAAGTGTATGGAACAAAGAAAACCGTTTTACAGGCTGGACTGACGTTGAGCTGTCCGAAAAAGGCCGTAATGAAGCGCAAGAAGCAGGTAAACTGCTGAAAGCTGAAGGTTTCGTTTTTGACTATGCATATACTTCTGTTCTGAAACGCGCAATTCACACCCTGTGGAACATTCTTGATCAAGTTGATCAACAATGGCTGCCAGTTGAAAAATGCTGGAAATTAAACGAACGTCATTACGGTGCTCTGCAAGGATTAAACAAAGCTGAAACTGCTGAAAAATACGGTGATGAGCAAGTTAAACAATGGCGTCGTGGTTTTGCTATCACTCCACCAGAATTAACTAAAGACGATGAACGTTTCCCAGGTAAAGATCCTCGTTATGCATCTTTAACTGCGGCAGAACTGCCATTAACAGAAAGCCTAGCATTAACTATCGACCGTGTAACACCATACTGGGAAGAAGTTATCAAACCACGTGTTGCTTCTGGTGAGAAAGTGATTATTGCAGCTCACGGTAACTCACTGCGTGCTCTGGTTAAATACCTAGACAACATGAGCGAAGATGAAATTCTTGAGCTGAATATCCCAACAGCTGTACCTTTAGTTTACGAATTTGATGAAAACATGAAACCAATCAAACGTTACTACTTAGGTAATGCTGACGAAATCGCAGCAAAAGCAGCCGCTGTTGCTAACCAAGGTAAAGCGAAGTAATTTTACTGTTATTTTGAGTTACATAAAAAAAATGCCACTTTTAAAAGTGGCATTTTTATACTTTTAATTTAATTATTACGCTTTATTACGACGAGCGACAACTGCATTTGCTAATTGGCGTAACAGCGTTTCTGTATCATCCCAACCAATACAGGCATCTGTGATACTTTTACCGTAAACCAAAGGTTCACCACTCTCTAATGACTGACTACCTTCCACTAAATGACTTTCAACCATAACACCAATTAATGCTTTTTCACCTGCGCTAATTTGTTGGCAAATATCAGCACCAACTTCCATTTGTTTCTCAAATTTCTTGCTACTATTGGCGTGGCTGAAGTCAACCATCACATTTTGTGGTAAACCTGCTTTTTTAAGCCCTTCTTTTACCGCTGCAACATGTTCAGCGCTGTAATTTGGCTCTTTACCACCACGTAAAATAATATGGCAATCGCCATTACCCGCTGTGCGCACAATGGCTGAATGACCCCATTTGGTTACAGAAAGAAAACAGTGTGGTGATCCTGCGGCATTAATTGCATCAATAGCAACTTTAATAGTTCCATCTGTACCATTTTTAAAACCAACAGGACAAGATAAACCTGAAGATAACTCACGGTGTACCTGAGATTCAGTAGTACGAGCTCCAATAGCACCCCAACTCATTAAATCAGCAACGTATTGAGGTGTTATCATATCTAAAAACTCGCCAGCAGTTGGCAAGCCACTATCGTTGATAGTTAATAAAAGATTACGAGCGATACGCAAGCCTTCATTAATATCAAAGGTATGATCCATATGAGGATCATTAATTAAGCCTTTCCAGCCTACTGTTGTGCGTGGTTTTTCAAAATAAACACGCATAACAATTTCAAGTTTATCTTTAAGCTCTTCTCTAATGAGGCTTAAACGTTGCGCATACTCCAACGCAGCTTTCGGATCATGAATAGAACAAGGTCCAATTACCACTAATAGACGATCATCTTTTCCTGCTAGGATTTGATGAATAGCTTCACGGGCATGACGAACTGTAAAAGCCGCATTATCAGTTGCTGGAAACTTTTCCAATAAAGCAACTGGCGGTAAGAGTTCATTAATTTGTGTTATTTTAAGGTCATCATTTTGATAATTCATTCCCGTGTATCCACTCTATGTTATCTAGTCAATGTTATTATTGCTTTTCCAATCTAACCATTCATTTTCTATCTGTAAACACCCTTTCAACCTAAAGCACCTATAGTCACCTTTCTAAAAATTTCAATATAAAGGGAAATAGCGCATTTAAGCGAAATAATGATTCAAAATTGCGGTAAAGATAAGAATAAAAACAACGAATAGTAAGGCTGGAGAGAAAGATAACTCTGCCAGCCTTTTTTATTAGGAGAGATAATTATTTCTGCTAGAGCGTTTTGCTGTTTTGATCCACAAACGGGAACCATTAATAGCGATAGCCAGTAAGATGATATATTCAATAGACATTGCATAAACGCCCTGTTTGTAGAATATAACAATACTAATCACGTTAATAACTGACCAAACTAGCCAGTTTTCAACTAATTTACGCGTCATTAAGATCATCGCCACAATGGAAAGAACTGTCATTGTAGAGTCCCAGAATGGGTAAGCATCAGGTTCAAGAACTGGTGTAGCTAAATTTGCACCAAAGACATTTAATATATCAACAGCAACAACGGCTAAATAACCAAATACAGTATCAATATTGAAAGTAAGAGCAGCAATGGCAGCTATCGAAACAACGATTAAGAAAAGACGATGACTCGATTTTAACCAACGTATTCTCAGCGTAGCTTGCTCAAAGTCATTCACTCTGCTCCATGCATACCATCCATAAATATTAGCGGCAAAGAAAAATATTTGAAGGAGTAAGCTGGCGTATAGCTGAATTTGGAAAAAAATAATGGCAAACAAGGTGACATTAATAAGTCCAAATAAATAGTTGATAATTTTTTCCTGGCTTGCCAGCCAAATACACAATAGACCAGCGATAGTGCCAACAGCTTCAATCCATGAGAGTGGATATCCACCGTCTCCGAGTGGGATATTGACTAAAATATTATTGATACTAAACCAACTCATCACATCCATTTTACAACCCCGACTTAATCATAGAGAAAAACAAAGAAAATATGGGTTATTGCGACATC
This sequence comes from Proteus sp. CA142267, assembly GCF_003336825.1. NCBI lineage: Bacteria > Pseudomonadati > Pseudomonadota > Gammaproteobacteria > Enterobacterales > Morganellaceae > Proteus > Proteus sp. CA142267. The sequence goes on along the minus strand of NZ_QPMG01000002.1, from coordinate 122,162 downwards.
TTTGCAAAGTAGTAAAGATATATTATAAATTCATATTTATAATGGTACTTAGTTTATAATATTAAACATTATTCTTCTTATTTAGAAAAATAACAAAAAAATGTTTCACATACTAAACAAATTATTCTAATTTTACTTTTTATACAATAAAAACGACAAATAACTTTATTACATTTTACTTATTAGAGAGAAATATGGAGCCAACAACACGTTTAATCGATCGCATGCTATCTTTTGCTCTCCTCGATCCTAGAATTGAGGCAGTAGTACTAACAGGATCGTTAGGACGCAATAGAAAGATAGACAGTTATTCTGATATTGATATAGAGCTTATCGGTTATGGTGCGACAGAGCTCGCAAAAAACCAACATTGGTTATCACAATTCGGTGATGCTCTTGTCAGCTTACAGCTGGAGTGTGAAGATCCCAAAAGTAAGTTTTGGCCTATTTATTTACATGTCTTAGCTCAAGGTCGCAAAATGGACATTATGATGGCAGAACCTGAGCGTATTTTTAACATGAAAACTGAAGGACTTAGCCCAGTTTACCAGCGTGGATATCAAATCTTACTTGATAAAACGAGTTTATGTGACGGGCTTCCTGAAATTAGCACTATAACGCCCCCTACGCTTTCAAAAGAGCAAGCATGTAACAATGCTCAAGAATTCTGGTTTGAGGCGACACAAGTCGCTATAGCCATTCTACGTCATGAATTTTGGTCTGCAAATTATCGTATACATGATATGCGTGAATGGCTGATGGCGTTACTTGAACAAGTTGCGTTACACAATGTACCAACGCAAGATGTTTGGTATCAAGGGAAAAACTTAAAAGAATGGCTACCTAAATTTTATTCATTACGATCATTGGAAAGTACTCTTGCAATGAGTACCCCCTATGAATCAGCAGCAACACTTTCGATTATAATGGCATTTTTTCTTGATGCATCGAAACGCCTCAATCACCCTATTGATACAGCAATAAAAACGCAAAAATTGGTCAGTGATTGGTTAATCGATAATGAATTTTTGACTGAAAATGAATACACCCAAATCACGTCATCAATTATTTGTCATTACTGATTTGAATGTCATTTTAGATTAAGGCTAGGTAGTTTTTTCCATTTTGAGAAAACTATCTTCATTGTTTAATAAAGCGATAAATTGCACTATCAAGAAACAGAAAAATAGTTAAGTGTTTCTTTATTATTTAGGAAATGATAATTTAGGGAATGATCGATATACAGAGAGATGTTTGAAATGGTGGGTCGTGGGCGATTCGAACGCCCGACCAATTGATTAAAAGTCAACTGCTCTACCGACTGAGCTAACGACCCATTTCAATAAAAACGGATTGGTATTCGAAAATGGTGGGTCGTGGGCGATTCGAACGCCCGACCAATTGATTAAAAGTCAACTGCTCTACCGACTGAGCTAACGACCCTTTTTCGAACTCGCCACATTCTCTGTGGCAACGGCGGGTAATAATACTGATTTAATGTTTTTGTGCAACGTTTTTTTTCAAAAAAAAATTCAACCGTTGAAAAAACAATCATTTAACCCCGAAAATGCAACATTTTACATTACGGGGTCAATAATTAGAGTGTTCCTAGCTGCTTTTGCGCTAATTTAGCGCCAGCGCTATTTGGATATTGCTTAATCACTTGTTGGTAAACAGCTTTAGCATTATCCTTTTGCCCTTTCTCTTGCATGATCAAACCAATTTTATAAAAGGCTTCACTTGCTTTTTGAGATTTTGGATAGTTTTTAACAACGATAGCAAATGTGCTTGCAGCCTGATCCTTATTACCTTTTAGATAATACATCTGACCCAACCAAAATTGTGCATTTGATTGATAGCTAGACTTTGGATAGTTATTGATAAAGTTGTTTAATTCAACAATCGCCTTATCGTAATCTTTAGAATTCAATACGATATCAATTGCTGCATTATAATCGGCCTTCTCATCACCTTGTCCTGAGCTAGTTGCAGCAGAAGGTGCTGAAGAAGCAGTATTATCAGGTTGAGTGGCTTCTGTTGATGTTGAAGCTCCGCCACCAAGGCTATCTAATTGTTGATAGATATTGCGTTGGCGTTCAACAACTTGATTTAACTGGTATTGATTTTCCTGAATTTGACCACGTAACATATCAATATCACGCTGAGAATCAGCGAGTTGTTGCTGTAATTGGGTCAAAAGCTGACTGTGAGCATTTGAAAAACGCTCAAGTTGGGCGAGTCGTTCATCGGTCGAACCTGAACCGATATTACTGATTGGCGCTTGGGCAATAGCGGCTACAGGAGCCGCTACGCCAACCAGTAACAACAGACTCATCAAGAAAGGTCTGAAGTTACTGTTGTTCATGCCGTTCTCTTAGTAATCCAGTACTGCACGACGGTTTTTCGCGTAAGCGGCTTCGTCATGACCCAGTACAGCTGGTTTTTCTTTACCGTAAGAAACGATTGACAGTTGATCAGCTGATACGCCTTTACCTTGCAGGTACATTTTCACAGCGTTAGCACGACGTTCGCCCAGAGCGATGTTGTATTCTGGAGTACCGCGTTCGTCAGCATGACCTTCTACAGTGATACGTACTGATGGATTTGCACGCAGGAATGCAGCGTGTGCGTCTAACAGGTTAGCGTAGTCTGAGCTAATGTCATATTTGTCAAAACCGAAGTAAACGATGTTTTGTTGTTTCAGTTGTTCTAATTGCTGACGTGCTAATTCTTCAGCAGTAGGACCTTGTTCAACAACTGGTACATTGTTTGTATCAGCTTGATCGTCGTTTTTGTTTGAGCTACATGCTGCAACAGCAACGAGTGGTAATGCTAACATCAACCCTTTAAACACTTTGTTTAATTGCATCTCTATTTGTTCCTTTATTTGTTTGCCATACATAATTTTTATGCATCACATAAACGGTGACCAGGCAGGTGCTTTAACCTGACCATCAGTCGCCGGAAGACGCGCTTTGAAACGTCCATCAGTCGATACTAGCTGCAAAATGGTGCCTAAGCCTTGTGTAGAGCTATAAATAACCATTGTGCCGTTAGGCGCGATGCTTGGCGTTTCATCCAGAAACGTATCTGTTAGATATTGTACGGAATTCGTTTCCAGATCCTGCTTAGCGATATGTTGCCTACCGCTTTCAGAACTCACCATAACTAAGAAACTACCATCTGGGCTTACTGCTGGGTTCTGGTTTTGTTTACCTTCCCAAGTAATACGCTCTGGTGTTCCACCGTTAATATTAACCTTATAAATCTGAGGATTTCCACCTTGATCTGAAGTATAGACCAAAGTTTGTCCATCAGGCATCCAAGTTGGCTCGGTATTATTACTTCTGCCATTGGTTACCTGTGTCATATTCCCACTCGCTAAATCCATAACATACAGATTTAAGCTACCGCTCTTAGAAAGAGCAAATGCAAGTTTAGAACCATCTGGTGAAAACGAAGGTGCACCATTATGTCTTGGGAATGATGCAATTTGGCGAATTTCACCTGTTGCTAATGTTTGTACCACTAAAGCAGATTGACCACTTTCAAAGGTCACATATGCAAGTTTAGCACCATCTGGCGACCATGCTGGTGACATTAATGGCTGTGATGAACGATAAACACGATCTTGGTTAAATCCATCATAATCTGAAACGCGCAATTCATAAGGATATGCGCCACCATTTGTCACAACAACATAAGCAATACGTGTACGGAATGCACCACGAATACCAGTCAGTTTTTCAAAAACTTCATCACTAGCAGTATGTGCAGAGTAACGTAACCATTTAGATGGCACTTTAAACTCACTTTGAGATAAAACTGCACCCGGTGAGCCAGCAACATCCACTAACTGATAGCTAACTAAATATTGACCATCCGCTGATGGTTGCACACGTCCAACGACAACAGAATCAATGCCTAATGCAGTCCAAAGTGCAGGTTGGACTTCAGAAGCAGTAACCGGTTGTTGAGGTATACGAGATACATCAATCGGATTGAATTTTCCGCTATTTCGTAAATCAGCTGCAATGATACCAGCAACATCTTCTGGCATTTGACCAGTACCTTCCCATTTAAAAGGAACGACACCGATAGGGCGAGCAGTATTCACCCCTTGTGTAATTTCAATTCGAACCTCAGCGTTGGCCAGAGTGGTTACGCATAAAATTAAAAGTCCGAAAATAACATTTAATGCCTGCTTCATCATGTCTCCCTTTTATTATTGCGGTTATTACGCAATAACGCACAGAATAGTAACAAACGCTTTTCAACAACACCATACAACGCATCAATAACATTCTAAAATAGCTATAAATTAGTGTATGTTTTCCTACTATCAGACAGTTTTATGGCTTAAACTCAATTGTCGGTGATTTTACTTTCTCGTAAATATCCTTTGGTGGCTTAGGTAATGTTGCCATTTTAGCCGCTTGTAATGCGACTTGGCATAAAGCCGGATCTCCACCTACCGCTTTCGCGCTTACCAACATTCCGTCTGGTGCAATACTTATTTTAAGATCACACTTACGACCTTTGTATAAATCAGAATCAAAAAACTTCTGCTCAATAGCAATTTTCACTTGCCCTGTATAGCGATCAATACCAGCATCATTCGCACCAGTGCGATTTCCACCACCTTGACCCGCTGCTGAGGCACCGCTTTGTTTGCTACCATCAGCCATTAAGCCATCGAGTAAACTATCAACGGCCTTACTCTGCTGTTGAGCCGCAGCTTTGGCTTTAGCTTCCGCAGCAGCTTTAGCTTTTGCCTCTGCTGCGGCTTTTGCTTTAGCATCCGCTTCAGCTTTCGCTTTTGCATCGGCCTCTGCTTTAGCTTTAGCTTCTGCCTCGGCTTTAGCTTTCGCCTCTTCTGCTTTTTGTTTCGCTGCTAACTCAGCTTGTTTTTTTGCTTCGGCTTCAGCTTGTTGTTTAGCATCCGCTTGTTCTTTTAAGATGCGATCACGCTCTGCTTTCGCTTGCGCAGCCGCTTCTTCTGCAACTTTTTGTTCTTCTTTTGCTTTTGCAGCGGCTAATGCAGCTTCACGTTTTTGAGCTTCTGCCGCCTCTTTAGCTTGTAAACGTTCAACTTCTAACGTTTTCAAACGTTCTTGTTCTTTTATTTGCTGCTGACGCAACTCTTCTTCTTGTTGCTCTGCACGCTCTTTACGCACTTGCTCGGCTTTTTGGACGTTAGCTTGTTGTGCTTTCTGCTGATTATACTGTTGTACCACAGCATTAGGATCGACCATAATAGCATCAATAACTTGCCCGTCTTGTCCACCGCCACCACCTAAATCCCATTTCTGAGTTAATGACCCCCAGATAAGCAATGCGATAACGAGTAAATGCAAGGCGGTAGACAAGATAACTGAACCGCTCAATTTACTTCGGATTGGTTTCGTCTTCTTTCCCACGCTATCATCCAAACTTATTTCAACCTAATTACATAGGCTGAGTCATTAAACCTACAGATTTAACACCTGCTTGACGTAACATGTTGAGCGCTTTAATTATCTCATCATAAGGAACATCTTTAGCACCGCCAATAAGAAATACAACTTTCGGATTTTTTTCCAATTGTCGTTTGGCTTCAGCCATAATCTGTTCTTGTGGTAATAATTCTAATACTTCCTGATCAACACGAATGTTGTATTGCCCAACACCTGCAACTTCGACAATTACAGGAGGGTTATCGCTACTTGAAACAGTTTGTGTCTCTGTTGCTTCAGGAAGATCAACCTCAACACTTTGCGAGATAATAGGTGCTGTTGCCATAAAAATAAGTAACAGCACTAATAATACGTCTAGCAAAGGAACAATGTTAATCTCTGATTTTACGCCTCGGCGGCTACTGCGACCCCGTGCCATCAGCTCTCTCCTTCTGCGTTAACTATTTCTTTTCTGCGGAGGCAAAAGCTTGGCGATGTAAAATCGTCAGGAACTCTTCCATAAAGTTATCGTAACTTTGTTCCAGTTTATTTACACGCTGCGTAAACCGGTTATAAGCCATAACTGCGGGGATTGCCGCAAATAAACCGATAGCTGTTGCAATTAGAGCTTCAGCAATGCCGGGTGCGACCATTTGTAATGTTGCTTGTTTAACACTACCTAATGCAATAAATGCATGCATGATCCCCCAAACTGTACCGAACAGACCAATATATGGGCTGATCGAACCGACAGTACCAAGGAAAGGAATATGATTTTCTAAAGATTCTAATTCACGATTGAAAGAGACACGCATCGCCCTTGATGCACCATTAACAACCGCATCAGGTGCATGAACGCTTGCTTGATGCAAACGTGCAAACTCTTTAAAGCCAGAATGAAAAATCTGCTCTGAGCCAGATAACTCATCACGACGAGCTTGGCTATCTTTATATAAACGTGCCAAATCAGTACCTGACCAGAATTTATCTTCAAAATCTGCAGCTTCACGATCGGCGGCATTCAGAACTTTAGTTCGCTGAATAATAATCGCCCAAGATGCAATAGAAAATCCGATTAAAAGCAACATGATCAACTTGACTAAAAGCCCTGCTTTTAGGAAGAGATCGATAACATTCATGTCAGCCACTACTTAAACTCCGCGATAATGGACTTAGGAAGCGCTACAGGCTTCATTTTTGATGAATCTACGCAGACAACGAGCACTTCTGCGCTACACAATACACAACCATCTTCATTAATAATCTTTTGAGAAAATGTCATTGAAGCACCACGCAATGTAGTAATTTCACTTTCTATTTGCAAAAGATTATCAAGTCGAGCTGGCGCAATATATTCTATTGATAATTTACGTACAACAAATACAACATGATCATACTCCCGTAAATCATGCTGATAAAAACCTTTTTCTCTGAGTAGTTCAGTTCTAGCACGTTCAAAATACTTCAGATAACTGGCGTGATAAACAACACCACCGGCATCAGTATCTTCATAATAAACACGAACAGGCCAAAGAAACTGCATATTACCTCCCTTACATTTCCCGAGTTAAGTCCATAAATAATGTAGTTATAAGTTACCTAACTATACTTAAGAGGTCGCTCTAAGGGAATCGTAGTAACGTAAAGAATAGAAAATGCAGTTTTCAGGCGCCAATCATAAACTCTTCTTTGCAACACGCAATATGCTTTGTGCTCTGAATAGAAAAAATATTTTCATTAAGACAGCATAAAAATGCTTGCTAATTAGAAATTCATAGATTGCCTTATTTAGTAGTATTATTTTTAATGACAGAAAAAACCTGTTAAAAAACTGGTTTTTCATATAAATCAATCAATTACTTGATATTGGTGTTTCATGAAGATAGTGCCACTGCCAACACTCATCATGAGAATTGCGTCTCAATAACACCACAGATCCGCGCATAAGAATTTTCTTATTTTCACTGTGTGTTTCTTGATATCTGACAAGCGCCAAACAATCAGACTGGTAAATTATTTTATAATTGTCCGTTTTTATTTTCAGACCACTTTTTTTTCCTGCATTTTGTCTGAACATCGCGATAACGTCATCATAACTCACTGCTTTTCCACTGATCCCTACCATTGAAAACTCTTGAGATAAAAGATTTTCTATTTTTGTAATCGCATCAACTGATAGGGGATATTGCGTAAAAACTATTTCAATCTCGTCATGCAAAGATTCAATACTTTCTATAATTGAGTCAGTATTAAAATTCATCTTGTGTTTCCTGTGTAATAACTTTTTTCTTTAGTGTAAATAATAAAGCAAGAGGTAATATGCCTATTAATGTGCATATTAAAAAAGTCATGCTATAAGCTGTTTGTGGTAAACAAAAAAGAGAAAGAATATTAAATAACATAGCAACCATAGTTGCCCCGACACTAAAAACAACCTGTCTATTAATATTCCAAATAACACTTGCTTGAACTAATTTTTGTGCGTCGAAATCATACAACGCCGTGGTTTGTGCGGTATTAGCGCCAATCCCACCACCCACACCGATAATTAGATAAGCAACAATAAGTAATGGAATATCGCTACTGCTATTTACAAATATTAATAAAGAAATACCAATGCTATGTAATAGCAATGCAATAATAAATAAGCGTTTCATTCCCAATTTATTATAAAGCGCACCACTTGTTGTCATTGAAATAAAAGCACCCAGTGCATACAACAACATAAAAATACCCGTACCTTTACCGGTAAATTTTAAATATTGTTGTAAATAAAAAATAGCGAGAATATTTACTCCAGTAAAAACACCTGGAATACAGTAATAAATAAAAATAGAGAGTGATAAATTTCTATTTTTTAATAATGCTAAATTAATAACCGGTGATGAATGGTGTCGATAATGGTAATAATAAAGTACAGCAAAAATTATTGAGAATACGGCAATCAATAAAGCAAGTAATGTTGAGTGGTATTCACCATAAGTAGATAACGCAAACAATCCAGATACAATGATCAGACTAATAAGAATGATACCTTTAATATCTGGCATAGCGTTTTCTTTAGGTACAGGCTCTTTTACCCAGATAAAAGCTAGAAACGCGGTTAACAATGAGAATGGAATATTGCTATAAAAAACCCAACGCCACGAAACAACATCAACAATAAATCCACCTAATGTCGGCGATATTGCAGGTGCAATTAAGACTATTGCCATAATTAGCGTAGAGATTTTGCTTCTCTCATGTCCTTGAAAATATTGAAAGGTTAATGCTTGCCCAATTGGAATTAGCAATCCACCACTCATGCCTTGAATAAAGCGCCAAAAAACAAGTTCACTAAAAGTGTGAGAGTATCCCACTAATGCAACGGATAGACTAAACATCAACATTGACGTTACCATCAATACTTTAATTCCAAAACGTTGGGATAACCAGTGGCTCAATGGAATAATTAACGTTAATCCCAAAATATAACTATTTGAAATCCATGTAACAGAAACGATAGAGATCTGCATATCATCCGCAATTGCAGGTAATGCAATCGCTGACATAAAAATATTAATACAATCTATAAAGAAGCCCAGCAGAAATATAGATGCAATTCGATAGCGGTAAGTCATAAAAATCCTCCGCGCATAGAGTACGAAAGATTGACGAATTTCGTCTATCTGACAAAATAGAATTTATTGTTTAATCAGAGTAAACAATCATGCAAAACCAAATTGATCGAATTCGCTCTTTTATTGCAGTTGTTGATACAGGATCATTTACTCAAGCCGCAAAATATTTACGCCTAAGTAAATCAATGGTAAGTATTCATATCAAAGCATTAGAAACAGAATTGGATGTGTCATTACTCAATCGTAATACGCGACGATTCTCACTCACTGAAACAGGCGAAATGCTTTATCAAGATTTCCGCCTCGTGTTAAGTCAGTTAGAACAAACATTAGATAAGGCACGATTAAGACAACAAGAATTACAGGGATCGTTGCGATTAAGTTCGACTGCGGAATTTGGTGAACACTATATTTTTCCGTTACTTAATCAATTTATGCAATTACATCCAAATCTAAAAGTACAGTATGCGTTTAATTCTTCTATTGAAGACTTAATAAATCATAAACTTGATCTCGCGATCCGCCTTGGCACATTGAAAGACAGCAATTACCGATCTACAAAGCTGGCTGATTATGAGATAAGTTTGGTTATCTCTCCTGATTTATTGCAGAAGTTCTCAATAAAAACTATCGACGACTTGAGCGCTATTCCTTATTTAGCAAATAGTAATTTACATCAAAGTAAACTTTCATCATCTTCCAAATTTAATACCCTACTCTCTCAGTTAGCTCAAGATGCTTATTTTGAAACCAATACAATTGCGGCATTAAAAAAAATGGCACTCGCGCACTCTGGAATGACTATTTTGCCACATTGGTACATTCAACAAGAGTTATTAGAAAAAAAATTAGTTGTGCTATTTCCTGATGTTTCCCTGTTAACGCAATCCGTTAATATTATTTTCCCTTATAGCGAATATATTCCAAGAAAAACACGTCTCTTTATTGATTACTTAAAAGAAAATATCCAGCTATAACGCTAGATGTGAGAGGGAATTTAGAAGAAATAGTTAGGAAATAAAATACCTTATTTCTTTCTCATACACTGAGCAGAAATAAGGTATTTTCTTAAAAGAAAAAGTAACTTAGCCCAACAACTAAAATAATAATTGCAGGGATTGGATGTAATAAACATTTTGCGACAATATGTTTAGGGCGAAATGCTAAACCAAAAGTTGCACCAGCACACACAGACCAAATAAGAAGGATCCCTTGCCAAATTGCTAGTGAACTGGTGTTCGCTGCAAATCGGCTAGGATCCCACATGACACAAAATGCCATTACCAACGCCATGATTAAAACAAGAGCCCGAATAGGGCCCTTGTCTAGTAGTTGGTAGCTTTTATCCAACATTATTCTTCACTTGCTGAAGTTTTTTTCGCTTCAGCGTGCTCGAAAGCCAGTCCTGCGATCACCGCAATACTACAAGCGAAGAGCGTTCCGAGAAGCCATGCAAAATACCACATTCTCTATGCTCCTTAGTACAGAGTATGATTATTGCCTTCGATAAATTTCTTATCGAGGCGACCATGCATTTTCCAGTAACACCAGATGGTGTAAAGGAGAACGATAGGTACGAAGATAATCGCAACAACTGTCATTACCTGAAGAGTAAACAGGCTAGAAGTTGCATCCCACATTGTTAAGCTCACATCTGGGAAAGTGCTTGAAGGCATCACAAATGGGAACATAGTCACACCACAAGTCAGGATAACACAAGCAATTGTCAGTGAGGTGAACAGGAATGCCCAACCACCTTTATTTGCTTTAGTTGCAACAATCGCCAATAAAGGACATAACAGACCTAATGCAGGCAGAGCCCATAATACTGGATAGTTGTTGTAGTTAATCATCCATGCACCAGCTTCATGAGAAACTGTTTTTAGTAGTGGAGATGAAGGACCTGCAGTATCAATAGCACTTGTAATAACGAAACCATCAATACCATAAATTAACCACACGCCAGCTAATGCAAAAGCAACGAAAGTGATTAAAGAGGTAATGTAAGTTGTTTTACGAGTACGCTCGTGTAACTCACCCGTAGTACGCATTTGAAGATAGCTTGCACCATGTGCAACAATCATCATTAAGCTAACAACACCTGCTAATAAACCGTATGGGTTTAATAAGCTTAATAGGTTAATAAGCGCGTTAGTTGTACCATTATAAGATACACGTTGCATGCTATCGACTTCTAATGGAACACCTTGTAATAGGTTACCAAAAGCAACACCGATAACTAATGGTGGAACGAAGCTACCAATAAAGATACCCCAATCCCACATGCCACGCCATTTTGGTGATTCTAATTTAGAACGGTAGTCAAAGCCTACTGGACGGAAGAATAATGCCGCCAGTACGAAGATCATACCGAAATAGAAACCAGAGAATGCCGCAGCATATACCATTGGCCATGCAGCGAATAATGCACCACCTGCTGTGATTAACCAGACTTGGTTACCATCCCAGTGAGGTGCAACAGAGTTAATTAAAATACGACGTTCAGTGTCATCTTTCGCGATAACGCGTAGTAACACACCGACACCCATATCAAAACCATCAGTGACCGCGAAGCCAATCAGTAAGATACCAATCAGTAGCCACCAAACAAACCGCAATACTTCATAATCAAACATAGTGGACTCCTGTGTTACTTACTTTGTGCAGAAGATGCATTCTTCTGTTCAAAGTGATAGCGACCCGTCTTCAGGCTACTCGGCCCAAGGCGACCAAATTTGAACATCAGGAACATTTCAGCAACTAGGAACAGTGTGTACAGACCACAGATAAGACCCATAGATACTAGGATATCAGCCTGTGTCAGTGAAGAAGTTGCTACAGCCGTAGGCAGGATTTCACCAATCGCCCATGGTTGACGTCCATATTCTGCAACAAACCAACCTGCTTCAACTGCGATCCACGGTAATGGAATACTAAACAGAGCAGCACGTAGTAACCATTTATAGTTACCAATACGGTTAGACAGAACTGTCCAGAAAGAAATCGCAACAACCAGTAACATCAGGAAGCCTGCGGCAACCATGATACGGAATGACCAGAACAGTGGTGCGACATTAGGAATAGTGTCTTTTGCAGCAGCTTTGATTTGTTCTTCTGTTGCATCAACAACTTTATCAGTATAACGCTTCAATAATAAGCCGTAGCCTAAATCTTGTTTAGCGTCATTAAATGCAGCACGAATAGCAGGATCAGTATTACCTGCGCGTAATTCGCTTAATAATTCGTAAGCTTTCATACCGTTACGGATACGAACTTCATGCTGACCCATCAGATCGTTAAGACCTAATACAGGCGTATCGAAAGAACGCGTTGCAATAATACCCATGACATAAGGGATTTGTAATGCAAACGAGTTTTCCATTTTTTCTTGATTAGGGAATGCAATCAGATTAAATGCAGCTGGAGCTGCTTCTGTATGCCATTCACCTTCAATTGCAGCCAGTTTAGTTTTTTGTACGTCACCCATTTCGTAACCAGATTCATCACCCAGTACGATAACAGATAATACAGCTGCGATACCAAAAGTAGCAGCAACTGCGAAAGAACGTTTTGCAAAACCAATATCACGACCTTTGAGCAGGTAGTAAGAGCTGATACCCAGAACAAAGAATGCACCAGTACAGTAACCAGCAGCAACGGTATGAACAAATTTAACTTGAGCGACAGGGTTTAAAACCAGATCAGCAAAACTCAACATTTCCATTCGCATGGTTTCAAAGTTAAAGTCTGCAGCGACAGGGTTTTGCATCCAACCATTCGCAACAAGGATCCACAGAGCAGAGAAGTTAGAACCGAAAGCAACTAACCAAGTTACCATCAAGTGCTGCTTCTTACCTAAGCGATCCCAGCCAAAGAAGAACAATCCGACGAAAGTTGATTCTAAGAAGAACGCCATCAGACCTTCGATTGCTAGAGGCGCACCGAAGATATCACCGACGTAATGAGAGAAATATGACCAGTTAGTACCAAATTGGAACTCCATGGTCAACCCAGTTGCGACACCCAGAGCAAAGTTAATACCAAATAACTTACCCCAGAACTTTGTCATATCTTTGTAAACTTGTTTACCCGACAGAACATATATCGTTTCCATGATTGCCAGCATAAACGCCATACCCAGCGTTAATGGGACAAACAGGAAGTGATACATTGCTGTTAAGGCAAACTGTAACCGTGACAGTTCGACAATATCAAACATCTTGACTCCTTGCTCCTAGCAGGAAGACACCGACTTGCGGCAACCCGACTCTATTAAATTATAAAGCCTCATAACTACCAGCAATAAATGCCTCTAAAAACAACAACGAATATTAAAGACCAAAAACACAATACCTTACAAATAGTACGCTTATATTTACATATAATAAATATATTTTGCGTGACCCAGATTTGAATTCTGAGCTTAGGTCAACAATACGACTTTTAGGTTTGTAATAGCATATTTGATCGTGTGCCAATTTAAGCATATTCAGAAATTTTTGCCACAATTAATAACTTGACCCACATCAAAAAAACACTTTAATGTTAACTAGTTGCGAATAAATTACCCAATAGTTACCATTGTGTTAATGCAATGTTGTTTTTATTCTTAAGTGTAATTTACCTCCTTATATTTTCCATAATAAAATTAACTTTTTATTTTCATAAAGGACTTAAAAATAAACACTTTTAATTGTGTTTTATTAATTTTAATATCAATTCTATTTTTTTGCAGGTAAATAATAAATATTTTAAAAAAATAATCTATTAATTAATAAGTTGAAATTTACAAAAATGTAAATATAAAAAAATCACTCTATTATTTTATCTAATCAAGATATATAAAAAGTCCAATATGGATTATCAATTTTTAATATTATTTATTTTTTAGTTTCTCTTTTATTCTAGATAAATTAAGTGCAATAAATCTGTATCTAACAAATAGAACGTAAAATCACTATTAATACAATAAATAAATAACCTTTTAAATCAACATGATATAAAACAAAAACAAGTCATTTATTGAAAAATCGCAAGAAAAAATAAAAAAATCTTTCATTGCGTTTTCGTATTCAAACAAAGTGATTTTCAAGATACTAACCAACTTCTTATTATCAATTCTTATAGTAATAAGGAGATCATAATTCCCCTTTAATCGTCATTTTGATGTTCTAACATAATGAAAAGATATTTTTTGCTATTAAAGACCTTATCTCCCCTACTCCTCATTCATTCATTAACATGTTTAAAAGCCCATTTCCTTAGTAAAAATCAGTGTTACAGCGTGATCCTAGTACAGGTTTAAAGCTAATTATTGAGATATTTATAGAAGTACCTATATTGCGAGCAGCATAAAATAAGTGTTCATTTTTTCTGTTAATGCTCTTTTTTACTAAAAACATGCATTTAAAATATTATTTTTAACAATTTAGGGTATCTATTCATGGCTTATATCATTACTTTTAGGCGTCACAAGAACGTTAATAAATAGAGAAATAATATTTCGCACACATAACAGTTTTCAAAAAAACGATATAAAACAGTTTATTAGAGTAAATTCAGGTAGGATATTGATGTATTAATTACAATATTAACTATTGATATAGTTTTTTAAATGAAACTAAAAATAAAAAATGCCAGCTCCTTTTTTAGAAACTGGCATTCGAGATAGTATCAATCTGAAATTATTAACAGAATTGTTACTTATTTGATCAGTGATTTAATCGCTTCACCGATATCGGCTAAGCTACGAACTGTTTTAACACCTGCAGCTTCAAGGGAAGCGAATTTCTCATCTGCTGTACCTTTACCACCAGCAATAATTGCACCCGCATGTCCCATACGTTTGCCTTTAGGTGCTGTTACACCAGCGATATAACCGACTACAGGCTTAGTGACATGATCTTTGATATAAGCAGCCGCTTCTTCTTCCGCTGTACCACCAATTTCACCAATCATCACAATCGCTTCTGTTTGTGGATCTTCTTGGAATAGCTTCAGAATATCAATAAAGTTAGAACCCGGAATGGGGTCTCCACCAATACCAACACAGGTTGATTGACCTAAACCAACATCCGTTGTTTGCTTAACAGCTTCATAAGTTAATGTACCTGAACGAGATACAATACCTACTTTACCTGGTAAGTGAATATGACCTGGCATAATGCCAATCTTACATTCACCCGGAGTGATAACACCCGGACAGTTAGGGCCAATCATACGTACGCCAGCTTCATCTAATTTAACTTTAACAGTCAGCATATCCAGTGTAGGAATACCTTCTGTAATAGTAATAATTAGTTTGATACCTGCATCAATCGCTTCTAAGATTGAATCTTTACAAAATGGCGCGGGTACATAGATAACTGTCGCCGTTGCACCTGTTGCTTCAACGGCTTCACGTACTGTATTGAATACAGGTAAACCTAAGTGCGTAGTGCCGCCTTTACCCGGCGTAACACCACCGACCATTTGCGTACCATAAGCAATAGCTTGTTCAGAGTGGAATGTTCCTTGGCTACCAGTGAAGCCTTGGCAAATTACTTTGGTATTCTTATCGATTAAAATAGACATTATTTTGCCTCCGCTGCTGCAACAACTTGTTTCGCGGCATCCGTTAAGCTTTTAGCAGCGATAATATTTAATCCACTATCTGCTAATTTTTTGGTGCCTAACTCTGCATTGTTTCCTTCAAGACGAACAACCACAGGAACATTAACGCCAACTTCTTCAACTGCGCCAATAATACCGTCTGCGATTAAGTCACAACGAACAATACCGCCGAAAATGTTGACTAATACAGCGCTGACATTTTCATCTGACAAAATAATCTTAAATGCTTCAGTTACGCGCTCTTTTGTTGCACCACCACCTACATCGAGGAAGTTTGCAGGCTCGCCACCGTGAAGTTTAACAATATCCATTGTACCCATCGCTAAACCAGCACCATTAACCATACAGCCAATATTGCCATCTAATGCAACGTAGTTCAGCTCCCATTGTGCTGCTTGCGCTTCACGAGGATCTTCTTGTGAAGGATCGTGCATTTCACGCATTTCTGGTTGACGATATAACGCGTTGCTATCTACGCCTAATTTACCATCAAGACAAATCAGATCGTCTTCTTTAGTAATAACCAGTGGGTTAATTTCGATTAGAGCAAGATCACGCTCTAAGAAAATAGAGGCTAATCCCATAAAGATTTTAGCAAATTGACTAACTTGCTTGCCTTTTAAACCCAGTTTAAATGCTAATTCTCTTCCCTGATAAGGCATTGGGCCAGTCAGTGGATCAATAATTGCGCGATGAATAAGCTCTGGTGTTTCTTCAGCCACTTTCTCAATTTCAACGCCGCCTTCTGTTGATGCCATAAAGACAACGCGACGGGTACCACGGTCAACAACCGCACCAAGATAAAGCTCTTTAGCGATATCGGTTGCTGCTTCAACCAAAATCTGTGTAACAGGCTGACCGTTAGCGTCTGTTTGATAAGTGACTAAACGTTTGCCTAACCATTGTTCAGCAAATGCGCGGATCTCTTCTTTAGATTTAACGACTTTTACGCCGCCCGCTTTACCACGTCCACCCGCGTGAACCTGACATTTCACGACCCAAGGGCCTTGACCGATTTTTGACGCAGCTTCTTCTGCCTCGCGCGGTGTGGAGCAGGCGAAACCAGCAGGTGCTGGTAATCCATACCGTGTGAAAAGCTGTTTTGCCTGATACTCGTGTAAATTCATGATGTTCTATCCATAATCTTGTTGAAAGTCGGGCTTTCTTATTTTTTTGACTATAAGCCAGAGAAATCTGGCTTCACGAACACACTGTACTTCTTTGATGCTTGTGTCTGTTGCTAAGTAGGCAGGAGGAGCATCTCCTGCCTAAAAGCGATATTTATTACCTATACATCCAGTAATAAACGAGCTGGATCTTCTAGCATCTCTTTAACGGTTACTAAGAAACCGACAGACTCACGACCATCAATTAAACGGTGGTCATAAGACAGAGCCAGATACATCATTGGTAGAATAACAACCTGACCGTCTACTGCCATTGGGCGATCTTTAATTGCATGCATCCCTAAAATGGCACTTTGCGGTGGGTTGATAATCGGAGTTGACATTAATGAACCGAAAACACCACCATTTGTGATAGTGAAGTTACCACCTGTTAAGTCTTCAACAGTTAACTTACCGTCACGACCTTTTACAGCTAACGCTTTGATATTTTTCTCAATATCCGCCATGCTCATAGCATCTGCATCACGTAATACTGGCGTTACCAGACCACGAGGTGTTGATACTGCAATACTGATATCGAAGTAGTTGTGATAAACCACATCAGTGCCATCAATAGAAGCATTCACTTCTGGATAGCGTTTCAGTGCTTCAACAACCGCTTTAATGTAGAAAGACATAAAGCCTAAACGTACACCGTGGCGTTTTTCGAATGCTTCACCATACTGAGCACGTAAATCTTTGATTGGCTGCATGTTGATTTCGTTAAACGTTGTCAACATTGCAGTGGTGTTTTTCGCTTCTAGCAAGCGCTCTGCTACACGCTTACGTAAACGTGTCATTGGTACACGTTTTTCGCTACGGTGAGATAACAGTGCTTGAGGAACTTCTGCTACCGGTTGTGTAGTTGATTTATTCGCAACATGACCTTCGATATCTTGGCGAGTTAAACGTCCGCCTACACCACTGCCTTTCACATCCGCAGGGTTAATATCGTGTTCAGCCACTAAACGACGCGCAGTTGGACTTAATGCATCGTTATTGCCTTTTTCAGCAATATCAGCACTTTGACGCTGTGCTGGAGTGCTATCTTGAGCAGGTTTCACATCAGCTGGAATGCCTGTGCTATCACCTAAACGAATGCGACCTAGTAATTGGCGTGAACCAACAGTAGCGCCTTCTTCTTCAAGAATACTTTCTAAAACACCTGCTTCACTTGCAGGTACTTCTAAAACAACTTTATCTGTTTCGATTTCAACCAGCACTTCATCGCGTTGAATGCTATCACCAGGTTTTTTATGCCAAGTTGCGACCGATGCGTCAGCAACTGATTCAGGGAGATCCGGTACTAGAATATCTACACTACTCATTTTCTATCCTTATTTATTCAACTTTCAGTGCGTCTTCAACCAGAGCTTTTTGTTGCTCCTGATGAACAGAGGTATAACCAACTGCTGGAGAGGCTGATGCAGGGCGTCCTGCATAACGTAATGTTGCGCCTGCTGGAATAGCATCACGGAAGTTATGCTGACTACAGTACCAAGCACCTTGATTCAGAGGCTCTTCTTGACACCAAATAAACTCTTTTACATGAGCATAAGGTGCGAGAATTTGCGCAATATCTTCGTGTGGGAATGGATACAGTTGTTCAATACGAATAATGGCAACGTTGTTTTGCTCATTAGCACGACGCTGTTCTAATAAATCGTAGTAAACCTTACCGGAACACATAACAACACGTTTCACATCAGCAGGTTTTAAATCATCTATTTCACCAATGACAGGTAAGAATTTACCATTTGCTAACTCATCCAATTCAGAAACCGCTAATGGATGACGTAACAGTGATTTTGGTGACATTACGATAAGTGGGCGACGCATACCACGTAACGCTTGACGGCGTAACATATGGTAAACCTGAGCCGGAGTTGATGGCACACAAACCTGCATATTTTGTTCTGCACACAGTTGCAGATAACGTTCTAAACGTGCAGAGGAGTGCTCTGGGCCTTGGCCTTCATAACCGTGCGGTAACAGCATGACTAAACCACACATACGACCCCATTTTTGCTCACCAGAGCTAATAAATTGGTCGATAACTACTTGGGCAACGTTTGCGAAGTCACCAAATTGTGCTTCCCAAATTGTTAAACCGCGAGGTTCTGTTGTGGCATAACCATATTCAAACGCAAGTACAGCTTCTTCTGTTAATACAGAGTCCCAGACATTAAATTGTCCTTGAGCATTATGAACATTGGCTAATGGTACATAAACAGAACCATTTGTTTGGTTATGAATAACAGCATGACGATGGAAGAATGTACCACGTCCCGCATCTTCGCCAGAAAGACGAATGGTGATACCTTGGTCAACTAAAGTCGCATATGCTAATGTTTCTGCTGCACCCCAATCGAGTAGTTTTTCACCTTCAGCCATAACAGCACGGTCAGCATAAATTTTCTCAACACGAGATTGCATCACGATTTCTGAAGGAACGGTACTCACACGACGCGCTAAATCTTGTAAACGCGTTTTTTCTACTTTATGTGGATACTCTTCATTCCATTCATGATTCAAATACGGTTCCCATGTGTAAGAATGTAGACCCATTGGGCGGTATTCTTCAACAACACAATCACCACGATCCAGCGCATCACGATAAAGATTAACCAGTTCAGTCACATCATTGGCATCAAGCAGTGATTGAGCAACCAGTTTATCCGCATAAATTTTACGTGGTGTTGGATGTTTTTTGATTTTTTGATACATCAGAGGCTGAGTTGCATTTGGCTCATCCGCTTCATTGTGACCATGACGACGGTAACAAACGAGATCAATCATAACATCGCGTTTAAAGGTATTACGGAAATCCAATGCTAAGCGAGTCACAAAAGCTACCGCTTCAGGATCATCTGCATTAACGTGGAAAATTGGTGCCTGAACCATTTTCACAATATCAGTACAATATTGTGTTGAACGAGCATCTTTTGGATTTGAAGTCGTAAAACCAACTTGGTTATTGATAACAATACGAACTGTACCACCAACTTCATAACCACGCGCTTGAGACATGTTCAAGGTTTCTTGTACAACACCTTGACCTGTTACTGCCGCATCACCATGAATAGTGATAGGAAGAACCATATTGCTACGCGCTTCATCTAAGCGATCACGACGAGCACGAACAGAACCAATTACAACTGGGCTAACAATCTCTAGGTGAGATGGGTTAAAGGCTAATGCGAGGTGGACTTGAGCCCCTTCAGTCGCAAAGTCAGATGAGAAACCTTGGTGATACTTAACGTCACCGGTTCCCAAATGTTCTTTATGAATACCGGCAAATTCATCAAATAAATCAGCAGGTTTTTTACCTAGGATATTAACCAGAACGTTTAAACGTCCGCGGTGCGCCATACCAAGAACCACTTCACGAGTGTCTTGTTTACCTGCATGGCGAATTAAATCTTTTAACATCGGAACTAATGCATCACCACCTTCTAAAGAGAAGCGTTTTGCACCTGGGAATTTCGCACCTAAATAGCGCTCTAAACCTTCAGCTGCTGTTAGCTCTGTCAGGAAGCGTAACTTTTCTTCTTTAGTGAATTGGTCTGCAACATTTACTGATTCTAAACGTTGTTGTAGCCAGCGTTTTTCTTCAGTATTAGTGATATGCATATATTCAGCACCGATTGAACCACAGTAAATGCGTTTCAGTGCTTCATATAAATCACCTAATTTCATCGTTTCTTTGCCGATAGCAAAAGAACCGACGTTGAAGGTTTCTTCAAAGTCTTCTTTAGTTAGATTATGGAAAGCAGGATCTAAATCTGGAACAGATTCTTGTTTCCATAAACCAAGCGGGTCAAGATTAGCGTTTTGATGACCACGAAAACGGAAGGCATTGATGAGCTGCAAAACTTTAACTTGTTTTGAGTCCATTGCCGGATCGCTTACCGAGGTATGATATCGAGTGGATTCTTTTGCGAGGCGTCTGAAGTAGTCGCGGGTTTGAGAATGCGACTGTTCTATGCCTTGACTTGCGGGCAGTTGTTGAAAAATCTCTCTCCAACTTTCGTCAACAGAGTTTGGGTCAGTTAGGTAATCTTCATAGATATCTTCTATGTAAGACTGATTCTCTCCTGCTAGAAAAGTTGATTCTAGCCAGTCCTTCATTGCGCCGTTCTGCATTATGATCCCTTAAGCTATACAGCTTTAGTTCGCCGTGGATAACTAATACCGTGATTAAACGGTGTCGATTGCAAGGTTCTCTTATGACCCGCTATCTCGCAGGTTCTTTAAATATGGAGCTTTAGCTCTCAAGGAACCTTTAAGCACTGTCTTACAGTGTTTAAAGGTGCCTTACTATTTTTACCGCAAACGTCTAACTTAGTTTTTCCATTAACCGCCCTAACTATTTTAGGGCGGTTATTATTTTATGCACTACGTTTTAACAACATTGACTTAATATGACCAATCGCTTTTGTTGGATTGAGTCCTTTAGGACATACGCTGACACAGTTCATGATGCCGTGACAACGGAACACACTGAATGCATCGTTAAGATCATCAAGACGAGATTCAGTTTCTGTATCGCGACTATCAATCAAGAAACGATAGGCTGCTAGCAATCCAGCAGGCCCGATAAACTTATCTGGATTCCACCAGAATGACGGGCAAGAGGTTGAACAACAAGCACAAAGGATACAATCGTAAAGCCCATCAAGCTTTTCACGCTGTTCTGGTGACTGTAAGTTCTCACGAGCAGGAGGATTTTTGCCATTATTAATTAAATACGGACGAATTTTCTCATACTGTGTATAGAACTGAGTCATATCCACTATTAAATCACGAATTACTGGTAAACCGGGTAACGGTCTGATCACAATTTTCTTACTTCCTTTCTGTAAAGATGAAATAGGTGTGATACAAGCCAAACCATTTTTACCATTCATGTTCACGCCATCAGAGCCGCAAACACCTTCACGACAAGAACGACGGAACGATAAGGTAGGATCTTTTTCCTTTAGCTGAATTAATGCATCCAATAGCATCATGTCACGCCCTTCAGGAACTTCGAGGGTGTAATCTTGCATATGCGGCGCATTATCAACGTCGGGATTGTAACGATAAATCGAAAATTCAAGTTTCATATTTAAGTCTCCGCAACTTCAATAACACCGCTAATTAATATGTACGCACTTTTGGTGGGAAGGCTTCACGCAGTTTTGGCTGCATATTGACTTCACGTCGTGTCATTGTTTCGGTTTGCGGTTGATATAATGTATGGCATAACCAGTTCGCATCATCACGCTCTGGGAAATCGAAACGGCTATGAGCTCCACGACTTTCTGTACGGAAGTTTGCAGACACCGCAGTGGCATAAGCAGTTTCCATCAGGTTGTCTAATTCTAAGCACTCAATACGCTGTGTATTAAACTCACTTGAATTATCATCCAGTCGTGCATTTTGTAAGCGCTCACGAATAACTTTCAGTTCTTCTAAGCCTTTAGCCATTGCATCACCTTCACGGAATACCGAGAAGTTATGTTGCATACAAGATTGCAGTGCTTTACGGATCTCAACTGGGTCTTCACCAGAACGGTTGTTTTCCCAACGATTTAAGCGCGTTAATGCCGCTTCAACATCAGAATCGCTCGCATCACGCATAGTACCTTGTTCCATTAGTGACTCTTTTAAGTGAACCCCTGCTGAACGACCAAATACCACGAGGTCTAACAGTGAGTTACCCCCTAAGCGGTTTGCACCATGAACAGATACACAAGCAATTTCACCGACTGCGAACAATCCAGGAATAACAACGTCCTCACCCTTCTCGTTCACACGAATAGCTTGACCCGTTACTTTTGTTGGAATACCACCCATCATATAGTGACAAGTAGGTATAACAGGGATTGGCTCTTTAACTGGGTCAACGTGTGCGAAAGTACGAGAAAGATCAAGAATACCTGGTAAACGAGACTCAAGAACTTCTTTACCCAGATGGTCGAGTTTCAATTTCGCATGAGGACCCCAAGGGCCATCACAACCACGACCTTCACGAATTTCAATCATGATAGAACGTGCAACCACATCACGACCAGCAAGGTCTTTGGCGTTTGGTGCATAACGTTCCATAAAGCGTTCACCGTCTTTATTCAACAGATATCCGCCTTCACCACGACAACCTTCGGTCACTAACACACCTGCACCCGCAATACCGGTTGGGTGGAATTGCCACATTTCCATATCTTGCAGAGGAACACCTGCGCGAACCGCCATACCTACACCATCACCGGTGTTGATATGCGCATTTGTGGTTGACTGGTAAATACGACCCGCACCACCAGTCGCTAAAATCGTGGCGTTTGCTTTGAAATAAACGACTTCACCCGTTTCGATGCAGATTGCAGTACAACCAACAATATCGCCATCTTGGTTTTTCACTAGATCCAGTGAATACCACTCTGAAAAGATGGTTGTGTGATTTTTTAAATTTTGCTGATAAAGGGTATGTAACAATGCATGCCCAGTACGGTCAGCGGCAGCGGCTGTACGTGCAGCTTGTTCACCACCAAAGTTTTTTGACTGACCACCAAACGGACGTTGATAAATACGGCCATCATCTAGACGAGAAAATGGGAGTCCCATATGTTCCAGCTCTAAAATTGCTTCAGGGCCGGTTTTACACATATATTCGATAGCGTCTTGGTCACCAATATAGTCGGAACCTTTTACCGTATCGTACATGTGCCATTCCCAGTTATCCTCATGGGTATTACCGAGTGCAACAGTGATACCACCTTGAGCTGAAACGGTATGAGAACGAGTAGGAAAAACTTTAGAAATTAGTGCACAAGACAGACCCATTTGAGAAATCTGTAAAGCGGCACGCATACCTGCACCACCCGCACCAATAACAACAGCATCAAACTCTCTTACTGGCAGATTCATTACACACCCCACACCACAATTGTTCCATAAATAAGATAAACCAACAGCGCAACAACAATAATCAGTTGTAAAGTCAGGCGTAATGCCAGCGGTTTAATATAGTCCGTTAACACTTGCCACATTCCGATCCACGCGTGAATAAGAATAGAAAGCAAGGTCAAGATGGTGAACACTTTGGTTAAGGATGAGCTAAAGAATCCGCGCCATACCTCATAGGTTATTTCTGTTGTAGCAATAAATCCCACAAGATAAAGAACATATAAAACGATAATAATGGCTGAGGCACGAAGGAATAACCAATCCTGTATGCCAGTACGGCCTAAAGTAGAAGAATTACTTACCATACTAATACCCCCGCCAATATTGATAAAATCACGGTAATAACCATTGATGCTGCCGCTGAATTGCGACCTACAATCAAGGTTTCATCAATAAAGCCGAAGTCCATTAACATATGACGAATACCACCACAAATGTGATACGCCAATGCTGTTAGGATGCCCCACAAAATAAATTTCGCGAAGAAGCCAGTCATAATTTCAGCAGCTTGCTGAAATCCTTCAGGAGAGGAGAGAGAGGTGCCAAGTAACCACAGTAAGATGCCAACTGCGACTAACATGATAACCCCAGAGACACGATGCAAGATCGATGCGATAGCAGGGAGTGGAAACTGTATCGTCTGTAAATCCAGATTGACAGGTCTTTGTTTTTTCACAATTTATGCCCACACAGCTTTTATAATTTTTCCTTCCTCCGGACCTGGATGGAAATCAAACAGCGAATGGGGTACAAAGGCACATTTTAAGTAAAATGTTAAATCCGTCTATTTTACAAAAAGTGTGGATTCGTTACGCTGGTTCTCCATACAACAACGGTTCCGGAGACCTGCGCGCAGTATAAGTGCTTCACAAACTTATTACAATTACCACACAACTTGTGTGCCCGACATTTGCCTCGAACAGTGAGAGGGATCACTATTTAATACATCTGATGCAAAAATGATTATCATTTTTGACACATGCACAACATTTTTCTTACATTTACTGCATTATTTTAATGTTTATGTTTTTTTTGTGCGCAAACACGCTTCCAGAAACCTCAAACTTATGTAAAAGTGATAGCAGTACTAATTCTAAGTGCATTGCATAAAAAAGCACCTAAAAAAACATAACATCAAAAGCTCCTTAACATAAGTGACACACTATAGACCTAGACATTACGGGCATTAAATAAAACTCGGCTGGGTACCTTACATCAACTATAGTTTCACTATCGAAGTGCATCTTTATGAAGATACTCTCGACTTTGTTAGGAGACATATAAGCGCTAAGGAGATTATAAATGGCTGATAACAAAGCTAAGCTAACGATTGCTGAAACATCTGTAGACTTGGACGTTCTATCCCCTACACTCGGTTCCAAAGTTATTGATATTCGTACTCTCGGCTCCAAAGGTTATTACACCTATGATCCCGGCTTTACCTCAACCGCCTCTTGTGAATCAAAAATCACTTTTATTGATGGTGATAATGGTATCTTACTTCACCGTGGTTTCCCTATCGGGCAATTAGCGACTGAATCAACATACTTGGAAGTCTGTTATATCCTGCTGTACGGTGAAGCACCAACACAGGAGCAATACGATAAATTTAAAACCACAGTAACTCGTCACACCATGATCCATGAACAAATTACCCGACTGTTCAATGGTTTCCGTCGTGACTCACACCCAATGGCAGTACTGTGTGGTGTTACAGGGGCTTTAGCTGCGTTCTATCACGATGCATTGGATGTTAGTAATCCTGTTCACCGCGATATCACGGCTTATCGTCTACTATCCAAAATGCCAACAGTGGCAGCGATGTGTTACAAATACTCGATTGGTCAACCTTTCGTTTATCCAAGAAATGACCTCTCCTATGCAGGTAACTTCTTGCATATGATGTTTGCAACACCATGCGAAGAGTATGTCGTTAACCCAGTACTTGAACGCGCAATGGATAGAATTCTCATCCTTCACGCCGATCACGAACAAAATGCGTCAACCTCAACTGTACGTACAGCAGGCTCTTCTGGTGCAAACCCATTTGCCTGTATCGCAGCAGGCATCGCGTCACTTTGGGGACCAGCTCACGGTGGTGCTAACGAAGCTTGTCTACGTATGCTGGAAGAGATCAAAACGGTTGAACACATTCCTGAATTTATTAAACGTGCAAAAGATAAAAATGATTCCTTCCGTTTAATGGGCTTTGGTCATCGTGTTTACAAAAACTACGATCCTCGTGCAACAGTAATGCGTGAAACCTGTCATGAAGTGTTAAAAGAATTAAACCTCAACGACAGCTTACTGGAAGTGGCAATGGAATTAGAACGTATTGCCTTAAACGACCCGTACTTTATTGAGAAAAAACTGTACCCTAACGTTGACTTCTACTCTGGTATTATTCTGAAAGCGTTAGGTATTCCATCCAATATGTTTACTGTTATTTTTGCGATTGCACGTACAATTGGCTGGATTGCTCACTGGAATGAAATGCACGAAGATGGTCTGAAAATTGCGCGTCCTCGTCAGCTTTATACTGGTTATGATGAGCGCGATTTCAAAAGTGAAATTAAAAAGAAATAATTGAATTTTATTAATTATTTATCTTGCTAAGCCCCGTTTAAATCGGGGCTTTATGTTTTAAAGTTATCGATAAAATTCAATCAACTTTTCAAATATTCTTGTGGTGTTTGCCCTGTCATTTTTTTGAAAAAAGTAATAAAGGCGCTGTCACTGGCAAATCCTAATATCTGGCTAATATCAATATAGCGATGATGGGTAGCTAATAATTCAATGGCTTTCATTAACCGCCACTGTTGGCGCCATTGTTGATAGCTCAGCCCCGTCTCTTTGTAAAACAAGCGTGTGATCGTTTTTTCACTCGCCCCTACATACTTTGCCATTTCTTGTAATGCTGGCGGTAAATCATCAAAGGATAAACGACTTAGCCGTCTATCTTTAGGCATAAATAAATGATTGGGTTGCCGCGGTGCTTGAGTGATTTCATCAAAAAAAACGGCCAATAAATTTGCGTAGCGCCCTTCTTCCCATTGAGTATCAAAATCAGCAATAGAAATTCGTTCTAATATTTCTCGCAAAAGAGGTGAAATCGTTAAGATCTCGCTCTCACTTGGAAAAATATCATGGAATTTATCACTGATATAAACAGAACGATATCCAACAGAGGCATACATTTCGACTCGATGTTCAAGTCTCGGAGGTATCCACGCAATCCTCATGGGGGGTAAAACAGAAACCCGAGAGGCTAAAGTAATTCGCATACATCCTGACTGCGTAAATAATAATTGCCCTCTATCATGAGAATGAAATCCTGAATCGTGCTTTCCCATTTCCGCTGCAATACCCACAACTGATGCAAGATGCTCTTCTGGCACAAAGTGGTCGTATTGATTAAGCCAAGCCATTACTTGTCCTATTTGAAAAACAATATGTCTTTATATTTATAACGAGACATTCATTATCTCTGTATTCTGCTCATCAAGATTTAAGGATGTAGGATAAAAAGATGAACAAAAAACTCTCTTTATGGTTAGCAATTGCGTTAATGATGTTTCCACAAATTGCAGAAACCATTTATAGCCCAGCACTTACTGATATTGCAAACGGCTTTCATGTCAGTGCAAACGAGGCTGGACAAACACTTTCGCTCTATTTTTTTGCGTTTGCATTGGGGGTCATTATATGGGGTCGGTTATGTGATGTCATTGGTCGTCGTCCGACAATGTTAGCTGGGTTGTTTATTTACACTATTGCTTGTCTTGGTGTTTTTATGACACAAGATTTTTCAATATTACTTGGATTGCGCATGCTTTCCGCTTTTGGTGCTGCGGTAGGCTCAGTTGGTACACAAACTATTATGCGTGATGTCTATAGTGGTGATGAGTTAGCAAAAGTATTCTCAGTCATGGGAGCCGCTATCGCATTAAGCCCAGCAATAGGTATGTTAAGTGGTTCATTGTTAGTCAGCTATGCAGGTTATCAAGGAGTATTTAGTGGCCTAGCCCTTCTGGCTGTTATTTTACTGTTATGGAGTACTTTTGCTTTACCTGAAAGTCGCCCTGAAACAATAAAAACAGCACCGTTAGGAAAAACTGCAATAAAAATGCTTAAGGATAAGCAAATTGCTAAAACTGTATTATTAATTGCCTTTTTTAATATCAGCCTTTTTGCTTATTATCAGTTAGCACCTTTTATGTTTGATAAACAAGGTTATAGCGCAAACACCTTTGGATATAGTGGCATTGTGTTAGCAATAGGTGTCGGTATTGGCTCTTATATTAATAAAGCATTATTAAATCATCATTGGCCATGTGGAAAATTAGTTTTACTTGCCAGCTTTATTGCATTAGTTAGTGCTACGGGTGTTTATTTTTTACGTGACCACATCAGCTTTATTATCCCAATGATGACGAGTGTTATTGCTTATGGCATTGCGATTCCAAATATCTTAGCCACAGCATTAGCACAATATAAAGATCGTTTAGGCACTGCGGGTGCATTATTAGGCTTGTTCTACTATTTGTTAATTGGTGGCGGGCTTGCACTTGCTGGATGGGGACAAAGCTTAGCAATCACTTTACTAATTTGTAGTCTAGGTTCATTGCTACTCTCTTCTTCTCGTCAAACGACAAAATAATAAGTCTAAAAGAGCTCCTTATGCTTAATGTGAGCTCTTTTTATTTTGCTCTTTTTGCTGTTAATTTTTCAATCAATTTAGCTAAGGGTTAATGCTTATTTTATTAAACAGACAATTCTTAAATTTTTCAAATACCACAAAAAATGCCTTTATTATCACTTCTTCATTTTCAGCACTTTTTCCTGATATAGCGTTTTATATATTGCAGAATTGAATATTAATAAAGCTAGGTTAGCTTTTTTAGCGTTTATATCTATAAATTTAACAAATGATATATCTTGCCTTCGTTTCCAACAGTGATAATCAAATTGTTCGTTTCGCTATTTCATGGTAAAAAAACTGTTTATCCATACATAGCTTAAGGAACTGGCGTGATAAAGAAAATCTTAGACATTTTCCCTATTTTTGGGAAAAAAGACGTCGATATTACTGAGAAATATCTCCAAGAATCTCTTGTACTGCTTGCGATATTTGATGAAGGGTTACCTAAACAAACATTAGATTATGTACTTACAGGCCAAAACCCTGAAATTCTTTTTGAATTAAATAAACTGGATGCAGCAAAAGCAGCCGTTTATTTTCATCGCGCAGGAACATTAGAATGGTGGTATGCCAGTAATGTTGATACAGGAAAATATAGTAAAGTTATCACCCAAGGTCTTAATGCCCGCCATAAGCTTTACTCTAAAGTTGGCGAAAGCTTTTCTTTAGAACAAGTCGCTCGTTATGCAAAAGTCATTGCAGCTGCATGCCAAGATATCAATATCAAAGTGACAACAACTGAAGTGCCAACTTGGGTTATTTACCTGTTAGTTGATGCGTTTTACACCACTTATGATAATGCACGTAATCTTAATTTAGAACATCGTAAACATTGGAGTATGGAATTTATCGCTAATATGGTCGAAGCAGAGGCCAATATTCCAGGCGAAAATGCATTATTCGCAGTATTCGATAGAAAAGATATCTCTGAATATTATGCATCTAATCTTAAGCGTATTTATGAACTTCATGATTTAAAAGATTATCTACTTTCACATCAAGAATTTATTAGAACGGAATTAATTGAAAAACTGTCGGCAAATGGTTTAGTTGAGCTAATTAACTATCTAAATAAACATACGATATTACGCGATACTTTCGCAGATATTATTGTTTTACTTGCCACCAGCAGTTTAAAAACAGTGAAAAAAGCCGCAGAACCTATTTTGAATACCTTGCCGGCTGAAATTGTAAAAGAAAATTTAGCCCATGTTTTAATGAATGGTACACCAAAACAACGTACACAAGCGGCTGATTTATTTGCTCGCCAAGGTGAAAACCGTGATGTACTTGAAGAAGCGTTAAAACATGAAACCTCAAAAGCGGTCATCAAGAGCATTGAAAGTGCTCTACAACGTTTTAGCGTTGCAGATAACGCAAGCACCGTTGATGCCATCGAAACGCCTGATTTTACACCATTAGAAGATACAGCATTACCCGATAGTGCCCGTGATATTATGGTCAATAACTTCAATGAGATCTTGGTTAAAGCGAAAGAAAATGCTGAACGCGAAATTGAAGAAAATAAAACATCGAAGCACTCTTATAATTGGGCACAGCGCCATTTAAAAGATTTATCTAAAATTGATGAAAAACAGTGTCATGCAATAGTTGATAAACTCAACAGCGGACAAGGCACTATTCAGTCAAATGAAATTCAAATTATTAAACATAAAAATCGTGTTTTAAACTTGCCTGAATATACGCTATTCCACGCTGTTCGTGTGATAGTTAATAATCGTCAACATGCCGATCACTTCTCTTCTCACTATTTTAATGGCGAAATTCCTGAACGCTTATTTAGTGATATTGAATTGCGTCACCTTGAAGATGTATTGCAACGTTGCAACTTTAAAAATGCAGCCCGTGTCACAGCGGCACTATGCTTAGAATCTTATCAAGATGGCTTACGCCGTTTTCGTAAACCAGAACAAGTTTGGCCTTTCTTCATTCAACATACTGATTATATCGCAGAAGCGCTAAACTTAATGCCAAACCAAAGTGAACATCGCTATCGCCAATTTGAGATTTCACAAGGTATTGAAGTATTAGGACGTTTCCCAACAATTCCTGCACAATTTGTTCCGCGCATCATGGAATTGGCATTAGGCGAAAATAAAACGCACCGCGTTTCTGCACAAAAATTATTAGAAACACTGCCTAATATTCATTTAAGTGCACAAGAAGGATTAACTTCTAGTAAACAAGAGATCCGTGTTACAGCCATTGAATGGTTAGCTCGCTTAAATAAGCCGGACTCCTTACCCGCGCTTAATGCCTTATTGAAAAAAGAGAAACGCGAAGTAGTACGAGCTTCTTTACTCACTGCATTAGAGCAATTAGGTGAAGATATTTCGAGCTACTTATCGCCAAAAACCTTATTAGCAGAAGCTGAAAAAGGCCTTAAAGCCAAAGCACCAGCAAGCCTTGCTTGGTTTAATTTTGAGGCAATCCCTGCATTAACATGGGAAAACAAGAAAGCGGTTGATCCAGCGATTATTCGTTGGTGGATTATTCTGGCAGTAAAATTAAAAATGCCAGGAGGAAACGCGTTATTACAACGTTATATCGGTCTGCTCTCTACTGATAGCCAACAGAAACTTTCAAGCTTTATTCTGCATACCTTTGTTGCTCAGGATATTAAAGGTCCATCACTTGAAGAAGCAATGGTCGAAGCACAACGTGAAGCGCCAGGGCGTTTAAGCAATTATCAAAACTGGGCGAAGCGTTATCCTGAATATTACGCTAAATATCAAAACTACACGTTAGAACAAGTGGTTGAAGAGATTAAAAACGAGGTGTTACGTCGTTATTTAGGCTCTGCAATCAGCGATAAAGGTATGTTAGCGCTTATCTGCGGTATTGAAGGTCATGTTGCAGTATCTGTATTACGTAACTATATGCGTGATCACTATCAGCGCCGAGCTCAAATTGAAGCCATGATTGACGCTGTAGCATCAAGCAATGATCCAATTATTATTCAGCTTCTTCTTTCATTATCACGCCGTTATCGTACCGCATCTGTTCAAGAAAAAGCCCGTAATTTAGTCACGCAAATTGCTGAACGTAATGGCTGGAGTGCAGATGAATTAGCCGATAGAACTATTCCAACCGCAGGTTTTGATGATACCGGAACATTAGTGCTGGAATATGGTGAGCGTATTTTCACTGCAAAAATGGATGCAAAACAAAAGCTTGTTCTGTTTAATCCGGAAGGTAAAGAAGTTAAAGCCTTACCTGCTGCGCGTAAAAATGACGATGCTGAGCTTATCAAAGAAGCGAAAAAGCTCTTCACTTCGAGTAAAAAAGAACTTAAACAAGTTATTGAGCTGCAAAGTGTACGCTTATATGAAGCGATGTGTGCTCAACGTCAGTGGTTAAGCGCCGATTGGCAAGAATATATCTTAGCACATCCAATCATGCATAAACTGATTGAACAACTGGTTTGGCAAGAAGTGAAAGATGGCAAGGTTATCAATACATTCCGCCCTTCTGATGACGGTGCATTGCTTGATCTTGAAGATGATGAAGTGTCTTTACAAAACGATTCGTTGATCCAACTTGCTCACGCAGCATTGGTCAATGAAGATGAGCGTAAGGCATGGATCGCTCACTTTAAAGATTACAAAGTGAAATTCTTGTTCTCTCAAATGGAACATAAGATCCCAGAATTAGATCTGAAACAAACTGAAGTGGAAGATAGAAAAGGTTGGATCACAGACACCTTCACTTTACGCGGTATTTTAACCAAAATGGGTTATCAACGAGGCCCAGCAGAAGATGGTGGCTCATTCTCTCACTATTACAAATTCTTCTCTAGTTTAAACTACTACGTGAATATCGGTTTCAGTGGTAGCTATGTTCCAGAAGAAAATATTCCAGCTGTCTTATTTGATTTAAGTTTTGAGAAAAATCAGCAAGATTACTGGGATCGCAATAATGTTGAGCTAAAAAATGTACCACCGATTCTATTAGCAGAAAGCTATGCGGATTATCTAAAAATCGCTGAAGCTTGCGCAGGATTTGATCCTGAATGGGAAAAGAAAACACCTTGGTAAAAGATAGGGATAATTAGGAAAGAATATGGCTAAAAAAGCACCCGCAGATCAACAAGCAATTAGGGAAAGTGCTGAAGTTCGATTTGCTCAAGAGTTAGAGCGTTTAACAAAAGCTGATGCTAATAATCCTAAACCACAAGGATGGCTTCGCTCTCCCCGTGCTGTACGCCAATTTATTTTAGGTGATGATGCATTAAGCATCACACCTAAGTTTTTCGGCGATGATGCGTTGGTTGATCGTGCAATTGTCACATTATTGGGTAAACAAGGTTTAATGCTGGTTGGTGAGCCGGGTACGGCAAAATCGATGCTCTCAGAGCTTTTTGCTGCTGCCATCAGTGGTGATTCAGGATTAACTATCCAAGGAACTGCCGGCACAACAGAAGATCATATTAAATATTCTTGGAACTATGCATTGCTATTAGCAGAAGGCCCAACAGAACGCGCTTTAGTGGGATCGCCACTTTATCAAGGTATGTTACAAGGTAAAATTGTTCGCTTTGAAGAGATAACTCGTTGTCCTCCTGAAATTCAGGATGTGCTGGTTTCTTTGATGTCAGAGAAACAATTGATGATCCCTGAAATGGGGGATGGTGCGCGTATTAGTGCAAAACCGGGATTTAACCTCATCGGTACAGCAAACTTACGTGATCGCGGTGTTCATGAAATGTCGGCCGCATTAAAGCGCCGTTTTAACTTTGAAACAGTGAAACCTATTCGTGATCCTGCATTTGAAATCAGCCTTATCCAATCACAGCTTGAGAACGAATTAGGCTCTTTAGCCAATGAAGTCACTGTACCAGCAGATGTTGTGGAATTACTGGTCACAACATTCCAAGAGTTGCGCTCAGGTAATACGAAAGATGGCGGTAATATCAAAACACCAGATGCGGTTATGTCAACCGCAGAAGCTGTGAATATTGCTTATGCTTGTGCCTTAGAAGCGCATTATTTAGGGGATGGAGTGATGAATGCAGGCGCAATTGCCCGCCAATTAATCGGTGTTGTATTAAAAGACAATGCTGATGATATCAAGCGTATTCGTTATTACATGGACAACGTAGCTAGAGAGAGAGCAAGAAACAGTAAAGAGTGGAAAGCTTTCTTTGATGCATCAAAAGAGTTTTGGCAATAAAACGCTAAAGCTTGTAGCTACACACTAAAATACGTTATTTATCTATTAAAGGCAGAGTTAACTTACTCTGCCTTTTCACCCAGAAAAGGGATCGACACGGTGACGCTACCTTCAATACCTTTGCCAGAAAGAATTGACCAAGCACGACTGAAATGGACGTCGTTACAGCAACAACATCTCTATTTTGCCCCTGTACGCCACCATAGCCCTGCTTGTGCTTATGCGGTTTTATCATTAATTGATTCTGTAAAACCTAACTATATTTTAATTGAAGGCCCAGATACCTTTAATTCACTTATTCCTAGCCTAACAGATAAAGATACCCTGCCTCCCGTTGCGATTATGGGGCAAGCTGAGTATTTGCATAATGATGGAAACCAAGATGAGCGTGAGAAATCACTGCACTCTGCCTATTTTCCATTTTGTGAATATTCTCCTGAATGGCAAGCTTTGCGGGGTGGTTTGCGCATCAATGCCAAAACACGTTTTATTGATTTGCCTTGGGCTGCACAAGTTAATAACGAAGAGTATAGTGACTCGCAAAGTCGAAGCTTACAAAAAGAACGTTATTTAGCACATAGCCAGTTTATCGCGCAATTAGCTAAAAAATGCCACTGTCGTGATCATGATGATGTTTGGGAACATCTTTTTGAATTACGTAGTATTGAAGCCTTAGCTGATTGGCAAACACTTTTTAATGACACCTTTATTTGGTGCGCACTTGCACGTCTTGATTATGAGCCTGAAGTGCTTGAATCTGAAGGCTCTTCACAACGTGAAGCACATATGCTCGCTCATATTCAAACCATCAAACAGCAAGAACCCAATGCCAAAATTGTAATCGTCACAGGGGGATTCCATACCCTTGCACTAATTGAAGGTCTATCTAATTCACAATCTCAATCTTTCACCATTTCTAGCACAGAACAAAAGCAATTCACTAAAATGCAAAAAATGGGTGAAAATGAGCAAGCTTGGCTTATTCGCTACAGTTTTGACAGACTAGATGCACTTAATGGTTATGCTTCTGGCATGCCTTCTCCTGCATTTTATCAACAAGCTTGGCAAAGTTTGATGCAACAACATCATGATAAATTGGAAAATAATGATGTCGCCAAACAGCCAACTCAAGTTTATCGCAATAAAATGGGGATTGCTTTTCTAAGCTCAGTGGCTCAGGCAATTAGAGAAAAACAATTTGATAATCCACCGAGTTATTTAGCTGTAAAACTCGCAGCCGAACAGAGTTTACGCCTTGCTTTATTAAGAGATCACGCAGGTACAGGTCGCTATGATTTGCTCGATGGTTTACAAAGTGCCTTTATTAAAGGTAGCTTAGATGATAGCCAAAGTGAATTATGGGCTGAAATCAAAACCTGTTTCTCAGGTTATCTCTTAGGTAAAATCCCATTAGGTACGGCAACACCTCCTTTAGTTAATGAAACCTATGAACGAGCTAGAGCTTTTCGTTTCAAACTTGATGATACTTTAGCAAAAACAACTAAATGCGATGTTTATCGTAACCCACAGCATCGCTTAAGAAGTCGTTTTTTACATTTATTGGCTTTCTTGGAGATCCATTTTGCACACCGTGTAAATGGCCCTGATTTTCTTTCTGGTCATCAATTAGATCTGTTATTTGAAGAGTGGCAATACGCTTGGACACCTAATGTAGAAGGTGAACTGATTTCATTATCAGAGAAAGGCTCTCAACTTGAAGCTATCGCTCTAAATAAGCTGTTATCAATGGAGAAACAGCTTGAAGAACAAGGGCAAAGTCGTTCGAGCCAGAGTGCAGTTACGTTATTAATCCAAGCTGCACTAATTGGACTCCACCAGCGCATTCCATCACTCTTTAAACTGTTAGATAGCTATATTCAGCAAGATTTTCGTCTTGAGTCACTGACTCAGTGTGGACATAAACTGATCCATTTATGGCGAGGTCGCCAATATCTTGATATTACGGATGAACTTTCACTTGAAAATCGCCTACATCAAGTTATTCCACAAGCTTTCTTTTGTTTAGAACAACTGGCTCAAGGTGATGAGCAACAACAAGAAAACAATTTACAAGCTCTGCTCTCTTTACGTGAATTGATTGAATTTATGCCATCGCTCAATAATCAGCATGATTATAAAAGTGATTTCTATCAGCAACTCAATCGCCTTGATGGTCAATTAGATACAGTACCTTTATTAAAAGGTGCAGTAGATGCCTTACGTTATTTAGGTTCATATATTGATGAAAATACATTAGTTACCACACTAAATACGACCTTTAGTACCGGCAGTTCTCCTGAACATGCCATTGGTTATTTCGTTGGTATGATGCGAACCGCGCCAGAGCTAGTTATTCGCCTTCCGTTATTGGTCGATCACTTAAATACCTTGCTACAGCAATGGGATGAAGAACAATTTATTCAGATCTTGCCTGATCTGCGTTTTGCCTTTAGCCAACTTAATCCCAAACAAAATGCAGAGCTTGCACAATATATTGCCAACGATATTGGTTTAGATACGCAAGCGTTATCTTTATGGCAGTCAGAATTTAGTGCTAAACAGATGCTTGAAGCCACTAAACTCAACCAAAAATTACAACAACGAATAATGGAACAAGGCATGATTTCTTGGTTTGATGCTAAGAAAATAGAGAAAGGAGATACTAATCATGAGCCAGCATAATGACGATGTGCCTGAAGATAAAATAAAACAAGCAAAACGCTGGCGCCTGATTTTAGGTCAATATGCTGATGATGCTCTTGGGCAAGCGACTTTTAATGCTGATGATTTAAAAGTTGAGCGTACACTCGACTTTCTCTATCGTCGTGAATATCAGCGCCGAGGTCTCCGCCAAGAACGAGGGCGTCATGGATCACTCGATGCATCGCAACTTACCGCGGTAAACTGGCTAAATCAAGCGCGTAAGCTATTCCCTAATAGCACCTTTGAACGTATGCAATCACAGGCTATTGAACGTTATCAAATCAGTAGTTTTCTTAAAGATCCCAATACGTTAAAAGCGATGGAGCCAACAAAAGCGTTAGCGAAAACATTATTAAGTTTACGTGGACGCATGAGTGAAGAAACGCGAGATGCGGTTAAAACGATTATTCGTAAAGTGGTCGATGATATTTTGCGTCAAATTCGCAATAACTTTCGCCAATCATTAACAGGTCGCCGTAATCGTTTTAGACGCTCTTTAGTGCCTAATAGTCGCAACTTTGATTGGCGTGCAACCATCGCTGCAAACTTAAAACATTACGATACTAAAAATCGCCGTTTAGTGATTGAAACTCCTTACTTTAACTCACGGATGCAACAACATTTTCCGTGGGATGTCATTCTTTGTGTTGACCAAAGTGCGTCAATGTCTAGCTCAATTATGTATGCGGCTGTTTGTGCCAGTATTTTAGCCTCTTTACCTGCTGTTAATGTCTCTTTAGTAGTTTTTGATACCCAAGTTGTTGATTTATCGCATTTAGCAGACGATCCCGTTGAAGTTTTAATGACCGTACAATTGGGTGGTGGTACTGATATTGCAGGCGCAATGCAATACTGTGAAAGTTTGGTCAAAAACCCTAAACGCACGGTTATTTCACTTATCAGTGACTTTGAAGAAGGTGGCTCATTAAACCGCTTATTAGATTGCACGCAACGCCTTAATAGCCAACAAGTTAAATTATTAGGTCTAGCTGCACTTGATGATGAGGCTCAACCTGCTTATGACTCTGCAATTGCACAAAAGCTTGCAGATAGAGGCATGCAAGTTGCAGCGTTAACACCTGAACATTTCGCACAATGGTTGGCAGAGGTAATGCAATGAGTTGGCAAACTGTTTACTTTCATTACGATGAAGATGCGCTCACTGTATTTGCTAATGCAGGATTATTAAGACGCGCCAAAAAAGATGTTGATAACGAAAAAGTTTCTCTCACTGATGCCAATACTGGGCAATTTAGCAGTGATGGACAAAATGTTATTTTACACGAAGCGGGAATTCAACAAGCTAGTTGCGATTGTTCTGCATCAGGTTGCTGCAAACATATTTTAGCCGCTGTTTTATGGCTACAAGCTAATAATAATGCTGATAATTCAAGTAACGATAATAGTGATGAAACATCATCAGAAGCTATTGCGGAGCCTGTTGAAATCTCTCCACTGTTACCCGCGTTATTCACGCTTGATCCGGAAACATTAATTAAAAAAGCAGGGAAACCTGCCTGTCGTGTGGCGATTAAATTAGTTGAGCAGTGGGAAACAATAACATTGAATTTAGAAGACACTGGGACACAATTAAAAATTCAACTCCCTGATGTTGATGAGCCTGTTATTTTCTTACAAGGTAGTGGCTACGATGGCATGTTATCACCTTTTTCTGACTCACAGAAAAAAGCATTCCACCTTGCTATTGTGGCTAAAATATTTGAACAACATGCTCAACCATGGAGTTGGCCTGAAGATTTAATCATTGTGCAATCTTCAAAGCGCCCTCTCAATGAAGAAGAAACAGCGTTAATTACGACGGTTGAACAATTTATTTATGATTTATTACGCCAAGGGCTATCACATATCAGCTTAAGCAGCGCCACTCAATTGCACTTATTGAATATGTCCGCTCGAGCAGAAGGCTTACCTCGTTTAGCGTCTTATTTACGAACATTAAGCACTCAAGTCAAACTATTAGCAGAAAGACATTTCACTATGGATGAAAGCAATGTCTTGCGCTTGCTGGCTCATATTTCAGCCTATCTATTTCAATTATCCAATGCGATGCCAGAACAGTTAAAAGCGTTACGAGGTCAACTTCGTCGTCAATATGATGATAAAAAAAACAGCCTCTCTCTTATCCCTATTGGTGCAAATTGGTGGACGGCACAGAGTGGTGCATTAGGAGCAACCTTTACCTTTTGGGATAAAGAAGAGAAACAGCTCTTACAAGCGACTCAAGCACGCCCTAATCAACTTGATACTCTATTTAATCGTTATAGTGTTTGGAATAGTTTGTCGTTATGGAAACAAACATCCGATAAATTAATGCGTCGCCCTTTTGTATTACAAGAGCCACGTATTTCTGATGAAGGAAAACTGGCAACTATTGGCGAAAGCTTCGCACAAAGCCAAACTGATTTTCTTGATATTACCGATTATCACAATCTACAAACTGAATTAGGGATCAACAATTGGCAAAAGTTACCAGACTATTTTGCTAATCAACCTGAAGGATTTCTTTCTCCTCTCGTCTTACATATCAAAAGCTATAAGCCATTAATTTGGTACGAAATAGAGCAATGTGTTATTTGGGATGTTTCAGATAATCATGATAATTCAGCCTTCTTACGTCTTTATTGGGAAGGAACAATACAAAATAATCTGGAAGAATTACGTTATCTCACTAAGCGAGAATTAGAGATAGTAGCAGTTACTGTTCAGCCTGTTCGACGTGATTTAAATATGGATTTATTGCCAACGACTCTTTGGCTCAAAACGGAAAAAGGCATTGAAATGTTTTATCTCGATTTTGACCAGTTTCCACGAAAGAAAAAACAATCAGGGTTTATTAGTCGTATTCAAGAATATATGGCTAAGCGTAAGCAACAAACGGCAATGCATCACAGTGAACCGACATTAGCACAAAAGTTCTGCCGCCCTATTTTGTCTGTATTAGAAGCCCAAGCATGTACTGGACGGGAATTACTTTCTGAAATGCAAAAACAGCAGTTAGAAATAAGCAAGCATACTGCTGACGATTTAGGAATGACATTAATTGCCAACCAATTGGCTCGTTATCTGGCATTAACTACACGTGACTCTCAGGCTTTATTACAGTTAATTTGGCTATGCGATAATCTGCAACAATTACAAAGCCCATTGCCTATTCAGCTTAATGAGTAATAAATATCCCCCGATATAGCCGAGGGATTTATATATACAAAAAAAAGCTATCTCTCTTTAATTAGAGAGATAGCTTATAAAATAAGAATAAGTAGGCTTATGCTGGATTATCAATATCAACAAATGTCACATCGAAGTGATGTGTTTGAGCAAGCCATTCACCTAAAGCTTTAATACCATAACGCTCTGTCGCATGGTGTCCCGCTGCAAAAAAATGAACGCCCATTTCTCTTGCAATATGAATAGTCTGTTCCGATACTTCACCTGTTACAAAAGCATCCACACCCTGCTCAGCAGCATCTTGAATAAAGCCCTGTCCGCCCCCCGTACACCAAGCAATATTACGAATAGTTTCAGGAGCATTATCACCGCAATGCAATACATTGCGTTGTAACGCTTTTTCTAAACGTTCTTTTAATTCAGTAGGCGTTAAAGGTAAATCAAACACACCTTTGGGTACTAACGGTAATATTTCACCTTCAACTTTAACGCCCATTTTTAACGCTAATTGAGCATTGTTACCTAAAATTGGGTGAGCATCTAACGGCAGGTGATAACCAAAAAGATTAATGTCATTACAAAGTAATGTCTTTAAGCGGTTGCGCTTCATTGAACGAATAACAACGGGCTCATTTTTCCAAAAGTAACCGTGGTGTACTAAAATTGCATCAGCATTTAATCGCACAGCTTCATCAAGTAATACTTGGCTTGCAGTCACGCCCGTTACTATTTTTTGAACATGAGGGCGTCCTTCGACTTGAAGTCCATTAGGCGCATAATCTTGAAAGTTCTCAATACTTAACTTCTCATTAATCACTAATTCCAGATCAGTATTCTTCATTTCATTTTTTTCCCTGTTATCACGAATGCCACTATTTATATAACAATAAGATAAATAGCAATAGGTTAATGGCATTCGTTTAAATGACTCATTATTGTTTATTGTAACGTAAAAATTGAAGATTATTTGAGGATAAGAAAAAACAAGAAGGTCGCATCAGAAAAGTGCTTAAAAAGGGATAAAGATAACGCCTACTTTTGCAGGCGTTATCTTAATATTCTGTTATTTGTGACTATTTAGCGCCACTTCCGATTTTGCCAGCCAAACTGGTTTATCACTTGTTTTAGACCATACACGGTGTATATAGCTATAAAATTGTGCGCGTTTAGGATGGAAAATCATAACAGGAAATGCCACAACACCTAGCGCAACAGCACCAGTACGACGGGCTAAAACATGTTTTTTTGTATATTCGTTATAAGCTGGCATAGTGCTCTCCTGTATAGAGATTAATTTGATAACTGAAATTTTACCTCATTTGATGAAATTTTACTACTGATCAGACCACTCAATTCGTGCGAAAAATCACCTTTATTTTGCTTGATATGTAATTAAATTTCATGATTGAAACAAAAATAAAACATAAATAACATAATTATTAACAATATTAGATCGGTATTTTTACTTAATGAAAGTTATAGTAAATAATTTCAGCCATATATTATCAGAAAGGAAAAAAATCAAACCAGTGAGGAGATATGAGATATTCAAGAATGAGGTTTACTGCTAAATAGTATTATGATGAACAATATATTCAACAGTGAATAATTAAATATTTATTCAGGAAAATCAAGAGAATCAACATCCATTGAATGGTGAATAAGGCGAGCAATAAATAAGGTATTATTCTTTGGTAGATAATAGATTGAGTGTTTTTTAAACTCCAATCGTCTCATGCCATTACACACCCAACTACACTCTCGCCCAATCCAGGATGCTCTAGCAAGTAGCTCAAATGTCCGTTTCAAGTCATCATGATATTTCTTTGCCTGAATTACACCAAATTGTTGTATGGTATAACGCGCAATTTGATAAATATCTTCTTCTGCTAACTCAGAAAGTTTATACATTTAAATCCTTTTCAGCCCTTGCAAAAATATCATCCATGTTATTTTTACTTTCTGGTGAATTCACACCATCTAGCACCATTTTTCGAACTATTTGGATCCGTTCTTCTCTGATTTCCATCATACGTAAAGCGTCTCTTATTACTTCAGAGGTATTTCCATAACGTCCTGAGTTGATCATTTCACCAACAAAGCTATTAAAGTGTTCACCCAAAGTCACACTAGTTACTCGAGCCATAAATCCTTCCTATATTGTATTACTTAGTAATACTACGTTAGCAGTAAATTCATTCTTTCGCCAGTTAATACCATAAAAAAATACCCCAAAATCGAAAACCAATTTTGGGGTATTATTTAATAAATAGAGAATTTTATATCTTAAAATACCCTAAACTTTATTTCTTAACCGTTTTGCCTTTACCACGTAGGGTTTCGGTTAACCCTTTCAGGAAGTATCTTACAAGCTGATCGCCACAGTTACGGTAGTTTTTATGTCCTGGTTTACGAAATACAGCGCTTAATTCAGGCTTAGAAACACGGAAATCCGCAAGCTCATAAATCTTTAGAATATCCACATCTTTTAATTCAAAAGCGACACGCAGTTTTTTTAGAATAATGTTATTTGTAATACGCTTTTCAACTTCAGGTGCTGGGAAGTTTTCATCTTTTCCACGACGATAAAAAATTAGACCATTTAAAAAATGTCCCATTGCATTGTCGTCACATTCGACAAACTCAGGTTCATCGTCTTTTTTCAGCCAGCTATTTACTAACTCTTTTGTAACTGTGAAATCAGCCAATTTCATGATTTCAACAACATGTGCATCACTTAGGTCCAACATGTAACGTACACTTCGTAAAACAAAATTATTTTGCATTGTATTGATTATCCACTCTATTTTTAATTCTAAATCAACCTCAATGATGGATATCAATGCTGTGATCTAAAAATATTCAATAATTAAAAAAATACACTCTACCTTTGGATAGAGTGTATTCTATATAAATAGTTTATTGCACTAACTTATTTGTTAGCAAAAACATTATTTACTATTTCAATCGCTTCTTTTTCAATTAATTCACGATGCTCAGGGCCTCGGAAGCTTTCGCAGTAAATCTTATATGCTTCTTCAGTGCCAGAAGGACGAGCCGCAAACCAACCGTAATCAGTCATCACTTTTAAGCCACCAATAGATGCGCCATTACCTGATGCATGTGTTAAACGTGCAGTAATCGGATCGCCTGCTAATGTGCTTGCAGTCACCATTTCAGGTGATAAGCGTGACAAAAGCGCTTTTTGTTCATGAGTTGCTGATGCTTGAATACGATTATAGCTTGGTGAACCAAAGCGTTGTGCTAATTCGTTGTAATGCTCTTGCGGATCTTTGCCTGTTACCGCTTTCATTTCAGCAGCTAACAGACATAAAATGATGCCGTCTTTATCGGTTGACCATGGTTTGCCATTAAAGCGTAAGAAAGATGCCCCTGCACTTTCCTCACCACCAAAGCCAAACTCACCACTAAATAAACCTTGAACAAACCATTTGAAGCCAACTGGTACTTCTACAAGTTCACGACCTAAATCTGCCACAACACGGTCAATCATTGCACTTGAAACCAGTGTTTTACCCACTTTTACATCTTTAGCCCATTGTGGACGATGACGGAAAAGATAGTTAATTGCAGCCGCTAAGTAGTGGTTAGGATTCATTAAACCAGAAGGAGTCACAATACCATGACGATCGTAATCAGGATCGTTAGCAAAAGCTAAATCGAATTTATCACGCAGTTGTAATAGACCTTCCATTGCCCAAGGTGATGAACAGTCCATACGAATAACGCCATCATGATCCAATGTCATAAAACGGAAGGTCTGATCAACTTGATCGTTAACTAATTCAAGATCAAGGCCATAATACTCACCGATGCATTTCCAGTATTCGATACCAGAGCCACCTAATGGATCAACACCCAATTTTAAGCCAGCTTTCTTAATTGCTTCCATATCGACAACGTCACCTAACGCTTTGACATAAGGCATAATTAAGTCTTGAGCTTGAATATAACCACTTGCTAATGCTTCATCATAAGAAAGACGTTTGATGCCTGCTAAATTGTTTTCAAGCAGTTCATTGGCACGTTTCTCAATAACTGAAGTTAAATCTGTATCAGCAGGACCACCATTTGATGGATTATATTTAATACCACCATCTTCAGGCGGATTGTGAGATGGAGTGATCACGACACCATCAGCAATATCTTGATGT
This sequence comes from Proteus sp. CA142267, assembly GCF_003336825.1. Classification (NCBI taxonomy): domain Bacteria; kingdom Pseudomonadati; phylum Pseudomonadota; class Gammaproteobacteria; order Enterobacterales; family Morganellaceae; genus Proteus; species Proteus sp. CA142267. The sequence goes on along the minus strand of NZ_QPMG01000002.1, from coordinate 78,419 downwards.
GCTTCGTTGTATGTCAAAATAGAAAAAGAGACCGCCGGTGTTGGTGTATAGCCATTATTTTCTTGAATAATCACTTTAACTTTATTGGCAGCTAGTACTTCTAAAACAGAAATAAATGCAGGCTCTGACAGTCCATGAGTATCTTTACCCACGTAACATGGCCCTGTTACTCCATTTTTAGCACGTACTTCAGCAATAGCTTGTGCAATTGCCAAAATATGTGCTTCATTGAAGCTATGGCGATTTGCACTTCCGCGATGACCAGATGTACCAAATTTCACACGATGAGCGTTATTGCTAGCTTGTGGTTTAAGTGAATAATATTGAGACGTTAATTGCGCCACATTAATCAGATCACTTTGACGAGTATGCTGCCCTGCTCTTGGATGAATTGCCACAAATCTTCTCCTATTTGACATCACAATCACGCTTTAAACAAAAGCCTTTGTAATGCATCAATTAACAATAGTGGTTAGATAGTTCCACACACCTTATCAATCTCATTTGCAGGAAATTGCATATCCTGCATGATGCTTTGTACCATCGTTCTCTTACGCTCTGTATTCGAGTTAGTGATAACCCAAAACGGCGTGCCTGAAATATGGCGCGGTTTTGTATGACGTCCACTATCGAGTAGTGTTTGTTCATCACCAGCAAAATAGATACGTGTTCGTCCATGTACTGTTTCAGCAGATTGAGTAAAAGTAGCGCTATCTAGGCTATATAACGTAGAAAGGATCTGTAAAAAGCGATCAACTGATTTTGTTTTTTCTGCATAACTGTCAGATAACAGCAATTCTCGCATTTCACGGATCGGATTTTTTGCTGGTGTAATCGATTTAGGTTCAGCTTCCTGTTTAATAACAGATGCTTGTACTGACTCTGTGACAACGACTGGTTGTGCGGGCTGTTTGGCATCGAGCTTCAGTAGACGCCTTAAAATATCTGAAGCGCTTTCACCGATATGTCTAGTTTCGCTAGCAATATAGCGGTAAAGTTCGTCATCAATTTCTATCTTTTTCATTGCTACCCAGTACTGTTTTCAAAAAAAAGTAATTAGGATTATAAGATATAATCTTTAAAAACAAAATAGGTAAATTTCAATAACTTAAAGAGGATCTATTCAAGATCCTACCGTTTTAAAGGCTAAGCTCGGTATTTATCCTATTGTTTATCTCGGTATCATCTTCTATTCTTTGAACTTATTCGCACAAAGTCAGCTTTAAATTCCGCTATATCACACCACTCCAGCCTCCAAATAATATAAAATTCTAATTATTTATTTTTGAGCAATGTCAAGATTTCAACTTTTTAAATAAATTTAGAATATATATCTAGATAATAATGATTTTATGGTTTTTTATAAATTTATCTTATCAATTATTTCTGAACTTTATCACTCTTTCATATTATTACGATAAGTTGGCTTAGCCACCTTGTGCATGTCATCATAGAAGAAAATCGCAATTATTTTGGTCATTAATATGAAACTCAATACATTATTAAATTATCAATTACACCAACCTGAAACGACACCTGCATCCAATTTACCTATCGTCTTGATCCACGGACTTTTTGGTGATTTGAATAATTTAGGCGTTTTAGGTCGCGCACTTCGCCAAGATAATACCGTGATACAAATTGATGTGCGTAATCATGGGCATTCTCCTCATAGTGAAAGTATGAATTATCAAGATATGGCGCAAGATGTGCTCACATTACTTGATAGTTTAAATATCTCAAAAGCCATTATTATTGGTCATTCAATGGGAGGCAAAATTGCGATGGCGATGACAGCATTAGCCCCTGAGCGAATCGCCAATATTGTTGTGATTGATATGTCACCTGTTGCTTATAACGTTCGTCGCCATGATAAAATTTTTGCTGCACTTGAAGCCGTAACAAAAGCTCAAGTTACACGCCGTCAAGATGCGGTGGAAATCATGCGTCCTTTTATTGAAGAAGAAGGTGTGATCCAATTTTTACTAAAATCATTCAAAAATGGTGAGTGGCTATTTAATTTACCTGCAATAAAAAATGCCTATTCAGACATTATTGGCTGGCAAGAGGTGCCTGCTTGGCATCATCCTGTATTATTTATTCGAGGCGGTTTATCACCTTATATCTTAGATGAATATCGTGAAAATATAGCTCGCCAATTTCCTCTCGCGACCGCTTTTGTTGTTGCAAACACTGGACATTGGGTTCATTCAGAAAAACCAGATACCGTTATTAAGGCAATTCGCCGCTTTTTAGAGAAATCTTAGTTAATAAACTTAACAACTTAAAATATTGCCACTGAAAAAATGATAATTTAGTAGAATGTATAATTATTATACTTAAAAACAGTATCTGTTGATAAAAAGACCAAATCACAATAGGTTAAAGTCAGGAAGCAGTGGCGAGACATCACTATGTGGGGTATTATTGGGCGTTTCGCAATTTAGTCATTGGTATACGCCCTTTCACAGCAAAATTTATGGCAAAAGAACAAACTGATCGCACCACACTGGATTTGTTCGCAGATGAACGCAGACCTGGGCGACCCAAAACAAACCCGCTTTCTCGGGATGAACAGCTTAGAATTAATAAACGTAATCAATTAAGACGTGACAGAGTTAATGGCTTACGTCGAGTTGAGTTAAAATTAAATGAAGATGCTGTAAATGCTCTCAATGAGTTGGCGACAGAAAGAAACGTCAGTCGTAGTGAGCTTATTGAAGAAATATTACTTGAGCAATTGGCGCAAAATCACGCCTTAAAAATGCATCAAAACAAGAATAGCTAGCAGATAAACCACACAAATTCGACAGAATTAGCCTGCTATTTTCGTCAAAATACATTTTTAGTTTTCTACTATGAAAACACAATGCTTATCTTTCACTAGTAATTGTTCAAACACAGACAAATATACTCTAAATATTTTGAAGTGTAGCTAGGTGACAAGTAAATGAGTCACTAGAAACATGCAAGTAGTATGTAACTTGTGAAAATATACGTAGTCAATAACGCTACAATTTGAAATATAACGAATTTAGAATAAAAGAGGTTATCTCACTTTATGGCAATCATAGGAATATTCTTCGGCAGTGATACTGGCAACACTGAAAATATTGCCAAAATGCTTCAAGAAAGACTGGGCGCTGATAATGCCGAAGTTCATGATATTGCAAAATCCAGTCAAGAAGACATCGAAGCGTTCGATATTCTGTTACTGGGTATTCCTACTTGGTATTATGGTGAAGCACAATGTGATTGGGATGATTTTTTCCCAACACTAGAAGATATTGATTTCAATGGTAAGCTTGTTGCGCTCTTTGGTTGTGGTGACCAAGAGGATTACGCAGAATATTTCTGTGATGCAATGGGGACTATCCGCGATATTATTGAGCCTCGTGGTGCTGTTATCGTAGGTCATTGGCCAACAGAAGGTTATCATTTCGAAGCCTCTAAAGGGCTTGCAGATGATAATCATTTTATCGGTCTTGCCATTGATGAAGACCGCCAACCAGAATTAACCGAAGAGCGTGTTGACGCTTGGGTTGCTCAAATCAAAGAAGAAATGAGCCTAGACGAAATTCTGGGATAAAATAAATACTCAATATTGAGAATGATAATTATTCAATGGTGTGCTAAGATAGTGTGATAGGTAGGGGTGTTTATTTTTAAATATCATGCCTATAATCAATGAGGTTATTTATTCACCCGAGCATTAATGAATAAAACCTATTTGTGAGCACAAAAATTAAATTCACCATTAGCAACAGGATTAAATCCGCATGACCGACAATAATAAAGCGTTAAAAAATGCTGGGTTAAAAGTTACACTTCCTCGCTTAAAGATCTTGGAAGTGCTCCAGGATCCTGAGTGCCATCATGTCAGTGCTGAAGATCTCTACAAAAAACTCATCGATATCGGTGAAGAGATTGGTCTGGCAACAGTGTATCGCGTCTTAAACCAATTTGATGATGCTGGTATTGTTACCCGACATAATTTTGAAGGTGGTAAATCAGTATTTGAATTAACTCAACAACACCATCATGACCATTTAATTTGTCTTGATTGTGGTAAAGTTATCGAGTTTACAGACGATGCAATTGAATTACGCCAAAGAAACATCGCTGAACGTCATGGTATCAAGCTTTCCAATCATAGCCTTTATTTATATGGCCACTGCGCTGAAGGCAATTGTAAAGAAGATAGCCACGCACATGATGAGAAATAATTCATTCTGGATAATCTCTCAGTAAAAAAAAGGAACTGTAAACAGTTCCTTTTTTATTGCCTAAAATCCGAGGATAACTCTACTTAGCCACACTGATACTGTGTTTAATATGTTTTAAATGAACCACAATAGTAAATGTAACAATAACCAATAGTGACCAAGAGCCCCATTTGCCTGCATGTACAGCAGACCAAGCACCAATTTGGTTAGGATATTGCCAAACACCAAAAAATGTACCGAAATTCTCAGCAAGCCAAATAAAGAAACCTATCAGAACAAAAGCAAGTAATAAGGGCATTTTTCGCTCTGTATCATAAGGCGTAAAATAAACCACACTACGGGCATAAAGACCTAAAATAAAGGCAGTTAAATACCAGCGATAATCACCAATAAAGTGATGAGAAAAGAAATTAATATAAATCGCAAGTGCAACTAATGTTGCCAGCCAATAAGGCGGATAATTATCTATTCGGACTTTTAAAAAACGCCATGCTTGAATTAAATAACTTCCTACCGCGGAATACATAAATCCTGTAAATAAAGGAACTTCCCATAATTTCGTGTAAGCAAAATCAGGGTATTTCCATGAACCAATTGCCGCTGATGTTTTAAATAATTCCATCACAAAACCAACAATATGGAAAAAGCAGATCGCTTTTAATTCATCCCATGTTTCTAACTTTCCCCGCACCATCCATAATTGAAAAGCGATAGCGAGAATAAGAAGCACATCATAACGGGGTATCCCAAAGACACCTTTACTTGGCGTTGCAAATAAAATAAAAAAGAAAAACCCGGCAAATAAACAAGAACGCGCCTCTTTTACACCAAAAAAAAGAAATTCAACAATAAATCGTTTTATACCTTTAAAGGGCTTCAATGGTGGTTCTAATAAAAAATCGTCCAATCGCTTTAACATGCTTCTTCCTGAAAACTTGCATTATCAAACAGCATTCAATGCAGAATAATAAATAAGGTGAGATCAAATGAATGGCAAGAAATTTGCCATAGAATAAAAAAACCTACAAGGATGAAAAGGACTAAAAAGAAAGGAATGAAAAATAAAGGTATTTACCCCCCACTACGATACCCACTCTGACTGCCTTTACTTAGGGTAAATACCTTACGCAAATTCTGCGAAATAACTGAAGCACTGGAGATAAACATAACCCACTCACATTTATCTCAGGCGACATGACATGACGACTTTACTTCATTACTTTTACTACATACTGCGATTTTAAAACGACTCTTACTACTTTTTACTTCAACTCTTTTACTTCTACTTTTCTACTTCTTACTACTGCTGACAACTTCACTTTATTAACAAGGCTTATTTATAAAGCTCTTTTTAATTACTGCATCCCTACCTTCCTACTACTTATTTTTACTTATCGTAATCGTATTTAGCTTTTTTAGTTTTATTCAGGATAAAGTGCAATTAATACACTTTATCCTTATGCCAATATTAGAAAATAGTGAATGGCATTATCACATTAAACTTAACATCTTTTTCATCTTGGAAAATATTACCAAAACCACCTTCATAACTAGGAATATCAGAGTGGTTATCATAACGGGTATAGTGAAGTTTAAAGAGAGTGCCTTTAGCGCGACCTTCTTGAACTGTATACATAATATCCGCATTCCATGCACTTTCTCTGATACGCTGACCTTGGTCATAAATGGCTTTACCACTTGGCTTAGCATCCCATGCGTAAACATAAGAAGTACCTACCGCCCAGCCTGACAGATCCCAGTTTTTCAGATCATACATCACGCCAGCATAGAGTGCTTTTTCACCATTGGCGTTAAAGTCAGAACGGCCATCCCACCAGACATCAAGACGACCATTAGAGGTTGCCCAGCCCGGGGTCATGCGTTGTAAGAAATAACCTTGATTACCTTCAGCTTTAACCCATGTTCCTTCTACTTTGAAGTCAAATACATTGTAGGTATAACCAAAAGTCAGTGCTTGTAACCATGCCAGCCCATCATAAACGTCATTAACACCTCCACCGGTAACTTTATCTTTAGCACCGTAGAATTGGTAAGACGTTCTTAATGCATTGTCAGCAATTGGGAAATCATAAGAAACTTTACCAAAATACTGATCGATATAACCATCGGCCTGACCAAATGCAGCTTCTAATACTAGGCTGTTTTTAAAATCATATTTGGCGCCGAAAGAGTGAAGATAGCTGATATTCGTTTCTAGATCAGCTTTACGGAAATTGTACATATTCCGATACCATGGTGCTTTGTATTCATCGGTCCACATATAGGAGAAAGACAATTCACCACTTTTATCGAAATCAAAGACAGCACCCGCTTCAGCTCCACGGTAAGTTCCCGGTAAGAAGCTCCAGTGTGGACGCAATAAGCTTTGGCCTTTAGGTTGAATATATCCACCTTGAGCCCAGAAGTTGCCTAATTTGAATTTCGCAGCCGCTTTATAAACGCTCATGCCGCTGCGATCGCCAGTCCATTTTTCATCCCAGCGACTTTTTGCATCACTAAAACCGATTTCGTTAGGTGCCGCTGGGCCACTGTTATTCAATTCAGCCGCACCAAAGGCAGCTAAATCAATACCAATAAAATTACCGAGGTAACCTGATGAGAAATCTAGATTAGCGTTGAAAGTAGAATGGTGTAAGTTAGCTTTGTATTTGCCGTAATCAGGGCTATTTGGTGTTAACTCTTTTCTATCACGGTCACGTTGCCAATAAAAAAGACCGCCTGTTAAGGTTGAGTCATCAATAAACCCTTCAGCATGAGACATTTTTGCAGGTAGTGCAGTTACAAGCAATGCGCCCATAACGGCAAGTGCCACCCTGCCTGGTTTAGCATGTTGCATAACCATAGCATTGTTTCCTCTTTGACTTTGACTAAAAAAGAAATAAGCACAATGCCTATTTCCAAATATAAAACCCCAAGTGGGGAAAAAACCTAAATTAGGTTAGAAACAGCATATTTTTCGCGACGCGAATTATCAACCCAAAAAAAAGAATTTTTATCAAAATATGACAAAGGGCACATAACTAAATGATCGTTTCATTTTCTTTCTTTTATAAGGATTGATTAAAAATGAATATAATCGATTGATTTAATTATATTTTATAAAGCAATCTTTAAATGATATAAGATTTCTTTTTATAGAAAGGAATAATAAGTAGTATTTATAAATAATCTTTTTTAACGATGTAAAATATGAGGTGTGAATCACACTTTTCTTATTACAGCTTTATTTAACGTGATGATCTGAAGAAACAAAAGAATAAAGCGATAGTGAATAAACTATTTCAAACGAAACAAATAGAAATTTATCACCTAAAAAAAGAAAAAATGAGAGATTAATTAAATTATGAATAGTAAATATTTAATATCAATAGATGAAAAATGAAGCGAAATAAGCTGTAAAACAGATAAAAAAATGCTCGATAAATAATTACCGAGCATTTTATTCATTAAGATACTAATGTGACTTAAAGTACGTCAAATTAACCTTGTTGAGAAATCTTCGCCCAAGTGTCACGTAAGCCCACAGTACGGTTAAACACAAGTTTATCCGCTGTTGAAAGCTTATCAGCACAGAAGTAGCCTTCACGCTCAAATTGATACGCTTTCTCGATAGCTGCATCTTTTAAGCTACGTTCAACAAAACCTTCACGAATAACTAATGATTCAGGGTTAATTGTTGATAAGAAATCATCTTCTGCTGCTGGGTTTGGTACGCTAAACAGGCGGTCATAAAGACGGATTTCAGCAGGAATAGCATGTGGAATGCTTACCCAGTGAATAACGCCTTTTACTTTACGTCCATCAGCAGGATCTTTATTTAGAGTCTCTGCATCATAGGTACAATAAATGGTCGTAATTTCGCCTTGTTCGTCTTTTTCAACACGTTCCGCTTTAATAACATAAGCATTACGTAAACGTACTTCTTTACCTAGCACCAGGCGTTTATATTGACGGTTTGCTTCTTCTTTGAAGTCAGCGCGATCAATATAGATCTCACGGCTAAATGGTACTTCACGCGTTCCCATTTCTGGTTTATTCGGGTGATTTGGCGCAATAAGAATTTCTTCGCCTTCTGGCATATTTTCAATCACTAAACGAACAGGATCGATAACTGCCATTGCGCGTGGTGCATTTTCGTTTAAGTCATCACGAATGCAAGATTCCAGAGCTGCCATTTCAACGTTATTTTCTTGTTTCGTCACACCAATACGTAGACAAAATTCACGGATAGATTCTGCGGTATAACCACGGCGACGTAAGCCTGAAATTGTTGGCATACGAGGATCATCCCAACCATTCACAATGTTTTCTGTCACAAGCTGATTCAGCTTACGTTTTGACATCACTGTGTATTCAAGGTTAAGACGTGAGAATTCATATTGGCGAGGATGACAAGGGATAGTGATATTATCCAGCACCCAATCATATAAACGGCGGTTATCTTGGAATTCTAAAGTACATAAAGAATGTGTGATATTTTCCAGTGCATCAGAGATACAGTGGGTAAAATCATACATTGGATAAATGCACCATTTGTTTCCAGTTTGGTGGTGTTCAGCGAATTTAATACGATAAAGCACAGGATCACGCATAACAATAAATGGTGATGCCATATCAATTTTCGCACGCAAACACGCTTTACCTTCTTCAAAGCCACCAGCACGCATTTTTTCAAACAGCGCTAAGTTCTCTTCTACGCTACGTGAGCGATAAGGGCTGTTTTTACCTGGCTCTTTTAATGTACCGCGGTATTCACGAATTTCTTCAGCACTTAACTCATCAACGTAAGCTAAGCCTTTATTAATCAGCTCAATCGCATATTGATAAAGTTGATCAAAATAATCTGAGGAGTAATGAATGCTACCTTCCCATTGGAAACCTAACCACTGAACATCTTTTTGAATTGAGTTGATGTACTCAATATCTTCTTTTACTGGATTGGTATCATCAAAACGTAGATTACATTTTCCCTGATAATCTTTAGCAATACCAAAATTCAGGCAAATTGATTTCGCATGGCCGATGTGAAGATAGCCATTAGGTTCAGGTGGGAAACGCGTTTGAACGCTATTATGTTTCCCAGTAGCCAGATCTTCGTCAATAATTTGACGAATAAAGTTCGTTGGGCGGGCATCTGCCTCATTCATGGTCATTTTTTCCTCAAAGCAAAACGCATAATTAACCCACTATAATCCAATAAGCAGGTTTCATAAATACCTTAGCTAAATACACCCCTGAGATATTTATCAAAATAGAGATAAAAAAACGGGAAGTTCGAAAGACTCCCCGTTTTATCGTCTTATTTAACCATCTCTTTATAGAGGATTAAATATCTAGATAGAATTTATTTTAACACGTTGTAGATAACCGTTTTATTTCCGACCACAACACCGGAAACTTGTTCAGCAATCTTATCAAAATCATCGATATTGCTAACAATGACAGGGCTTATCATCGATTTGGCATTAGCGTTCAGATATTCAAGATCTAATTCTAAGATAGGTTGACCGACTTTAACGTCTGCACCTTCTTCAACTAAACGCTTAAAGCCTTTGCCACCTAATGCAACGGTATCAATTCCCATATGCACGATGATTTCGACACCATTGTCAGTCTCGATACAAAATGCATGGTTTGTATCAAAAATCTTAACAACAGTACCTGTCGCAGGCGCCATCACGATATTAGAGGTTGGTTTGATTGCGACACCATCCCCAACAACACCACTAGAGAACGCTTCATCAGGTACATCTTTCAATGCCACAACTTCACCATCAAAAGGCGCAATCATTTCAAGTAACACTTTTGCATTAACATTAGCTTGTTTTACCGGTGTTTTTTCAGTAGACACGGTTGAAGCTGATGTACCTTCATAAGCGGCAACTGGGCCTTGTGTTAATACATCACGCATAGCGTTAGCGACTAATTCAGCTCGTGTACCCACAATCACTTGAACACTTTGTTTGTTTAAGCGAATAACACCTGATGCACCTAAACGTTTTGCATAGGCATCATTAACAACTGTGGAATCTTTTACATTTAAGCGTAAACGGGTAATACAAGCATCAATACCCGTTAAGTTATCAGAACCACCGATCGCTGCAATATATTGACGAGCTTCTTGTTGAATACCTTCTTTACTATTTGCTGGCGCTGTTTTGATATCTTCATCATAACCATCAGCAGTTTCATCACCAATCACATCATCTTCACGGCCTGGAGTTTTCAGGTTGAATTTGGTGATAGTGAAACGGAAAATACCGTAATAGATAAAGAAGAAAACAATACCTTGAACAATCAGCATATACCAATGAACAGCCAGTGGGTTACGTGAAGATAAGAACATATCCACTAAGCCTGCACTAAAACCGAACCCTGAAATCCACTCCATGCTTGCAGCGATATAAACAGAAATCGCCATTAAGAATGCGTGAATAACATAGAGCACTGGTGCCACGAACATAAAGGAGAATTCGAGCGGTTCAGTAATACCTGTGAAGAAGGCAGCAAATGCACCTGCAATCATGATACCAGCAACTTTTGCTTTGTTCTCTTTACGTGCACAGTGATAGATCGCAAGAGCCGCACCCGGTAAACCAAACATCATTACTGGGAAGAAACCAGCTTGATAACGACCGGTTACACCCACAGTTGCTAAGCCAGAATCGATAGCTTGCTGACCTGCTAAGAAGTTAGGAATATCGTTAATGCCTGCAACGTCAAACCAGAATACAGAGTTCAACGCATGATGTAGACCGACTGGAATTAATAAACGGTTAAAGAATGCGTAGATACCCGCACCTAATGCCCCCATATCTTTAATGCTTTCACCAAAGCTGACTAATCCACCATAAATTACAGGCCAGATATACATCAGAATAAAGGCGACGATGATCATTAAAAATGAGGTTAGGATAGGAACTAAACGACGGCCACTAAAGAATGACAGTGCGCGAGGCAGTTCAACGCTACTAAAGCGGTTATAAAGCTCGGCAGAAAGTACACCAACCAAGATCCCAACAAACTGGTTATTTATTTTACCAAAAGCAACTGGAACCTCTTCTAAAGGCAGGCCTTTGATCATTGACACTGCTGCTGGAGAGCAAAGCGTTGTCACGACTAAAAACCCTACAAATCCTGTTAAAGCGGCAGCACCGTCTTTGTCTTTCGACATACCATAAGCAACACCAATAGCAAACAAGACTGACATATTGTCGATGATGGCAGCACCAGATTTGATAAGTAAGGCAGCAAGCGCGTTATCGCCACCCCAGCCTACTGGGTCAATCCAGTAGCCAATCCCCATCAGAATTGCTGCTGCAGGTAATGTAGCAACAGGCACCATCAGCGCCCGCCCTATCTTCTGCAGATAACTTAAAATATTCACAAACTCCCCCTTGGATAGCCCCTATGCGGGATCTTATTCATACTCATTCATATTTTATAATAAAATTGATGAGCTAATTATTTAATTCCATTTTTAGTCTAAAAAAATTATTTTGTATCGCAAATTAATTAGTCATAATTTGTGATTAAAGTCACTAATATCGTATAATTTTTAGCTGAAATGCTGGCTAAGTCAGAAAGCTTATTTTATGATTAAAAATATCTTTTGGCGGGACATTTCGATCATCAGCTAAAAATGAAAAGAAATTCGTGTTATAGATGAGCCACTGATAATCACACGATGAAATAACACGTTACTGAGTTATCAGATTTGTCTTTTTTCTATGAGGTTACTATGAGGTTAATCCCCCTATCCACGGCAAAACAAGTTGGTAAGTGGTCTGCAAATTACATCGTTGAGAAAATCAACGCGTTTAATCCAACTGCAGAGCGCCCTTTCGTACTTGGTTTACCGACTGGTGGCACGCCATTGGCGACATATAAAGAGTTAATTGAATTACATCGTGCAGGAAAAGTCAGCTTCCAACACGTTGTGACGTTCAATATGGATGAATATGTTGGTATTCCATCAGACCATTCACAAAGTTATCGTACATTTATGTATGAGAACTTCTTTAATCATATTGATATTAAAGATGAAAATATCAATTTATTAAATGGTAATGCTGAAGATCCACAAGCAGAATGCGAACGCTATGAAGCTAAAATCAAGTCTTATGGCAAAATCAATCTGTTTATGGGCGGTGTAGGTAACGACGGTCACATTGCATTTAATGAACCTGCGTCATCACTCTCTTCACGCACTCGAATGAAAACGCTAACTGAAGATACACGCTTAGCAAATTCACGTTTCTTCGACAATAATGTTAATCATGTTCCTAAATATGCACTAACAGTTGGTGTCGGCACATTATTAGACGCTGAAGAATTAATGATTTTGGCAACCGGTTTTAATAAAGCGCAAGCAGTACATGCTGCAACAGAAGGCGCTGTTAACCATTTATGGACGATTTCCTGTGTTCAACTTCACCCTAAAGCAATTTTAGTGTGTGATGATCCTGCAACAATGGAATTACGTGTAAAAACATTACGTTACTTCCAACAGATTGAAGCGCAAGAGTGTCAGAAATACCAAGACTAAGTTTAGTAAAATAAGTACCTACTGATTAAGTAGCGGAAAAGGCTAAGCTCTCTTACTTATCAGCCAGAATTTGCTGGCTGATATCGGCTTTTTAGATTGACTTCCCTTATCAGGAGACAAAGGTATGTTTGCCTTAACAAATGCTGTTATTTATACAGGTTACGACCGTTTAGAAAACCACGCCATTATTATCAACGGCTCCCGTATTGAGCAGGTTTGCCCACTGGATCAACTGCCAAAAGATATCACTGTTCGTGATATGAAAGGTGCAATTGTCTCTCCTGGTTTTATTGATTTACAGGTAAATGGTTGTGGTGGTGTGCAATTTAATGATACGCCTGAAAATGTCACCGTTGAAACATTAGAAATTATGCAAAAAGCGAATGAACGCTTAGGTTGCACTAGCTATTTACCAACGTTAATTACCTGTTCTGATGAATTGATGAAAATAGGCATTGAAGCAACGCGTGCTTATATGAAGAAACATGAAAATAAAGTGTTGGGATTACATTTAGAAGGCCCATATATCAATGTGATTAAAAAAGGGACTCATGATCCACAATTTATTCGTCAACCGAGTGCTCAGATGATTAGCTATTTGTGCGATAACGCTGATGTCATCGCCAAAATCACCCTTGCACCAGAAATGGTTGATGAAAAGTATGTTCGTCAATTAATCAAAGCAGGTATCATTGTTTCTGCGGGTCATTCTAATTCGACTTATGAAGAAGCACGTAAAGGGTTCCGTAATGGTATTTCATTATCGACTCACCTTTACAACGCAATGCCTTATATTACAGGCAGAGGCCCAGGGCTTGTAGGTGCCATTTATGATACACCTGAAGTTTATGCTGGTATCATTGCTGATGGTTTACATGTTTCATGGGCAAATATTCGTAACAGTAAGCGTTTGAAAGGTGAAAAATTACTTTTAGTCACAGACGCAACTGCGCCAGCGGGGCTTGATCCTAGCAAAAATGAGATGGATAGCTTCGTTTTTGCTGGTAAAACCATATATTATCGTAATGGCCTTTGTGTCGATGCAGATGGTACATTAAGCGGATCATCACTAACCATGATTGGTGCAATTAAAAATAGCGTGATCCATGTAGGCATTCCATTAGATGAAACATTGCGGATGGCAACACTGTATCCTGCTCGTGCAATTGGAATGGAAAAAGAATTGGGAACAATTGAAGCTGGAAAAATTGCTAACCTCGCTTCTTTTGATAAGGACTTCAACCTTTGTACAACGTTTGTCAATGGTATCGAAATAACTGAATAACTAATGGATGTATATGCTGATGAGTCATAACAACACTGAAACGCAAATTGGCAATATCGATCTTGTTAAACAACTTAACAGTGCGATTGTGTATCGGCTGATTGATCAACACGGGCCAATTTCCCGTATTCAAATAGCCGAACAAAGCCAACTAGCGCCAGCCAGTGTGACTAAAATTACTCGTCAGTTGCTTGAACGAGGCTTAATTAAAGAAGTTGATCAACAAGCATCAACGGGTGGACGTCGCGCAATTTCTATTATTGTTGAACACCGCAATTTTAATACCGTCAGTGTGCGATTAGGGCGTAATGATGCCACTGTTGCTCTCTATGATCTAAGTGGAAAAGTCATCATTGAGCAACACTACCCTTTAGAGCAAAGTACTCAAAATGAAGTTGAAGCTCTTCTTATCAATGCAATTGATGATTTTATTAAACAAAATCAGCGTCGTATTCGTGAGCTTATTTCAATTTCTGTGATCTTACCCGGCCTTGTTGATCCAAATAAAGGCATTGTTCGTTATATGCCTCATATGAAAGTGGATAATTGGGCTCTGGTAAATAGCTTAGAAAAACGTTTTAGCTTGCCTTGCTATGCTGGGCATGATATTCGCAGTCTTGCGCTAGCTGAAAACTATTTTGGTGCTACAAGAGATTGTGAAGACTCATTACTAGTCCGAATCCATCGTGGTGCAGGTGCTGGTGTTATTATTAATAATAAAATTCTGCTCAATCAACGTGGTAACTTAGGAGAGATTGGTCATATTCAAATCGATCCTCTAGGTGAACGTTGCCATTGTGGTAACTTTGGTTGTTTAGAAACGATTGCATCCAATACAGCTATCGAAGCCAAAGTGCGCTATCAATTAGAGCAAGGCTATCCAAGTCAGTATTTATCGCCAGCACAGTGCCAAATCCAAGATATTTGTCGAGCCGCGGTTAAAAATGACCCACTAGCAGTCGAAACCATCAAACAAGTGGGTTTACACTTAGGTAAAGCTATTGCGATTGCTATTAACCTATTTAACCCACAAAAAGTAGTTTTAGCGGGTGAATTGACTGAAGCAGCCGAAGTTTTACTTCCCTCAATTCAAAGTTGCATTAATACACAAGTATTAAAAGAATTCAGAGAAGAGCTTCCTGTCGTCACATCAGAGCTTGATCATCGTTCTGCCATAGGGGCTTTTGCCTTGACTAAACGCGCGATGCTTAACGGAGAATTGCTTCAACAGCTGTTAGAAAAGTAATTTATCGTTGATAAATCATACTTTTTGCGTTGAATGTGCACTTTTCTGATTTTTATTGTGAAATAAGTCTAAAATTCAATCAGTAATATTCAAAGAAAAAGAAATGTAGCGTGAGTTTTTCACCTCGTTTCTTTTTTTATGCCCATTGTTCTCCATCTTTCCCCTCTTTGACTTAATATCATTTCTCTTACTGCTTTGTTTTTTCTTTTTATTCACACACTATTGCGCCTTATTCTTTGAGATATTTTTTCATCAACAAGGTTGTTTTTTGGATCTTTTTTCGACAAAATGATTAACCATCGAGCAAACGGACACGTTTCTCGAAAATTAATGCAAAAAGCAGTTGACGGATTTGTCTGTAATACGCATAATGCGCCCCGCAACGCCGACGAAGGTTATGCAAAAAAAGATGGCTATGTAGCTCAGCTGGTTAGAGCACAACACTCATAATGTTGGGGTCACAGGTTCGAATCCCGTCATAGCCACCATCTTTTTGCGGGAGTGGCGAAATTGGTAGACGCACCAGATTTAGGTTCTGGCGCCGCAAGGTGTGCGAGTTCAAGTCTCGCCTCCCGCACCATTTTAACCTCGTCAAGAATTTATCAGTTGGGATATCGCCAAGCGGTAAGGCACCAGGTTTTGATCCTGGCATTCCCAGGTTCGAATCCTGGTATCCCAGCCATATTTCTGATAAATAAGTGTGTTGACAATTGAATTAGCGGATGGGGTATCGCCAAGCGGTAAGGCACCAGGTTTTGATCCTGGCATTCCCAGGTTCGAATCCTGGTACCCCAGCCATCTTTCAAAAGAAAGATAGCTAGATTCAATACGGCTATGTAGCTCAGCTGGTTAGAGCACAACACTCATAATGTTGGGGTCACAGGTTCGAATCCCGTCATAGCCACCATTTTTTGGGATATCGCCAAGCGGTAAGGCACCAGGTTTTGATCCTGGCATTCCCAGGTTCGAATCCTGGTATCCCAGCCATATTTTGAAAGAGAGACTCGCTGAGCGAGTCTTTTTTTCTCCAAGTTGTTGCGGGAGTGGCGAAATTGGTAGACGCACCAGATTTAGGTTCTGGCGCCGCAAGGTGTGCGAGTTCAAGTCTCGCCTCCCGCACCATTGATTACTAACGTGTTTATCACGAATCAACAGATAAGACTCGCATAGCGGGTCTTTTTTGTTTCTGTCTCTTGCGTTTTTCCTATCCGCTATCTAAATATCATTTCTTCTCCATCTTTTTTTATCCCTCTGCTCTCAAAGACCAATAAGCTCCACACCAACATTTTTATTTATTCTCATCATTCCACACATTATTGCTCTCTCTGTACATATACCGCCCTAAATACTATACTCCCCTATAGTATATTTAAGGATTATGTATGCCACACTCACCAGCAGAAAAAAAAGCCGCGTTAACTCGTGTAAGAAAAATTAAAGGGCAACTTCTTGCATTAGAAACTGCCCTTGAAAATGAAAACGAATGCGGTCAGGTATTACAACAAATTGCCGCCATCAGAGGTGCTATCAACGGCCTGATGGCTGGTGTGCTCGAAAGTCATTTACGTGAAGGTCTTATGGATGCCGTCGCTTCTCCTGAAGATCAAAAAAATTCCGTTGATGATGCCATTTCACTTATCCGCACTTACCTGCGTTAATAACAAAAAAGGATACACCATGAAATCTCGTGCTGCGGTCGCATTTGGACCAGGAGAACCTTTAAAAATCGTTGAAGTTGATGTGATGCCACCAAAAGCAGGTGAAGTACTCATAAAAATCAGCCACACGGGCGTTTGCCATACAGACGCTTTTACGCTTTCTGGTGATGATCCTGAAGGTGTATTCCCTGCTATTCTTGGTCATGAAGGCGCAGGTGTGGTTGTCGAAATCGGTGAAGGTGTCACCAGTGTTAAACCTGGCGATCACGTTATTCCTCTGTACACAGCTGAATGTGGCGAATGCTTATTTTGTAAATCAGGCAAAACAAACTTATGTGTTGCAGTCAGAGCAACGCAAGGTAAAGGTTTAATGCCAGATGGGACAACACGTTTTTCTTACAACGGACAGCCTATTTATCACTATATGGGATGCTCTACTTTTAGCGAATACACTGTGGTGGCTGAAGTTTCTTTGGCAAAAATCAATCCAGAAGCCAATCACGAAGAAGTTTGTTTATTAGGTTGTGGCGTAACAACAGGTATTGGCGCAGTTCACAATACAGCAAAAGTGCAAGAAGGTGACTCTGTTGCTGTGTTTGGTTTAGGCGGTATTGGTCTTGCCGTTCTTCAAGGTGCAAGACAAGCCAAAGCTGGTCGTATTTTTGCTATCGATACAAATCCTGAAAAATTTGCATTAGCGCGCCAATTTGGTGCAACTGACTGCTTAAATCCTAACGACTACGACAAGCCTATTCAGCAAGTACTTGTTGAAATGACACAATGGGGTGTTGATCATACTTTTGAATGTATTGGTAACGTTAATGTCATGAGAGCCGCGTTAGAAAGTGCGCATCGCGGTTGGGGTCAATCCATTATTATTGGTGTAGCCGGTGCAGGACAAGAGATCTCAACCCGTCCATTCCAATTAGTTACAGGGCGCTCATGGAAAGGTACTGCTTTTGGCGGTGTTAAAGGACGTAGTCAATTACCCGATATGGTTGAAGATGCAATGAAAGGTAATATCGAACTTAAGCCTTTTGTTACCCATAAACTGCCATTAGAAAAAATTAATGAAGCTTTTGATTTAATGCACGAAGGTAAATCAATCCGAACTGTTATTCATTTCGATTAATCATTCTCAAACCTATGTCTCATAGGTTTGTCTTTGTTTTTAAAGGAGTCAAAATGGAAAGGATTGAACGTCACGCTTGTTTTGGTGGTTGGCAAGAAGTTTATCAACATACTTCAAAGACGTTAAATTGTGAGATGAAATTTGCCATCTATCTTCCTCCTATGGAAGAAAAGCAAAAATACCCTGTTTTATATTGGTTATCAGGCTTAACCTGCAACGAGCAAAATTTTATTACTAAATCAGGTGCTCAACAATTTGCAGCACAGCACCGCATTGTTTTAGTGGTACCTGATACTAGCCCTCGCGGTGAAAATATCGCTGATGATAGTGCTTATGATTTAGGACAAGGTGCTGGTTTTTACCTTAATGCGACACAATCGCCGTGGAATGCTCATTACAATATGTATAACTACATTGTTGATGAACTTCCTGCGCTAATAGAAACGCATTTTCCAGTGACTCATCAACGAGCTATTAGTGGACATTCAATGGGTGGACATGGTGCATTAACGATTGCATTGCGAAATTCGGCACGTTACAGCAGTGTGTCAGCGTTTTCTCCGATTGTGGCACCATCAGTTGTTCCTTGGGGTAAAAAAGCGTTTAGCGCTTATTTAGGCGATGATATGACACAGTGGCAACAATATGATGCGGTTGAATTAATTAACCAAGCAGAAAGTGTGTTACCTATGCGTGTTGATGTCGGACTTGATGATCCTTTCTATCAAGAGCAACTCAAGCCTGAATTATTTGCACAAGCTTGCGATACAAAACAGTTCTCTTATCAATTGAATTTACATCAAGGGTACGATCACAGTTACTATTTTGTGGCGAGTTTTATTGGCGAGCATATTGCTTTTCATGCCAAGCATTTAAAAGCGTAACAATTATGCGATGATCTTATTGTTGATATCCAACTTAGATCATCGCATTTCTAATTATTTAATGCCTAACGCATAACGCAATGCCGCTTCTTTCGCTTTTCCTGCATGCTGAGCGGCTAAAAGGCCAATATTTCTAACAACTTTTAACCCCGGTAGCTGGTGACTAAAGGTATGATAAAATACGTCCATACCCGCTTGCATAACTAAATTATCAGGCATACGACGACGCTGGTATTTTTTCAATAACGCCATTGAATCCCAAGGCTCGAAATGTTTTTTAGCATCAGCCACTAAGTCCAAGAAACAATCCACATCACGATAACCTAAGTTAACGCCCTGTCCTGCTAATGGATTAATGGTGTGAGCCGCGTCTCCCAACAAAACAATTCCTTTATCAACATAACGACTTGCATGCTGACGTGTTAATGGGAATGAACCTGCTGCAATAGGTGTCGCTTTGCCTAATCGCTCAGGGAAAGCGTGTTGAATTTCTTTTTCTAACTGCACCATCGACATGTTTTGCAGTTTTCTAATTCTGTCAGGCGAATCATACCAAACCAAACAAGCCCAATTATCAAAAAGCGGTAAATAAGCACGAGGCCCTGAAGGGTAAAAGCGTTGCCATGTACCCTTTTCAGGAGGTAATTCTGTTTTCACCGTGATCAGCATACAAGATTGGCGATATTGCCAGCCATTGCTACCAATACCCGCAAATTGGCGCACTTGAGAATTGGCACCATCCGCACCTACCACTAAATTTGTAGTGACTTCACTGCCATCAGAAAGCGTCACTTTCCATTTATCATCTAAATAAGTCATTTTACTTAGACTATTTGGACATAATAAGGTGATATTGCTATAACGTTCAGCCTCTTGCCAAAGAGCTAATTGCAAAATTCGGTTTTCAACCATATATCCTAATTCAGGTAAACCTAAGCTTTTAGCATCAAAGATTACATGGGCATTTTCTTCTTCCCATGTTTCTAAGGTAAGATAAGGCGCAGAACGCATAGCTAAAACATGTTGCCATGCACCTAATTGTTTTAATAGACTAACGGACGCGCAACTAATCGCAGAAATACGGATATCAGGATGAGATGACGCATCAAAAGGTGCTGGAGACTGTCGTTCAATCATTGCAACACGCAATCCTTCTTGCGCCAGCCCAATTGCAACAGCAGCGCCAATCATCCCGCCACCAGCGATGATTGCATCAAAATCGTTTTTTACATTACTCATCATTGTTATGCCATAACTCATTACTTTAAATAATAGGTAAGCGCTGTTTCAGTTTATTTCTATTAAACTAAACGCCATAGAGAATTAGCGCCGACTTGCTCTAGTCACTGACCACACAAATGACTACAATAACCGCCTTATTGGCTTATTACACGCAACGTTTTCCAATGATTAGCTATTGTCTCACTGAAAATACCGGATTTACACAATGTCGACGATAAAAAAACTGTACATTAAAACTTGGGGCTGTCAGATGAATGAGTACGATTCATCCAAAATGGCAGACCTACTCGAAAGCACCCACGGTTATCAGTTAACCGATGTCGCCGAAGATGCGGACATTCTACTGCTAAATACCTGTTCTATCCGTGAGAAAGCACAAGAAAAAGTCTTTCATCAGTTAGGACGTTGGAAATATTTTAAAGATAATAAACCCGATATTATCATTGGCGTCGGCGGTTGTGTTGCTTCTCAAGAAGGTGAATACATCCGTCAACGTGCGCAGTGTGTCGATATTATCTTCGGACCACAGACTTTACACCGTTTGCCTGAAATGATTAATCAGGTTAAAGGGACTAAAAGCCCAGTTGTCGATATCAGCTTCCCTGAAATCGAAAAATTTGACCGTTTACCAGAACCTCGCGCTGAAGGCCCTTCTGCTTTCGTTTCCATCATGGAAGGCTGTAACAAATACTGCTCTTTCTGCGTAGTTCCTTATACTCGCGGTGAAGAAGTTAGCCGCCCTTGTGATGATGTGCTATTTGAAATTGCTCAATTAGCGGCACAAGGTGTGCGCGAAGTAAACTTATTAGGTCAAAACGTTAACGCCTATCGTGGTGCAACTTTTGATGGTCAAATTTGTAGTTTTGCTGAATTAATACGCTTAGTCGCCGCAATTGACGGTATTGACCGCGTTCGCTTTACTACCAGCCACCCTATCGAATTTACTGACGATATTGTTGCCGTTTATGAAGATACACCAGAATTAGTCAGCTATTTACACTTACCAGTACAAAGTGGTTCTGACCGTATTCTAACATTAATGAAGCGTAACCATACTGCGCTTGAATATAAGAGCATCATTCGCAAACTACGCAAAGCACGTCCTGGTATTCTGATAAGTTCAGACTTTATCATTGGTTTCCCGGGTGAAACTCAAGACGACTTTGAAAAAACCATGCAATTAATTGCGGATGTTAATTTCGATATGAGCTTTAGTTTCATCTATTCAGCACGTCCAGGCACACCAGCTGCAGATTTACCTGATGATGTCAGTGAAGATGAGAAGAAACAGCGTTTATATCTGCTACAACAACGCATCAATCAGCAAGCGATGAACTTTAGCCGTGCAATGTTAAATACTGTACAGCGTATTCTGGTCGAAGGACCTTCACGTAAAAATGTGATGGAGCTTTCTGGTCGTACTGAGAATAACCGTGTGGTTAACTTTGAAGGTACACCGGATATGATTGGTAAATTCGTTGATGTTGAGATTGTTGACGTTTATGCCAACTCACTACGTGGTAAAGTCGTTAGAACGGAAGATCAAATGGATTTACGTATTCACGAATCTCCAGAATCCGTTATTGCACGTACACGTAAAGAAGATGAATTAGGGGTAGGTCTTTACCAACCTTAATTGATCAGATTTAACAAAAGGATAATCAGTGACAGTAATAGCACATGCACAGGTAGCGACCCAAGAAATCTTCTTAGAGCCAGCTGACAATGCCCGTTTAATGAGCCTATGTGGCCCATTTGACGATAATATTAAGCAACTTGAGCGCCGTTTAGGTATCGAGATTAATCATCGTGATAACCGTTTTAAACTCACGGGAAAATCATTGTGCGTCAATGCAGCCGCAGGTATTTTACGTCGCCTGTATGTGGAAACTTCGCCAATTAAAGGCGTGATCCCCGATATCGACCCTGAACAAATTCACCTAGCAATCAAAGAAAGCCGTGTGCTTGAGCAAAGTGATGAGCATGTTCCTGAATTTGGGAAATCGACCAATATTCGAACTAAGCGAGGGGTGATAAAACCTCGTACACCAAATCAGGCACAATATATTGCCAATATCCAGGCCCATGATATTACTTTTGGTATTGGACCTGCGGGTACAGGGAAAACTTATCTGGCTGTTGCTGCCGCTGTTGATGCTCTAGAACGTCAAGAAGTGCGTCGTATTTTATTAACGCGTCCTGCGGTTGAAGCCGGTGAAAAACTGGGCTTTTTACCAGGCGATTTAAGTCAAAAAGTCGATCCCTATTTACGACCACTTTATGATGCGTTATTTGAGATGTTAGGTTTTGAAAAAGTTGAGAAACTAATAGAGCGTAATGTCATTGAAGTCGCGCCCCTCGCCTATATGCGTGGACGTACATTAAATGACGCCTTTATCATTCTTGATGAAAGCCAAAACACCACCATCGAACAGATGAAAATGTTCTTAACGCGTATTGGCTTTAACTCTAAAGCGGTTGTCACTGGGGATATTACCCAAATTGACCTGCCAAGAGGCAATAAATCAGGCTTACGTCATGCCATTGAAGTTTTATCTGATGTCAATGACTTAAGTTTTAACTTTTTCCACAGTGAAGACGTTGTTCGCCATCCTGTGGTTGCCAAAATTGTTATCGCCTATGAAGCTTGGGAAACGGAAGATCAAAAACGCCGCCAAGCTATCAAAGCAGAAAAAGAGAAGCTTCAGAGAGAAAATCATGAGTGAAGTTATCCTTGATTTACAAGTAGCAAGTGAAAATACGCAAGGGCTTCCTACTGAAGCCCAATTTATGACATGGTTGGAAGCGGTGTTACCACAGTTTCAACCTGTAAGTGAAGTGACTATTCGCATTGTTGATGAAGCAGAAAGTCACAAACTGAACCTCACTTATCGCGGAAAAGACAGACCGACTAACGTGCTTTCTTTTCCTTTTGAGGCACCGCCTGAAATCGAATTGCCTCTATTAGGTGATTTGATTATTTGCCGTCAAGTAGTAGAAAAAGAGGCGGTTGAACAGAGTAAGACTGTTGAAGAGCATTGGGCACACATGGTTATTCATGGATGTCTACATCTTTTGGGCTATGATCACATTGAAGATGATGAAGCCGAAGAAATGGAAGGTTTAGAGACAGAAATCTTACAAAATTTAGGTTATGCAGATCCCTATTTAATTGAAAAAGAGTAACAGTTCTCTTATTTTTATGATAAATACTATATCTAATTAACCATTCAATGAGGAAAAATAGTTAAAACGCCATGAGCGACGACCAATCTTCGAGTAACGATAACCCTGGTCCTAAGAAAGGGTTTCTCACACTGCTTAATCAGTGGTTCCACGGTGAACCTAAAAACCGTGATGATCTGATGGAGCTTATCCGCGATTCTGAACAGAAAGAATTAATTGATCCTGACACCCGCGACATGCTTGAAGGGGTAATGGATATTGCTGAACAACGCGTTCGGGACATAATGATCCCTCGCTCTCAAATCGTCACACTAAAACGCAATCAAACCCTTGATGAATGTTTAGATGTGATTATTGATTCAGCACATTCCCGTTTCCCTGTCATTAGCGAAGACAAAGATCATATTGAAGGCTTATTAATGGCAAAAGATTTACTGCCATTTATGCGTACTGACGCAGAGCCATTTAGTATGGATAAAGTCTTACGCTCTGCTGTTGTTGTGCCTGAAAGCAAACGGGTTGATCGCCTATTAAAAGAGTTCCGCTCTCAACGCTATCATATGGCGATTGTGATCGATGAATTCGGAGGCGTATCTGGGCTCGTCACAATTGAGGATATTCTTGAACTTATCGTAGGCGAAATTGAAGATGAGTATGATGATGAGGATGATATTGATATTCGTCCGTTGAGTCGTCACGCTTACTCAGTTCGAGCTTTAACCCAGATAGAAGATTTCAATGAAGCGTTCGGTACACATTTCAGCGATGAAGAAGTTGATACAATTGGCGGTTTAGTTATGCAAGCCTTTGGTCACCTTCCTGCTCGTGGTGAAACTATTACCATTGATAATTACCAATTTAAAGTTGTTATGGCAGATAGCCGTAAGATCATTCAGGTTTATGTGCATATCCCCGATGATGCGCCAATCCCTGAACTAGGTAATGATGCATAGGATATCAATGAATAAGATCTCTTTCTTAAACCGCCAGTGGGTTCGCGCCCTTCTGGCGGTTTTTTTCGGTGCCATTGGCACATTAGCATTTTCGCCATTTGATTTTTGGCCTGCGGCGTTAATTTCACTACTCGGCTTATTACTGATAATCACTCACCGCACAGCTCGTCAAGGTGCATTCCTTGGTTTTGCTTGGGGATTTGGGTTATTTGGTAGCGGTGTAAATTGGGTTTACGTCAGTATCGCTGATTTTGGTGGTATGCCGTTTGCAATAAATATCTTTTTAGTGATTTTATTAGCTCTCTATTTATCACTCTACACGCTATTATTTGCAGGATCACTGAATAAGTTTTTCCCCAAACCAACACTCTGGCGGTTTGTATTTGCCGCTCCTGCGCTATGGCAAATCACCGAATTTTTAAGAGGTTGGGTATTATCAGGCTTTCCTTGGTTGCAGTTTGGTTATAGCCAGATTGATGGCCCATTAAAAGGTATTGCACCTATTTTTGGTGTCACCATGATAACGCTACTTTTAACCGTTATTAGTGGATTAATTGCATTTACAATCTATCGTAAATCAATTTACAGCCTTGTGATTGCACTGCTTTTATTAGTATTACCTATCAGCTTTAAATCCTATCAGTGGTATCAACCTTTGCCTGATGAAACGCAAGAAATTGCATTAGTCCAAGGTAATATCGCACAATCTTTAAAATGGGAACCAGGTACATTAGAGAGCACATTAAAGACCTATCTCACCTTAAGTCGTCCTTTTATTGGTAATGCAAATCTCATTATTTGGCCTGAATCCGCGATCCCTGATGTTGAAATTCAACAACAAAACTTTTTAGCAGAATTAGATAAGCAATTAAGAGAGCAAGATACCCATTTAATGACGGGAATTATTGATGCTCGGCCGACATTAGAAGGCTATCGTTTTTACAATAGTGTCATCACATTAGGTGAACACTATGCTTATCAATACCCAGCAACAGATCGCTATAACAAACATCACCTTGTTCCTTTTGGTGAATATGTACCATTAGAATCACTATTACGCCCACTTGCGCCTTTCTTTAATTTACCGATGTCATCATTAAGCCAAGGTGAATATGTACAACCTCAGCTTACTGTTAATGATGCCAAAATAACCGCAGCTATTTGCTACGAAATTATCTTAGGTGAGCAAGTTCGCGCTAATTTCAAACCTGATACACGGTTCTTATTAACGATTTCTAATGATGCGTGGTTTGGTAATTCAATTGGACCTTGGCAGCATTTTCAAATGGCGAGAATGCGCTCTCTTGAGTTAGGAAGACCATTATTACGCTCAACGAATAACGGCATTACCGCCTTTATTGCAGCCAACGGTGATGTAATTTCTCAACTTCCTCAATTTGAAGAAGGTGCTTTAGCGGAAAAAATGACACCAACAACAGGATTAACCCCTTATTATAAATGGGGTAATACACCATTGTGGATACTGGTTGGATTATTTTTTATTATCGCCTTTATTAAACGCCGTAATTAAAAAGAATAAAGCCCAACCTTATTAAGTTAATATTAATTAGGTTGGGCTTTCTCTAATAAAAGGGCTTTATCATGAAACATTACCCTGAACATATTCTCGATATTATTTGGCAAAGAGCTAAAAAAATATCAACAGATAATGAAACAAAGGGCTTTCGTACGGATAAAGAAAATAAATGGCTCCAACGCCAAATGTTCAATCTGCAACAACATGAATTTGGCTGGGTATTATCAAAACAACCAGAGTCAATTAGCCAACTTATTGAAGATAAAACCATTGTACCTGCACATTGGAAAACAGCAATTACCGATAAACAAAAACAAGAGACTGACTAAAATTCTGATAGCTGATTTAGATAGACGCCCACCATAAACGTAGTTTTAATCCCCACGAAGATGACCAACCACTTGTAAATCCTACCATTTCTCCTTTATAAACAATAACAAATGAAGGTGTTGCACTAATTTCCCACTGTTGAGAAATATCCCCTCGAGTATCATTTATGATAGGAAAAACTAGCCCTTTCGACTGAATGCCACGCGCTAACTTTGCGTTATCACCAGAACGGATCGCAACTGACATCACGTTATAACCATCTTGTGCTAACGAATTCACTGATGGTGTTGTTAGTTTACAAACTCCACACCACGTTGCCCAAAAATAGATTAACAAGGGCTTTTCAGCACTCAATTCAGCCAACGAAACAATTTTATTATCAACAGTATAAAGTTCAGGTAAATTCGTTAAGGATGGTGGCGTAGGTTGTCGCCACCAATCCATTGCAAAAGAAGCTATAACGAAAATGACAACCAGAACAATCAGTTCTTTACTCCACTTTCGTAAGCGACTACGCATTATTTTTTCACTTTAGCCAGTTGCTCTTTTACAATCACTTCTAGCTGAGCGTAATCAACGGCACCCGGAATAACCATATCGCCAACGACAGTTGCAGGTGTACCTTGGATACCTAATTTACGAGAAAGATCCAAGTTGTTTTGTAACGCTTTTAAGCTTTCATCCGTCAATTTCACTTTGCTTGTATTGGTTGTTTTCATTGCATCATCAATACTTGCATTATCTAGCATTGTTTTCTTCTGCATTAAACGTTGGTGTAATGCTAAGAATGCTTTTGGATCTTCTTTCCAAACTGAAAGTACAGCTTGAGAAGCTTTTGCAGAACTTTCACCTTTAAATGGCAATGGTTTAATCACCACGGCAACTTCAGGATAATCTTTTGTGATTTTTTCTAATAATGGATCGAAGCGTTTGCAGTAAGGGCAGTTATAATCAGTAAAAGAAACCAACACTAACTTAGCGTCTTTTGCACCAATACGAGGACTTGCAGCATCATTATATAACGCGTCGTGCTCTGCTTTTAATGCAGTACGGAATTGAGCTTGTTGTTCATCTGCTTTTTGTGCTTGTAATGCAGTGATAGCTTCTTCCAGAATTTCTGGGTTTTTGATCAACGTATCACGAACCAGCGCGCGAACTTCTTTTTCCTGATCAGCACTTAATGCCGCAGCTTGCACATTTGCACCAAAAAGTAACGAAGAGATAACCAGTGCAGAAAGTGTTTTTTTCATTATTGGGCTCCTTTAGCCTCTGAAAGAACTGTCAATGTTGAATCTTTATTTAAAATAGGAGGTAAAACCACGCCATCTTTATGGCAAGGTCCATAAACTTGATTAAAGGGTACTGCAACTTGACCACGTTGTTTTAAAAACTGAGTGATTTTATCAGAGGGTTTAGTCCAATCTCCTCTTAATGCAACAACATCTGGTGCTGAAAGTGCAGCCTGAATATCTTCTCGCAATAATACATTGTATTTGTTTGCTTTGCAGGTAACACACCAATCTGCTGTTACATCGACAAATACACGTTTATTATCTGCTAATGCTTGGTGTATCGCTTCTTCTGATAAAGGTTGCCAATTTATCGTATCTTGGCCTGCTAGTGTTTGGCTCGCTGGTTGCTCCACAAATAGGTAGGTGCTTCCTCCTAAAAAGAGGGCAATAATAGCCGAAATAAATACCGTTTTTTTGCCATAATGCCGTGCTATCGCAAACAATAAAAGCAGAGTAATGGCAATAAAAATAGCCATTACGATTGGCAATCCTAGATGTGGAATAAGTAATGTAATTAACCAAATACTGGACAATAACATCATAAAACCTAAAACCACTCTTAGGCGATTCATCCATTTACCCGGTTTTGGTAGCGCTTTAGCGGTAGATGGAAATATAGCCACTAAGATCCAAGGCAAACTCA
The DNA here is from genome assembly GCF_003336825.1 of Proteus sp. CA142267. Lineage (NCBI taxonomy): Bacteria > Pseudomonadati > Pseudomonadota > Gammaproteobacteria > Enterobacterales > Morganellaceae > Proteus > Proteus sp. CA142267. Next base: position 50,236 of record NZ_QPMG01000002.1, on the reverse strand, counting down.
TTCCAATCCCTAGAGCGGTAAAAATAAGCCATAGTTCATTTAGAGGCGCAATAAGTGCATAAGCGACAGCTGTTCCTAAAAATGGCGCTGAACAAGGCGTTGCGAGTAAAGTTGCAAATGCACCTTCCCAAAAGTGTCGGCTATATCCTTGTCCACCTGCTGTTGCCATTTTAGTATTTATATTGCTACTTAAACGCAGTTCAAATAATCCAAATAGATTTGCAGTAAAAATAGCAGTAACTAATACCATAAAACCAATAAACCAAGGACTTTGGAACTGGATACCCCAGCCTAAGGCTGCTTGGCTATAACGTAAGCCTGTCATAAACAGAGCTAGTGCCCAAAATGAAACTAAGATGCCTAGAACAGAAACAGAAAATTGCTTGCGAATAACTCCTTTATCACGATTTTCAAGATGCAGAATTGATCCCATTTTCATCGCAAGTACAGGTAATACACAAGGCATCAAATTCAGAATTAAACCACCCAATAGCGCAAAAGCGAGAATACTCCAAAGCCCAACACCTGAATTGGTGGTGGGAGCAATCTCCGCTCCTCCATGTCCTATGGTGTCATTAACTTGGCGAGAAAAACCTTGGTCAGTAATAACAAAAGAAAGCGCCTTACCAGAAATATCACCGGCAGCGTCGCCCCAATCATCAGTCACATCGACGGTGACAAATAGGTTTTTATCTTGGTGATTTAATTTTGGAATGCCATAAAGGATACCTTCAGGGGGATCGAGATAAATATTAGGCTTAACCCAAGCACCTTGCTCTCTTTGTAAAGAGATAGTGAGTTGGCTATTGTTATAACCAGAAGAAACTGATGATACTAATCCTGTTCCAACAGGAATTTTTGCCATTGCCTGATTATATTGCCATTCAAAATCAGCTGGCACAGGTTCAGTAAGATTCAAGTCTAAAGTGTAATCAGTCAAAATACAGACATTACTGCATGTTGATAAAGTTAAAACTCCCATTAAACGATCAGTCTGAACAGAGGATAGCTCAATAGGAAAAACAACTTGTTTGTCATAGCCTTGAGTATGAATACCCGCCACATCAAAAGCTGAAGGTGATGGCCAATGCCAAGTTATTGCGCTTACATCTTGCGACCAATTAATTTCAGGGGCAACGCCACCTTCTCCTGGAGAACGCCAATACGTTTTCCATCCAGACTCAAGCTGTACCTCAAGTAAAAGTTTCACGTCACCTGCTGGGGACTTTTGTGCTGTCGCCCTAACTTGTGCATGAGAATTATCAGGCATGGTTAGCCAGCCTGTATCTGCTGCTTGAGAGGTAGATAAAGTAAATAGCGTTAGTATCAACGCCATAATAAAAGAACGAAACATAACAACTCCCTAAAAATTCCTACAACGCTACACATAGAGCCACGCCCAAATTAGACGCGCAATCTTTTAGCTAAAAGGAAATTTCTAATCCCTCAAAATACAATAATGAAGGTGAAGTCTGATTGGAGGAGGTGGATGATGATGTTTTTTCTGATTACGCTGGCGCGACACATAAATGGCTGCCATGCTTAACAATAACAATACAGCCCATGAATGGAAAAATGGCTCGATTGTTAATGGGGGAACAGATAACAATGATTTGGCGCTTAATTCACAGGTAGACAACGAATAAGTGTGTTCTGTTACGCTATTCTCATCGGCAATTGGTGTTGATAGTGGGTATTGTGTTTGAGAGACAGCCGTTGCTAAGCGCTCACTAATGATGTGGGCACCTAATGAACGCTGAACAATACAACACAAGATCAGCAAAACTGTTATCACCACTAGCCAGCGACCTGACCGCCAATTACTCATAGATGTTCCTCATCAATATGACTCGCTATCTTAACGGTAATCTACAGACAAACAACTCCTTAAGACAAACTTTACAAATCCCTACTTAGTTTATTTTTCGCATTATCTCAATTTTTCATCTTTAACCTTTATTTCTATAAGGTTTCTACTACAATCATTTTAAATATTGAAAACAACTTCCAAAAAAATATTCAACTACATTTGATTTCATTCTTTTATTGAGAGATACCTCTCGTATTTCACAAATTACACTTCCCAACAGTATGTTATTTGTTCTATCTATTAACATTATCAAAACAAATTAAAACAAAAAAGCAACACCAAGCAAAACACAAATATTACTTATCACCACGACAGGAGTTATTATGCGCATGCGTAAACTAGCATTATCATTAATGATTTTAGGGGCTGCAGTAGCTGTGCAAGCAGAAGAACTCACTGGAACCTTAAAGAAAATCAATGACAACGATATTATCATCGTTGGACATAGAGAATCCTCTGTTCCTTTCTCTTACTATGATAATCAACAAAAAGTAGTTGGTTATTCTCAAGACTATTCCAACCTCATTGTACAGGCTGTGAAAGACAAAATAGGCAAACCAAACTTACAAGTTCGTCTTATTCCTATTACTTCTCAGAATCGTATTCCATTATTACAAAATGGCACATTTGATTTTGAGTGTGGTTCAACAACCAACAATGAAGCTCGTCAACAACAAGCTAGCTTCTCTAATACTATTTTCATCGTAGGTACACGTTTACTAGCGAAAAAAGACAGTGGAATTAAAGATTTCGCTGATCTATCAGGTAAAAACGTTGTTGTAACATCAGGAACAACGTCTGAAATGTTACTCAACAAATTAAATGATGAGAAAAAGATGAATATGCGCATTATCAGCGCAAAAGATCATGGAGACTCATTCCGTACACTTGAATCAGGTCGTGCCGTTGCCTTTATGATGGATGACGCATTACTGGCTGGTGAACGTGCTAAAGCGAAAAAACCGGGTGAGTGGGAAATTGTAGGAACCCCACAATCTGAAGAAGCTTATGGTTGTATGTTGCGTAAAGATGACGCTCAATTCAAAGCGTTAATTGATGAAACTATCGCTAAAGCACAAAAATCAGGTGAAGCAGAAAAATCATTTAATCGCTGGTTTAATGCACCGATCCCACCTAAAAATCTTAACTTAGAATTCACCATCTCGGATGAAATGAAAGCCTTATTTGCATCACCAAATGATAAAGCATTGAACTAAAAACACATAAGTAATTGATGCAAAACAAATAATTATAAAGTATCTGTTGGACAGACAGATCAGTGAAGTTTGGGGCAGCCGTTCCCTGCCCCTCTTTTTCACCGGAGGTGAAATCATGTCGATTGATTGGGATTGGGGGATATTCTTCCAAGAAGCCCCATTCGGAAACACCACATACTTAGGATGGCTGATTTCTGGCTTCCAAGTCACTATTGCCTTATCTCTATGCGCTTGGGTTATCGCCTTTCTTGTCGGTTCTTTATTTGGAATTTTACGCACCGTACCTAATCGTTGGCTTTCAAGCTTAGGCACTGTTTATGTTGAGTTATTCCGTAACGTACCACTTATTGTTCAATTCTTTACGTGGTATCTCGTCATTCCTGAATTATTGCCTCAATCTATTGGCGACTGGTTTAAAATGGACTTAGCGCCAAATGTGCAATTTTTTGTCTCATCAGCACTCTGTTTAGGTTTATTTACCGCAGCGCGTATGTGTGAACAAGTTAGAGCCGCAATAAACTCATTACCTCGTGGTCAAAAAGCTGCAGGCTTAGCATTGGGCTTAACTTTACCCCAAACCTATCGTTATGTTTTATTACCCAATGCATACCGTGTCATTATTCCACCAATGACATCCGAAATGCTCAATCTCGTGAAAAACTCAGCGATTGCTTCTACCATCGGGCTTATTGATATGGCGGCACAAGCAAACAAACTACTCGATTATTCAGCAAAAGCGTATGAGTCATTCACAGCAATCACACTGGCCTATGTATTTATCAATGTCATCATTATGCTAATAATGCATTGGCTTGAAAAACGCGTTCGCTTACCTGGCACAACAGGAGGTCAATAATGTACGAATTTGACTGGAGTTCTGTTGTTCCAAGCCTACCATTTTTAGTCGATGGAATGGCTATCACACTAAAAATCACTATCACTGCTATTGTGGTCGGTATTTTATGGGGAACGGTGCTTGCTGTTATGCGCCTATCAACCTTTAAGCCTATTAGCTGGTTTGCCGCCGCTTATGTTAATACCTTCCGTTCTATCCCTCTAGTCATGGTATTACTGTGGTTTTATTTAATTGTGCCTAACATATTACAAAATGTTCTAGGCCTTTCACCGAAAAGTGATATCCGTTTAATTTCAGCAATGATAGCGTTCTCTTTATTTGAAGCAGCTTATTACTCTGAAATTATAAGAGCAGGTATTCAAAGTGTTAGCAAAGGGCAATTTTCAGCCTCACTCGCGTTAGGTATGACCAAGTCACAAACAATGCGTTTAGTGATCTTACCTCAAGCCTTTCGAGCCATGATCCCGCTTTTACTGACTCAAGGAATTGTATTATTCCAAGATACATCCTTAGTTTACGTTTTAAGTCTTACTGACTTTTTCAGAACAGCGGCAAATATTGGAGAACGAGATGGAACACAAGTTGAGATGATCCTCTTTGCTGGTTTTGTTTATTTTGTCATTAGCTTCGCCGCTTCGATGTTAGTGAACTTTCTTAAAAAAAGGACTACCTAGATGATTTCCCTAAAAGACGTATCCAAATGGTATGGTCAGTTTCAAGTACTGACTGAATGTTCCACTGAAGTTAAAAAGGGGGAAGTTGTTGTTGTCTGTGGGCCTTCTGGATCAGGTAAATCAACACTGATCAAAACAGTGAATGGCTTAGAGCCTATACAACAAGGCGAGATCCTTGTTAATGAAATCAAAGTGAATGATAAACATACTGATCTTGCTAAATTACGAGCAAAAGTGGGTATGGTATTCCAACATTTTGAACTCTTCCCTCACCTCTCTATTATTGAAAATCTTACACTGGCACAAGTTAAAGTGCTTAATAGAGAGAAAACTGCCGCAAAAGAGAAAGGGTTAAAACTATTAGAACGTGTGGGATTAGCAAGCCATGCTAACAAATACCCAGCTCAACTTTCAGGTGGTCAGCAACAACGCGTCGCCATTGCTCGCGCATTATGTATGGACCCGATTGCAATGTTGTTTGATGAACCCACATCAGCACTTGATCCTGAAATGATTAATGAAGTACTTGATGTAATGGTAGAGCTAGCAAATGAAGGTATGACGATGATGGTAGTGACCCATGAAATGGGTTTTGCTAAAAAAGTTGCTGACCGTATTATTTTTATGGATGAAGGTCGAATTGTGGAAGATAGACCTAAAAATGACTTTTTTGATAATCCAAAATCAGCGCGAGCAAAAGATTTCCTCGCTAAAATTCTGCACTAATCTCCACATCCCCTCTGCTGGCGTGCTTTTTTAGCACGTCAGTTCAAAATAATAATTTAGATTAACCTCGCAATTAAATATCAAGTAATCTTATTTTTTCGCAATATCACTATTATTTTTTCACAAAATACGCATTTATTGTCTTTTTGCCTTAACTCTTTCCAAGATATCTCGCAATTGTCTTGAAAAAGTTATGCAAACAGTGGCTTTCATTGAGATCAATAGTTGTGGCTATTAGACAAAATCAGCTATGCTATGCAAGTCTTAATTTCATAATAGCGGTTACCCTCCGGTAGCCATTAATTCACCATAGGATTATCGGTGCCATGCAAGAACAATATCGTCCCGAAGATATAGAGCAAACTATCCAGGAACACTGGGAAAAGAACAATACATTTAAAGTGACAGAAGATAATAACAAAGAAAAATATTACTGCCTGTCAATGCTACCTTATCCTTCTGGCCGACTACACATGGGACACGTCCGTAACTACACCATTGGTGACGTGATTTCCCGTTATCAACGTATGCTAGGTAAAAATGTCTTACAACCTATTGGTTGGGATGCGTTCGGTTTACCTGCAGAAGGTGCCGCAGTAAAAAATAAAACAGCTCCAGCACCATGGACTTATGAAAACATCAATTACATGAAAAACCAGTTAAAAAAACTGGGTTTTGGTTACGATTGGGATCGTGAAGTCACTACTTGTACTCCAGAATATTATCGCTGGGAACAGTGGTTCTTTACTAAGTTATATGAAAAAGGCTTAGTTTATAAAAAGACCTCTGCTGTTAACTGGTGCCCACACGACTTAACCGTTTTAGCCAACGAACAAGTTATTGATGGCTGTTGCTGGCGTTGTGATACCCCTGTTGAACGTAAAGAAATTCCACAGTGGTTTATCAAAATTACCGAGTATGCTGAAGAGCTGTTAAACGATTTAGATACGTTAGATGAGTGGCCTGAACAAGTTAAGACCATGCAACGTAACTGGATTGGTCGCTCAGAAGGTGTCGAAATTAAATTTGATGTTGCTGATAGCGACGACACAATGACCGTTTATACAACGCGTCCAGATACATTTATGGGTGTCACTTATGTTGCAGTTGCAGCAGGTCACCCATTAGCGCAAAAAGCTGCTCAAAATAACCCTGAAGTTCAACACTTCATTGATGAATGCCGTAACATGAAAATGGCAGAAGCCGATATGGCAACAATGGAGAAAAAAGGGATTGCAACGGGTCTTTATGCTATTCATCCATTAACTAAAGAGAAAGTCGCCATTTGGGTTGCTAACTTTGTATTAATGGAATACGGCACTGGTGCTGTAATGGCGGTTCCAGGTCATGATGAACGTGACTGGGAATTTGCAACTAAATACAACTTACCAATTAAAGCCGTTATTGCAGATGCTGAAGGTAATCAACCTGACTTATCTGAAGGTGCATTAACCGAGAAAAATAGCCTGATTAACTCTGGTGAGTTCTCTGGATTAGACAACCAAACTGGCTTTAACGCAATTGCAGATAAATTGGCACAAATGGGTGTTGGTGAGCGTAAAGTTAACTACCGTTTACGTGACTGGGGTGTTTCTCGTCAACGTTACTGGGGTGCGCCAATTCCAATGGCAACTTTAGAAGACGGCACTGTTGTTCCTGTCCCTGAAGATCAACTGCCTGTGATCCTGCCAGAAGATGTAAAAATGGACGGGATCACCAGTCCAATCAAAGCAGATCCTGAGTGGGCAAAAACCACAATCAATGGTCAGCCAGCGCTACGTGAAACTGATACTTTCGACACCTTTATGGAATCTTCTTGGTATTACGCTCGTTATACCTGCCCTGATTACGATAAAGGCATGTTAGATCCGAAAGCAGCTAATTATTGGTTACCTGTTGACTGGTATATTGGTGGTATTGAACACGCCATCATGCACTTAATGTATTTCCGCTTCTTCCATAAACTGATGCGTGATGCAGGTTTAGTGAACTCTGATGAACCAGCAAAACGCTTACTGTGCCAAGGCATGGTATTAGCTGACGCGTTCTACTACACTGGTGAAGATGGTGCTCGTCATTGGGTATCTCCAGCTGAAGCTATCGTTGAACGCGATGAGAAAAACCGCATCATTAAAGCAACTGACAGTGAAGGTCATGAACTGACTTATGCTGGCATGAGCAAAATGTCTAAATCTAAAAATAACGGTATCGACCCACAAACGATGGTTGAACGTTATGGTGCAGATACCGTTCGTTTATTTATGATGTTTGCTGCTCCACCAGAATTAACTCTGGAATGGCAGGAATCTAGCGTTGAAGGTGCAAACCGTTTCTTACGTCGTTTATGGCGTTTAGTTCACGAGCACACTCAAAAAGGAGCGACACAGTCTCTTGATCTTTCTGCACTAACAGAAGAACAAAAAGATTTGCGTCGTGACTTACATAAAACGATTGCGAAAGTATCTGATGACGTAGGTCGTCGTTTAGCCTTTAACACCGCGATTGCTGCCATTATGGAGTTAATGAATAAATTAACTCGTGCAACACAAGAAACAGAACAAGATCGCGCTTTAATGCAAGAAGCATTAGAAGCCATTGTTCGTATGCTTTCTCCAATCATCCCTCATGCTTGTTTTGTTATGTGGCAGGCATTAGGTGGAAAAGAGGACGTTGATGTTGCACCATGGCCTGTTGCTGATGAAGAAGCAATGGTTGATGACACCAAACTGATCATCGTTCAAGTGAATGGTAAAGTACGTGGTCGAGTCACTGTTCCTGCTAATTCAGAAAAAGAATATGTTCAAGAAATGGCGACAAAAGAGTACAGTGTTGCTAAATACCTGGAAGATGTGACTGTTCGTAAAGTCATCTATGTTCCAGGAAAATTACTGAACATCGTTGTTGGCTGATAAGGAGGCCTAGTGCGATATCTACTTTCGCTATTTTTCGGTTTAGCGGTGTTAATCACCGCTGGCTGTGGTTTTCACCTTCAAGGTAAAACTCAGGTTCCAGCAGAATTAAAAACGCTTTATCTTAGCTCTGGTGACCCTTATGGCCCATTATCTCGTGTAATGCGTCAACAACTTAGACTGAGTGGTGTTCAGCTTGTTGGAAATCCAACGGCAAATATCCCTATTCTAAAAATTGTCGGTTCATCAGAAAGTAAAGAGACCGTTTCTGTGTATCAAGACGGTAAATCAGCAGAACGTCAGTTAACATTTGTGCTTGATGCACAAGTAATTATGCCTGATGGTACGATTTATCCAATTTCATCACAGGTTTCACGTCCATTCTTTGATAACCCATTAGAAGCATTAGCAAAAGATGCCGAAAATGACATTATTAAGCAAGAAATGCGTGAACAAGCGACAGCAATATTAGTACGTAAATTATTGGTTGTTCACAATGCTGAACGCCAAAAAGCCGTACAAGCTGAGCAGGCAAAACAGATAATCTCACCCGCCAAATGATCCGCTTATATCCAGAACAACTGAATGCGCAGCTCCAAGAGGGGCTGCGCCAAAGTTACCTACTCTGGGGTAATGAACCTTTGTTACTCCAAGAGTCTCAAGATGCTATTCAATCCGCTGCTAAATCCCAAGGATTTGTCGAGCATTATCAATTTACCCTTGATAATAATACGGACTGGAATGAAATTTACTCGCTTTGTCAATCGCTAAGCCTTTTTTCTCAAAGACAATCTCTTTTACTGCATTTACCTGAAAATGGTCCCAATGCTGCGATGTCAGAGAAACTTACTCGCCTATCGCAAGAATTACATCAAGATTTATTGTTGATTTTACGTGGCAATAAACTCACAAAAGCACAAGAAAACAGTGAATGGTTTAAAACATTAAGCCAACACGGAACCTATATTTCTTGTCTAACACCTGAACTTGATAAATTACCTAATTGGGTTGCGCGGCGAGCAAAACAAAAAGGGTTAGCGCTGGATGAACAAGGTAATCAATTACTTTGCTACTGTTATGAAGGGAATTTATTGGCACTAGCACAAGCCATTGAGCGTCTTTCTCTGTTGTACCCTGACGGTAAGCTAACGCTCCCAAGAGTAGAAGCGGCGGTCAATGATGCGTCACATTTTACCCCTTATCACTGGGTTGATGCATTACTTGCAGGGAAAACACAACGTGCATGGCATATCTTGCAACAACTCAAAAGAGAAGACTCTGAACCCGTTATTTTACTCAGAACTTTACAACGAGAGTTAATGCAGTTGATTACGCTACATCGAGAATCTAAAACAGCTTCGTTAAAAACGATTTTTGATAAACATCGAATTTGGCAAAACCGACGCCCAATATTCACAGCGGCACTTCAACGTTTATCTGAACATCAATTACTAACAGCCATACGATTACTTGCAACGATTGAAATTACTATTAAGCAAGATTACGGACAAACTGTTTGGCCCTCTCTTAGTGCTTTGGGCTTATTACTTTGTGGAAAAGCATTACCAGAAGGATTTGTAAGTCATGCCTAAAACCAATCACTCAACACATTTAATTAACCAAGCCATCGCTTTATATGGTGGCACATTTGATCCTATTCATTATGGGCATTTGCGTCCTGTTGAAGCTCTTTCAGGGTTAATCGGCTTAAAAGAAGTGATTTGGTTACCTAACAATATTCCTCCTCATCGCCCTCAACCAGAGGCGTCTTCTCAACAACGTCTTGAGATGGTACGTCTGGCTCTTGAGCCATATTCTTCATTTAAAGTCGATACTCGTGAACTTGAGAAGCCAACACCTTCTTATACTATTGAGACATTAAGAGACTTCAGAAAAGAAATCGGCAATAAACAACCCTTGGCTTTTATAATTGGTCAAGACTCATTGCTATCAATTAATACATGGCATCAGTGGGATCAACTATTGAACGTATGCCATTTACTAGTTTGTGCCCGCCCCGGTTATCAAACGCATTTCGAATCAACACAAATGCAAACATGGCTGACCAAACATCAAACTCATCAGCAAGAAGATATTCACTGTTTACCTACGGGTAAAATATTTCTGGCTGATACGCCTCTTTATAATATATCAGCAACAGATATTCGTGCTCGTCACAAAGCAGGTTTAGATTGTCACGATTTACTACCTAACTCTGTTGAAGACTATATTCGCCAGCAACAACTCTATAAATAATTAATTAAGACTAAAGTTGCTCTCTTAAATAATTAAAAGTGAACGGATAAGGCGAAAAATAGCGTTGATGGCTCAAATACTCATCAGGATAAACTGTTAACCAATATTTGAGTAAATCATAAGGTTTAGATAAAGGCACGATACCTTGACGATATTGTAAAATTGTCTGTGCCATTTCTTTTTTTTGTTGTGAGCTTAGATCCCGCTTAAAATACCCTGCCATATGCATTAACGCATTAGTTTGCCCTTCTCTATTTGCTGCAACACTAAATGCCTTCATTAGCTTTTCCTGATATTTCGATGCAACTTCTTCAAGAGGAATAGCATCAGAAAAATTAGCAATATCACGCCCCAACTCTCGATAAGCCACTTGTGAATAAGCCATAATTAAATATTTATATCGGCTATGAAATTTAATCAAAGCCCCTTTAGTTAATGATTGATTAACCTGTTGTTGGTAATCAAATAGTGTGAAAAATTGGGTAAGAAAATGGTCTAGAACAATAGGCTGTAAAAATTGATCAATATTTAATTGAGGTAAAGTAAAATTTGGGGGTGAGGAAAGGCTGTCTCCTTTTTTTCCAACATAACCATAAAGTGGCAATAGGTTATCTCTATTTTGAGCCTCTATCTGCATAATACCTATCTTTTCCGCCTGAACAGTATCGCAAAGCAATGCTAATTTTTCTTGTAATTGGTGATTAGTGTTACTCATAATTTCTGAAGATATCCCGAGATAATTCACTTTTCTTTCCATTCTTTTTCTCTCCAATTAAAAAGTCTGAACATTACACGGTATAATCTGAAGCTAACAAAGTAAAAACACATCTAATTAGGTGTTTCATGAGCATTGACAGACGAGGTTTAGCTGTTATTCTCACCCTCAGTTCCCTTAAGGGAACTGTAAGGTAAAACTGTCGTCTAAACGGAAAAGTTCTTATCTGCCTTCTTTTTGTTATTTATTATGACGCAGTTAATGGGCATATATGAATTTTTCTAAATCAAACGTCGAAAAACAAGAAAATAAGGTTTATGTTCTTGTTATTGCTAACTAGAATTAATCATCCAGTAAAATAGATTTATTGGTATAAATTCCTTTAAAATAGCGTTTATTATTTTTTCGACTAAATCAACCCATTAGATTAAAGGTGATCCTTTTGCAAGGTTCTGAATTACAGCAATTTATTATTGATAAACTTGAAGATTCTAAAGCTCAAGACATTATTACATTAGATGTCCGTGGAAAATCAAGTGTAACTGATTACATGATTATTTGTACGGGTACATCAAGCAGACACCTCATGTCAGTTGCAGATAATCTCGTTGATGATTGCCGCGAAGCGGGATTACAACCTTTAGGTGTTGAAGGACAAGGCGTTTCTGACTGGATTGTCGTTGACCTTGGTGAAGCCATGGTACACGTTATGCAAGAAGATAGTCGCCGTATGTACGAACTTGAAAAACTCTGGAGCTGAGTTTGAAATTACAGCTCATTGCCGTTGGTACAAAAATGCCGGACTGGATACAGACCGGCTTTATGGATTATCTTAATCGATTCCCCAAAGATATGCCTTTAGAACTTATCGAGATCCCCGCAGGCAAGCGAGGAAAGAATGCGGATATTAAACGTATTCTCGAAAAAGAAGGTGAACAGATGTTAGCTGCAGTAGGTAAAGGAAATCGTATCGTCACTCTCGATATTCCCGGCGCTCGCTGGGATACGCCAAAACTTGCAGAACAACTTGATCGATGGAAGCTTGATGGTAGAAATGTCAGCTTACTCATTGGTGGCCCGGAAGGATTAGCGCCCGCTTGTAAAGCTGCAGCTGAACAAAGCTGGTCTTTATCTCCTTTAACAATGCCACATCCCCTTGTTCGTGTTGTGGTTGCAGAAAGCCTTTATCGAGCATGGAGCATTACCACAAACCATCCTTATCATCGTGAATAATCAATAATTGGCGGGTCAGTAAGTGAAGTCAAATGGGATGAAAAGAAAAAAACGTACCCCGTTTCGAGATTATACTGCGGAATCAAAGCTATTTATCCGACGTGTAATTGTCGCATTTTCAGTAATTATTATATTGAGTGGTGTTTTGGTTTTTAACCTCAATCACTTACAGATCGCTCGCCATGATGATTATCAGACACGTTCAAATGATAACCGAATTAAATTAGTACCGATTGCTCCCAGCAGAGGCATTATTTACGATCGCAAAGGTATTCCTCTTGCTCTCAATCGTACTATCTACCAATTAGAAGTTGTGCCTGAAAAGGTAGCAAACTTACAAGAAACTCTGGAAAGTTTAAGGGATGTTGTTGACTTAACTGACGAAGATATTGCTACATTTGAAAAAGAGCGCAAGCGCTCACGTCGATTTAGCTCTATCGCCTTAAAAACAACATTAAGCCAAGTACAAGTCGCGCGTTTCGCTATCAACCAATACCGCTATCCCGGTTTAGAAATCAAAGGCTATCAACGTCGTTATTATCCTTATGGTTCAGCATTAACGCATGTAATTGGCTACGTAGCAAAAATTAATGATAAAGATGTTGAACGTCTTGATAAAGAAGGTTTATCACCTAACTATGCTGCAACTCATGATATCGGTAAGTTAGGCATCGAACGTTATTATGAGTCTACTTTACACGGCACAACAGGCTATGAAGAGGTTGAAGTTAATAGCCGTGGTCGAGTTATTCGCCAATTGCACGAACAACCGCCACAAGCAGGTAAAGATATTTATCTTACCATCGACCTTGAACTGCAAACCTATATTGAAACATTACTCACTACAAGTCGAGCTGCAGTTGTAGTAACCGATCCTCGCAATGGTGAAATTTTAGCACTGGTATCAAACCCTAGCTACGATCCAAACTTATTTGTTGGTGGGATTTCAAATACTGAGTATCAAGGGTTACTAAACAACCCTGATAGACCGCTGATCAACCGAACAACTCAAGGCCTTTATCCACCTGCATCAACCGTGAAACCCTTTATGTCTGTTGCAGCACTGAGTGAAGGTGTAATCACAGCCAATACAACAATTCATGATCCCGGCTGGTGGCAACTCCCTGGCTCCGAAAAACGTTATCGAGATTGGAAACGTTGGGGACATGGAAAACTTAATGTCACAAAATCTATCGTAGAATCTGCGGATACCTTCTTCTACCAAGTTGCTTATGATATGGGAATTGATCGTATATCAACTTGGATGGGTCGTTTTGGCTATGGCGAATATACAGGTATTGATCTCTCTGAAGAGCGCAATGGCATCATGCCAACGCGTGAGTGGAAACAGCAACGTTATAAAAAGCCTTGGTATCAAGGTGACACGATCCCAGTAGGTATTGGGCAAGGTTATTGGACAGCAACGCCAATTCAAATGACAAAAGCTTTAATGACATTGATTAATGACGGTCAAGTTAAAACCCCTCACCTACTTTACGGTACAAAACTAGGCAATGAAATGTTGCCTTATGTTGATACTGAAACCCGCCAAATTGGCGATATCAACTCAGGTTATTGGGAACTAGCAAAACACGGTATGTATGGTGTGGCTAACTTCCCGAATGGTACAGGTCGCCGAAGTTTTGCTGATGCACCTTACAAAGTAGCTGCAAAATCAGGAACTGCACAGGTGTTTAGTTACGAAACCTACAATGCGAGCCAATTGGCAGAACATCTTCGTGACCACAAATTGATGATTGCCTTTGCGCCTTATGATAAGCCAACTGTAGCCATCTCTATTATCCTAGAAAATGGTGGTGCAGGCCCTTCTGTCGGTGATATTACAAGACAAATTCTTGACCACATTCTCCTTGGTGATAACAACACTGTATTGCCAGCATCTCCACCAGCACCACGTGGTTCAGAGGAATAATACTCATGACTGAAAATAATAAGAAAAAATCCTTCTGGGCACGGGTCCATATCGACCCATTATTCTTACTTTGTATTATTGCATTATTAGGATACAGCGCATTTATTATGTGGAGTGCCAGCGGGCAAGATCCAGAAATGATGCAACGTAAGTTAGGACAGATTGCTATGGGTTTCATGATCATGATAGTCATGGCGCAAATCCCACCAAGAGTCTATGAAAGCTGGGCTCCTCATCTCTATTTCTTTTGTGTTATTTTACTTATTCTTGTTGATGTCTTTGGGCAAATCAGTAAAGGGGCACAACGTTGGCTAGATTTAGGTATTGTTCGTTTTCAGCCTTCAGAAATCGCAAAAATAGCGGTGCCTTTAATGGTCGCTCGATTTATGAATCGCGATGTGTGCCCTCCTACATTACGTAATACGGCTATTGCTCTGGTACTTATTTTTGTACCAACTTTATTAGTCGCTGCACAGCCCGATTTAGGAACATCCATTCTTGTTGCCGCATCGGGTTTATTTGTTCTTTTTCTTGCGGGAATGAGTTGGCGTCTTATCACCGTGGCTATTATTCTTGTTGCCGCCTTTATCCCCATACTCTGGTTTTTCCTCATGCATGATTACCAGCAAGCACGGGTAATGATGCTTCTCGACCCTGAATCAGACCCGCTTGGGGCAGGATATCATATCATCCAATCTAAAATTGCCATTGGTTCTGGTGGATTACATGGAAAAGGATGGTTACAAGGCACTCAATCTCAATTAGAATTCTTACCAGAGCGCCATACAGACTTTATTTTTGCTGTATTGGCGGAAGAACTCGGATTAATTGGTGTTTTGATACTACTGACTCTTTATATACTCTTAATCGCGCGAGGCCTTTACCTTGCAACAAAAGCACAAAATACATTTGGTAGAGTAATGATTGGCGGGTTAATGCTAATTTTCTTTGTCTATGTCTTTGTCAACATAGGAATGGTGAGTGGCATTCTTCCTGTTGTAGGTGTTCCGTTGCCACTGATGAGTTATGGAGGCTCGGCTCTTATTGTATTAATGGCCGGATTTGGTATCGTGATGTCGATTCATACACACCGAAAACTACTATCGAAAAGTTTATAATGAGGTTTTTATGCGTCTGCAATGGGTTTTGATTGGTATCAGTGCATTGCTACTGTCAGGGTGTGTTATTGATAAACCGAATACCAATAAACAGCCAGTGCCATTACCCAATGTGCCAGCTCAACGTGTTCTCGGTGCAGAGCCACGTTACGAGCCTTATCACCCTACGGCAAATCAAGATTACCGAAAAAATGGGGTGGTTTACCGTATTGTGGCTGATCCAGCAAACTTTAGTGAGCGAGGAGAAGCAGTTGTCTATGATAGTTTAGCGATGAGTCGTTTAACTACCATTGGTGAACGCGTTAATCCCTATGAGTTTGCAGTCGCTCATCCTACATTACCGATCCCAAGCTATGCGAAAATCACAAACTTGCTTAATGGGCGCACAATGGTTGTACGTATTAACGACCGTGGCCCTTACGTCAATGGAAAACAGATCCAAGTCACTCCAGCGGTTTCTGATAGCTTACGTTTAATGCCGACAACACCATTGCTTATTGAAGGAATTGTTGTTGACCAAAATGGCCATATGAGCGGTATTGGTACACATGGTGCGCAGATAGAGAAGAAAACAACCGCATTGCCTGAGCGCCCTAACTTTAATGCTCAGCCAGCAACAGTAACACCGACGCCATTAACAATCTCAACGTCAGTCAACAACACTGTACCTATCAACAACACTACGCCTGTTGAGCCATCGGCTCCAGTGCAAGTAAAAGCGCCTACTCCAGCTCCGGTACCAGTTTCAACGCCAGCTCCTGCAAAGGTGGAAGCACCAAAACCTGTATTATCCTCAAATTCCATAGCACAAGGCTTTTATGTCCAAGTTGGTGCTCTCAGTAACGAAAATAATGCACAGTTTTGGCTCAATGATTTATCGTCATTATTTAACACCCAAGGTGTGATCAACAAAACAGATGGATTATATAAAGTGCAACTCGGCCCTTATTCATCTAGAGATCAAGCTGAAACGATAAAAAACAAGCTAAAACAAGTTAAAGATATCACTGGGTTTATTATTACCCAATAAAGGATAATTTTACGTAAAATCCTTTTTATATCAGCAAATTCAAGCGTAGAATCGTCTGGATTTGCTGATATTTTATTTATCAGTCCCTATTTTTCCCTGAATTTTCGGATTAAACAAACAGAATGAAACAGATACTCCCAGCAAAATTACTAAGAACAAGCCTATTAAGCGCCACTTTTGCTTTACTCACAGTAAGCCATCAAGGTATTGCGGAAGATTCCCTAAAAACAATGATACCTGCGGTTCCTAGTATCGAAGCCGAATCTTATATTCTTATTGATTATAATTCTGGGAAAGTATTGGCTGAAATGAACGCTGACGTTCGCCGTGATCCTGCAAGTTTAACCAAAATGATGACCAGTTATGTTATCGGTCAATCTATTCGTGCGGGTAAAATCTCTAATAGCGATATCGTACCCATTGGTGAAGAAGCATGGGCAACGGGTAATCCTGTTTTTCGTGGCTCTTCTTTAATGTTCTTAAAACCGGGTGATCAAGTTACTGTTGCGCAGTTAACGCGTGGTATTAACTTACAATCAGGTAATGATGCTTGTGTCGCAATGGCCTCTTATGTTGCAGGAAGCCAAGATACATTTGTGACCATGATGAACGATTACGTTAAACGCCTCGGTTTACAAAATACACAATTCCAAACCGTTCATGGTCTTGATGCTCCAGGACAATATAGCTCGGCTCGCGATATGGCACTAATTGGTGCTGCATTAATTCGCGATGTACCTGATGAATATGCTATCTATAAAGAAAAAGAGTACACCTACAACAATATCCGCCAAACTAACCGAAATGGTTTGTTGTGGGATACCAGTTTAAATGTTGATGGTATTAAAACAGGTCATACAGCATCAGCAGGTTATAACCTCGTCGCGTCTGCAACTGAAGGCGATATGCGTTTAATTTCTGCGGTTATGGGTGGTCATTCATCTAAAGGTCGTGATGCTGAAAGTAAAAAACTACTTACTTGGGGTTTTCGTTTCTTTGAAACTGTAAAACCATTGCAAGTGGGTAAAGAATTCGCAGCTGAACCTATCTGGTATGGTGAAACAGATAAAGTACAATTAGGGGTAGATAAAGATGTCTATTTAACTATTCCTCGTGGCCGTTTAAAAGATTTAAAAGCAAGCTATGTTCTTGATAATGTAGAATTACATGCGCCAGTAGCTAAAAATCAAGTTGTGGGAACCATTAATTTCCAACTTGATGGTCAAGTTATCGAACAGCGCCCGCTAGTTGTGATGAATGAAGTAAAAGAAGGTGGTTTTTTTAGCCGTATTATCGACTATATCAAATTATTATTCTCACGCTGGTTTGGCTAAGTCTTGAAAAAGGCAAATGTGACCACATATAACTTTTATACAGATATTGGCAGAAACACATTTACCATTTCCATATTTACCCTAATTACCAGTATCGCATTCCTTATTATGTAAGGAATGCGCTTTTTATTTGCTAAGATTAGGTGTAGAAATAAATTATTAAAACAACAGCGCCTGTTGTCTTAAGGAATTACATTATGATGAAAACAAAATTAAATGAACTGTTAGAGTTCCCATGTTCTTTCACTTATAAAGTGATGGGTCATGCAAAACCAGAATTAGTAGATCAGGTCGTTGAAGTCATTCAACGCCATGCACCTGGTGATTACACGCCTTCAGTAAAACCAAGTAGTAAAGGTAATTACCACTCTGTTTCTATTACCATCAACGCAACTCATATTGATCAAGTAGAAACATTATATAAAGAATTAGGTGAACTTGAACTGGTACGTATGGTTCTGTGATCTCTTCTTTTAGCAAATGACTTTTTAAAAGCGCCTTTCATTAAGGCGCTTTTTCTTATTCTGCATTTCCTCATTTCTCACCCAACCTCGGAAAAAAAACATCTCAATCTGGTAGTTCATTTACTGGAGCGTTATACTGCTCTTCACAATTACGCTACAAATGAAGATTTTCACGGTGCAAGACAAGACAATCATTATTCGCCAATTAGGTGTGAAACCCTATTTACCGGTTTCTGATTCTATGCATCAGTTTACGGAAAAACGGGAAAGTCACACACCTGATGAAATATGGCTCGTTCAACATGAAAAGGTTTTTACCCAAGGCCAAGCAGGTAAAGCTGAACACTTATTAAATACGGGGACTATCCCTGTTATTCAATCTGATCGTGGTGGTCAAGTGACTTATCATGGCCCCGGTCAACAAGTGATGTATGTTTTAATTGATTTAAAACGCAATCATGTAGGTGTTCGTCAATTAGTCACCGCTCTTGAAAACACTGTTATAGACACGCTAGCAGAGTTTAATGTAGAAGCTTATGCTCGCGCTGATGCACCCGGCGTTTATGTGAGGGGTGATAAAATTTGCTCTTTAGGATTGCGTATCCGTAAAGGTTGTTCCTTTCATGGACTTGCGCTCAATATCGATATGGATTTATCTCCTTTTGCTCGAATAAATCCTTGTGGTTATTCTGATCTAAAAATGACGCAGTTAATTGATTTTGCACCGAATACGACAACGACACAGGTAGCACCGTTATTAGTTAAGCATTTTTGTACACAACTAGGATTTCAACCACAGCAATAAAAATGCTATAATTTTTTTAACATTTGTCATATTTTTTTAAAACCCTGATTACCTCAGTCACATCGTGTTAATCACTCTAGATAACTGGAACTGGCACAATTATGAGTAAACCTATTCAGATGGAACGCGGAGTTAAATATCGCGACGCCGATAAAATGGCACTTATTCCTGTTAAAACAGTCGCTACAGAACGTGAACAACTGCTACGCAAACCTGATTGGATGAAAATAAAGCTACCCGCTGACTCAAGTAAAATTCAGGGTATCAAAGCAGCAATGCGTAAAAATGGCCTTCATTCCGTCTGTGAAGAAGCCTCTTGTCCTAACCTTGCTGAGTGTTTTAACCACGGAACGGCAACCTTTATGATCTTGGGCGCAATTTGTACACGCCGTTGCCCATTCTGTGATGTCGCTCATGGTCGCCCTAATGCTCCCGACCCTCAAGAGCCAGAAAAACTCGCTCAAACCATTAAAGATATGGGATTACGCTACGTCGTAATTACGTCCGTAGACCGTGATGATTTACGTGATGGTGGAGCTCAACATTTTGCTGATTGTATTGCTGCAATTCGTGCAAAAAACCCAACAATCCGTATTGAAACATTAGTTCCTGATTTCCGTGGTCGTATGGATAAAGCACTTGAAATCCTCACTGACACTCCACCAGATGTCTTTAACCATAACTTAGAGAATGTTCCTCGCGTTTATCGCCAAGTACGTCCAGGTGCTAACTATCAATGGTCGCTGACATTGTTAGAGCGTTTTAAGCAAGCTCACCCAGATATTCCAACAAAATCAGGTTTGATGGTCGGTCTTGGGGAAACCAACGAAGAAATTATTGACGTTATGCGTGATCTGCGTAAACATGGGGTAACGATGCTGACATTAGGGCAATATTTACAGCCAAGCCGTCACCATCTTCCTGTTCAACGCTACGTCAGTCCTGACGAGTTTGAATATATGAAAGAGCAAGCACTTGCGATGGGCTTTACCCATGCAGCTTGTGGGCCGTTTGTTCGCTCGTCTTATCATGCTGATCTTCAAGCTCAGGGGATTGAGGTTAAATAACAATTTATCTCTCATGCTTAATATTGCAATTGCTGTATTTATAGGTGGTGGTTTAGGTAGCGTATTACGCTGGCTGATTAGCTACCGCCTAAATTCTATTTTTCCTCATTTTGCCACAGGTACCTTTATTGCTAACTGCATTGGTGCTTTTATTATTGCCTTTGGTATCGCTTGGTTTAGCAAAGCACCACATATTGATCCTATTTGGAAAATTATGCTAACTACAGGCTTTTGTGGTGGCCTGACAACATTCTCAACCTTTTCTGTCGAAGTTGTCGCACTCTTAACTGAGGGGAAGATAGGATGGGCATTAAGTACGATGGGCGCTAACTTGGCAGGCTCATTTTTAATGACTGCATTTGCATTTTGGTTACTACGCGAGATGTAATGCTTGGAATATAAAAACCCGTTAAATAACGGGCTTTGCTCTAGATATATAAAAACCCGTTAAATAACGGGTTTTTACTTGTCTCAAAGAAGTCGTTAATTAGATAGCGACAACGTTTGCAGCAGATGGCCCTTTCGCGCCGTCAGTAACTTCAAACTCTACTTTTTGACCTTCAGCAAGGGTTTTAAAGCCTTCTGATGTAATAGCGGAAAAGTGTACAAATACATCTTTGCTGCCATCTTCTGGAGTGATAAAACCAAAACCTTTAGTTTCGTTAAACCACTTAACGTTACCTTTTAATTTAGACATCAAGTTTACCTTTAAAATAGAAAATAAACGCAAGCGTTTTGCGTTGGCTATAGTAAAACAAAAATGATGATTCCCTGTCCACAGTCTAGATCACGAAACTCACATTTTTTTTCTGCCAAATGATTAATATTCAGACAAATCCCATGCCTTAACGCATAGTTCACTTAAGAAACAATACTTAATACTTACAATCTGAACTATTCATCGAATTCTACTTTTTCATATTGAAGTAGCCAACGCTTAATATCTAATCCACCAGTATAGCCGACTAGCTTACCGTTATGACCAATAACTCGATGACAAGGAATAATTAAAGAAATTGGGTTGCGTGAGTTTGCCATTCCTACCGCTCGGCAATAATTGACCGAACCTAATGTAAGCGCCAATTTTTTATAACTCCAAATTTCACCATAAGGGATGGTTTGTAATGTCTTCCAAACACGGCTTTGAAATTCCGTTCCTTCTGGCGCTAATGACACCGAAAATGTCGTGCGTTTACCTGCAAAATACTCTTTTAATTGTTTTATACATTGATTAATAACAGGGCTTGAATTTACAGCAACCTCTTTGTCATTCACAAAATAGAGACTTGTGATCCCTTTTTCATTTGCAGTGATAGAGATATAAGGTTTTGGAAAGCCTTTAGGTGTATCGAGATAGTCTTGGTACATAATGTTTTCTCTGCTGATTTGTCTTTAGCAACCAGATTAAATCATGCTTGATTGATAAAGCAATCATCTAATTTCTCGTATATCTAATAAAAATTGATCAATCGAGCGATCTAAAAATAAAATTAGTGCACTAACTGTTTAATTTTAATGATAATCATTATCAAAAATAAAAACCACCATATATTGTATGGTTGAAAATAAATAACTCTATATATAGTATTTAAGTACTTCTCATTATGGATGTGAAAACAGACGCATCCATATTTTTATAAGGGTTATTTTTATGTCTGTTATCCTCTATACCAAACCGAATTGCGTTCAATGCAGTGCCACAGAACGCGCTTTAAAACAGAAAAACATTCCGTTTGTTTCAGTCGATCTTACCAAAGATACACAAGCTCTCGCCCGTATCGTTTCTATGGGATATCGCCAAGTACCTGTTGTAGTTCACGGTGAACAACATTGGTCGGGTTTCTGCCCTGATAAAATCAGACAGATCACGCTCTAAAGGAGTTCCTCATGCAAACTGCACCTTTGATCTATTTTTCAAGTCGCTCTGAAAACTGCCATCGCTTTGTACAAAAACTTAATTTAAATGCGACCAGAATTATTGAAGCTGAAACATTGCTTGCAACGCAACCCTTTGTGTTGCTTTGCCCAACTTATGGTGGCGGTGGTACTAAAGGTGCAGTTCCTAAGGCGGTTATTCAATTTTTAAATATTTCTGGAAACCGTCAATTAATACGTGGAGTCATTGCTTCTGGAAATACTAATTTCGGTGCAGCTTACGGTTTAGCTGGCGATATTATTGCACAAAAATGCCAAGTCCCTTTTTTATATCGATTTGAATTATTAGGCACACCAGAAGATGTATATCGCGTAAAAACAGGTTTAAGTACATTTTGGTCAAGTCTTACTGACCAATGCGTTACGAGATAATTAACATGACACAATCAACAGAACAACTGGATTACCATGCATTGAATGCCATGCTAAATCTCTATGATGAGCAAGGTAATATTCAGTTTGATAAAGATAAACTAGCGACACACCATTTTTTTCGTCAACATGTAAATCAAAACACTGTATTTTTTCATGATCTAAAAGAAAAACTCGAGTTCTTAGTACAACAACACTATTACGAAGCACAAGTGTTAAAACAATATGAATTTTCATTTATAAAACAACTATTTAAACATGCTTATAGTAAAAGATTTCGCTTTCAATCATTCCTTGGCGCTTTTAAGTACTACACCAGTTACACCCTAAAAACGTTTGATGGAGAGCGCTATCTTGAGCGCTATGAAGATCGTGTTTGTATGGTGGCTCTCACGCTTGCACAAGGCAATACTGATCTTGCTATTCATCTTGTAGATGAAATTATTAGTGGCCGTTTTCAACCCGCTACGCCGACTTTTTTAAATTGTGGAAAACAACAACGTGGTGAATTAGTTTCCTGCTTTTTATTGCGTATAGAAGATAATATGGAATCTATCGGTCGATCGGTAAATTCCGCGTTACAGCTTTCTAAACGTGGCGGTGGTGTTGCATTTTTGCTCACTAATTTACGTGAAGCAGGTGCACCGATTAAACGTATAGAAAATCAATCTTCTGGTGTGGTTCCTGTTATGAAAATGCTTGAAGATGCTTTTTCTTATGCTAATCAGTTAGGTGCAAGACAAGGAGCTGGCGCTGTTTATCTTCATGCTCATCATCCAGATATTTACCATTTTCTTGATACAAAAAGAGAAAATGCAGATGAAAAAGTGCGAATAAAAACGCTCTCTTTAGGCGTTGTTATCCCTGATATCACGTTTGAATTAGCGAAACGCAATGAAGATATGTATCTCTTCTCACCTTATGATGTAGAGCGTGTTTATGGCGTACCTATGTCGGAAATCAGTGTGAGTGAAAAATACAGTGAGATGGTGAATAACGCGCAAATTCGTAAGAAGAAAATTAAAGCGAGGGAGTTTTTCCAAACACTTGCCGAAATTCAATTTGAGTCTGGCTATCCTTATATCATGTTTGAAGATGCGGTAAATCGTGCCAATCCTATCGCTGGTAGAATTAATATGAGCAATCTTTGCTCTGAAATTTTACAAGTAAACAGCGCCAGTGAGTATCACCCAGACTTAAGCTATCGCCATATTGGTCATGACATCAGTTGTAACTTAGGTTCTATGAATATTGCTATGGCAATGGATTCACCTAATTTTGCACATACCGTCAGCACGGCAATTAGAGCATTAAGCAATGTCTCTGAAATGACGAAAATTGAGTCCGTTCCTTCTATTGAAAAAGGTAATCTCGCTTCTCATGCCATTGGTTTAGGACAAATGAATTTACATGGCTACTTAGCGCGTGAAGGGATTTATTACGGCTCTGAAGAAGCATTAGATTTCACTAATATCTATTTTTATACCGTCACTTACTATGCGTTGTTAGCTTCAAATCAATTAGCCATTGAAAAAAAACAGCAGTTTAAAGGCTTTGAAAATTCGAAATACGCAACGGGTGAATATTTTAATAAATATGTATCACAACAATGGTTGCCTAAAACACAAAAAGTCCACCAGCTATTTAATCAATCTAATGTTCATATTCCGACACAGGAAGATTGGCAGGCTCTCAAGCTATCTATTATGACGCATGGGATCTATAACCAAAATTTACAAGCGATACCACCAACGGGATCTATTTCCTATATTAACCACTCTACATCGAGCATTCACCCTATTGCCGCACCAATAGAAATTAGAAAAGAAGGTAAAATTGGGCGAGTTTATTACCCAGCTCCCTTTATGACTAATGAAAACCGTCAGTATTATCAAGATGCATATGAAATTGGGGCTGAAAAAATTATTGATACTTATGCTGAGGCTTCTCAACATATCGACCAAGGTTTATCGCTCACATTATTCTTTTCTGATGAAGCAACAACCCGAGATATTAACAAAGCGCAAATATATGCATGGCGTAAAGGTATTAAAACCTTGTATTACATTCGTATCCGACAATCTGCATTAGCAGGTACTGAAATCAAAGGCTGTGTTTCGTGCGCACTTTAATAATAACAATAAGGAGAACATAGCATGTCATCACCTTTATTAAGTCACGTTAATGCGATTAATTGGAATCGCATTGAAGATGAAAAAGATTTAGAAGTTTGGAATCGCTTAACCATGAATTTTTGGTTACCTGAAAAAATTCCACTCTCTAATGATATTCCTTCATGGAACACCCTGAACCAAGCTGAAAAACAACTCACAATCCGTGTTTTTACAGGGTTAACTTTGCTTGATACGATCCAAAATACCGTAGGCGCACCGACTTTGATGCCTGATGCACTCACGCCTCATGAAGAAGCCGTGTTATCTAATATCTGTTTTATGGAAGCGGTTCATGCTCGCTCTTACAGCTCGATATTTTCTACACTCTGTTTAACAACCGATGTCGATGAAGCATACCGTTGGAGTGAGGAAAATCCTTACTTACAAAAGAAAGCAGAAATTATTTTGCGTTATTATCAAGATGAAGATCCTTTAAAGAAAAAAATCGCCAGCGTCTTTTTAGAATCCTTTTTATTTTATTCAGGATTCTATTTACCAATGTATTGGTCAAGCCGAGGAAAATTAACCAATACAGCCGATTTAATTCGTCTTATTATTCGAGATGAAGCCGTTCATGGTTATTATATTGGCTATAAATTTCAAAATCAGTTATTAAATAAATCCGAATTAGAGAAGCAAGATATTAAAGATTTTGCTTTCTCATTATTATTAGATTTATATGACAATGAAGTGAAATATACCGAAGATCTTTACGACACGGTAGGTTGGACAGAAGATGTCAAAAAATTTCTTCATTATAATGCAAATAAAGCATTAATGAATTTAGGGTATGAAGCTTTATTCCCTGATGAAATAACTGATGTAAGCCCTGCTATTCTTTCTTCATTATCACCAGATGCAAATGAAAATCACGATTTCTTCTCTGGTTCAGGTTCATCTTATGTTATTGGAAAAACCATTAACACTGAAGATGACGATTGGGATTTTTAAGGTTTATTAACCTAATTGAAGGTAAAAGAAACCACACAATACATTCAATTTAATTATGTATTCCATATAAAGCATAATACACTGAAAAATATAGATTATTTTTTGGTGTATTTTTATTTGTTCACTAAACAATCTAATTGATTGATTTTTGCCGTTCAATATTGTCAAAAAATCAATTTTTTTCGAATTATTCCAGCCTATTTCTAGTATATAAACCTTATCACAAGATATTAAGCAGTAATTTATCTAATGAATTGCGATTTTTTTTCATTTAATTTCTCTCTCTATTTCCCTTCTATTTTGATATTAAGTTTTCGTTTTTATTGAGATCCTAATCAAATTTGCAATATCTCTAAAAATAAAGTTATTTCAGTCAGTTAGAGGTAAATATATCTTTTAATAAATTTTATTTATTTCACTTTATTTAATTATTAATCATATTAAAAATAAAGAAAATACAGCTAAATTATTTAATTAATTATAATTAACATAGGGTTGTCAGACTCAATCATTGTGGTAGGGTATTTCCCTTACTAAAAATCTTATTTAGGAAAAATAACAACACTTATTAATTAATATCTAAATTATTCCTTTCAATATTTAAATAGGAAACTATATATTGCATGGCAATTAAACTCGAAGTAAAAAATCTCTACAAGGTATTTGGTGAGCACCCTAAACGCGCTTTTGAATTATTAAGATCTGGTATGAATAAAGATCAGATTTTTGATAAAACAGGGCTTACAGTGGGCGTTCAAAATGCAAATCTGGCAATTGAAGAAGGCGAAATATTTGTCATCATGGGATTATCTGGTTCAGGTAAATCCACACTAGTCCGCCTTCTCAATCGTCTGATCTCTCCAACAAAGGGAGAGGTGCTTATTGATGGTGAAAATATTGCCACTATGTCGGATAAAGAATTACGACAAGTGCGCCGTAAAAAAATCAGTATGGTGTTTCAGTCATTTGCACTAATGCCCCATATGAACGTGCTTGATAACACCGCATTTGGAATGGATCTCGCGGGATTAAGCAAAGATGAGCGTTATAAAAAAGCGATGGATGCCTTAGAGCAAGTCAACTTGGGCAGTTACGCAAACTCTTGGCCTGATGAGCTTTCTGGTGGGATGCGTCAACGTATCGGTCTTGCACGTGCACTTGCTAATGATCCCGATATTTTATTGATGGATGAAGCCTTTTCAGCACTCGATCCATTAATTCGTACAGAAATGCAGGATGAGTTATTAAGCTTACAAGGTGATAAACAGCGCACCATTGTGTTTATCTCCCATGATCTGGATGAAGCTATGCGGATTGGCGACCGAATTGCCATTATGCAAGGTGGTGTTGTCGTTCAAACGGGTACACCAGATGAAATACTCAACAATCCAGCAAATGATTATGTGCGTACGTTTTTCCGAGGTGTTGATATTAGCCACGTATTTAGTGCAAAAGATATAGCCAAACGTCGCCCTGAAACCTTACTGCATGTTGCGCCCGGTTTTGGTCCTCGATCTGCCTTAAAAGTACTCGAAGATGAAGATAGAAACTTTGGCTATCTCATTGAGCGAGGAAGAAAATTTGTTGGCATTGTTTCTGTCACATCTCTTGAAGAGGCGCTGAAAAATAAACAACCTATTGAGTCAGCTATTTTATCTGAGCCTTGTGCCATTAATGGTGATACACCGTTAAACGAGCTGATTTCAACTGTTGCACAATCTCCCTGTGCAATTCCTGTTATTGATGAAAAAAACCGTTATATCGGCTTAATTTCTAAAGGAATGTTACTACAAGCACTGGATAAGGAGACGCCAAATGAGTAATACAACAGTTCAAGAAACAGCTTTGGATACAAATATCCAAGAAACCGCAACAAGCGATACTACGTCAGAGACAACCAATAACGTAAATGATGATCCTTGGGCAACAACTGATACTACTACAACAGAAAGTGATCCTTGGAGTAGTACTGACAGTTCATCAACAGATGCCGATCCTTGGGGGACTGGCAGTGGTACTGAAAATATTGATACCTCATCCGCTGGCAGTGATTGGTTAGATGCAACACCAACGGATGTAGCACCTGATTCATTCAATCTAATGGACCCGTTTCATAATACGCTGATCCCCTTAGATTCATGGGTTACTGATGCGATTGACTGGATTGTGTTGCACTTTCGCCCTGTTTTCCAAGGTATCCGTGTACCGGTTGATTTAGTCTTAAGTGGTTTTGAAAATTTCTTAACTTCAATGCCAGCACCTATCGCCATTATTCTATTTTCTCTGATTGCATGGCAGCTTTCAGGCAAAGTTATGGGTGTCGCTTCTTTTATCTCATTAATATTAATTGGTGCGATTGGTGCTTGGTCTGAAGCTATGGTTACCCTTGCATTGGTACTAACCTCGTTACTGTTTTGTCTTATTATCGGGCTTCCATTAGGAATATGGTTGGCTAACAGTGATAGAGCCTCCAAAATTGTTCGGCCTTTACTCGATGCGATGCAGACAACACCTGCATTTGTCTACTTAGTTCCTATCGTCATGTTATTTGGTATTGGTAACGTACCGGGCGTTGTGGTTACCATTATTTTTGCCTTACCTCCAATTGTGAGATTGACCATTTTAGGGATCAAACAAGTCCCTGAAGATTTAATCGAAGCAGCACAATCATTTGGTGCAAATCCTCGTCAAATGCTGTTTAAAGTACAATTACCACTCGCCATGCCAACAATTATGGCAGGTGTAAACCAAACGCTAATGTTAGCGCTTTCAATGGTTGTTATTGCATCAATGATTGCCGTTGGTGGATTAGGTCAAATGGTATTACGCGGTATAGGTCGTCTTGATATGGGACTAGCTGCTGTAGGGGGGGCAGGTATTGTTATCCTCGCCATTATCCTTGATCGATTAACACAATCTTTAGGTCAAAACAGTCGTCATAAAGGCAATAGATGTTGGTATATGACAGGACCTATCGGCTTAATTTGTCGACTCTTTGGCAAAAAAGTATCGTAATAAATATTTTTACTATTAATTAAAAATCAATAAAGAACATCACGTTCAATCAATATAAGAAATAGAGGCGACAGTTCGCTGTCGCTATTTATCTCTTACCATAACAACAGAAGGAAAAACTATGCGTAATCCAGTTATCTGGGCAACAGTATTGTCCGCCACACTGATAAGCACCCAGTTATCCGCTGCTGATTTACCTGGAAAAGGGATTTCGGTTCAACCCGTGCAAAGTACGATTTCTGAAGAAACCTTTCAAACTTTAATCGTTAATAAAGCACTAGAACAATTAGGTTACACCGTTCAGCCAATTAAAGAAGTTGACTATAACGTTGCTTATTCTTCTATCGCCAACGGTGATGCCACTTTTATGGCAGTCAGTTGGGTTCCTCTTCATAATTCACAATATGCAGCGGCAGGAGGTGATAATACCTTTTATCGTAAAGGGGATTATGTCGTTAATGCCGCTCAAGGCTACTTGATTGATAAGAAAACGGCAGAGAAATATAACATTACGAATATTGAGCAATTAAAAGATCCTAAAATTGCTAAATTATTTGATGCCAATGGTGATGGTAAAGCCGATTTAACGGGTTGTAATCCGGGATGGGGTTGTGAAGAAGCGATCAATAATCACTTAAAAGCCTATGGATTAGAAAAATCTGTTACACATAACCAAGGTAACTACGCGGCAATGATGGCAGATACCATTACTCGCTATAAAGAAGGCAAACCCATTTTTTATTACACATGGACGCCTTACTGGATAAGTGATGTATTAAAACCGGTTAAAGATGTTGTTTGGTTACAAGTGCCTTTCTCTTCATTACCGGGTGATGATAAAACCGATACCACATTAGCAAATGGTAAAAACTATGGCTTTCCGCCAAGTACCATGCATATTGCAGCAAATAAAAAATGGGCTGAAGAAAATCCCGCTGCGGCAAAACTCTTTGAAGTTATGAAAGTGTCTGTTGCCGATATTAATGCGCAAAACTTACGTATGCATAATGGTCAAAAATCACAGGCAGATATTGAACGTCATGCTAATGCATGGATCAAAGCACATCAAAAAACCTTTGATGGTTGGATTGAACAAGCTCAAGCGGCTGCAAAATAATCAATAAACAATCTTCATTTAAGATTGTCACAAAACAGGCCACATTATTGTGGCCTGTTTTTATTTATAAAAAACTAAATTTACATGTAATTAGATAAAATGAGTTTATATAAAAATTAAAAATAATCTTAATACTACTTTATTATTAAGATTATTCTTTTTATTAAAAGCTATGTTCTCCCTTTCTTTCATTCTCTCATTTCTTCCATTATGATTATCCTTTTCTCCAGCAGCCATTTTGGCATTCTCATTTTTATATTTATTATTTTAGATAAGGAATAAACTGTGTCTTACACTAACAAACCCGTACCTGAAGAAATTAAACGTTGGAACTGGGGTGCTTTCATGTTTAATATTATTTGGGGTTTTGGTAATAAATCCTATCTTCCATTATTAGCACTTGTTCCTTTACTTAATCTTGTTTGGATTTTTGTCTGTGGTATTAAAGGGAATGAATGGGCTTGGAAAAGTGGTGATTACAATTCTGTTGAAACCTTTATGAAAGTGCAAGAAACATGGAACAGAGCGGGCTTTGTTTACTTTATTATTAGTATTGTTATGGCTGTTATTTTCTTTATTTTCTTCTTCACAACCATGATGGCAATGATTGCAACTTCTGCATCACATGGTTATTAATTCAATATAACGAATATTGAATTCTTAGTGTCAATAAACCCCATAATATCTATGGGGTTTATCTGTTTTTATTTTCGGTAATATTAGAAACGTTTTACCACAGTAAATCGATAATCACGTCCTACCCCTGAAACTGATTCACCTAAATAGGGGTAATAATCTCGGTTAAATAAATTCGCGACCGTAAAACGAACTTCCGTATTATCTATAAAAGAAGGTTCCCAATTCGCAAATAGACCATGGATTGCATAACCTTTACTTTTTGGTAATGACCAATAGCCAGCATCAGGATCGGCATCCATTGGTGAACGACGCTGAGCACCAATAAAATCACCCGTCCATCCCATATTAACGTTAATACTTGGTACTTTTACACCAAGGGTAGCATGTAAAGCGTCAGGTTGTATCTCAGCAATCCATGTTTTTTGACCAAACCACGGGTCGCGCGGTGATTGGTCACGTTTTCCTTTCATTGTTGAATATGCTAAACGGCCAAATACATTAGGGCTATTATAAAAGGCTTCGATTTCCAACCCTTGGATGTGGTAGCCCGGTAAATTACGGTAATTACCAATCGAAGGTGGGCAATTTCCATTATGTCCATCCATCTTTTGACTTTCACAATAGACACCGCGACGGCGGAAGATTTCGTCTTTACCACGAGTATCAAATAGTGTCGTTCTTAACTGCAGTTGATCTTCTTGCTGAATAACACTTTCAAAATCCACAATTGCACCAATTCGTGCAGCTCTTACTGTTTCTTTGTCTAGATGACGGCTCGTTCCTGTTAAGCTAGAAACTCTTCCTTGAACTTCATACTGCTCATCAATCAATGGAGCTCGCCATGTATAGGTTAAATCACCAAAGAATCTGAAATTCTGATTCATCTTCCATAATAAACCTAAATGTGGTGTTGCCCCGCTATAAGTCACATCAGAGTAATCATGCCCATAATAGGGATCAGGATCTTGATAGGTAATCGCTCGGCTTCCCTTGCCTTGATTTTTAACGATATCGTAGCGAACGCCCGGAGTTATCGTCAGATTTCTATAGCTCATCGAATCTTGAAGATAGAAACTGGTTGTCGTTTGCGTACCTTCTGGCATATAAGGAGGCGCATAATATCCATAGTTATAATTTGGATTTTTAGCTTTATCACGAGTAAACATTAAAACATCACGATCATTACGATGCCAACGTGTTCCTACTAATACCTTATGCTCTAAAGCACCTTGCATAACTGTGCTTTCATTTTTAATTTCAATTTGATGATTTCGATAATCTACCCAACTTTGATTGCCCATACTGCCACTAAAATAGGAGCTCGCTGTCTCTGGGCGACTATCATTTTGTTTGGTTTTTGAGTAACCGTAGGTGAGCGTTAAATTAATTAAATCGGAATCAACCGGCTGAATATTCCATTTCACACTAAAGGTGTCATCTTTTTGATCACGATAAACTAATTTGCGTTTCATCGCCGCATCAAAACCATATTTATCCACTTCAGCTTGGCTAGGTTTAGCTAATTCATCACGTTTAGCCGCCCAAGGCGTCCAACCATCACTTTCTGATCGTGATGCTGATAACGTTAATGTTTGTGCTTCCGTTAAATAGATATTGGTCTTAATTAAAAAAGAATCCTGATCTGACTGTGAATAGCCAAATTTAGTCCCATCAGGACGTCGCAGATCGTCACTTTCACGACGGTTAAAATAGAATAATCCATCTGCTTGCCCATCCAGTAATTTACCGTATACCGCACCACTATAACGATTTTGTCTATCGTTAGTATGGTGGCCATATTTTAAAAACATCCCAATATTCTGATCGGGTAGTAATAAATCATCGGGATCTTTGGTTTCAATTCTCACCGAACCACCAAAACCGCCATTTCCTTGAGTAATATTATGAGGCCCTTTATCAACATCTATACGACGGATTAATTCAGGATCAATAAAAATTGAACCTTGGCGATATTTCTCAAAGGTTTTAGGCGTACCATCAAGGGTAATTTTAATATCTTCAGGATTACCCATCCCCCAGATATTTAATGTTTGACCGCCCGGTCTTGGTGAACCCGATGATGAAATTCCGGGTAATTTATCCACCAGCTCTGCAATATTATTAGGCTGAATTCTATCGATATCTTTTAATGTCAGAACGGTACTTCCCGCATCAACACTTGAGTTGAGTTCACCTGATACATAGATAGGTTCAATAATAATCTTTTCACGTGATTTTGGTTGTGCTGGACTTTCCGACTTTGTGGATATCGTTATTTCTGGTTTTACACTTTCAGTTGCATAGCTATTTAACGAAGTGAGTGAAGTCAATAATAATGCTATCGCTGATGACGAAAATGAAAATATCCCAATTCCCTGACGATAAGCATCATTTTTTGCTAAGAAATGGATCATAATAGTAGTATCTTTTTGTATGGTTATTAGTTTGATAGATGATTAGAGCTGTAACTAACAGCGCTAATTATGATAATGATAATAATTATCATTATCTAGCTTTTTTGTACTTATCACTCAATACAGATAACTACACTATCGATACACTCTTGTTAGATTTAAATTTCATCTAAAATAATATTTATAATAAATTAAACTAATTTCATTAGTTATTATAAGGTATTTAATATCTCTTATTTTCATTTTCTTCATTTAATTCCCTAATTATAATTACGTACATATTACTAAAGAAAAATTAATCATTTTTAAAATAAAGAGAATAAAACAGACACGGAACAGTCTGATAATTACAATTTTACGGATCTTATTTTCTCTTTATTTTGAGAGCTAAATAATTATTAACTCAAGTAAATTTTAAGTCTTAGTTTTATGTTTAAATCGTAAATAAATTAAAGTATTGAAATAAAGATATTCAATGAGATAAAAATCAGCTAATAATAAAATTATAATTATGAGGTAATATACGCACTTTTGAACACAAGGATGCGTCATGACAATTTATGACCTAAAACCCAAATTTCAAGCTCTATTACGCCCTTATGTAGAACAGTTATTCACAAAAGGGATCACAGCAAATCAGGTCACACTTTTTGCCTTACTGTTATCCATTGCTGTTGGTGGATTACTTTTGCTTTATCCTTATCCCCATTTATTTTTATTGCTCCCTTTTGTCCTCTTTTTTCGTATGGCGCTTAATGCCATAGATGGCATGCTTGCACGAGAACATAATCAAAAAAGTGCGCTTGGGGCGATATTAAATGAAGCCAGCGATGTTATTTCAGACATTGCACTCTATCTACCTTTTGCTTTTATTTTTCCACAAGCCTATTGGTGGATCATGCTGGCACTCTTTTTAATGATAATGACTGAGTTTTTAGGCGTGCTTGCCCAAACTATTCATGCGTCTCGTCGTTATGATGGCCCGATGGGAAAAAGTGATAGAGCCTTTATTTTCGGTGCTATCGCCTTTTTTATTGGATTATTCCCCTCACTGACATTATCAGAAAACACGCATTATCTTTTTATTATTATTAATTTATTACTTTTGTTGACTTGTTATCACCGAATTCATCGCGCACTAAAAGAAGCAACGATGACAGATAAAGATAAGGATACATCGTTATGAATCAACAACCGCAATATCAAACTCAAAGGAATATGATTGAGTCTGAATTTACCACCAGCGATAAAACACCTCTGTATTATCGCCATTGGCCTGCTCAAATTACCACTGAACCAAAAGCAATTATTTTATTTCACCGAGGTCATGAACACTCAGGTCGTGTTTCTCATCTAGTGGATGAGTTAGATCTTCCTGATTTTTCAATGTTTGCTTGGGATGCTCGAGGTCATGGTAAAAATCAAGGCGCTCGCGGTTATAGCCCATCAATGGGAACTTCAATAAAAGATATAGACGAATTCGTTCATTACGTTTCATCCAACTATAATATTCCAATGGAGAATATTCTGGTTGTTGGTCAAAGTGTAGGCGCCGTTTTAGTTACTGGTTGGGTACACGATTATGCCCCTAAGATCCGCGGTATGGTGTTAGCTTCCCCTGCATTTAAAGTGAAATTATATGTCCCTTTTGCACGCACAGGCCTTGCCTTGATGCAAAAAGCTCGTGGGCTCTTTTATGTTAATTCATACGTGAAAGCCAAATACTTAACCCATGATCAAAGTCGCATCGACTCTTTTAGCCAAGACTCGCTGATCACTCGTCCTATTGCCGTCAATATTTTATTAGAGCTTTATAAAACGGCTGATCGTGTTGTTGAAGATGCAAGTGCAATTACTTTACCAACACAGTTGTTTATTTCAGGCAATGATCATGTGGTTCACGCTAAGCCTCAACATCTTTTCTATGAACGTTTAAACACATCTATCAAAGAAAAGCATGTCTTACCTGGCTTTTACCACGATACTTTAGGTGAGAAAGACAGAGTTATTCCTATCAATAAAATGCGCAGTTTTATTGAAACCTTATTTGCACAACCACTTTATCAACATGATTACCAACATGAAGATATTTGGAGTCATAGTGCAGATGTTTATCGCGCATTACAGACGCCTCTTCCTAAATATTGTCCAAAAAGACTTTATTACAAAGTACTTAGCCGTTCTATGAGTACTTTAGGTAAAGCATCTGAAGGTGTTGCTCTAGGCTACGATAAAGGTTTTGATTCCGGATCGACGCTGGATTATGTCTACCGTAATCAGCCTCAAGGGAAAGGCTTATTTGGTCGGGTTGTTGATAGACAATATTTAAATAGTATTGGTTGGCAAGGCATTCGACAACGTAAAATCAATATTGAAAATACAATCCGCTACGCAATTCGCCAATTAATACAAAATAATATGCCAGTGCATATTATGGATATTGCAGCAGGACAAGGGCGCTATATTTTTGATGCCGTTAATGATTATGGTAAGGTCGATTCGATTTTAATGCGTGATTATAGCGCCATTAACGTTGAACAAGGCAATATTGCGATTAAAGAGCGTCACTTAGAAGACAAAGTACGTTTTGAAGAAGGTAACGCCTTTGATGCAGAAAGCTTGAGTGCGGTTTCTCCGTCACCAACTTTAGGTATTGTCAGCGGGCTTTATGAATTATTCCCTGAAAATCATCTGCTAAAAGAGTCTTTAAAAGGACTATCACAAGCCATTCCAAGTGGCGGTTTATTGATTTATACCTGTCAACCTTGGCACCCTCAGCTTGAAATGATTGCGCGTGTATTACCTAGTCACCAAAACGGACAACCTTGGATCATGCGTTGTCGTAGTCAAGGTGAAATGGATGCTTTAGTCAATGAAGCTGGTTTCGAAAAGTTAGATCAACAAATTGATCATTGGGGTATTTTCAGTGTATCGATAGCAAAACGTCGCTAACAGAATGCACCATCAATAACCGAGCTATCGCTATATGGCAACATATAGCGATAGTTTTAAGTCATTGTAAAAATAGAAACATAAACAAAGAAAGGAATTTTAGTATGGGTGGAACCCAACACACTCAAATAACATCATCGAGAAAAAGTATCTGGCTTGCTGGTATTGTATGGCTGTTGTTTCTTGCCCCATTTTTCTATTTAACTTATATGCAAGTTAACACTTATACTTCCACTTTATCTGATGTTTCTTCTTTTGTTTATTCATGGGAAAAAGCGATCCCTTTTTTACCTTGGACAATCATTCCTTATTGGAGTGTGAATATTGCCTATGGTATTTCACTGATTATTTGTACAACGTTAAGAGAACAATTTATACATGGGCTACGTTTAATTGTTGCCTCTCTTATTGCTTGTGCTGGTTTTTTATTATTCCCTTTAAAATTTAGTTTTATTCGCCCAACAACAGAAGGGTTTTCTGGTTGGTTATTTACCCAATTAGAAGGTTTCGATTTACCTTATAATCAAGCCCCTTCTTTGCACATAATCTTATTGTGGATACTTTGGTTACGTTTTCGCGCACATACTCCAAAATCATGGCAATGGTTTTTAAATTTATGGTCATTGCTTATTGCTGTTTCCGTACTGACAACGTGGCAACATCACTTTATCGATATTATTACGGGCTTTGGTGTCGGCGTGTTTATTTGTTATTTATTACCAATAAACTCTCGTTGGAAATGGTATTTTACAGGTAGTAAACGCAGTTTACGTATTGGTAAAAACTATGCGTTATCAGCAATGGTGTTTTATCTGTTATCTTTTGGCTTACAAGGTTTCTTTTGGATTTTTCTCTGGCCTGCAATCACATTAACTTTTGTGACTTTAGGTTATTTAGGGGCAGGCGCTTCTATTTTTCAAAAAAATGTACAGGGTGAAATTCCCCTTTCTGCACAGATAATCCTATTACCTTATCGCTTTTTTGCTTGGTGTACTTATCGCTATTATTTAACTCGTTGCCAAACGCCCAGTTTAGTGACTGAAGGTATTTTATTAGGCGGACGCCCTCTTTATAAATTAAAAGCGAACGCCGTCTTTGATTTAACCTGTGAGTGGCCAAGAAACAAGTTTAGCCAAAATCAGCTTTATTTAGCGCAGCCTCAAATCGATTTATTACCATTATCTCCTGATGATATCAGCAAAGCCATGTTGTCTATGGAACAGCTTAGCCAAGTAGGAACAGTTTATATTCATTGCAAATTAGGCTATTCGCGCAGTGCAACTGTTGTAGTTGCATGGTTAGTTTACAGTGGCACAGTAGATACTTTGGAAGAAGCGATAAAACAGGTATATAAAATACGCCCTCAAGTGATTTTAAATCCAGAAACACAAGAGGCATTACAAATTTGGTATTCGAATTTCCAACGAAATAAATAACGAGATAACGATGCTGACAACAAAAACCAGCGGTAAAGTGATTGTGTCTTTAACACAAAGTTGGCGCTATTTACTGCTTTTATCACTATTACCTTATATAAGCACATGGCCTGTATTTAGCCTTCATTTTCATAATAAACTGGCATTCTTTGTTGCTTCTCTTTTATTTTTATTTACGCAATATCACCTTTTTCGTTTATGGCTTGATAGCCATTTTTTTCAGGCACTTTATCGCTATCAAGATGATGTTAGCTTTGATGAAAGCCTCTCTACGTTATTTCCTAAACGCCCCAAAAAACAGACGATGGAAGCCCGCTGGCTAGGGACTAAACGTCTATTTTCTTTTGCTGTGATTGGCGTTTCAGTTCAATGGATATGGTGTTTGACTATGCTCTTTTTTACGCTTTTTAGTTATTAACAAGCTAAAGTTAATGTTTATTCATAATATAAAACAATATGTTATAAGAATAAAATCTAAGGGTTTATATCAAATTAATTGAACATCTCTATCACAGTAATTCTTTTCTCAAAAAAATGACTCATGTTACTATCATTTACCTTATAAATGATTTGTTATGAGTATTATGGAAAACACCGCACCACAAACATCGCTAAGCAAAGGTCTTATTTTACTAATGGCGGTTGCCACAGGTATGGTTGTTGCCAGTAACTACTATGCACAACCCCTACTTGATTCAATCGCAAACTATTTCCACATATCCGCAACCTTGGCTGGATTTATTGTTACCACAGCCCAATTAAGTTATGCCGTAGGGTTAATGTTATTAGTGCCTCTTGGCGATATTTTTGAACGTCGCTCACTGATTATTACCATGACATTAATTTCAGCGAGTGGCCTATTAATTACCGCTATGGCATCCAATATCTGGGTGATGTTAATAGGAACTGCGCTCTCAGGTATGTTCTCCGTTGTAGCTCAAATTCTTGTTCCTTTTGCAGCAACCCTTGCAGCACCTCATCAACGAGGAAAAGCTGTCGGCACGATTATGAGTGGTCTTTTACTCGGGATCTTACTGGCGAGAACTGCATCTGGGTTAATGGCGTCATTTACTAATTGGCAGGGTATTTTCTGGGTAGCAAGTATTTTTCTGTCGATTTTAGCTATCACTTTATGGCGTTGCTTGCCCACTTATAAAAGTGAAACAAACTTAAATTATTTCCAGTTGCTAGGTTCTATTTTCAAATTATTTGCAACAACGCCTGTATTAAGAACTCGTTCATTAGTTGGCGCACTTATTTTTGCTCACTTTGGTTTATTGTGGACCTCAATGGCCTTTCTATTGGCTTCTGATCCTTTTAATTACTCGGATGCCGTGATTGGTTTATTTGGTCTTGTGGGTGCCGCAGGTGCATTAATGGCAGGAAAAGCAGGCGTATTAGTGGATAAAGGAAAAGGCAAGAAAACCACCACTGTAGGATTAGTCATCCTCTTTCTTTCTTGGGGCTTTATCATTATTGCACCTTATTATCACTGGATTGGGCTCATCAGCTTTATTATTGGTGTTGTCCTGCTAGACTTAGCTGTTCAGGGTGTTCATGTCACCAATCAGAGCACCATATACCGTATTTTACCTGATGCTAGAAACCGCCTAACTGCCGCTTATATGACAAGCTATTTTATTGGTGGTGCATTAGGATCTTTACTATCAGGCTATGCTTATCATCAATATGGATGGACAGGTGTTTCCATCGCTGGATTAGTCATCGGTATTATCGGTCTTATTGTTTGGTTTTTAGGTTATAAAAATGATCCAATAATCCACGCCGAATAATTTTCAGACCCAAGGATGGGTTACATTATTTCTTCAATCCCACTCTAATCAGAATAAAATGTGAATGTTTTAACAGCGTGATTACTATTAATGTATATCATCATCCCATTCTTTATTAAGAAAATTATATCAATCTCATCAATAAAGCACTATATAAATAATTTCACTTCGATATTATCAACATAACAACCATTGGTAGTGATAATAAATTTATTACGTGTTTTATCGTAAAAAATGATCCCTTTTTTCGCAAATAGACTACTATTCATTGTCAGATAAGTGATAAATTGATTTTATTAACTTATTGTAAAGAGATAAGTACCTATTCTTTTTTTTGTGTTATCATTCATAAAATTTATGAATCAGGTAACATAATCAAAAAAACATAGTGACTATAAATAATAAAAATTGCTAAATTGTGTGTTTAATATACCATTTAACATGTTGATAACAGCATTATCCTAATTTTCGAAACTAACAAGGTGTCTAAAAATGGAAAGCTCATTTACGCCAACAGAAGAATTACTAAACACTCGCGCTACACAACAGAAATCGCTTAACAAAGATATTCCTTATCAAGAAATTTTGTTAACTCGCCTTTCTATGCATGTTCAAAGCAAACTTCTTGAAAGTCGTAATAATATGTTGAAGTCTCAGGGTATTAACGAGACATTATTTATGGCACTAATGATTTTAGATACGACAGAAAATCGTAGTATTCAACCATCAGAATTAAGTGCAGCTTTAGGCTCTTCAAGAACGAATGCAACACGCATTGCTGATGAGCTTGAAAAGCAAGGTTGGATTGAACGTCGTGAAAGCCATAATGACCGCCGTTGTTTACATCTCCATTTGACTGATGCAGGTGAAGAGTTTTTAAATAGCTTATTACCACCGCAACATCAGTGCTTAAAACAAATCTGGTCTGTATTAGATCAATCTGAACAAAGACAGCTTGAAACGCTAATGCGTAAGTTATTATTACAATTAGATACTTTGGCTGAAAAAGGTTGTGAATAAGTAGCATAATAAATAGTTTTATTGATCTAATCCTATTTACGCCATAAATCGGCAAACATACTTACCCATTAGCATTTATAATTTACCTTCACGCTAATAATTATTCTAAGATTGACTTTATAATTATGTTTCCAGTTTTAATACTGGAAACATATCTAATGATGTTTTTCTGGTTTTATGGAGATCTTCTAAATGAGTGTTAATGAGGAAACTACCCCCCCTCAGGCTCCCATTCGCAATAAAAAACGAACTCGCCGAAATGTTCTACTATTGCTAACCATCCTATTTATTGTTGCTGGTGTAGCTTACACAGCTTACTGGTTTATGGTGTTAAGACACCATGAAACAACAGATAATGCTTATGTGACTGGCAATCAAATCATGGTGATGCCACAGATTTCTGGTTCTGTTACCACAGTTTATGTGGATAACACCGATTTTGTAAAAGCGGGTGAACCCTTAGTTTTATTAGATTCAAGTGATGAAAAACTGGCATTAGAAAAAGCAAAAACAGCATTAGCTAATAGTGTTCGCCAAATGCATCAGCAAATCATCAACGGTCGTCAATTAAAAGCAAACATCGTTTTACGCGAAACTGAGCTCACTAAATTACAAAATGATCTTCGTCGTCGTGAAGTTTTAGGTGAACGCAACGTCATTGGTAAAGAAGAACTTCAACACGCCAGAGAAGCTGTTTCTACCGCAAGAGCGGCTTTAGAAGTTGCAAGAGAGCAATATAATGCTAATCAAGCAATTATCTTAAATACACCAATTGCAAAACAACCTTCTGTTTTACAAGCATCAACTGATGTTCGTAATGCATGGCTGGCCTTAGAACGTACTAAAATTTTAAGCCCAACAGACGGCTATGTTTCACGTCGTAGCGTTCAAGTTGGCGCACAAGTCTCACCGGGTAAACCTTTAATGGCCGTTGTTCCTGTAACGGGTATGTGGATTGATGCCAACTTTAAAGAAACCCAACTCGCCAATATGCGAATTGGTCAACCGGCAAAGATCACGACTGACTTTTATGGTAAAAAAGTCATTTATCACGGCACTGTATTAGGTTTAGATATGGGAACAGGTAGTGCTTTCTCATTATTGCCTGCGCAAAATGCTAGTGGTAACTGGATAAAAGTCGTTCAACGCTTACCTGTGCGTATTTCATTAGATGAAAAAGAATTAGCAGAAAAGCCTCTGCGTATTGGTCTTTCTTCTGAAGTAACTGTCGATACGATTAACCTTGATGGAAAAGTATTATCACACAGCGAACGCCAAACACCTGCTTATCATACTGATGCTTTAACAATTGATATGTCAGAGATTAATAAACTGATCAATGAAATCATTGAACAAAATGCAGGACAATAAAGGCGAGGTGTAAAGGTGATCAAAGAGCCATTACAAGGAGGAAGACTTGCCTTAATGACCATCGCCCTTGCGTTGGCCA
Organism: Proteus sp. CA142267; assembly: GCF_003336825.1. Lineage (NCBI taxonomy): Bacteria > Pseudomonadati > Pseudomonadota > Gammaproteobacteria > Enterobacterales > Morganellaceae > Proteus > Proteus sp. CA142267. The sequence continues at coordinate 8,761 of NZ_QPMG01000002.1, read as the reverse complement.
CCTTTATGCAAGTTCTCGATTCTACAATCGCTAACGTAGCCATTCCAACTATTGCAGGAAACTTAGGTGCCTCTAACTCACAGGGGACTTGGGTTATTACCTCTTTTGGTGTGGCAAATGCTATTTCTATCCCAATCACAGGTTGGTTAGCAAAACGTATTGGTGAAGTTCGACTCTTTATGTGGTCAACGGCACTTTTTGCGTTAACATCTTGGCTTTGTGGCATTTCACAAAGTCTTGAAATGCTTATTTTCTTTCGTGTGCTTCAAGGTTTAGTTGCAGGACCACTAATTCCTTTATCACAAAGTTTGTTATTGAATAACTATCCACCTGCCAAACGAAATATGGCACTTGCACTATGGTCAGTGACCATTGTTGTAGCACCTATTTTAGGACCGATTTTAGGTGGCTACATCAGCGATAACTATCATTGGGGATGGATATTTTTTATTAACGTTCCATTTGGTGTGTTGATTATTATGTGTATATCGAACACCTTAGCTGGACGTGAAACAAAAACTGAAATTAAACCAATAGATACCATTGGCCTTGTTTTACTTGTCGTGGGTATTGGTGCGTTACAAATCATGCTCGATCAGGGTAAAGAGCTCGATTGGTTTAATTCGACAGAAATTATAGTTCTCACCATTGTGGCAGTGGTTGCACTTAGCTTCTTAATTGTTTGGGAGTTAACAGACGATCATCCAGTGATAGATCTTTCTCTCTTTAAGAGTCGAAACTTTACCATTGGCTGTGTCACGCTCAGTCTCGCCTATATGATCTATTTTGGCACCATTGTTTTACTACCACTGCTTTTACAAGAGGTCTTTGGTTATACAGCAACATGGGCAGGATTAGCATCAGCATCTGTAGGTTTATTACCTTTAATTATCACACCGATTATAGGTAAATTTGGTGGTAAAGTGGATTTACGCTATATCATCAGCTTTAGCTTTATTATGTTTTCTGTGTGTTTTTATTGGCGATCTTATACCTTCGAACCAGGAATGGATTTTGCCACTGTGGCATGGCCTCAATTCTGGCAAGGTTTAGCGGTTGCGTGTTTCTTTATGCCATTAACGACAATGACATTATCTGGACTACCTCCAGAAAAAATGGCATCAGCATCAAGTCTTTCGAACTTCTTAAGAACATTGGCTGGAGCAATTGGCGCATCGTTAACCACAACGGTTTGGACACAAAGAGAATCACTTCACCATGAAACCTTTGTAGAAAAAATTAATCCACTCGATCCTGATTCACAAATGGCGTACCAACAAATGAATGATCTTGGTCTTTCAAATGAACAAGCATCTGCATATTTAGCCAAGACGATTACAGAACAGGGATTAATTATTTCAGCCAATGAGATTTTTTGGTTAGCAGCTGGTATTTTCCTTATCATGATGATCGTGGTTTGGTTTGCTAAACCGCCTTTTTCACCTGGAAAATAATATAAGTAGCATAGACCGTATAAATAAAAACCCCGCTTAAATCATAGCGATTAAGTGGGGTTTTGTACTATTCTTTAAAAAACTTTAAAGCAATTAGCCTTGGTGCTGACGCCACCATTCTGCTAATAACACGCCAGAAGCCACAGAGACGTTTAAGCTTTCAACGTGGCCAGTACCGCCGATGTAAATGCTCATATCACCTTGATTTAAAGTGCTTTCACTTAAGCCATCTTTCTCTTGACCTAAGATAAGAACCATTTTCGCCGGTAATTGTGCTTTTGATAATGGTACACTGCCTTTGTGACTTGATGTTGCCACCAGCGTATAACCCGCTTTTTTAAATTTATCTAACGTTTGAGCAAAGTTATCAGCATCAATACCTTGGATATATTCTGCACCACCTTCTGCGGTACGAACAGCAGCGCCAGATTCTAATACAGCAGAATCAGGAGAGATAACCCCTTTCACACCAAAGTGCGCACAGCTACGCATAATTGCACCTACGTTATGTGGATTACCCACATCTTCAAGTGCTAATACGCAATCATGTTCAGGTGCACCTTTCAGATAGGTTTCTGCATCATGACCAACACGTTTTTTAATTAAGAAGCACACGCCACCATGGTGATCAGTACGAGCGGCTTTCACCATCTCTTCTTCTTCAACAACGTGATAAGCTTTACGATTTGCCGCCATCCATTTTAATGCATCTCGAAAACGTGGTGTCACATCTTGTAAAAACCAAGCACGAACAATCGCATCAGGACGATTTTTAAACATTGCTTGGCAGGCATTTTCACCATAAATACGCGTCTCTTCTAAACGCTGGCGACGCAGCTGTTCAGGATCGATTTGGCTTTTACCAGTAATGCCATCGTGCTCTTTAATTGCCTCTTCACCAGCAGGGCGAGAAACCGTTTTCCACGGAGAAAAACTTCCGCCTTCGCTATCGCGAGAAGGTTTTGATTCATTACGTGATGCGCCACGCCCTGAAGGCTTACCTGCACCGCGGTCATCACGACGAGAAAATTTGTTATCACCACGTCTGTTATCGCGATTTTTATCGTCGCGGTTATCGCCACGTCTATTATCACGATTTTTGTCGTCACGGTTGTCACCGCGTTTGTTATCACGGCTATCACCACGACCATTTTCAGGACGGCGGGATGGTTTTTTAGGTTTATTATCGGCATTGTCCTCACTACGGACATACATTACTTTTACTTTGCCGTTTTTACCTTCATAAGAATCGTTCATTTGTCTCTCCAACTGCAATAGGGGCGCAGATTACATGATAGTTTAGCAACTGTCACCGAGAGAATCACGCACAGGAATCGATAAACTAATCAGGATCAATTGATAATTAACTTCATCTCATAAATAACTAATATATCAGTATGATTTTTATGATAAAAACATACTAAATAGTTTGTTTGTTTTGAACATGATAATATTCGATTCTTTTTATAAGTATTGGTCAATCTGTTATGCATGACAATGCAGTCTCTCGACTTCGTCAATATCGACTTTCGATTTCAACTCGCCCTTTTAAAGCGCGGGGTTTTCGTACAAAACGTTGCACTTTTTGCTTATTACCTGAAAAACAGTGTCTTTGTGACACGATTATCAATCAACCAGCAAAAAGCCAATTTTGTTTATTGATGTATGATACTGAAGTGATGAAGCCAAGTAATACGGGGAAATTAATTGCCGATGTATTACCAGACACACAGGCATTTTTATGGTCCCGAACTGAGCCAGAACAGGCCTTGCTTGATCTAATCAATACACCTGATAAGCAAGCTTATGTTGTGTTCCCTGAAAGCTATGCATCAAGTGAACGAGTTGTATACAACCAACTCCCAGCCAATAGCAAACCGCCTTTGTTTGTCCTCCTTGATGGTACTTGGAGTGAAGCTCGCAAAATGTTTCGCAAAAGCCCTTATCTCGATTCATTGCCTCTTTTTTCTTTAAATGAGGCAATTAAATGTGAGTACGTACTTCGCCAAGCAGCAAGAGAAGATCAACATTGTACGGCAGAAGTAGCGGCCTCTATTTTAGAGAATGTCGGCGATATTCAAGCCTCACAACAGCTTTTTTCTCATTTTAGTTACTTTCGTCAACAATATTTACTTGGAAAACCAGACCGGAGTCAGGCAAAAGAAGATCAAATCAGCTACATTGAATAGCAGTTGATAATGAAACTCTGGAGTGGATATGAGCCAACGAGGTCTTGAAGCACTATTACGTCCTAAATCTATTGCGGTGATTGGTGCCTCTGAAAAATTAGGTCGAGCAGGAACCACCATGATGAAAAATTTGCTCAGTGGTGGATTTAATGGCCCAGTGTTTCCGATTAATCCCGCTCGTGGCTCTGTCTCTGGTGTTTTCACTTATCCTTCTATTGATAAATTACCTCAAGTACCTGATCTCGCGATTATTTGTACACATCATCGTCGCAACCTTGAGCTACTAAAACAATTAGGTGAGTCTGGCTGCAAAGCCGTAATTGTACTTTCTGCACAACCTGAACAATTTCAGCCAATAAAATTACTTTGCCAGCAATATCACATCCGTTTACTTGGCCCAAATAGTTTGGGACTTTTAGCACCGTGGCAAGGTTTAAATGCCAGCTTTTCACCACTTCCCGTTAAAAAAGGAAAGCTCGCTTTTATTTCGCAATCAGCCGCTGTCGCCAACACAATTTTAGATTGGGCATATTACCGCAATATTGGCTTTTCCTATTTTATTGCATTAGGTGATAACCAAGATATCCAAGTCGATGATTTACTAGATTTTCTGGCAAGGGACACTAAAACCAGTGCTATTTTATTGCATCTCGAACATATAAAAGATGCGCGACGTTTTATGTCGGCATCCCGTAGTGCTTCGCGCAACAAACCGATTCTGGTGATAAAAAGTGGTCGAACCCAAAAAGCTCAACTGCTATTAGGTGATACACCAAGTTATGACGTGGCTTATGATGCAGCTTTTCAACGTGCAGGGTTATTACGAGTACAAGATACTCATGAAATGTTTTCTGCCGTTGAAACTCTTAGCTATATGACGCCTTTAAAAGGCGAAAGATTGATGATTATGAGTAATGGCTCTGCACCTGCTGCAATGGCCATTGATGAACTATTCTTGCATTCAGGAAAGCTTGCACAACTTACGGATGAAACAAAACAAAAGCTACAAAGTGTTATTCAAGAAGAAAATATCATTCGTAATCCACTGAACTTAGGTGATGATACAACCGTTGATCGTTATATTTTGGCATTGAATTGTTTGTTAGATAGCCATGATCATGATGCATTACTCCTTATTCACACACCTAGTGCCATAGCCCCTAGCATTGAAACGGCACAACGAGTCATAGAAGCCATCAATAAACACCCTAGACGTAAATGGCTTACCGTTTTCACTAATTGGGGCGGAGAATATTCATCTCAACAATCGCGTAAATTATTTAGCGAAGCTGGAATTCCAACTTATCGAACACCTGAAGGTGCCGTCACCGCATTTATGCATATGGTGGAATATCGTCGAAATCAGAAACAGCTAAAAGAAACACCAGCATTGCCTCTAGATATCAAAATGAATACACAACAAGCACATCGTTGCATTGAAGAGGCATTAAAAAATAAGCAATATCGATTAGACACACACCAAGTTCAGCCAATTATGGAAGCTTACAGCTTTAATACACTTCCTACTTGGATTGCTCATAATGCACAAGAAGCTGTCAATATTGCTGAAAAGATTGGTTATCCTGTTGCACTGAAATTGCGTTCTCCTGATATCCCTCATAAGTCCGAAGTACAAGGTGTTATGCTTTACCTTCGAGACAGCACAGAAGTATCATCAGCAGCACATGCCATTATAGGGCGCGTTACAGAACTTTACCCTCAAGCGCAAATTCAGGGTTTATTGGTGCAAAGTATGGCAAATCGCGCTGGCTCTCAGGAATTGCGCGTCGCGATAGAGCAAGATCCTATTTTTGGCCCATTAATTGTCTTAGGTGAAGGGGGGGTTGAGTGGCAAATAGAAACTAAAGCTGCTGTTGCTTTACCACCTCTTAATATGGCACTTGCCCGTTATCTGGTTATTAACGCGATAAAAAGCGGAAAGATACAACCTAGAAGCGCTTTACAGCCTCTAAATATATTAAGTCTAAGTCATTTTTTGGTACAGGTTTCTCACTTACTTTTAGATTGTCCACAAATTGTCAGATTAGATATTCACCCTCTACTTGCTTCAGGTAATGATTTTACATTGCTCGATGTTGCAATGGAGTTAGCACCACTACAAGGCGATCCTCATCAAAGACTCTCTATTCGCCCTTATCCCAATGAATTAGAAGAAACATTCTTCCTAAGAGATAACAACCCTTGCTTTATCCGCCCTATTTTGCCGGAAGATGAACCGTTACTGAAAACGTTTATAAACCAAGTGACAAAAGAAGATCTTTATTATCGATATTTTAGTGAGATCAGTGAGTTTACACATGACGATCTCGCGAATATGACTCAAATTGACTACGATCGAGAAATGGCTTTCGTCGCGATCCGAAATCCAGAAGATCAGCCTGAAATCATTGGTGTTGCTCGTGCAATGGCAGATCCCGATAATCAGCATGCAGAATTTGCTATTCTTGTGCGTTCTGATTTAAAAGGAAATACTTTAGGTCATCAACTTATGACTAAACTTATCAACTATACTAGAGAACATGGCATTAAACGTTTAACCGCGATAACAATGCCTGAAAATCGCAACATGATAAGTTTAGCGAAAAAACTGGGATTTTCTGTTGAAGTACAATTTGATGAAGGAATAGTCAATCTTGATTTACAGCTTGGATCTTCAAACGATAGCCCAATGCTATAATCATTAGAGAAAGTTTCTTTATGTGATTGTTCACGCATCCTTTGATAAATTAGCTATATATGATGATTTTATGCGTACATCCCATATAACTAATGTTATGATCAGAAGATCGGTTAAAGAAAATCTACATGGACGATGGCTCCATCTGCCATCATAAACAAGAGAATTAAGCACTGTGATGTTGTCTAAACTAAAACTTGCTAAGCATCAACAACACCTTGCACAACTGCCTAAATTAGCTCAGTCAGTTGCTGATGTTGAAACGCTTTATCAGACGTCCGCGTTTCGCAGCACCTTATTGAAATACATAGCTCAAGCAAAGAAAGAGATCTTTATTACAGCTCTTTACTTAGAGCATGATGAGGCTGGTGAAGAGATCCTTGATGCGCTTTATACCGCAAAACAACAACGTCCTGAATTATCCATTACCGTTATTGTTGACTGGCACCGTGCTCAACGTGGGCGTATTGGTGTCTCTGCTGATGCAACAAATGCAGATTGGTACTACCACGTTGCACAGCAGCACCCTGATATTGAGATCCCTATTTACGGCATTCCCGTAAACACTCGTGAAGCATTAGGTGTATTACATCTTAAAGGCTTTATCTTTGATGATACCATTATCTATAGTGGTGCAAGTATTAATAATGTTTACTTGCATAAACTAGATAAATATCGTTATGACAGATATCACATTATCCAAAATAACGAATTAGCTTTCACAATGAAGCAATTTATTGTGTCTGATCTTTTGCAATCAGAAGCAATTCAACGACTGGATATTAAAGATAGAGTTCGTTGTGCCGAAATTAAAAACTGTATTCGTCAATTTCGTTTCAATTTACGCACTCGTGATGGCTATGATATTAAAGCCAATGCTTCTAATAACGAGCTGGCAGTAACACCTTTAATGGGGTTAGGTAAGAAAAATATCTTAAATAAGACAATTTCTCACCTTATGGCTTCTACTGAAGAAAAGCTTGTTATTTGTACACCTTATTTTAATTTGCCTGCGATCCTTGTACGCCAAATTAGTCATTTATTAAGAAATGGCAAACAAGTCGAAATTATTATTGGTGATAAAACAGCAAATGACTTCTATATTCCACCAGAAGAACCATTTAAAATTATTGGTGCTTTGCCTTATCTCTATGAAATGAACTTGCGTAAATTTACCCAACGTTTCCAGCGGTTTATTGATAGCAACCAATTAACAGTAAGACTTTGGAAAGATAGCGATAATACATATCACTTAAAAGGTATGTGGGTAGATGATAACTGGCAATTAATTACTGGTAATAATCTTAATCCGCGTGCATGGGGATTAGATTTAGAGAATGCCATATTAATTCATGATCCTAAACATGAATTACATGAGCAACGACACAAAGAGTTAGAGTGTATTCGCCAACATACTATTGTCGTGAAACACTACCAAGATCTAGAAAGTATTAAGCTTTATCCTCTAAAAGTGAAGAAATTAATTAAACGCTTACGACGTATTCGTGTTGATAGATTAATCAGCCGCATACTTTAATTGATGCTTCATTTGATAAGCCTTGCTAAATTACAGCAAGGCTTTTTTGTTTAATAAAATTCTTTTCTCAAATCATCCCTTATCTTTAATAATCTTCTATATTAAAAACATTGTTATCAGTGAAAAGGCTTTTATTTTTATGAAACTAAAGCTCAAATGTTGTTCTCTGATTATTTTATTATCAATAATGACTTTAAATGGTTGCCAATCATTTCATTTTGCCAATGATAATTGGAAAGGCAAAGATAAAGCTCAGCATTTCTTATTTTCAATGGCAGCGTCCGCGGGCGCAAATGCGTATGCAGATCATCAAAATTATGGTCATAGAGAGGGATTATTAATAGGGCTCTCATTTTCGATTAGTTTAGGTGTAGCAAAAGAGCTTTATGATAGTCGCCCAGAAGGTACTGGCTGGAGTTGGCATGATTTTGCTTACGATGTTGCAGGAGCGGCTGCGGGTTCATTGCTTTATCAGCAATTAAAATAATTTTTTATTCAGAGTAGCTAAACCTCCAAACGCAAAAAAGCCAACCCATTGGGTTGGCTTTCTCGTCTTATTTAATGCCTGGCAGTTCCCTACTCTCACATGGGGAGGCCCCACACTACCATCGGCGCTACAACGTTTCACTTCTGAGTTCGGCATGGATTCAGGTGGGTCCGCTGCGCTATGGCCGCCAAGCAAATTCTGTTTTATTACCCGTTATTGTGTATCTCTACGCAATAACCAGCAATATCAATCTTAAACAAGCCTACTTCATCTACTGTCGTCTCTCAGACAAAACACCTTCGGTGTTGTCAGGTTAAGCCTCACGGTTCATTAGTACTGGTTAGCTCAACGTATCGCTACGCTTACACACCCAGCCTATCAACGTCTTAGTCTTAA